>CAJTRO010000011.1:3055-23443 GCA_910579015.1 uncultured Dorea sp. | reverse complement strand
CTCGGATATTTATCTTCAATAATTCTTGTTAATTCAAAGAAAAGTTCACCACGTCCTTTTTCATCATCAAACCCTTTTCGATAGCCCGCTATGCTGAAAGCCTGACATGGGAAACCGGCAAACATCACATCAAATTCCGGTATTTCCTCTGACTTCACCTCTTGAATATCACGAATATCCACTTTAATATCCGGGAAATTAAGTTCAAACGTTCGTGATGGATACTTGTCAAATTCATTCGCATATATTGTCTCGAAAACGCCAGCTTGTTCAAATCCTAAATCTATTCCTCCAACTCCTGCAAAAAAAGAGGCACATTTAAGTTTCTTCACACAAAAAACCACCTTTCACTTTTTGTGGTATGCCGCGTTTTTAATATAACATTTTTCCCTATAATATACAATACCGTATTGTCCATTCTATTCCCCTCTCAACTCCCAATAAAACACATACTGCTGCATCACCCCTTCATACCCCTTATACCTTCTCCTCGGAAATCCTCTCTTATAGTGCTTCTCCATCGCCTGCAATATATGTGTATCCACCGGAAACGCCTCCAGATGATGCAGTCCGAACAGACAGATACAATCTGCCACCTTCTCCCCCACACCATACAGCTTCAACAGTTGTGCCTTCGCATCCTTATATCTCATCTTCCGCACAGCCTCCAGATTCACTTCTCCTTCCGCAATACTCCTTGCTGTGCGCACCACATATTTGCTCCGATACCCCAGATTACATTCCTTAAGTTCATCCTCCGGAAGATATGCCAGAGCCTTTGGAGCGGGAAATGTATGGTACGTCTCCCCGCGGAAATTCACCCGTTCTTCCCCGTACCGTTCGCAGATATTCCGAATACACCTGCATATCCTCACAATGTTATTCTGCTGTGATATGAGAAATGATGCTGTCATCTCCCACAAATCCTGATGAAGAATCCTGATCCCCGAACCAAACTGTATCGCATTCACCAGATATCTGTCATTCGGATTGACCGTCGCCATATAGGCTCCATAATCCCGGTCCAGATCGAAATATCTTCTCCAGAATTCCTCGAACTCCTCTTCCCCGCAGGAAAATACAATCCCTTCTCTGTTCTGCTCTATCTCCAGATATCTCCCTGACGCAATCACACTGTATGTATTCTCGTCCCGCTGTGTCATCCGAAAGCATTGCCCGGAATCACATATCTGTCTTATATCAAAATGGTCCACCGCTTTTCTCAGCATTTATCTTATCCTCACAGCATCCCGTCCATCTGTGCCTGCGTGATCACGTTATTCCTTACCATACTCCGCAGCACCTGCGCCGTCCTCTGAGCCGCCAGCTCTCTGTCCGCCCCCGGCGCATATACCGACGGCGCATTGGGCACTCCTGCCATCACGGCCGACTCATAGTCCGTAAGCTCCAATGGCTCCTTCTCAAAATATCCCTTAGAGGCGTCATAGATCCCGTAATACCCTTCCCCAAAACTGGCCGTGTTCACATACAATTCAAATATCTCTTCCTTGCTGTATTCCGCTTCTATATCCAGCACCGCAAATACTTCCGCCGCCTTCCGCTCTATGGTCTTCTCCTGGGTAAAGAGCATGTTCTTGGCAAGCTGCTGCGTGATCGTGCTGCCTCCCTCCCGGAAAGACATCGTTTTAAGATCGATCCATACGGCACGGCAGATTGCGATCAGGTCAAGCCCCATATGCTCCTTGAACCTGTGATCCTCCACCGATATTACCGCGTCTATATAAAAATCCGTCAACTCAGAATATCTGGTAAAATGTTCCCGGGCGCGGATCTGCTCTACCCTCTCCTCAACAGACATCTGCTCTATGGCACCCCGATACATCCGATAACCTCTGAATCCATAGAACGCACCAACCGATACTGCAATCAACAGGATGAGTATCAACAATCTACGTATGCTTCTTCCTAACTGGTGTCTTCTCTTCATTGTCTGGTCAGCTCCTTCCTGGTATTTTACCTTCCGGTTCTCTTTCGTCTCTCTGAATCCTTCCGCTGTTACTGTTACAATCGGCCATGTACAATACTTTCTCAAGCCTTGCTCTATAAATTTATAAAATTTTCATCCGCCGTTAAGCTTTTATCTACATTATAAAACATATTTCTTACAACTCTATGACATTTATATGAATGATTTGTCACTTAAATATCATAATATTTTCATTGTGATGTGTTCCCAAATCAAGTATACTATTTAGAAGTAAAACTCTCAACCAGCACATTGTTGAGTGACAAAATCTTATACATACATCAGGAGGAGAATCCTATGAAAAAGTCAACGCAAAAATTAATAGAAAACTTTCGATGTAATTATAAGGTTTTCGCAAAAGGTTCTGATCCGGGATTATTGGAACAGGCGTACCACGAATCATTCGAAGCCGGCAGACGGGAGGGGTTCTGTCCTGCAATCATCCTTCTGGATGAGGCCGCGGACGGATGGCTGGAATACATGGAAGATGCAAAGGCCGTCAACGGCTCTGTCCGCCTTGACAGTAAGGACAACGGCAAAGAACTTCTCGAAGAACGCTTTGATCTGTTCTTCGAAGATTCCGGTTATGACAGCCTCGAGGATTTCATCGGGGAGGAGACGGAAGGCGAGGTCATCCATCACTTTATCGCCTTTATATCTACCCGCACCAACAAACTTGAAGAAGATACCCTGCTTCTGGAAATCCCTGTCAGCAATCCGTGGGATCTCATCAGCTGTCTGCCTATGGGTGGATGGAACGATTGCCCGGACTCAAAGGAAATGACCGCAATCTGCAAATACTGGTATGAGAAGTACCAGGCGGTTCCTGCCGTGTTTGCCAACGATATCCTGGAATTCTATGCCCCGGCGAAACTGAATGGACAGAACAGTATAGAAGCCGCAAAGGAGCATTATGCCTTCTGCCCTGACAGGATCGACCAGGGGACAGAGACTTACACTCTGTCAGAACTGGCTTCTGGTCTTGAGGAATCAGATGTCTGGTATTTCTGGTGGGATTAATCGGGGCTTTGGTCAGTTCCACATCTTCCTGAGAATCAGCGGTCCGATACCCCTGGCGGGATTAATCCCGCCAGGAGATCCTCTTTCAGACATGTCTAAGAGAATCCATCACTCTCTCCCCAAGCTTCTGGAAAAATTATATCATGCACACATTCCGCGTGTCAACCAAAAAAGAACAAATGTTTGCTATATTTAAAATCCATAAAATGAAAAATTTTACTGTAATTTACTCCCCCCTTTTTCCAACAAAAAGAGTTATATTTATTGTAAGACGTTTTACATGCAATACCTGTACAGGAAGGAGACGCATTTTGGAAGACAGAGAACTGATCCGACGGATTCAGAACGGACAAACTGAATATCTGAACGAGATTGCCGGCAGATACTATGACGACATCTACTATTTCTGCTGTTACCAGACCGGCAGCCGCGAGGACGCTTACGATCTTGCCCAGGACACGTTCTTACGGTTCATAAAGTATGTGGACCATTACCAGTACCGTAATCTGAAAGGCTATCTCCTTACCATCGCCATGAACCTGTGCCGGGATTACCTGCGGAATGCGTCCCAGACACTGGGACGGATCGATCCTCTGGAATCCATTGAGCATGAGATTTCATCAGACGGCGCGGATGCCTCTGATCCTTCCGGCAGTACCGTGCTTTCTGAAAATACCCTTCTGCTCTTTGACGCACTATCGAAGCTTCCCGAATCCCAGCGCGAGGCCGTGCTTCTCCATCATTTCTACGGATACAAGAATCGTGAGATCGCGCAGATGACCGGCGCCTCTTGCGACGCGGTCAAGTCCCGTATCCGGGATGGTATCAAGAAGCTGAAGAAACTTCTCTGGCAAAGTGATTTTACAGCTTATTAATAACAACTTATTAATAACAGCTTATTAACAGCTTATTAACAGCTTATTAAAGCAGCTCGTAGAGAAAGGAGACCTCATTATCATGACACGCCCCCAAAAATCATTCCCCTATAAATTCCCGCTGGATGAAGCGAAAAAGGCGGAAAGCCTGTCAGCAATCCGCATAGAAGCCGCCCGAAAGCGCATCCGGCATTATCCGGCATTCGGGGAACAGCTTTGGAACCAGATTCGTTTTCACTCCTGGAAGCACTGGATCCTCCAGGGTGTCCTCCTGCTTGCCGCCATACTTCTGGTGCTTACCCTGCGCAGACAGCATACGGACGATACCGAGACGCTGGCCGCCTGTTCCGTGTTCCTTGTCGTCGCCGGAAATATTCTACTCAGCCATGTGGCGAACCTGTTCTCCTGGCATATGGCAGAGCTTGAACAGACCTTGTACCTGAACCTGAAACAGATGGTTTGTATCCGGATGCTCGAGGCGGGGATTGCCGGCCTTATCATACTGGTGCTGTTCCTGATAACCACAGGAGACCGAAGTCCCGCCGGGATCGGGACCTCCCTTATCTATATGCTGGTTCCGTTTCTCTGGTCGGACACTCTGTATCTGCACATGCTGATAAGCCTCCGAAATGCATCCTCAGGCTTCCGCTCCTTCGCCCTTGGCCTGCTCTGCGGCGCACCGGTGCTCTTTCCTGTGCTGTGGGAAACCCTGTACCGGCCAGAATACCTGATCCTGTGGCAGATACTGGCTGTTGCCGGACTGCTGACACTCGCCGGCGAACTGCGCCGTCTTCTTGGCAAAATCGAAACCGGCGACGCCATATGCATGAATTAAATACAATCCTTTTAGAAAGCGAGGTATCCTATGCCCGAACTGATACTGGACCGAATAACCAAACATTTCAAGAACAAAATCGCCGTAGACAACGTATCTCTGTGCCTTCGAGAAGGTGTATACGGCTTTCTCGGCGCGAACGGCGCAGGCAAGACGACGCTTCTGCGCATGATCTGCGGCGTCCTCAGACCGACTGCCGGAGAGATCCGGTGCAACGGCACAGAGATCGGCAGACTGGACAGTGACTACCGTTATCTTCTGGGGTATCTGCCCCAGGACTTCGGCTATTATCCCGACTTTACCGCCAGACGGTATCTGGAATATCTGGCGGCATGTAAGGCCGTCCCCAGAGACCTTGCAAAAGAGAAGGTTCAGGAGATGCTCTGCCTGACCGGACTTGAGGGCGACCAGCGCAATAAGATCAAGACATTTTCCGGTGGAATGCTCAGAAGGCTCGGAATTGCCCAGGCGCTTCTTAACGATCCTGAGATTCTGATCCTTGACGAACCCACCTCCGGGCTTGATCCCAGAGAACGGATTCGTTTCCGCAACATCATCAGCTCCCTGTCCAAGGGACGGATCATCATCCTTTCCACCCATATCGTCTCAGATGTGGAATTTATCGCAGATGAGATCCTGCTCATGAAACAAGGGCAGATCATCCAGCACGGAACCGTGGCTGAGGTCACCGAAAGCGTCCATGGAAAGGTATGGGAATATCTTGCCGGACCGGACGAAGCGCTCCGGCTCAACGACGCCTTCGCCGTCAGCAACTTGAAAAATGAAGGAGAAAGGGTGCGTCTCAGGCTTGTGTCCGACACCTGCCCCTGCGAAGGCGCCGTCAAGATCCATCCGGGACTGGAAGACGTATATTTATATCATTTTGAGGAGGTGTCAGAACATGTGGACCATCTGGAAAGAAGAACTTTATAAGATCATAACACGGAAGATCATCTGGCTGGGCGTATTCCTGCTGCTTGCATTCGTGACAACACGCCTGTATGAAGAGAGCAGTCAGTATACCACTGTTATAGACGGAAGGATTTACCAGGGGAAGGATGCCATACTAAGAGACAAGGCTCTGACCGGCCATTATGCCGGAGTGCTGACAAAAGAACTGGTTGCGAAGGTTCATAAAGAGTACGGGTTCTTCTATTACGATCCCGTAAGCGGGAAGGCGGCCAATAACTACGTAAGCCGCCTTATCACGGAGAATTTCACCAACTTCATGCAGACCGAAGGGAGCAATCCGGATGAGATCCATTTTCGCGAAGGGGCAGACTGGACCAACAACTGCGCGTACCTTCTGGAAAATGAAATCCGGCTCGACTATGTTTACGGATGGAATGATTTCGTGGAGATGTATATCTTATCCATGCTTGCGCTGTTCATCATATTGATTCTGGGGCTCTCCCCGTCCTTTGCAGAGGAATACCAGCTTAAGACCGCGGACCTCCTGCGCACTACGCGCCACGGAAAGAAAAAGGGAATCTGGATGAAGATACTTGCAGGGTTATGCTTTGCTGTTCTCCTCACCCTTTTGGTCTGCGCTTATCTGTGGGTTATCTACCTCATCGTATATGGCACGCAGGGGCTTAACGCATCCGCCGTTCTTGTGAATTTTGCCACACCATACGGCTATTGCCCGGAGAGTGTCCTTGGCTTTCTGCTGTACGTCACAGCCCTCGGCGTACTCGGCGTCGTACTCCTGACCGGAATCGTACTTGGAATCTCAGCTTCCTGCCGAAGCCCGTTCCTGGCGGTGATCTTCTCCATTGCGTGCTTCCTGCTTCCGGTCCTCTGGCTGAACGTACTCCTGCCGATGCGGCTGTTGGGAATAACGCTGTCAAGGTGCATCACCCATTTTATGACCTCCATGCCAGTATATCTTCCGATGAGCACAGGCTTCGCAATCCCCTTAGAGCAGATAATCCTGCACCTTGGCATTGCACTGACAGTCGCGGCTGGGGGATTGTGTCTGGGATATTTCAGATACCGGAATTTTTAGAACACATACCAATACCTTACCTTGAAACGCCCCCATACTCCGGCCTGCCGGGACAGGCTCCCGGCAAGCCTCTTTAAGAAGCACTCCAGCGTATGCAGTTCATGGGGCTTAAGCTTCTTCCCGCCGAACCGTACCTTCTGCAAGAGGCCGACCGCTCTTATATATTCATCCGCGCTGATGCCGTCAATCTTTTCTTCTACCTGACCGGACAATTCCAGCGGATGATTATAATTTCCCCTGACATTTCCGGTCACAAGCATACGGCTCATCTCTTTTGCGTACCAGTCCACAAACAGCGAATCTTCTTCCTTACGCATCGCACGCTTCCTGTACATACGCCGTATGATCCTCTGCGCCTCCAGCGCCAGATACAGGATCAGACAGAGATACAGGCTGAGCATGACCATCGAAAGGATCCTGTGAATCGGCAGGGCATCCTCTGGCGTTTCTTCCCGGCCGTCATCATCAGACTGGCCGCCCTCAATCTCCAGGCCGTCCTCTGTGGAATCTGCGTTCACCTGGAAGGCCGGCTCACCCTCGACAATCTGGTTCGTGTACATCTCCGTGTACATCCCCGGCACTACCTCCACCGGCATCCATCCCACTCCCGGTACATATACCTCCACCCAGGCATGTGCATTCTGGTTCGTAAGCACGACTGAAGTCTCCTCATCCGCGTAATGATACCCTTCCACATACCTCGCCGGATATCCGGCCGTCCGATACGCAAGCACCGCCGCCGAAGCATAGTGTATTGCATTTCCTCTATGGGATTCATTCAGAAACCAATCTACAAAATCCTTCCCCGAAGGTACGGCCGGAGGCGTCTCTACATACCGTGTCTCCTGACGCAGAACCCTGCGGATCTGTGCCGTCACCTCGTTAAAATCCCGCTCCTTCTCTTCCGGGAAAAACAGCTCTTCAAGCTCGGCCTTCCTGTCGTCATCCACGTCCATATAGTATTCCTTTGCAAATGAATGATAGACTGATTCCGCGTCCAGATAATCCTTTTCCGCCTTCCCGGACGGGTTCTGCATCCATGGCGCAGTCGATACGCCGTCCGCCGACACCACGCCGCTTACCGCCTGAAACGAATAATTCTTGGTCCCGAAGAAGCGGTTTGAACGCACCTGCCAGTCCTTTCTCTCCTTTGAACCGCCGCCTTCCCAGTTCTCGGCCGTGGCGGGCAGATAGACGAACTTCCGGTAGGCGCCCGTATTTTCTACATCTATCTTCACACTTCCTGTGTCCGTGCCCTGTGCGGTCTCTGTGAGTTCATTGTATTGCGCAAACTGCCTAAGAACAGAGAAATCCTTCGTCTCAAGCCATTTTAAAAGTCCCTCATATTCTCCCTGATATGCCTCCATCGGCAGATTCTTCCACATGATCCCGTCATAGTCCGCACCCACGAAGCCCTTCAGATAGCATTCCTGCACCGTCTCCATCTCAAGTCTCAGCGTCTCATCCTCTCCGTCCAGAAGCCCCTGCGCCTTCGCGAGATTTCCCTTGGGAAGCGTATCCTCGCCATACCGGAATCTTTCAAACCAGGATACGGCGTCTGCCCTCCACCTGGCAATCTGATCCAGTCCCTCATAGCCGTTGGTCCCTGCGAAGAAGGACAGAAACAGGATTCCTGTCAGCGTTATACACATCAACCCCCATATGCCATACTGACGTCCGGGCGCCGATGTAAATACGAGCGTTCCGAAGCTCCCGCCAATCAGGCACAGCACACAGCCCCACATCTGTGAACGTCCAAGAACAAATCCCATAAGCAGCGCCAGAACAACCATCAGAGAAAGCAGTCCTGTGCTCCTTCTCTTCACCAGCATCAGCAGAAGAGCGGCGAGGGAGACAGCGATCAGGCACCAGAACACGACCGCCCCCGTCACTGCCCGGCTGTTCACAGAAAATTGTTCAAGCTCTGTCTGGAACCGCAGATTCCACAGGGCTCTGAACCGGTTCACCGTATCAAGGAATCCCTGTGCGATATACAGGATAAAGACCACAAAACACAGAATACTGGCCATGTAGATCCCAAGCCTTGCGCCTCTTGCCGTCTTGTCAGACAGCTCTGACGCCTGCAAAATAAGGATCACCAGAACCCCCGTAAGAACCGCCCCTTTAAGACAGGCCGGACTGTACATCATATCTTTGCAGGCAATGAGGAGCCCGGACAGCAGAAAAAGTGCCAAAATCACTTCTGGCACAAATACATTTCCTCTTCTTTCTTTTCTTCCCTCGGCCGTAAGCAGACAAATATCCTGGTTTCTCTCCCTCATTATCCTGCCGCCTCCTCTTCAAATATCTTAGATCGTAACACTGTTCATCGTCTCCTGATAGGTGTCCACGTCAATAGAGATTACCGCATATCCCGCCGACGCCGTATAATCCATCTTCCTTCCCTGCACGATCTGGAGCACGGTAAGGTCCACCTCTCTGGACAGCTGACGGGCTGTATGTTCTTCATAGCAGGGAGTAATATAGATGATCTTCGTATACTCATTTCTCAGATTTCCCCGAAGGAAGCTGTAGACCGTATCTGCTCCGCTTACTTCGTCTACGATCGGCTTACACAAAAGATTCATCTGCATCTGTTCATAGGTATCCATCGAATTGACGGGGACAATCTGGATGTCCTTGTTCAGAACCCTTCCCACATTGTGCTCAAGGTTTAACTCAAGCATACTCATACTCAGCGACACCGTAAGGGCAAGCACCGCATTATTGCAGGAATTAGGGATCTCCTTCTCCCCATTCTTCTTCATCATCTCATATAAGATCAACGTATTATAATTGGACGGCTGACCGAATTCACGCACGATCAATTCGTCAAGCTTCCCCGACAGCTTCCAGTGGATACTGTTCATGGAATCTCCCGGCACATACTCCCGAAGTCCCGATACCTCACTGATATCCTGCCCTTTCTTCTGGTTATACATCTCTCCGAAGCTCTTGGTCTCCGGCCGTTTAAGCAGTTCCATATTCAGCCGGATCTCCGGAGGATAGACGAGCGTCTCCCGGGAAATCTCCACGGGACGCCGAAATACCGCAAGTCCCATCAGATCCTGATATTCGGCCGTTTTGGCGCTGGTTTTTACATTTCCACAGTCCGACGCTTCGTAGAGGTAAGTGAATGTCATCTCCCTGTGTTCTCCCGGCTGGAGCCACACTCTGGCCTCCTTCTTATCTCCGTACAGAATATTATCGAAGACAAGAAGGATCCGGACGGCTCCAAGCGGAAGACGGCTCTTCCTCGTTACTTTAAGGACCACAGCAATCTGCTGCCCCATCCGACAGCTCCCATGCATACGGCATTCCACCGCGATTCCCCGCATCGCCGTCCACTGGAGGATCATGCTCAAAAACGGCATCAGGACCAGAATGCAGACCAGCACAAGCGGTTCCCTTCTGTCCGCAACAATATATGTAATCAAGGCAGTCACGACTACCGCCAAATACCCTATCCGATGCTTCCACATAATCTCATCACTTTCTTCCCAGAGAAGGCGCCTTTATTCTCAGCAAAATGTCTTTCAGTACGTCCACCGCGGTCACTCCCTCGATCTTCGCCTGCGGGCGCATGACCAGACGGTGAGCACAGACGTCGATAAATACTGCCTGCACATCCTCCGGGATCACATAATCCCTCTCTCTTAAGATTGCCCTTGCGCGTACCAGATGCGCCAGTGCGTTCACACCGCGCGGGCTGACGCCTAACTCTACCATGGACGCCTGCCTCGTCGCAGTACACAGATCCGTAATATAATATAGGATATCCTCCGTGATCTTAATAGAAAACAGGTAATCCTGGATCTCCTTCACATCATCCCTTGTCATCATCGGCCTCACATGGTCAATGTCACTGACGCCCCGGCGGCTCTTCAATATGGCAACCTGGCTGTCCCGCCCCGGATAGCCGATACTGAGCCGGACCATGAACCGGTCAAGCTGTGAATCCGGCAGCGCCTGTGTCCCGGCCGAACCATACTGATTCTGCGTGGCAATACAGATAAATGGTTTTGGCAGGATGTGCGTGATTCCATCCACCGTCACACTGCCCTCTTCCATGACCTCAAGAAGCGCCGCCTGCGTCTTCGGCGAAGTACGGTTGATCTCATCGCCAAGAAGCAGGTGACAGTCCGCCGCCCCGGGCTTATACTCGAATTCTCCCGTATTCTTATTGTAAATGCTGAATCCGGTAATATCAGAAGGCATCGTATCCGGCGTAAACTGCACACGCTTATAAGACAGCCCCAATGCCCTTGAAAATCCAAGGGCCAGCGTCGTCTTCCCAACTCCCGGGGCATCCTCAAGCAGGATGTGCCCGCCGGCATAAATACTCATCAGGACCTTCTCTATGATCTCATCCTTACCGATGAATACCTTCCTCACTTCCTGCATTACCTGCTCTGACTGTTGTATAATCATGTTACTATCTCCTTCTACCATTCCTCTTACTCTGTTTTGTCATTCATATCTGCATATTCCTGGCCTTCCAAATCTCCTTCCGTTCCCGGCGCGCACTCTCCCGGCTTTCGGCCTTCCGCATTTCCTTCCATTCCAAGCGCCTTCTCTCCCAGTTCCCGGCCTTCTAAATCTTTATCCGTTCCACTCACTCTCTCTTCCGTCTCTTGGCCTTCCACATTTCCTTCCATTCCCGGCTCACTCTCTCCCGGCTCCTGCCCTTCCACATCTTTACCCGGCGCCGGTTCCTCCTCGGCATTCTCTTTTGCCTGCCCGTCTTCCAGCTCCGTCACGATCGGATTCCGGCCTTTCGCTCCGTCCGATATGGAATCCAGGATCTCATATGCCTTGTCATTTCCGAACATTTCCGCAAAAAACGCCAGATACGCTTTATATACACGGTCGCCCCCGGCCTGGCTGTCCGGCACACGGATGCAGAAGCCATTTCCCATGGTCAAAAGCCGCATCTCCCCGACTTCCGGTACATCCTCCGACTGGAACGTCAGCTGTCCCACATTGACACAGCCGTCGAACGCACCCGCTCCAACTCTTCGAACGGTGGACGACAGACTGATCTCCGTCATACTCGTACAGCCTCTGAACGCATTCGCGCCGATCTCCTCAAGTCCGGCATATCTGCCCAGATTCCAGGACGCATTGGTGGTAAGAGACACACATCCCTCATACGCACCGTCTCCAATCCGCCTCAGTCCGGCCAGCGCACCTGGAACTCCGCCCGTCCTCGAAAGCTTCGGACAGTTTTTGAAACAATCCGCCGGATATTCCTCAAGCACGCAATAGAAGCTTACCGTCGTCAGATTCTCGCAGTCCGAGAAGCATCCCTGCCCGATGGACGTCACCCCGGCCGGAATCGAAGGATTCTTTAACGAATCGCAATCCGCAAACGCATAGGCGCCTATGGACTTCATCCCGGTAAATGAACTGGTCAGAAACAGCGTCATATTCTTACATCCCGCAAATGCACGGTCTTCAATCACTTCCAGATTACTGCGGGCATACTCCGACATCGGAATTGCCTCCAGATTCACACAGTCCGCAAAGCATTCCTCGCCCAGAACCGGCATCCGCGCCATGAAAGAGACGGCATCCCGTCCTACAAGCCCGGTACATCCCTTAAATGCCCTTGTACCCACCCTGGGTATCTCCTCCCGTTTTCCTGTGCCGACAGCAACCCGTCTAAGAGATGTACAACCCATGAAGGTTTCCTCCCCCCACTGCGGGATATCACCGCCAAACTCCACGCTTTCCAGCGCGGTACACTCCTTGAAACAGCGGTCGCCCAGACTGACGGCGCTGTTCTCCGGGAAGGTAACGGCCGTAAGCTTCGCACATCCTGCAAATGCATCCGCCTCGATCCGGACCGTTGTATGCGGGATCGTATACGCCCCTTCGAATGCCTCAGATACTTCCTTTAATACTCTTCCCTCATCCGTGATCTCGAAAGTGATCCCGCGGATGATCTCTACTTTATCGTCAATCTTTCCCAGAAGCTTTGCCACGGTTCCGTCACCGTACAACCGATCTAATATATCCTTATATGCATCCAAATAGTCCGCAAGCTTCCCTTCCTTCACCCATATATGGATAAAAGGAGACAGCGTATCCCCGAAAACAGCTTCCCCAAGCTCTGTCACTTCCTCGGAAATGAGCGTCAGGATCGACAGGTTTTTGCAGTTCTCAAAGCAGTAATCCGGAACCTTCTTAAGATTCTCTGGAAGCTTGACGGTAGTCAGGAAATCACACCCCTCAAAGGTACGCTCTCCCATTTGCTGTAACAGCGGAAAACCGCTCAGATCCAGCGCTTCCAGAGAAGTGCACTGACCGAACGCCTGCACGCCTATCACCTGAAGAGCATTCCTCTGCTGTTCACTGAATACAATTTCCACAAGCTCACGGCATCCATAGAAGCAGTACCGGCCAATCCCGGTCAGCTTCCCGTTAAGCTCCACCCGGGTCAGGGCCCCGCACTCACCAAAGCATTCCTCGCCCATACTGGCCAGCATCTCAGGCAGAACCACCGATTTAAGCCTCTGACAGCTAAAGAATGCACGCTCTCCCAGACTTTCAAGCTTCGGCATATCCGGGAGAGAGGCAAGAAGACTACAGTAGGCAAACGCCCTGCCGCCAATCTTAGTAAGCTGTTCCCAGTCAAGCGTAAGCCCGCCCGCAAGCAGACTTTGGCAGTTAAAAAATGCTTCCGCAGACACATTCGAGACTCCCCCGGCGCTCACATTTCTGAGGGATGTACAGTCATAGCACAGCCCCTTGCTCATCTCTTTCAGGCCGTCCGGAAGATAGAGTGTCTCAAGAGCCGTACAGGAACGAAACGCCTCTTCGCCAATCTTCTCCAGACGCTTCGCCCCGTCAAACTTAAGGACAGCGACAGACGTGCAATCCTCGAAACAACGGCTTCCTATCTCCCGCAGAGAGCCCGGCTCCATAAGCTCTATCTTCCCTACGCGCGTACATCCTCTGAAAGCCTCCCGATTCAGGCAGACCGTATTCTTACGAATCTCAACAGCCCCGCTGTAATCCGTCGGCACATCGATCAGCATGAAACCTCCGTCCGCAGACTTTCCGTAGATCATCCCGTCGTCGTAGATAAAATCGTCATAGACGAAATCACCATACGCCAGACCTTCCTGCCGTGCCCCCTTCTCATAGATCGTGACACCATCCGATACCTGGCCGAACGCTTCCGGCACAAGAAGTCCCGCCTTCATCACAGTCACCGTTTCAAGGCTCTCACAGCCCGCAAACGCGCCATTTTCCACAATTGCAAGCGATCTTGGCAGATACAGGATCTCAAGCCTTACGCTTTGTGAAAATGCTCCTGCCGCAATCTCTGCCGTTCCTTCTTTTACCCGAAAAGCCGTCCTCTCCTGCCCATATACCTCAAGCAGACGATGCGTCTCTGCGCCGCCTTCCGTAAGCTTCTGATATTTCGCATCATTTTCATAGAAAACCGTGTCATCCTTGATCTGAAGCAGACGCCCGGCCGTCCCGGCGCCATAGACCGGATCCAGGATCGGCGTCCAGACCGAGAGATAAGAATCATAAAACTCCTCGG
This sequence comes from uncultured Dorea sp., assembly GCA_910579015.1. GTDB lineage: Bacteria > Bacillota > Clostridia > Lachnospirales > Lachnospiraceae > Sporofaciens. Next base: position 9,160 of record CAJTRO010000011.1, on the reverse strand, counting down.
GCACACAGACCGCAATATCCGGAATACCTTCTCCCTTCGCCGAATCTCCGAACACCTGCGGGGAAACCTGCGTCATATCCGCAGACAGGAAGACCTCCCTCACAGAATCCGAAACAATCAGGCTTCCTTTGCGAAGTTCCTTCACAGAATCCGGCAGACTGATCTCCCGAAGCTTCTGCGCTCCCGCGAACGCGCCCTCACTCACCGCAGTGATCCCGTCCGGAACCCCATAATAACCTGATACCTCAACGCGGATGCCTGCCAGCGTATCCGGTTCCTTTGTAAGTGTCAGAATCTCCCTCTTCGTATCATAATGGTAGAGCCCCGTCTTCTCCGGAATCTCCGCTCCCTTCCCATCCATTGCCCCAAACGTGATATCCTGGCCTTTGAATGCGAAAATGCCTCTTTTAAGCACAACGTCATGAAGGGAATCTACAAACAGAACCTTACCCTTATATCCCGTATCTGCCGAAACATCAATATCCCCTTCTCCTTCCATGCAGATCACTTCCCCGTGAAAATCCTCGAAGCATCCAGCCTCAAGATGTGTCACAGTCTCTGGGATCACAAGCTTACTGATACTGCTTCCCCTGAACGCACCCCCGGCAATCGTCGTCACCGTCTCCGGGATCGTGATATCTGTCTTTCCTGCCGGAACACTGATCAGAGTCTCTTTGTCCCTGCTGTATAATACACCGTCAACCGCCTGATATCTCCCGCCGCCCGTCGTCTCATAAGCCGTAAGCTTGGGCAGACAGCCTGCAATACCTGCAAGATCAATGCTGTCCACGCTCTCCGGAAGAATCATGGTCCGAATCTCTGAAATCCCATTCCCCTGTACGCCCTTAAGCTCAATATCCGTCACGCCCATCGGTACATTAAGGATTGTATCATCCCCGGTATACTGCTCAAGCACCTGGCCGCCCCTGCATCTTCCAAGGTCTTCTTCATCCTGAACGGTACGCCGGATCTTATAGCCTTCCGGGACCGCAGACACTTCATCTACAATATTTCTTATATTTCCAGAACCCCAATTATAGACCGGATAATACACATACGGTCCGTCCGGCGTGAGATTCCCGTTCAGATAATACCGGAAGCCCGACAGCATGGTCGTCAGATACCCGTCCTTCTCCTCAAGAAATACAACACTGCTGTATCTCGTATCCTTAAGGAACCTGGTGCGAATCTTCTGATTGCCCAGATATGCGATCAGACGGCTGTGGATATCTGTCAGATCCGCATTACCCCCGCTGGATGGAAAATACCTGAGCCCGGTCAGTTCATCCGTTGTCTCCTGATCGGCTCCAAGCGGACCGGGAAGCGCGATCACATATATACTTCCGTTATTTACTCCATAATAATAGATTTCCACTCCGCTTGAGATCACCTCATAGACCGCCCTCGCCGATACGCCCAGATAGGTAAATGTCGCCGTATGCTTTCCGGTAAGTCTGGTGGACATCTGCACGCTGTAACCGTTCTCTCCGCCATACGGGATGGTCAGCACCTTCTCCCTGCCGTCCGGCTGGCGGAAGACTGCCGTCACCGTTGCATCCTCGCCCCGGAAGATATCCCCCTGGCAGTATTCCCTGTGGATCACCGCCGTAAGCCTGGCCAGAACGCCGTTCTCCGTCTGGACGGGATCCCTCGGCTTTAACTGCTCATCCTCCCAGGAAGGACTGTCCGGCTTATCCGGGACATCCGGGTTAACGGGTTTATCCGGCACATCCGGTTTCCCCGGCGTATCCGGGGTTCCCGGCTGCTCCGGCTTCTCTTCATTCCCTGTATCCCCCGGCCTCTCTCCGGCTTCATCCTTATTATCCCCGTCGCCCGAACCGTCCGGCCTTACGTCAATTCCGCCCGGCTTACGGTCGTCTGATATCTCAAATGCATCCGGATTCTTCTCCTGCCCGGCATCCCCGCTGTGGTTCCGGTCGTCGGCAAGACCTGTGGTATCCGGCTCTTCCGGATTCGCCTCGGCAACCTGAAGCGCCTTCTGCGCGTCGTCTGTATTGTCGTCACCGTCTTCATTCTCATCGGCAAGATCGGACTCTTCCCCGTCGCCCGCCACGGAATCAAAATCCTCTCCGTCCTCATACTGATTGTTGAAACGCTCATAATCCTTTGGTTCAAATATGGAATCCAGCCCGGAAGCGCTGATTAGGACTATGATCCCCGCCCCGATCACAAGGACGCCTGTGGCAAGCGCCGCAAGATGGCTCTTCTTTATATTCTTCCATTTCTTCATATTCTGATCAAACCTCCACCTTTATGAATGCGCCTTCGGATCCTTACACATCCCTGCGGCCATGGCTCAATAATGCCTCTCCCACCAGTTCGCGGACTTCATCATAATCCACCGGTTTTGAGATATGTCCGTTCATGCCTATCTCTATAGAGTGACGCTTATCCTCCACAAACGCATTCGCCGACATGGCGAAAATCGGGATATCCGCATCCGGTCTTGAAGACTTCCGTATCTGCGCCGCCGCTTCCCAGCCGTTCATGTTCGGCATCTGGATATCCATGAGGATCGCGTCGTATCCATGCTCCGGGCTTTCTTCAAACATGCGCACCGCTTCCAGGCCGTCGCAGGCTCGCTCAAGCACGGCGCCTTCCATCTCCATGATCTCAATCGCAATCTCCGCGTTGACATCATTATCCTCTGCCAGAAGAAGACGCACACCCTCCAGGGTAAATTCTTCGATCGCTTTCTTTAGATCCTCCGTATCCTCCTCCGGCCGGGCGTCATACCATGACTCCGGCACGATCTGTTCTCCGCCCGCGATCGGGAGGCTGATATATACAACGAACTCCGTTCCTTTTCCTTCCTCGCTCTCCACGATGATCTGGCCGTCCATCAGCTTGACGATGTTATCGGCAATCGCCATTCCAAGACCACTGCCGCCATAATGATGAGCCGTAGACGCATCTTCCTGCTCAAACGGGCGGAAGATCCTGCTTATAAAGTCCGCCTTAATGCCCTTACCGGTATCTCTTACCCGGATCATCAGGTGCATATTCCCGTCTATCTTATGCATCTGCCTGAAAGTCACAGTGACGGCTCCCCCTGCCGGCGTAAACTTCACGGCATTGGAGATAAAATTGATGATAACCTGTGTCAGACGCAGTTCGTCGCCCACCACCCGGCTTACATCGAAGTCCTGCATCGCGATCTCCCAGCGGATGTTCTTCGCCTCCGTTGTGTTACGGAACATAGAGTCCAGCTTCTCCGCCACCTTGAACAAGTCAAACGGCACCGCCTCCAGTTCCATCTTTCCGCTCTCAATCCTTGACATATCCAGGATATCATTGATCAGCGTGAGAAGAAACTGCGAAAGGCTCTCCGCCCGGTTCAGATAGTAATCCGTCTGCCTGGGATCCTTCACATGGGATCTTGCAAGACTTAACATGCCCAGGATCCCGTTCATCGGCGTGCGGATCTCATGGGACATCTTAGACAGGAAATCCGTCTTGGCCTGACTCTCCTGATACGCCTGTTCCAGCTCCGCCTTCATCGTGGTGCGGATCTTGTAATCCTCTGTATTATCACAGAACACGACAAGATAACATGCACTGTCCTCATCTGATTGAAGAGATACAAGCCCATGTCTCTGTCTATTCTTCCCGGCGTCTTCGCAGTCTGCTTTCGGATCTTCTAAACAGTCCGTTACTTCTGCGTCCGCTCCCGGCATCCTATAATCAAACTCCAGCTTCAGTTCCTGCTCCCCGTCCCAGTCCTTAAGCTGTTCAACAATATTCCTGGCCGTATTTGCGCTGACCAGCCTCTTTAACACTTCGATATCAGCACACACCAGTTCCGCATTAATCCCGGTCATCTCCTCAAAATTCGGACTGATGTACACAATCCGCAGGTCTCTTTTTCGAACCAGCAGGAAAAACTCCTGCCTGTTGACGGAAAATGCTCCAAAGAACCTCCGCTCTCCTGCGGCCTCTGATTCTATCCGCCTTGCCCGCCTTCTCTCCCCCAGATAAAGCCCCAGACAGCAGACAGCAAAAATAATTGCCGCTAGCAGAAGAGACAGCGGCAGTAAATGATAATCAATATACTCTAAGATCATCCCCATAGCCTATAACTCCATAATCTAAAACTCCAGTCTATTATGGGTATTATATCAATATTTTTTGACTTTGGGAATACTAATTATTTACTTATTCTTGGTGTTGACGTCTAAAAAACAGCTTATACCAGATGCGCAATCTTATCCGTAACCTGCACAAAGGGTTTGCGCGACACGATCCACACCACCACAATACAGAACAGGATCAACATCACACTCTCCACATTGCTCTCTACCGATCCCAGAACCGACGATCCATATTTCAGACAGCTGTAGATCAGCCCGTGAAAAATATAGACTGCCATCGTCCGCTCCCCCAGATATGAATAAGACTTCTTCTCCGTGGGAAGTACCAGCATGAATAGATAAATCAGCATAAACGAGATCCCATAGCAGACCACACGTATCAGAATCCCTTCCACAGACGCCAGTCCCAATTCCTCATAAGAATAGCGTCCGTAGAATATCTTCACTGACAGCCGGCGATGGTATTCATCCGTGAACAAGAACACCGCCATACTTCCGAGGATCCCAAGCGCACCGATATATCCCTTAAGATTCCGGAATCCGGCCAGCCATGCGCTGTCAAACTCCATTCCCGCCAGGAAAAACGGAAAGAAGAATACAATCCTTGGAATCGAGAGAAAGTTCCCGATACCGATCAATCCCACCGCCAATCCTGCCGCCACTGAGACCGGCAGATGATACGGCAGTTTCCTTACTACAGGCGCCGCCACCCTCCACGCGCACAGCGCCATCAGATACCACAGGGTAAACTTCGGCCTGGTAAAATAAAGCTCTGTCTCCTTATCAAGCACAAATGTATACAACAGGTAATAGATTACCTCATATACAAAATACGGGATCACAAGCCCGCCGACCAGCTTCTTTACCGACGGAACCTTCTTTGAAAAATACCCTGATATGAAGATAAAGGCCGGCATATGAAATGCCGCAATCCCCCATTTTAATTCATATAAGAAAGGATTCTGGTCATAACACGGCTCAATGAAATGTCCGATCACCACCAGAACAATTAAAAGTACCTTATAATTATCAAAAAGATATTCTCTCTTTCTCTTCTCCATTTTCATCACCCACGGATATTTTAATTCGAATAATCCGGCAGTTCAATCCACAAATCGGAGAAAAAGTTGTCCTGTTTCTATTAATTTCCGATTTTTTGCACAAGTTTCCCGCTCAAGATAATAATCAGAACCAGAAATGGAAATCCTGTCAGAAAAGGGATCAGCCATTGCCGATCCCTACCCTTCGCTATACAGATATCTGATATGACTTATATTTTATCCTGCCAAGGATCAGTGTGACAACGATCAGCATCAGGCTTAAAGCTATGATATTTACCGCCTTATCACACTGCATCCTCCATAAGAAGATACTGAATATGCCGTCAATCAGCAGAACTATCTTAAGCCTTCTTTTAAATATCCCGTATTCACGCTTTGAAACCGGCCTGTCGGCATTCACGACCGGCGCGATCCGGCCAACCGCGCCTTCAAGCAGCAGAATCACTACAAGAAGCAGACCTGTGGGCAGGTCCATGTAGTTACTTGCCACAAGTATCCCCGTCAGTGTCAATACAGAGAATAGCAGGCATCTCAGATATGTATCCGAATGATAACCTCCTGCCAGCGTCCGGATCGGAATGAAGATCGCGAAGAACAAAAGACCTTCCCACATCATATGAAGCCTGTACAAGATGAAGATACTGATAAGCAGATTGAGCGTCAGCTCCATCGCGGCCTGTATGCCAAACCGCAATACCTCCTTGTCGGATTCTTCCAGGGTATAGGCTTCATCAATGTATTGCATGATCTTGTCGACTGCACGTTCCATATCTACTCTTCAGTATCGCGTAATGCCGCCGGGAAATGTGGCTGGTGATAGATGTAGAAACAGCATCCGTACTTTGACAATACAGTAAATATACCGCCCATAACCATAACTGCACTCAACAGCCCATTCCTTCTCATTAAATAATTTGCGATTTTTTTCATAT
>CAJTRO010000011.1:0-3045 GCA_910579015.1 uncultured Dorea sp. | reverse complement strand
AACTCCTTTCATACATATTTTATCTAATTTTTTGTTTAAGATTCTTCATATGTCATAAAGAGCATAAAATATGTACTCCTTTTTGGGTTTTACTCAAATTCGTAGTAATGATTACTCATTTTCGGATATTTCACAGAAGAAAATCAAGTAAACTTATCTTACGGTTTCCTCAAGGAGATAAAATGAAAACAAGAATCCAAGAATTAAGAAAATCTAAAAAAATGTCACAAGTTAAACTGGCAACATTAGTTGACACAAGCCAAAACACAATCAGCAGAATAGAATTGGAAGAAGCAGATCCCAGCCCGGAGCTTTTGTGTAAACTTGCAGATTATTTCCATACATCTGTCGATTATATTTTATATCGTTCTAATCAGCGGTATATATGGGAGGCCCATGATAATACTGCGGATTCACGCATATCCATGTATGCAAGAAAACTACAGTCATTAAATGAAGAGAAACGAAATGCCATATATACCCTTATCAACATTATGTCCGATACAGAAGAGCAGGGGTGATAACTGTGCTGAAAATTGCGATATGTGATGATAATATACCAATCACTTCTGAAATAGAGCGCATGTTACTGCAAATTATGAAACAAGATTATATCAGTATGGAGATAGCCGTCTATTTTGATGGTGAGTCTTTATGCAAAAAAATAGAGCAGGGAGAATATTACGATTTAATCTATCTGGATATCAAAATGTCACGAATGGATGGAATCAAAACTGCACAGTTTATAAGATTGCACGACATCCCAAGCCTCCTAATATATATCTCTGCTTATGACACTTATTTTGAACAACTTTTTGAAGTTGAGCCTTTTCGGTTCCTGTCAAAACCTATTGACCATAAGAAATTTTACAATTATTTTCAGGACGCATACAAGAAAATCCAAAGCAGAACACAATTTTTTACTTTCAGCTTTCATCAAAAATATATGAAACTACCGGTTTCTGAAATTATATATCTGGAAAGCCGCGGACGAGACATACTAATCCACACACAATCCACAACTAATCGTTTTCTCGGAAAATTGGATGAAATTGAAGCCTACGCAAATGAACAAAACTGGAATTTTATCAGGATACATCAATCTTATCTGATTAATTCCTACCACATAAGCGCTCTCACCCTTTCAAAAGTAAACTTATCCACTGGCTGTTCTTTGCATGTTGGTCCTAAATTTCAGAAAACTCTCCGCTCAAAATATTTCCAGATACTTGAGGATTTGTAGATGCGGGCCTTACCAGTTTACATATTTTATTTTTGGATCTTATCAATATACTTTGACCGTTTTCTTATCAGGAAAGAATTGTCATGGGTATATAAATTCGTTGTGTGGATATTATTTTTTGTTCTGCAATTGATTCTTCTAAGCAGAATCAATCAGTTACTCATATTGTTTATTTTTAACGGACTGCTTATTACTTTATTGGGATATCTGCTTTACCATGGCTCCATCAGAAGCATTATCTTTCTTTCTATAATTGGATGCGCCACTGGTATGCTGTCCGAGATTATTGTTGCTTTTACTTTTCAGCTATTGAGGTATCCCGTAGAAGATATGATCTTTACCGGAATAGTCGCTTCAAGGCTAATATTATTGTCTATGGTCCACGCCATATCCATATACCAGCATCAACGGGCACATAACACCCCCACCTCGCTATGCTGGTTTTTATTAATATGTATAACATTTATCAGTATTTTTATCATACATACTGTTTTTTACCTGAACCAAAGCAGTAATTCAACAGCTGGCGATATCTTGTCCTTTGTGGCAACACTCTTTCTGCTGTTAATGAATATCTCTTTTTACATCTTCTATAACAACCTGGCAGACGCCGCTGATAAGCAGATAGAAAATTATATGATGGACCACCAGCTGAAACACTACGAAGAGCTTCGCGCAAATGGAAAAGCACAGCTTGAACACTTCCAACGCGAAAAACACAATCTTAAGAATCAGCTGCTTGCCATCCGCGCCTATGCATTACATGGACAGGACACGGAAATCATCGACTTCATCAATAAGCTCCTCTCAGATCCCGACTTTGGCCTTACACCCCTGTCCATCTGCGAAAATCTGCTCCTGGACACACTGCTCAGTTCAAAGATCAATATAGCCAAAGAGCACGATATCAACTATACCTGGGACATATCCGTACCGGCACATCTCCCGATCGAGAACACCGATCTGTGCATTCTTATAGGAAATGCAATTGATAATGCGTTTGACGCCTGTATGCAGGATGACATGCCTTCAAAGCTCGTACATATAACCATAAAATACAAATCTAATAGATTTTACTGTTGCTTTGAAAATACATTTTCCCATAAGCTTATCACCTCACAGAATGCCATGTTTGCTTCGACAAAAACGGATATTCCCAACCACGGGCACGGCCTGCCGTCCATCCATAACATCGTCAATAAATATAACGGGTTATTAGACATCAATACTGAAAGCAATCTCTTCACCTTGAGCATAATTCTGCATCTTCGGCCAATATGACATCTAGTATACTGTCTCTTTTTTCGCCTCACCAAAAAGAGACAGTATCTTTTGTTTCTCCGTCTCCACACTCCCACGATATTCCCTAAAAAGAATATAATCAGAATTCGTCCCCAGCGCTTCTGTTATCCGGTACAATGTATCCGCTGAGATCCCCTTGTGCCCATTTTTCAACTTCATATAAAAACTTGGGAGATATACCTGCCATCTCGGACAATCTTTCTCTGGAATAATGCTTCTTCCATATTTATTAATCATACTTCTATTTTTATTTTTATAAAACACGCTATAGGTATGATTTGTTAGTGCTATTGCCTTTATAAACTATACTCCTTTTTAGTAAATTATTATGAAATGTAAAAAATAGCATGGAATCTGTTAAATATTTCTTCCATTTAGAACTATAGGCGTCTATTTACCTGCTATAGGGTATTTCTACCATGAGTTCGAACAGTTACCCTCAAATTTTATCTATAATTTTAGAATTTTATTCCTATATGGTTCCATCCATGATATAATAT
>CAJTRO010000010.1:73462-87820 GCA_910579015.1 uncultured Dorea sp. | reverse complement strand
GTTATGCAGTGCCTATCCAAGACCGCATGTTATTTGCCAGCCATCTGCTTTTCCTGCTGCTCGATCATCTTCTTAACCATATAACCGCCTACAGAACCGTTCTGTCTGGAAGTCAGGTCTCCGTTGTAGCCCTCTGAAAGCGGAACGCCCAGCTCGCTTGCAACCTCGTATTTGAACTTGTCTAATGCTCCCTTTGCCTCTGGTACTGCTGCTCTGTTTGATGAACTTGTCATTGTTTTCTCCTCCTTTTTGTAACTTCTAACTTTTTGTTTTGTATCTCGTGTAACATTTATTTTTGTTACGCAGATAGTATATGGAGGATTTAAATTATTACACTAGAAGTTCCTTCATAATCTGGAAGATTCTTCATCCAGTCATTATCTGATCTCAAAAGCCAGTCCGCGGCCTCATCTGCCATCTTCAAAAGCTTCGCATCCTGATACACATCGCCAAGCCTGAAATCCATAAGCCCGCTCTGGCGGATGCCGAACAGATCGCCTGGACCGCGCATCTTAAGATCCTCACTGGCAATCTTGAATCCGTCGTTGGTTTTATTTAAAATATCGAGACGCTCCCTTGTCTCCTTCGACTTGGAACCGCTCATAAAGATACAGTAAGACTGATGCGCTCCTCTTCCTACTCTTCCCCGAAGCTGGTGAAGCTGTGCCAGCCCGAAACGCTCGGCGTTCTCTACCATCATGACCGTGGCATTGGGCACGTCGATCCCCACCTCAATGACCGTCGTCGAGACGAGGATCTGGATCTCATTCCTCCCAAAACGCTCCATGATATCATCCTTCTGCGCCTGCCGCATCTTACCGTGTAAGAAGGAGACCGCGATCTCCCCGCCAAGCTCTTCCTGAAGCATAGAAGCATAATCAATTACATTCTCCGCCTCCATAGTCTCGCTCTCCTCCACCATGGGGCAGATCACATAGCACTGCCGTCCCTCGGCTGTCTGCTTCTTCATAAATGCATAAGCCGTCTTGCGGTATCCTTTATCCACCACACAGTTCTTGATCGGCAGACGGTCCGCCGGAAGCTCGTCGATCACAGAGATATCTAGATCCCCGTACAGAATGATCGCCAGCGTCCTTGGTATGGGCGTCGCGCTCATGACCAGTACATGAGGCGCGCTCCCCTTTCTGGCAAATGCTTCCCGCTGTTTTACCCCGAAACGGTGCTGTTCGTCCGTCACCACAAGCGCAAGGCAGTCATAGTTCACCCCGCCCTGGATCAGGGCATGGGTGCCGACGATGATCTTCGCATATCCGCACTCAATCCGGTCATAGGCCCTTCGCTTCTCCTTCGCCGTCATGGAACCCGTCAGAAGCTCCACCTTGACCTTCACTCCATAGGTATCAAACAGTCTGTTGATGGATTCATAATGCTGTCTCGCAAGCACCTCCGTCGGAGCCATCATAGCGCCCTGATAACCATTCAGTGCCGTATTCAGAAGAGCCAGTACGGCCACAATGGTCTTACCGGAACCCACGTCTCCCTGCACAAGCCTTGACATCACCGTCTCTCCCGCCATATCTGCGGCGATCTCCTTCCAGACCTTCTTCTGGGCGTTAGTCAGCTGAAACGGAAGCCCCTGTACGAATGCTTCTGTCTCCGGTCTTATCTCCATCATGTACTCATTCGACAGCTTCTCATTCTTGTCTTTTAATTTCCGTATAGACAGGATAAATGCCAGAAACTCCTCGAACACCAGACGTTCCCTGGCGTGATAGAACACTTCCTTATCTTCCGGGAAATGGATCCCCCGCACCGCGTAATTGTATTCTGCCAGTCCGTACCGCATCCGAAGCTCCCCGGGCAGAAGCTCTGCGGCAAGGTCCATCCCGTCAAGAGCCTGACGCACCGCCTTTGCCACGGCGTTATTGGTAAGTCCGGATGTGAGCCCATAGAGCGGCTGCAACGTATTGAGCCTGTCTTCATATTTCTCACAGGGATAGAAGATCTCCGGGTGCTCCATCACAAGCCCGTCACGCCTTCTAACCACCCTTCCTCTTAATGTAACCGCACCGCCCTTTGCAAATGTACTTCGAAGGAAGGGCATCCGAAACCATATGACCTTAAGCGTTCCCGTCAGGTCTTTCACATACAGCGTCGTCACCTGCATCTTCACGCTTCCCGATACCTGTACTCTGCCGAAGATGGCGCCGCTGACCGTCTGTGTCCTTCCCTCCTCCACCTCGCTGACCGGCACAGGATCTTCATAGACGTCATACCCCCTTGGATAATACCGGATCAGATCGCCCACCGTACTTACGCCGACCTTCTCGAATAATTTCTGAGTCTTGTCCCCGATTCCTTTCAATTCTTTGATGCTTGTCTTATCTATCATGTTCCTTGTCTCTTTTCTGCCAATCCTGATTTTTCAACATATCTATCCTCAACATATTTATCCACAACAGATCCATCCCGTTCTTATGGAATACAAATGCCAGACTCTGTATTATAAACAGACATCTGGCACTCTGGTTCTATACTTTCTACTCTACTGCAAGCACATAATAGTAGATCGGCTGTCCGCCGTAATGCGCGTCCACATCCACATCCGGGTACAGCTCTCCGATCTCTGCGATAAATCTCTCAGCGTCCTCTTCCTTCACTTCCTCGCCATAGTACAGGCTGATCAGTTCGGAATCCTCATCTACCAACTGCCCAAGGAGTTCCTTGGTCGTCTCTTCCACGCCCTTGCCGACAGCCATGATCCCTGAATCGCCGATCCCCATGATGTCGCCCTCATGGATCTCCTTATCATCAATATGAGTATCCCGCACCGCATAGGTCACCTGCCCGGACTTCACGTTCCCGATCGCACTGAGCATGGCTTCCTCGTTCTCTTTCACATCCGCATCCGGCATAAAGCTGATCACCGCTGTAATCCCCTGTGGAACGGTCTTCGAAGGAATCACGACGATCTTCTTGTCCTCCACCAGATCCTTCGCCTGGTTCGCGGCAAGAACGATGTTCTTGTTGTTCGGCAGGATAAATACGCAGTCTGCGTTCACCTGGTCGATAGCGTTGAGCATATCCTCCGTGCTCGGATTCATGGTCTGTCCGCCTTCAATGATATGGTCGACGCCAAGCTCCTTGAAGATCTCGTTCATACCTTCCCCGATAGACACGGCGATGAATCCCATCGGCTTTCTGGGCTCCTCTGGTTTCTTATCTGCACGCCCGGCCGCCTCTGCCGTCTTCGCCGCCTCGCTGGCCGCCAGCTTCTCTGCATCCTTGATAAGCTTCTCCTGATGCTCCTCGCGCATATTGTCAATCTTCATACGCGACAGCTGTCCGTAGGTCAGCGCTCTCTGGATCGCAAGCCCCGGATCGTTGGTGTGCACATGGACCTTCACCACGTCATCGTCCGCCACGCATACGATGGAATCACCGATGGAAGACAGATATCCCTTGAAATCCCTCTCCTCCTCATCCGTGAATTCCTTCTCCGTCAGAATAATAAATTCCGTACAATACCCAAACTTAATATCCGCTGTATCCTGCGCGCTGATCTTCGTCACCTGCACGCCTGTACCCGGCTTGATGGCGCTGTAATCAATCTCTTTTCCAAGGAATGCGTCATAGGCTCCCTTAATGACCTCTAAGAGCCCCTGTCCTCCGGAATCAACTACTCCGGCTTCCTTGAGCACCGGCAGCATATCCGGCGTCTTCTTGAGCACCTCCTCGGCGTGCTCGATCACCGCCGGGAGAAATACCTCCAGATCGTCTGTCTCCGCCGCCATCTGCGCCGCCTTATCCGCAATCCCGCTGGCAACCGTGAGGATCGTACCTTCCTTTGGCTTCATGACCGCTTTATATGCCGTATCCCTTGCTCTTGCACAGGCCGCCGCAAGTCCCTGTACATCAATCTGCTTCTCCTCCCGGATCGACTTGGTGAATCCTCTTAACAGCTGTGAGAGGATGACGCCTGAATTCCCTCTGGCTCCTCTGAGAGAACCGGAAGAGATCGCCTTCGCCAGTTCCTTGATATCCGGCTTCTCAAGAGCGGTCACTTCTTTGGCGGCCGCCATGATCGTAAGGGACATATTCGTCCCCGTATCCCCGTCCGGTACTGGAAATACGTTCAGTTCATTGATATACTCCTTCTTTGCTTCAATATTCTGTGCACCTGCCAAAAACATCTTCCCAAGCATATCCACATTTATAGTTTTCCTAGCCACTTCTTATGTTCCTCCTTACACTAATCGATGACTCTGACGCCTTCAATGTAGATATTGATCTTATCTACCGGCATTCCTGAAAATTCTTCTACTCTGTACTTCACATTGCTGATCAGATTCTCAGTAACGGCTGAGATGCTTACGCCATATGCAACAATAATATGGAAGTTGATACTGATATGATTCTCGTCCGAAATCGCCACCGTGATCCCTCTGGTCAGACTCTCCTTCTTCAACAGATGGACCAGACCGTCCTTCATACTCACTGTTGCCATCCCCACGATACCAAAACATTCAACTGCTACGGTACCCGCATACTTCGCGATCACCTCCGGATCGATCGTAATGATACCAAGATCCGTACTCATACATCCTTTCATATCTCAAACCTCCTGTCATTCTTCTGACATCTTTCATTCACAAAAAGCACCGGCATACCAGGACATACTGATGCCCCAGCCGATGCTGGCTAGGATTATTATACCCTTTTTTTCCACATATTACAACTATAGAATCCCGGACAAACAAAAACTCAGATCTCTGAACGAAATCTGAGTTTTAACTTGCCTTATGCACGCTCAACTTTTCCTGACTTCAAGCAAGAAGTACAAACATACATCTTCTTTGTTCCACCATTTTCTGTCTTCACACGAACGGATTTTACATTTGACTTCCACATCTTCGGTGTCTTTCTATGAGAGTGACTTACACTATTTCCAAAGTGCGCACCCTTTTCACAAATAGCACATTTAGCCATGACTGCACCTCCTAACGATCTATATATAGTCTGTCTTTCAGACTCACAACACTAGTATCATACCAGATGGTGGAAAGAAATGCAAGTATTATTTGTGCTTTTTCACTTTTTTAATCATGCATTAACAAAAAAACAGGTTATATCCTATCAATAAACACAACAATATACACAACACCTCTACAAACATGTTCGGAAGGACCAGCGCAATCACCATGCCGGCCGCAATGCAGAACAAGGCGAATCCCGCCACACGCTTCATCACCATCACCCTTGGGCACATTTTCTATATCATATGCGCCCGCCTCTGAAAAAATGACAAAATCTTATCTGACGGCCGGTCTACGCCTCGTCGTCTGCGGAATCCAGGATATCCATTACATCCTCTTCCGTCATCTTGTCCTCTTTCTTCGATCCGAAACGGTCGATCACATCCGGCACCATATCAAGGATCTTCGTCATCGTATCCTGATTCTTTACATTCACAAGCTTCGTGTGTCCGTTCTGAATTACAAGCACCGCGCTGGGAGAGATCTTACCTCCAAGACCGCCCGCGCCCTTCTCCTTCTGTTCCCCGCTAAACGCCCCTGCACCTACCGCAAAGGATACATCCACCAGAGGAAGGATGATCGTATCACCTATATGAATCGCCTCTCCTACCACGGTCTTGGATGAGATCACGCCATCCATCCCGTGAAACAGAGCCTCTACCGTTCCCTTGAAATTCTCCGCCATACTTCCTAATCCTCCTACGCTTATAATTCAAACTTTCTCACATGCCGGTATGTCATGCGCACTTCCCTGCACCATACCAGGCTCCATACAAGCTTCACAAAATAACTTACCCGAAGCCGTCCGGAAGCCTCAAAACTCCCCTTAAGGATCCTGCGTTCAAAATCCGGACAGATCTTAAGATGATCTCCCAGAAAAGGATACGCGATACTGAATCCCGCCAGAAGCTTACCGGTCAGGCAGGGATCCTCGAATCCGTACCGTATCCTGCCCAGAAGCTTCTTCGGCCTGAGCTTTAAAAGCAGCCAAAACACCTCGTCTTTGACCTTCACAAACGCCGTCCTGTGCACCTCATCCGTCAGAAAATCAAGGATCTTGTCTTTCTTTCCGGATAATGTCCCTATTTTACCGCAGATCTTCTGGATCGTACATTTGATCCTGCCGGGAATACCCATGATCCTCTGATACAGACCGCTTATTTTCCGGATAAACTGCCGGCAGCCGTCAACAAGCTTCCGCCAAATGCGCTTCCACCCTCTATCACCGTCCTGGCCGCTTTCTTCGTATTCTTCCCTGCATTCTGCGCCGTCTTCATCCCGGTCTGCGCCGCTTTTGACAGCCAATCCCGGCTCTTTGCCGCTGTCTTCGCAAGCTTTCCGCTCTCCTTTGCCGTTATCTTCGCAAACCTTCCGCTCTTCTTCGCCGCTGTCTTCGCAAGCTTTCCGCTCTTCTTTGCCGTTATCTTCGCAAGCTTCCCGCTCTCCTTTTTCGCCGCTTTCGCAAAGAGCTTCCGGCTCTTCCGGCTCTTCTGGGTTATCTTCGCAAGCTTCTTCCCATACTTTATGAACACCGGCTTCTCTTTCTTCCAGAAGCTCTTCGGTCTCCAGGAGCCTTTCCACCTCCTGCTCAAGCCTGGCAAGTAACTCTTCCGGCTCTTCTGCACTCTTTTCCACAGCTTCGCCAGGCTCTTCTTCCTGCCCCGCTTCTCCATGATGCCCTTCCATAAGCCGGTTCCACTCTTCCTCCAGCGCCCGGACAGACCGCTCTTCTTTCTCGTCACAACCCTTGTCAGATCTTTCCACGGGCTCTTCTTCATCCACCTCAGAAGCTTCCCTCTCTTCCTTACGATCTTCACCGGGCTCTTCTTCCAGATCGTCTTCAAGGTCTTCCCATAATTCTTCCACTTCTTTGCCATACGTCTTCACCTCTGCCTTTATCGTATTCTTATCTTCCTTACCGCTTTGTATACTCTTCCATGCAAGCCCGATCCGCCAGGACAGCTTTCTGTCCTCGTAACTGATATTCAGCCTGATCAGATGCAGAAGCCACGTCACCCTGGCTTTCGCGTGTATTCCCTCCAGCGTGCCGCCGCAGGAGGCGCTCATCTGATACCGGATGGGAACAAAGAGGACGACACAAACCGTCAATACCAGTATCCCCAGTATCACCGCAATTATAATCCCTATGATCTTCAAGATAAGCAATAGAATATGTAGCATCTTACTCTTCCTGTTCTCTCTCTAATATATAGGAACGAATGTCTGCCCCTTTTGTTTCATTATACACTTCCTGAACGATTTCTTCCACAAGTTCTATCGCATCTTCATAATCTTTTGCGATCCCGACCACCAGAAAATCATCCTGCGGGAAATCCGGCTGTAATAAGATCATCGGATGATAGATCTCCAACTGATCCTTCCCGTTCTGAGCCAGTATGATGACATGGATATTCATCAGAAGCTTCTTCTCATTAAGCTTCCTGATGATCTTATCCTTCTTCTTCCCAAGCCCCTCAGCCAGATATAGATGTTTATAGTATCTCATATTCCACCCCTTTTGTATACCAAAACTTTCCGGATATTTTCATAAAAAATCCTATAAACAGCCGTCATCAACGGTAATATGCGTCAAACACCTGTTTTGCCACATTCACCGCGCTCGCTTCACCGTCTGCCGATTCAATGATCACGCTGATCACCAGCTCCGGATTCTCTATATTCGTCATCCCGATAAACCAGGAATGATCCTTCTCCTTGTCAGAGCTGTACTCAGCCGTTCCGGTCTTTCCCGCCGCCGTATAGCTCTGTCCGCCAAGTACGGGTGACGCCGTGCCGTAGTCTACAACGCTCGTCATATACTGCTTAAGCTGCGCGGCCTCCTCCACCGCCATCAGCGTCTTATATTCCTCCGGAAGATTCTTTTTGATCTCCTGCCCGGAATAATTCGTGATGGAATCTGTCAGATAAGGCTTCATCAGGACGCCTCCATTGGCGATCGCACATGTGATCAGCGCCATATGATACGGGCTTACCTGCGTCTTGCCCTGTCCCATGGCCGTGGCCATCTTCTCCACACTGCCCACACCCTCGTTCGGGAAGCACTTACTCTTACTGTATGGCAGCACAGACGGAAGCTTTGAGTCGAACAGAAGCTCCCTGGCCGTATTCTTGAACGCCGCCGTATCCAGCGACCGTCCGATATTACAGAACGACGTGTTACAGGAATAAGCCACGCTGTCCGTCAGCGACACATGTCCGTGCACCTTTCCGCCATAGCAATGGATCGTCGAACCGTTCTCCTCTATCGCCCCGCTGCAATCGTAACTGTAATCTATATATCCCGGATCTTCTCTCATGAATTCAAGGGTGGTTATCATCTTGAACGTGGATCCCGGCGCGTACTGTCCCTGCGTGGCCCGGTTCAAAAGCACTCCGGTGTCGTCCGCGTTCAGCGCTTCCCAGTCTGCCGCGGCCGTATTGGGATCAAAGTCCGGCTTTGACAGCATCGTAAGAATCTTTCCGGTACTCGGCTCCATGACAACCACCGCGCCTTTCCGGCTCCCCATCGCGTCATATGCCGCCTGTTGCAGATCCAGGTTCAGCGTCGTCACAACACTGTCTCCCTTATGCTTCTGCCCCTGGAATTCATTCTTAAGTTTTTCCAGAAAAAATGCATTCGATGTAAGCAGATTAAAATTTTCCACCGATTCCAGACCGGATTTCCCATGGTCGCAGTAACCCAGCACATGGGCGAACATATTCCCGTATGGATACTCTCTCGTCTCGGTCCCGTCCTCTGACACCTGCGTCCTGGCAAGCACCCTGCCCTGACCGTCCAGAATATCTCCTCTTACTACCCGGTCGGCATAGGAATCCTTTCTCGCATTATAAGGGCTCTGGATGAACTCCTCGCTTCTTGCCGCCTGAAAATAAGCGATATATCCCATCATTCCCAGAAACAGCGCCACGAAGATATACGTAACCCTAGCGAACTCTTTGTTCCTTGCGCGCTTTTCTCTGGCCTTTTTCCGGTCTTTCTGGTCGGCTTCTCTGCGCTCTTTTCGGGACATCTCCATCTTTTCTCTCTTCCGCGTAAGCCGCCTGTCGGTTTCTCTTTGCTCGTAACCTTTCCTTTTTCCTTCTTTCAATATCCTCTTCCTCGTCTTCTCTTACTATATATAACCCCTGGATGATCGCAAACATGACCAGCGAGCTTAACAGCGAGCTTCCGCCATAGCTTACCAGGGGCAGCGTCACACCCGTAGAAGGGATAAACTTCGTTACCCCGCCGATATTCAAAAATGCCTGGAAAATATAACAGGTTCCAAGCCCCAGCGCCACCAGCTTATAGAACATATTATGAAGCTGCATGGCAATGTTCAAGAACATCACATAACAGCTGACACAGATCAGGATCATACACAGCGCAAATATCAGTCCCAGCTCCTCCGCTATAGCGGAAAAGATGAAATCCTCGTCCGCAACCGGAATCTTATCAGGCATCCCTTCAAATAACCCCATCCCGAACCATCCGCCTGTTCCTATGGCAAATAAAGACTGCGCCACCTGGTATCCGCCGTTGTCATAGACGGCAAAAGGATCCTTCCACGCCTCAACCCTGGTCCTCACATGGCCGAACAGATAATAGGCGCCCACAGCCGCCACACTGCCCGAGCCAAGCCCGGCCGCCACATACAGGAACTGGTGCGTCGCCACATACAGCATCGCCAGATACACCACGAATATGATCAGCGCCGCTCCAAGATCCTTTGAGGCCACCAGGATCAGCACATGGAATGCCGCAAGCGCCGTCGTGATCACAATGTTGCGGAACTCCATGGACAGCTTGAAGCTGGACGCCACAAAGAATACGAAGATGATCTTCACCAGCTCCGAAGGCTGGATGCTGATACCCGCGACGGTAAAGCCAAGCTTCGCCCCGTATGACACGCGTCCCGCCACCACTACAACGGCAAGAGACACAATACCTGCCGCCGCATACAGATTCCTCCACTCCGAGAGCTTTCCCCACTTCCGGATGATCACCGGAACCGCGAAACTCACCGCTATCGCTCCGGCCGCTATCACATACTGCTTCACCGCCTTGTCATAGTTCAGCCTTGTGAGGCTGATCATGCCGATACATAAAAGCATACACATGTTATTGACCACAAGCCTTGACGACTTCGGGTAGAACCCTGTATACAGCAGTATGGTTATGGCAAACAGAATCACCTGGATCACATAAAACGCAAGGATCTTGACGTCCTCCTTCTGAAGATACATCACAAGAAACGCCACGATATGTATCATAAACATCAGGATATTCTGTCTTCTAAGCATACTCTTCTGACGATCAAGATCACTGTACCCGAAAATACTGAAACACAGATATGTGTACATCACGATCAGAACGATCATCATATATTTTGACAATTCAACAATAATATTTACCAATTCTCCACCTACTTTACTCCCCGCCTGAAATGACCTCTTGTATACCCAGAAGACGGCGCCTCCACACTCCTTTTATGGATGAACGCATCCACATACGTCTCCAGTATCCGGCGCGTCTCTTCCCTGGTCTCTATAGTAAAATCAAGTCTTAACTCCCCGGGGGATAATTCCATAATCTCCTCTGCAAGATCTGCAAGAAACACAGGCTCGCTGTTATAGATCACATTATAGCAGTACTTGCAGCATGTCCGCACAGCAAAACGTTTCTTACAGCGGTCCCGGATATCTGTGTACCCCTCTTCCTTCCGGCACCTGTCCGTGGTCTCGAGGATACAGTTTGCCGTAACCATCACGGGCTGATATCCATATACATTCATAACCGCTCCCTGGATATCAAGAGTTCTAAGCTCTCTTGCATTCAGTTCCAAAGGCGCCGCATACCGCCTGGATCCCTGGCGGTTAATAAAAGATTTCCCATATCTGTTAAATACATACAGATTCTGATCCAGACAAATATCTTTGTCATATCCAAGTGCCTTAAGCCTTGAAAGGCTTTCCCAGTTCCGGACCAGCACGCCGTCATAGATCCCGTTATCCGCCCCTTCGCCGGACACACAGGCATACAGACTTTCCCACTGCTTCGCATGAGTCTCGCGGCAGATGTAAGGCAGGGCAAGATAGTATCTGCATCTGCTCCTGTTTCTTAAGATCAACTGCCGGATCTCCTTCTTAAGCCCCAGCCCGCTGTCAACATAGATGACTTCCATATACGCGCAGCCAAGCGCTTCTTCTAACTGCTCCCGCGTCTGGACCACGCACGACAGAACCCCTTTCAGGTCTGTTCCCGGATATCTGCTATCCATGCTGATTCCATCAGACAGCTTCTCAGGGCTCTTCCGCCTGTAATCTTCAAGAATACACTCCTCAAGCCTTAAAAGCCCCTCTCTTCGAAGCTCGTTCAACGCCTGCATCGGAAGAAACACTTCTCCCTTCATCTCGATGGAAAGCCTGTCAAAGCAGAAGCAGGTATTCCCGGTCTTTCTCATCTGCTTCTCAACTCTGTCCCCTGTCAGAGGCTGACGCATGGCCGGCTGTACGATCCCGCCTGTGCACTCCACTCTGCCGGTACGATATTCCAGTACCAGTTTAGCACGCTCTCCGGAAAAAAGTATTAAATTACCATTAATTTTTTCTTGCAATTCCTTTGGCGGGCAATATTCCAAAGGCGGTTCCTTTTGTGAGGGACGTTCAAAAGATATCATCTCCCTCCCGTTCTTACGTTCATAATACCCGTCCGTGTATCCTCTTCTTGTATACACCCCAAGCAGTCTTTCCCGGTCTTTGTCCTCCACCTTATAGTTCCCGGCGCCCTTCTGTATGTACAGATCCGTATATTTCCGGTACATGCTCACCACCGTATAGACATAATCCGGCTGCTTCATCCGTCCTTCGATCTTAAAAGAATCGATCCCCGCCTCCACAAGCTTTGGTATCATGTCGATGGTGCACAGATCCTTAAGGCTCATCATGTCCGCCGGCTTCCCCGCCTTGGCACTGTAGGGCAGACGGCAGGGCTGAGCACACTGTCCGCGGTTCCCGCTCCGCCCTCCGATCATACTGCTGAGCAGGCACTGTCCCGAATAGCAATAGCACAAGGCTCCGTGAACAAAGCATTCTATCTCAAGCCCCGTCTCCTGCTTTACCCTGCGTATCTCCCCAAGAGACAGCTCCCTGGCCAGAACCACGCGCGTAATCCCCTGACGCATAAGAAATGCCGCTCCGTCCGTCCCCGTGATCGTCATCTGGGTGCTGGCATGAATGGGCAGATCCAAAAAATGCGTCCGCAGATATTCGATCACCCCGATATCCTGCACGATCACTCCGTCCAGTCCCCGCAGATAATAGGGGAGCAGATAATCATACAGCTGATCGATCTCCCCATCCTTAAGCAGCGTATTTACTGTAAGATAAATCCGTCTCCCATGAATATGGACATAATCGATAGCCCGAAGAAGCTCTTCTTCGGACAAATTCTTCGCATACGCCCTCGCCCCGAACCTTGCTCCGCCCACATATACCGCGTCTGCTCCCGCGCAGACAGCCGCTTTGAGGCTCTCAAGGGAGCCCGCCGGCGCCAGTATCTCAACTTGTCTCTTCATATTCCCTTCCTCTTTAAAAAAGGCTGTCTAAAGACAGCCTATTTCTTACGATTATTCTTTATCTCCGTCTCCAGCTGGACAATCTTCATCTGGAACTCCTTATTCTCCTCCTTAAGCCTGTCCATGGACTTCTCTGCATTCTCCAGCTTGATCTGAACCGATATCAACTCATGCTTCAGATCATACATCTCCTTATCCTTTGCCTCTATATCACTTTCCAGCGTACCGCCCTGTCTCTTTGCCTTAAAATAATCATCTGCAATATTCAGCGCAAGCAAGATGCTTCTGGTCTCGGCGCTCTGCTTCCGGTATCCCTCACTGTTACTGCACTCTTCAATCTTATGATTCAGATATGTAGATACCTTCTGGAGATAATCTTCACTTTCAAAACCGCTCAGGGTAAATACTTTTCCCCCAATTAATACTTCCGTAAAGTTTTTTGATGATGCCATTAGAAGCCTCCTCGAAAATTCTTAATCTCTGATAACTATTATAAACTAATCTTCTATAAAAACCAACTATTTTTCTATAATTTCACGTGAAATTCCAAGATGCACATACGCCGCATCCGTCACAACCCTGCCCCTTGGCGTCCTCTGGATAAATCCGTTCTTAAGAAGATAAGGCTCATACACATCTTCAATCGTTCCCGCGTCCTCTCCGATCGCCGCCGCAAGAGTATCTAACCCCACAGGGCCTCCCAGAAACTTGTCGATCATCACATACAGAAGCTCCCGGTCGGTCTGGTCAAGCCCCTCCTTGTCAACCTCCAGAAGATCAAGCGCATAGTTCGCCACCTCATCCGTAATATATCCATCATACTTCACCTGGGCAAAATCCCGCACTCTCTTAAGCAGACGGTTCGCAAGCCTGGGCGTCCCTCTTGACCTTCTTGCAAGCGCGTAGGCGCCCTTCTCGTCAATCCCCACATCCAGAACCTTCGCAGAACGCAGGATAATGGTCTTCAATTCTTCTATCGTATAGAACTCCATGCGGTTCATGACTCCGAAGCGGTCCCGCAGAGGCGCCGTCAGCATCCCCGCGCGCGTCGTCGCGCCCACCAGAGTGAACTTCGGAAGATCCAGACGGATCGACCTTGCGCTTGCACCCTTTCCGATCATGATGTCGATCGCATAATCCTCCATCGCCGGATAGAGCACCTCCTCCACCTGCCGATTCAGCCTGTGGATCTCATCGACGAACAGAATATCCCTCCTGGAGGTTATTCAGGATAGCCGCCATCTCCCCCGGCTTCTCGATCGCCGGACCGGAGGTGATCTTGATATTCACATTCATCTCATTGGCAATGATCCCTGCAAGAGTTGTCTTTCCCAATCCGGGCGGACCATAGAACAACACGTGATCCAGCGCCTCATTCCTGGCTTTTGCAGCCTCTATATAAATCTTCAAGGTCTCCTTCGCCTTCTCCTGCCCCACATAATCCTTCAAAAGCTGCGGACGCAGGTGTTCCTCTATCTTAACATCCTCCTCAAGATTCTCTGCCGTGATAATCCTTCTGCCCATATCCTTTTCCTCCCCCTATTTCTAGACAGTCATATACTTCAACGCCAGCTTCAATACATCCTCCGTCCCCATCTTATCATCTATCTCAACCTTCCTGACCGCCTTTAACGCCTCGGTACTTCCGTATCCAAGCGCAACTAACGCCTCGATCGCATCGCCCTGGATCTCATTGTGATATTCACTCTTTGCCGGCGCCCCGGCCTCCATGGCAATATGCTCCAACGCATCCTCCAGCTTGAGCTTGTCCCGCAGTTCAAGGA
>CAJTRO010000010.1:37532-73452 GCA_910579015.1 uncultured Dorea sp. | reverse complement strand
CCTTAACCTTCATCAGCTTCTCCGCCGTCTTCTTCCCGATCCCCGGCGCCGCGCAGATCGCCTTCACATCACTTGATAAGACCGCAAACCTTAAGTCATCCGGGCTCAGCACGGACAACACGCCGAGACCTCCCTTAGGGCCGATCCCATTTACCCCGATCAGAAGCTTAAACACCGTCAGGTCGTCCCGTGTCAGGAAACCGTACAACTGCATCGCGTCCTCCTTCACATTCAGATATGTATGGAGCTTCACTTCTCTCCCCACAGGCGGAAGCTGTCCCATAGCCTGGCCGGACATATATACTCCGTAACCCACACCGCCCACATCAACAATCACCTTATCCTCTTCCACCGCCGCAAGCGATCCCTTTAGATATGATATCATAAATCCCTCCTGTACTGTTCTTCGTGCACTTCTTACTCACATCTTAAGCCCCTTAAGCCTTCTTAACATCCCGTTCGCCGCGATCCCTATGACAAGCCCTGCCAGCATCCCCGCAGTCAGGAGCACCGGAACATAATAGATGACACTGAAGGTCTCCACCACCAGCATCGCCACGATCAGCTGTCCGATATTATGAAAAACCCCTCCCGCAATGCTGACGCCCATCACGCTGAATCCGCCGCTCCTCTTAAGAAGGGACATGACCGCAAGGCTCAGCATCCCTCCCGCAAGACTGTATATGATACTGAAATAATTCCCAAACAGAAAGCCGGAGAGTACCACACGGACCACCGATAACAGAAACGCTTCTCCAATTCCAATCTTATACAGCGCCACGACAATGATCAGATTCGCCAGTCCAAGCTTCACCCCGTAGATACCGAAATTCACCGGTATCAGCGTCTCTATATAGCTGAAGATCAACGCAAGCGCTGTAAATACGCCAAAATATGCCACCCTGTTCTTCACGGAAAGCCTCCCTCTAATTCGTCACCGCATCGTACTCGCTCTCCTCGACCGATTCCACCTCCACGACTACCTTGTTCGGCAGGCAGATGATATTCTCATGATTTCGTGACACCGCCTTCTGGTTGACGCAGAGCTGGTCCGGACAGTCCGCCTCGATCATGTCTGCCTTTCCGTTCGAAATCTCTATCACATTCGTCCCGTCATTGATCTCTATCCTGCCGTCCTCTGACAGGCTGTAAGTTCCCTGGATCACTCCGTCTACCTTGACCACCACTTTATTGGCTCCCCTGCCGCCGATATACGTATGAGCCAGAACCGTAAGACCTGCCACACACAGGATGATCAGGATCAGGAGCCAGTCCTTCTTCTTTAAACCGGTCTTCATAGTCTCTTACCCCTTTGATTCACTCTACGCATTATTCTAACACAAGAAATCCACATCTTCAACCACATGTTCGATTGCATATCTCCTTTTTTATGGTATAATAAAATTCGATCATGCAAATCGCGGATTTTTCATTATTATTTGTGCCAAAGTGAAACGAAAGGAACAAAATTGAATGGATTTTATGAGACATAAGATTTTACCCATATTACTGGCCTTTGCTCTGCTCTTATCCGGATGCGGCGCCATTCCAAGCGAAGAAGACCAGATCTATACGGACACACTTTTTGATACGATCGTGCGCATTGAGATCAGGGAACCGGCAGACAAGGAGGTCTTAGAGGGATGCCGGAAATTGTGCAGGAAATACGACGCGATGTTCTCCAACAAAGTGGAAGACAGCGAGATCTTCCGCATCAACAATGCCGGCGGCAATCCTGTGGAGGTCTCTGCTGAGACGGTCAAGCTTATCAAGAAGGCGCTCTATTACAGCGATCTGTCGAACGGCGTCTTTGACATCACCATCGCACCGGTATCGGAGCTGTGGGATTTTCATGCAGAAGAGCCTGTTGTTCCTGCTCCTGAGGCGGTTACCGGCGCTGTTGGCCACGTAGACTACAAGAATATCCTTATCAAGGATAACACTGTCCAGCTGTTGGATCCCCTTGCCAGAATCGACGTGGGCGGGATCGCCAAGGGCTATATCGCAGACAGAGTTAAGGAATACCTGAAAGAAGAGGGCGTAAAACACGCGGTCATTGATCTTGGCGGGAATGTGCTGACCATAGGAGGAAGACCAGACGGCTCCGATTATAACATCGGCATCCAGAAGCCTTTTGACACCACGGGAACTCCTGTTACCTCTGTCCGTATATCCGACAAGTCCATCGTAACCTCCGGGATATATCAGCGTTATTTTGAAGTGGACGGGAAAAAGTACCATCACATCCTCGATCCCAGAACAGGCTATCCCTGTGAGAATAATCTCTACAGTGTCACGATCATCACAGATTCCTCACTCACGGCCGACGCGCTCAGCACTACCTGTTTCCTGCTGGGTTTCGACAAAGGGATGCGGCTGATCAGCCAGTTAGATAACGTAGACGGAGTATTTATCACGAATGATAATAAGATCCACTATAGTAAGAATTTCCAGCATAAGATGAAGAATTAGATTCATCCAAAAGAAAGCAGCCAGAAACGCAACTCGCTCTGACTGCTTCTTTTATATTCTGCCTGTGAAACCTCTGATCATTAATAGTAGAACCCTGAACTAAATATCATCGAACCGAATAAAGCTATGAATATCATATAGATCACCAGCACTACGCCCGTGATAGCCAGCTGGGCACGGCAGAAGTTCCTTCTGTTCACATTCGTAGTCTTACTGAACGCCCAGATAAAGTAAAGAATAACTCCAAAACATGGAATCATCAGCGCCAGTATTGTCAGAACCCAGTCACCCATCGACATCGGGCTGTTGTCCATCCCCGATTCATACATCTGGTTGTAAGGGCTGCCATTCCCGGTATTATAGCTGTAATTATCCTGATAATTATAACCGCTCTGCTGTCCGTAATTATAGCCATTCTGCTGATTATAGCCGTTCTGCTGGTTATAGTTATAACCATTCGACTGATTCTGCTGGTTATAATACTGCTGTTGATTGTAATTGCCGCCGCTCTGCTGGTTCTGTCCATACTGGTACTGCTGACCGTTGTATGGCTGCTGGCCTGCATTCGGATCCGTGTACTGCCGGCCTGCGTCAGCCTTCGCGCCTGACTGGTCCCCATTCGAATCCGGACGTTGACCTTCGGCGCCTGTCTCCTTCGATAAACTCACTGGAGCGTTATTATCTTTGGGTGTATTATCAAAGTTATTGTCCATAGTAACATCCTCCTCATAAAACTCTTAATACTTTCCTGCTTATTTTACCACGGGAATCGGGTAATTTCAATCATTTTGAGGATTCTAACAATAATCTCATTCACTTTCTTTTAACGGCCCAGGGCATTCACCCATCTATTGATCAGATTATTATGATAATAATTCATTGGAGATTCCCCGGGGAAATAATTCATCATCCTCCAGATATAGAATATGATCATCCCTGTCATTATCATAATCAGAAAGCCCTTCAGATATCTCCCCATCTTCCGCTTCCCAAGATAACGGTTCCATCCAAAGCTCCCCATAAACAAAGCGATCGGATAGATAAACGGCTGAATCTCAAACGCCCCTGCAAAATCCAGCCAAAGCATCCGTACCCCGGCCCTTGTAAGCCCGCACCCCGGACATGGGAATCCTGTAATAACCACCACCGGACATAAGCTGTACAGATACTTCCACCCCAATGCAAAATAGGCGGTTATTAATATAACCGCCCATTTCATATCTTTGATATCTTTCCATAGCAGCATGACAGCCTCACGGAGCGTCTGTCTAAAAGTTCGTCTCATACTTCTGCACTTCCCATCGCAGGACTGCTCTTTGCAGTGCTTACCCGTCAAAATATCTTCTACAAAATACACTTCTTCGGACACTTCTCCGCACACTTACCGCAGTCCGTACACTTCTCCGGATCAATATGCGCAACATTGCCTTCCACCTTTACGGCGTCAGACTCACAGACCTTCTCACACATCTTACATCCGATACATCCAACGGAACAAGCCTTCATCACATCTTTGCCCTTGTCATGAGAACTGCACGCCACCAGATGCTTCTGATCATAAGGCACAAGCTCGATAAGCTTCTTTGGACATACAGCAATACACTTACCGCAGGCCTTACACGCTTCCTTATCAACGACAGCAACTCCGTCCACGATATGGATCGCATCGAACGGACATGCCTTCACACAGCTTCCCTCGCCAAGACATCCGTAATTGCAGGACTTCGGACCTCCCGCCTGCATCATATTCACCATGATACAGTCATTAAGCCCATGATACTCATAGTCCTTGCCCGCCTTGTCACAGGTGCCCGCACACTTTACAAATGCAGTCTGACGTGCCTGCGCTCCGGCTTCCACACCCATGATGGCGCCGATCTTCTCTGCCACCGGCGCACCGCCTACCGGACATCCGCCGATCTCCGCCTCGCCCTTGACGATCGCCGCCGCAAGGCCGGAACATCCCGCGTAACCGCAGCCGCCGCAGTTATTCCCCGGAAGCACACCCATAATGGCTTCCTCTCTCTCATCTACCTCTACCGCAAATTTCTTGCCTGCCACACCAAGGAACACACCAATGAACAAACCGGTGCCGCCCACGATCACAGCAGCAATTATAATACCTGTAACACTCATCGCTATGCCCCCTCCTATATCAGTCCTGAGAATCCGCAGAACGCGATCGCCATAAGGGTGGCTGTCACCAGCACGATCGGAGTTCCCTGGAAGGACTCTGAAATGTCATTATACTCAATCTTCTCACGGATTCCCGCCATGATCACAATAGCGATCAGGAATCCCACAGATGTTCCGATACCATTGATCACACCCTGGAGAATGCTGTATTCCTTCTGTACGTTTGTCAACGCAACACCAAGAACGGCACAGTTGGTTGTGATCAGAGGCAGATACACGCCAAGCGCATTGTAAAGCGGGGGCATCGCCTTCTTGAGGAACATCTCTACGAACTGAACCAGCGCCGCAATGATCAGGATGAATACGATGGTCTGCAAGTATTCGAACCCAAGCGGCATCAGGATAAACTTATAGATCAAGCTGGTAACAAGTGAAGCTATCGTGATAACGAATACTACCGCACCGCCCATGCCTGCCGCCGTATCCACCTTCTTGGATACGCCAAGGAACGGACAGATCCCCAGGAACTGGCTGAGTACAACGTTATTCACAAGAGCCGAGCCGATTGCAATAATCAATAATTCTTTCATCTATGTACCCCTCCTACTTCTCATTTCCTGTCGGAAAAACATTTCCGCCGCACGCACTGTTACCGCAAGAAGCACATCCTTCACCGCATCCTGCCGGTTCTGTCACCTTCTTACCCTTCTTCGCCGCATTGTTCCTTACCTTATTCTGCAATGCAACAAGGAATGCAAGCACCAGGAACGCACCTGGCGGAAGGATGAAGATCGTCACCGGCACATAACCGCCCGTTCCAGCCGCCGCATCCGCAAGGGGAAGGATCTGCTGTCCAAAGATCGCGCCTGTACCGATGACTTCACGCACGATACCGATAGCGGCAAGCCCCACGGTAAATCCAAGTCCCATTCCGATACCGTCGAAAATAGACGGCAGAACCGGATTCTTGGATGCATAGCTCTCGGCACGGCCGAGAATGATACAGTTTACTACGATCAATGGAATGTAAAGTCCAAGCGAATCGTAAAGGCTTGGAACAAAACCTTCCAGCAGGAACTGTACAATAGTTACAAATGAAGCCACGACTACGATGAACGCCGGCATCCTGACGGAATCCGGAATGATCTTACGCAGCATGGAGATCAGCATATTCGACAGCACGAGCACGACTGTCGTAGACAGGCCCATACCAACGCCGTTAACAGCGGATGTCGTTACCGCCAAGGTCGGACACATACCCAGCATCAGAACGAAGGTAGGGTTTTCCTTGACCAGACCGTTATAGATTCTTTCGGTACAATTATTCATCTTAACTACCTCCTATCCGTTATTGAAATGCAGCCTGATAATATCCAAGCGCCGCATTGACGGCCCCTGTCACCGACCTTGACGTGATCGTCGCACCGCTTAACGCGTCGATCGGCTCTCCGTTTCCGCCGTCCTTGGATACTACAAACTTCTCTGTCTGTTTACCTTCATACTGCCCATAGAATGCGGGTTCTGCGGCCTTCATGCCAAGACCTGCTGTCTCGTTGATAGACAGGATGGAAACACCGTTCACCGTACCGTCGCTGGTAATACCTACCGTGACCTGGATACTTCCGCCGAATCCGTCCTTATCCGTAGCCGTCACAACATATCCCATATCGCCGACTGTACAGGCTTCGTCGATCGTTCCGTTGACACCCATATCGGAAACCGCCTGATCAGCGGCGGCCGAATCCAGCTCTATCTGCTCAAAATCATTAATATCCGCCTCCGGGAATACCATCTGCCACGCTTCCTTCTTCGCAGTCTCCTTTGCCTGGGCAATGGGAGCCTTCGTTACTTCATATACCAGCCCGAGTCCAAGTCCCGCAGCCAGCGTGATCGCTGTCAGGATCAGTGTATTCTTTAATATCTTATTCATTACTTCTCTCCTCCTTTACCGAATGGCTTCGGAAAAGTAACTCTCTCGATCAACGGTACGATCAGGTTGCCGATGATGATCGCATAAGATACGCCTTCCGCAGAACCGCCGAAGAGACGGAACAGACCGGTCAGAATTCCAAGAAGCATACCATAGACGATCTGCCCCTTCTTCGTAATCGGTGAAGTTACATAATCAGTAGCCATGAACCATGCGCCAAGCATCAGACCGCCTCCGCATAAATGTGCGGTGATGTACTGGGGATCGAAGAATCCCACATCCGGATTGGCAAAATGTCCGAAGATACCGATGAAAACTACAAAAGATGCGATATAGGTTCCCGGGATCCGAAGATCGATGATCCCCATAAGAATCAGGAAGATCGCACCGATGATGACAGCGATCACAGACGTCTCGCCGATCGTACCCGGAATACGGCCAAGCAGCATACTCATACTGTCCACAACCTCTCCGCTCTTTAACTGAGCCAGCGGAGTAGGTCCTGTCACTCCGTCATAGACGAAGGTCGTCATCTGACTGGTAAAGGAAATCAGCAGGAAACATCTTGCTCCAAGCGCCGGGTTCATAAAGTTCTGTCCCAGACCTCCAAAAAGCTGCTTCACGATCAGGATCGCAAATACACCTCCAAGCACACCCATCCACCACGGTGCGGACGGCGGCATGTTAAGTCCCAGCAGCAATCCGGTAACCACCGCGCTGAAATCATTTACCGTGATCTTCTTATGCATTAACTTCTCATATATGTATTCAGTCAGGACCGCGGACGCCGTCGTGCAGATCAGCATCACGAGAGCTGACACGCCAAAGTTCCATACGCCGAAAGCAGAAGCCGGCAGCAGCGCAATCGTCACATAGAGCATGATATTGGCTGAAGTAACTTTGGAACGAATGTGTGGTGAAGATGACATTTTTAACTTGTTCTCACTCACGTTTGTTCACCTCTTCCTCTCTTTTCATTTCTATTCCCTTACCCAGACACAGCCTGCCAAAGCACGCCTTACTGTCCGGACGGGTATCCTTATCCTTACTTCTTCTTTCGGTTCGCAAGCGCAATTTTTCTCATGGAACCAATCGCCTGTTTAAGCGGTCTCTTCGCCGGACATACGAAACTGCATGAACCACATTCCATGCATTCCAGTCCCTCATGCTTCGTGAATGCATCCTCGTCATGATGCTCTGCATAATCTGCAAGCCTTGACGGGATCAGACGGCTCGGACAGGCATCTACACACCGTCCGCAGTTGATACATGCCGTCGGTTCAAACTTTGCGACCTCATCCTTTGTAAGGCACAGGATTGACGAAGAAGTCTTCGTGACCGGCACATCCAGGGAAAACATAGAAAATCCCATCATCGGTCCGCCGGAGATCACCTTCTCGGGCTCACTCTTATACCCGCCTGCCGCGTCGATCAGCTCTGCCTGGTTCATTCCAAAGGGAACACGGAAATTGCCCGGCTCATTCACGGCGTCTCCGCTTACAGTCGTGACGCGCTCCATAGACGGTCTTCCTTCCGCCACGGCCTCATAGATACTGATAATCGTCGCAACATTGTTAACTACACAGCCGGCATCCGCAGGAAGCATCGCTGAATTGATCGCTCTTCCCGTTGACGCATAGATCAGCTGGCGCTCACCGCCCTGAGGGTACTTCGTCTTAAGCGCGAGCACTTCCATTCTCGGCTCGTCCTTTGTAAGCTCTTTTAATTTCGCGATGCAGTCAGGCTTATTATCCTCCACCCCAAATATGCCCTTTGCATTATCAAAGAGCCTGAGGATAATCTTCATTCCGCCTACCAGCTTCTCCGGTATCTCCAGCATACATCTGTAGTCTGCCGTGATATACGGTTCACATTCCGCGCAGTTTGCTATAATATAGTCAATCTTGTCCGGTTCTTTTGGTGAGAGCTTTACTTTGGCAGGGAATCCCGCACCGCCCATACCTACGATTCCTGCATTGCCAATTGTGTTCAGGATCTCTTCCTTCGTCATCTCATTTAGCGGCTTTACGGCCGGATACTCTACCTCTTCGTACTCTCCGTCATTCTCGATCACGATACTGTTCACTGTCCCGCCTGTCGGATTCAGGTGCGGGGCAATGGCCTTAACCTTTCCTGAAACTGATGCATAGATCGGCGCCGACACGAATCCTCCGGCTTCCGCTATCATCTGGCCTTTTAATACACGGTCACCGACCGCCACGACCGGATTAGCCGGAGCCCCGATGTGCTGAGATACCGGATACACCAGATCCCCTTTAGGTCTTACCTCGACAATCGCCTTATCCTTTGCCAGGCTCTTGCCGTCATCCGGGTGAATGCCACCCTTAAACGTTAACAATGCCATCCCTTTATCCTTCCTTCCTATTTTTTCATTATCTACTATACAATAAAATCTACTGTTTATCCAGTAAAACCGTGGATTTCATTGTATATTTTCACAAACATCTTGACGAAACTTTAACGCATAAAAGCGGCGGCATTCCTCCGCTCTTTACCACATTAAAAGGGTAGAGACCATCCGGCCTCTACCCTGTCATACTGCATCTTCCGACAAATGTTACCTACTCGTCTTTTGCAGCCTCATCCACGCCTTCTGTCTGCGGCACAGCCTCTTCGCCTGCCGTCTCCAACGCCTTCATACTCAGGCTGATCTTCTTCTCTGCAACATTCAGATCCACAATCTTAGCCGTGATCTCCTGTCCTACAGACAGCACGTCTGACGGCTTGTCTACGTGGGCCCTTGAAATCTGTGAAACATGGAGCAATGCATCCACTCCCGGCGCCAGTTCGATAAACGCACCGAAATCTGTCATCCTTGCCACCCTGCCGTCGATCACGTTGCCGACTGCATAGTTATCATCAGCATTCGCCCATGGATTGCTCTCAGGGAACTTAAGGCTTAAAGCAACCTTTGTATCGTGGATCTCCTTGATCATGACTTCTACAGTCTCGCCAACCTTGAAGACCTTCTTCGGATTCTCTACACGTCCCCAGGACATCTCTGAGATATGGAGCAGTCCGTCAACTCCTCCCAGATCGATAAATGCGCCAAAATCTGTTACATTCTTAACAACGCCTTCCATTCTGTCGCCTGCCTGGATCCTTGCAAAGAGCTCGCTCTGCTTCCTTGCCCTCTCAGCAACAAGCAGCTGTCTTCTGTCGCCGATCACACGGTTCCTTCTCGGATTGAACTCGCTGATCACGAACTCGATCTCCTGATCCTGATACTTGCTCAGGTCCTTCTCATAAGTATCTGATACCAGACTCGCAGGGATAAATACCCTGGCCTCCTCGATCACTACGCTCAATCCGCCGCCAAGGATCTGCGCCACCGGAGCCTTCAATACCTCATGGTTCTCAAATGCTTCGCGAAGTCTCTCATTGCCCTTCTCAGCGGCCAGTCTCTTGTATGTCAATAACACCTGACCTTCGCCATCATTAACCTTCAAGACCTTTGCAGTCATGGAATCCCCTACAGATACCATCGTTGTCAGATCTGCATTCGCCTCATTCGTATACTCGCTTCTTGTGATGATACCGTCTGCCTTATAACCTATATTCAAGATGATTTCATCGGGCTTCACATCGATGACAGTACCA
The DNA here is from genome assembly GCA_910579015.1 of uncultured Dorea sp. Taxonomy (GTDB): domain Bacteria; phylum Bacillota; class Clostridia; order Lachnospirales; family Lachnospiraceae; genus Sporofaciens. The sequence goes on along the minus strand of CAJTRO010000010.1, from coordinate 63,293 downwards.
TCTACAACCTCTCCATTTCTTATTGTCTTAAAAGACTCTTCCAACATTTGTTCAAAAGTTAATTCTGACATAATTTTGAACCTCCTCAATTATAATATTGGGCGTGGATGCCCCTGCTGTAATACCTACTGTTTCCACGGACCTTAATTGATTCATATCCAAATCGTCAAGTGTCTGTATATAGTACGTATTCAAACATTCGTTCTTACATATTTCAAATAACTTCTGAGTATTCGAACTACGCTTGTCCCCTACCACCATCATAGCATCTACTCTGCCTGCAATACGGCGCGCTTCTTCCTGACGGACCTTCGTCGCATTACAAATCGTATTTAAAACAATTATATCATAACCCTTTTTATCAATAATTTCAACTAAATCTTTGAATTTATTGTAATTAAATGTCGTCTGGGCTGTGATACACACTTTCTGCCCCTTATCCGCAAGCTCAAACCGCTGTGCATCTTCTTCCGTCTGGATCACGCTCACCTGGCCTCTGCCCCATCCCCGAGTGCCCTCCACCTCCGGATGGTCGCTGTTTCCGATGATGACAATATATGCTCCTTTTTGACTTTCTTCGTCTACGATCTTATGGATCTTCTTCACAAACGGACAGGTCGCGTCCACACAGGAGAGTCCCTGCGCTTCGATCTGTTCGTAGATATTCCTCGCGACACCATGTGAACGGATGATGACTATCCCCTCCCGGATCGTCTGAAGCTCTTTTGCAGAGTGGATGATCTTTACCCCCTGGTCTTCAAGATCGCGGATCACTCCTTCATTGTGGATGATCGGGCCGTATGTAAAGATCTTCTCTTTCTGGTGGAGACGGACCTGCTCATACACCGTCTCTACCGCACGCTTCACGCCGGGGCAGAAACCGGCAGTCCTGGCTAATAAAACATTCATAAATAACTCCCCGCTTCTACCTGCACAATCCTGCTATGGTCCTCACAACCTCGTCGATCGTCATGTCAGAGCTGTCCACCAGAACCGCATCCTCTGCCTGCTTAAGCGGCGCCGTCTCCCGGTTCATATCACGCTCGTCCCGCTCCTTGATATCCCTTGCGATCTCCTCAAGGTCACATGTCTCCCCCTTCGCCGTCAGTTCATCATAACGGCGCTTTGCCCGCGTCCTGACACTCGCCGTCAGATAGACCTTCACATCCGCGCAAGGGAGCACACAGGTACCGATATCCCTTCCATCCATGATCACATCCTGCGTCCTTGCAAGCTCCCTCTGAAGGTCCAGAAGCTTACTGCGCACAGCAGGGATCACCGAACACTTTGAAGTCATCTGTCCGACCGCCTCATCGCGCAGCCTTCCCGTAATGTTCGTGCCATTTAAGTATACCTGCTGTACACCGTCTTCATACCGGATCTTCACATCCGCATCCTCACATGCCGCGATCACCTTTTCTGTCTCCTCTGCACGGATCCCCTTGTCGAGAAAGTGGATCGCAAGCCCCCTGTACATAGCTCCTGTATCTACGTAGACGTATCCCTTCTCTTCTGCCACCAGCCTGGCGATCGTGCTCTTCCCCGCTCCCGCCGGTCCGTCAATTGCAACATTATATCCCATCTTTTAATCTCTCCTCTGCTTATATTTACGGTATGCCATGTCCTGCCGCATATCCCGTAGACCATGCGATCTGTAGATTGAATCCTCCGGTCAGCGCATCCAGATCCAGTACCTCTCCCGCGAAATACAGGCCCCTTATATACTTTGACTCCATCGTCTTTGGATCCACTTCCTTTGTATTCACGCCTCCCCGGGTAATGACCGCCTCATTGTAATCCCTAAGCCCCGTAAGCGTCAGTGTCAGATGCTTGATCAGACGCACGAATCCAAGCCGTTCTTCCTTCGATATGACATTAACCTTTTTCTCCGGATCGATCCCGCTTAATTCTACCATAACCGGGATCAATTTGGAAGGGAACAATTTTCCAACCGCATTTTTAAACTGCCGGTTTAAGTTCTCCTCAAAATCCCGCCGTACCCTCTGGTCAAGCTGCTCCTCGTCAAGCGCAGGCTTTAAATCGATCTCAAGCCGTAACTCCCCGCTCTTGAGCCTGCCTCCCACATAACTGCTCGCACTGAGGATCAGTGGACCGCTGACGCCGTAATGGGTGAACAGCATCTCCCCGAATTCCTGATACAGCCGCTTTTTCCCCTGATAGACAGACGCCGACACATTCCGTAAGGAAAGTCCCATAAGACTGCCCGCCCAGCTTTCCTTCACCTCCATAGGCACCAGCGACGGCATACACGGGACAACCGTATGTCCGCATCCTTCTGCAAAACGATAGCCGTCTCCTGTGGAGCCGGTCGTCGGATAAGACAATCCCCCGGTCGTCACGATACAGGCGTCCCCGCAGATATGCTCTCCTCCTGCCAGCTCCGCCTGTACGAACTTACCGTCTCTGACAGTAATACCCGTTACCCTTGTATGGAGCCTGACCTTAACATTCTGCCGCTTCATCTCCTGCTCCATGGCGCGGATCACATCCGAAGAATGGTCCGATACCGGAAATACACGCTCTCCCCGCTCCACCTTCGTCTTCACTCCCAGCTCCTCAAAGAAACGGATCACATCCTGATTCGTATATCCGTAGAAACTGCTGTACAGGAATCTGGAATTGCTGACCACCGAAGAAAACAGCGTCTCCATGTCACAGGCATTGGTGATATTGCATCTGCCTTTTCCCGTGATGAACAGCTTCTTCCCCAGCTTCTCATTCTTCTCAAGCAGACAGACCTTATGCCCGTCTCTTGCCGCCGTTATCGCGGCAAACATTCCCGCGGCGCCGCCGCCAACCACCAGAACCCTGCTCATCTTTCTGCCTCCTCTCGCGCACCGGACAGCTCCATCTTCTCCCCTACCATATTCAGTTCGTCCTTATTGTACACCTGATACTCGTCCCAGATCTCTTCCAGCGTCTCAAGCGTCGTGATCACTTCCTTCTGCTTCTTCATGCACAGCGCAACCACCAGAGCGTTTACCACACTCAGCGGCGCAACCAGCGAATCCACGATCGAAGCCATATCGCTCCTTGCGATCAGATTACAGGAGGAATACAGCGTCATGGGAGAATGAACGCTGTCCGTCAGGGTGATCACCTTGGCTTTCCGGTTACTGGCATATTCCAGCGCCTTCAATGTACGCATGGAATACCTCGGAAAACTGATACCGATAATGGCGTCCTCCTCATTGATCCTTAACATCTGCTCGAAGATCTCGCTGGGGCTGTTCGTGTTCACTGCGATCACGTTATCGCACACCAGATTCAGATAGAAGCTCAGAAAGCTTGCAAGGGGCGCGCAGCTCCTGATCCCGACCACAAAGATCTTCCTCGCATTCAAGATCGTGTCCACGGCCATCTCAAAGGTCTCATGGTCGATTGCCTCCATGGTCAGTTTGATCTTCTCGATGTCCGAGTGAAGAACGGTTGCCAGGATCTCCCCCTGGCTGATCCGGCCATACGTCACTTCCATGCGCTGGATGGAATTCAGCTTCGTCCGGACCATCTCGCCAAGGGCCTTCTGGAATCCCGGATACCCTTCGTAACCAAGGGCCATCGCAAACCGTACTACCGTAGATTCACTGACGCCCACCTCTTCTCCCATCCTGGCCGCCGTCAAAAACGCCGCCTTATCATAATCCTTTTGAATGAAATCCGCAAGCTTTCTCTGCCCTTTGCTGAACTTCGGATACCCATCTTCTATTTTCTTCCACAATTCATTTTTGCTAAGCATAAAATAAAAAGCCTCTTTCTAGGTTCTTTCACACCGTTACTATTATATAGCCTGAGCCGAAAACATTCAAGAGACTTTACCAATCAAAAATGGGATTGTCAAGAAATGTCATTTATCATACAACATACAGATTTTTTGGCCCACAAACAAGTAAACCGAGTCTATATTGCAAAAATATGACATTCTTGAAAATCCCAATATTTGGATTATTGAATTAAAACTCTCCACATCTATGACATGCAGCAAAATGTTCCTCTTCTATCTGAGTTAATGCCGGTTCTTCCATCCTGCATTTTTCAACAGCATATGGACATCTGTTCTGAAACCGACAGCCTGACGGAGGATTAAACGGACTGGGAATCTCACCTGCCATACGGATTCTCACTTTCTTCTCTTCTACATGTGGATCCGGAATCGGAATTGCCGATAACAACGCTTTTGTATACGGATGCTCCGGTTTGTTATAAAGATTCTCCGATGTTGTAATCTCCATAATTTTTCCCAGATACATTACCATAACCCTGTCTGAAATATGCTTTACCATCGAAAGATCATGGGCTATGAACATGTAGGTAAGCCCTTTCTCTTTCTTAAGCTTTTCAAGCAAGTTCACAATCTGAGCCTGAATGGAAACGTCTAATGCAGAAATAGGTTCATCACAGACAATAAATTCCGGCTCTACAGCAAGTGCCCTTGCAATCCCAATCCTCTGTCTTTGTCCGCCGGAAAATTCGTGTACATAACGTGTTCCGTAAGATCCATCAAGACCAACCGTAACCAGAAGTTCTTCCACCCTCTTTTTTATCTCCGCTTCTGAACCTGCAAGTTCATGCGCCCGGATTCCTTCTGCAATGATCTCACTAACCTTCATCTTCGGATCCAGGGAGGCGTAAGGATCTTGAAAAATAATCTGCGCCTGCTTCGTAAATTGCCTTCTCTTTTCCCCTTTCATCTGGTGAACATCTTCCCCCCTGTACAATACCTGTCCATCCGTCTTCTCATAAAGACCAATACAGGTCCTTCCACATGTCGTCTTTCCGCATCCGGATTCCCCTACAACTCCTAAGGTCTCTCCTTTACGGATATAAAAGGAAACCTCATCCACTGCTTTTAAGGTCTTTTTCTTTCCCACTTCAAAATATTTTTTTAACCCGCTTACCTCCAGCAAATATCTGTCCTTACCTGTCATCATCTATCCCCCTTCTGTAACCAGCAGCAAACCTCATGTCCCTTCGTCAATTCTGCCTTTTCCGGAAATTTTTGCTCACAAACAGGAAGCTTTTTCTTACATCTGGCTGCAAATGGACATCCAATCGGCGGCTTAGCCATATTCGGCGGAGCTCCCTCTATGGTTTCTAAGGTCTCCTCCGAAACATCCAGTCTTGGTACAGCACGAAGAAGCGCTTCTGTATATGGATGAGCCGGACGATAAAAGATATCTTCAGAACTTCCTTTCTCTACAACCTTTCCCGCATACATTACGATAATGTTCTGAGCAAAATTCGCAACAATTCCCAGATCATGAGTAATCAATATAATCGTCATGCCGTGTGTCTTTTGAATGTCTTTCATCATCTCTAAGATGTCCGCCTGAATCGTTACATCCAAAGCAGTCGTTGGTTCGTCCGCAATCAAAAGTTTGGGATTCAGTGTAAGCGCAATCGCAATCATCACTCTTTGGCGCATACCTCCTGAAAATTCATGCGGATATTGCTTCATACGCATAGCGGCATTGGGAATCCCTACAAGTTCAAGCATTCGGATTCCCTCCTGCCAAGCTTCTTTTTTGGGTACTTTTTTATGTACTAATATTTTTTCTGTAATCTGTTTCCCGATATTCATGGTTGGATTCAAAGCCGTAAGCGCATCCTGAAAAACCATGGAACACCCTTGTCCCCGATAATTTTCCCATTGTTTCTCCGTATATTCCAGAATATTCTCATCTTGGAAAAATATTTTACTTTCTTTTGAGACAATCCCCGGCTTATTAATCAAACCCATAATACTTTTTGATGTGACAGATTTCCCACATCCTGACTCCCCCACAATGGCTGTCACATTTCCTTCCTCTATTTCAAAAGAAATATTTCTAACTGCCTGCACTTCTCCCGCATAAGTCCGGAACAGAACAGACAGATTCTCTACTTTCAATATCGTATCCATAATAATCCTCCCGACTTATTTCACCAATTTGGGATCAAGTATCTGTTGAAGCATATCTCCCAGTACGTTAAAGCACAACACTGTAATTAAAATCATAGTTCCCGGCACTACTGCAAGAATCGGATTGTGAAGAATATATTGCTGCGCACTCTGGAGCATACTCCCCCAGGAAGCCATAGGCAGCTGAACGCCATATCCCAGGAAACTGAGCGCCGACTCATCCAAGATCGCATTTGCGATACTAAGACTGGCTGCCACGATAATCTGCGGCATAAGATTTGGAATAATATGCCGCCAGATAATGGTTTTCTGCCGCACTCCCAAAGCATTTGCAGCCAGCACAAAGTCCCGTTCTTTCAACGTCAATGTCTGCGCTCTTACAACTCTTGCCACTCTGGTCCATGAAAAGGATGCCAGCATAAATACCAGCGTCACCATATTCCTCGGCATAAAGGAATACACGACAATAATAAACAAAAGACTTGGCACAGACAAAAATACATCCACAATCCTCATACAGACCATATCAACTTTTCCACCTTTAAAACCACTGATTGTTCCAATCAGAGTTCCTATCACAACTGCCACGCACATGGCGGCAAATCCTACCATCAAGGATACTCTTCCTCCATATAATGCCCTGGTGAATGTATCCCTTCCCAGTTCGTCCGTTCCTAAAATATGCGTTTTGCTGACCTCCTCAAGCTTTTCGGCAACATTTACTGCATCCGGATCATAAGGCGACAATGGCGCCAGCAAGGAGGCAAGGATTATCACTATAAGCAATATCGTACATACGACTGTCATTTTATTGGAAAAGAATAATTTTTTCATTGCTTTCTTATCCATCTTATTTCTCCCTTCCTTGCTTGATTCTTGGATCTGCAAATCCATACAGCAAATCTGCCAGGAAATTTCCAATCAAAAGCACCATACATGCCAACATTGTAATTCCCATAATCATCGTATAGTCACGGCTGTTAATCGCATCCAGGCACAGAGTGCCAAGTCCCGGCCATCCAAAAACAGACTCGACAATAAACGAACCTGTAATCAATGTTCCAAAATTCATACCCACCATAGTAATAATCGGAAGCAGGCAGTTTTTAAGCACATGCCCCCGCAGCACCCGCATTTTGGGAACTCCTTTGGATATTGCCGTCATTACATACTCTTCCTCTTTCTGCTCAATCGTATTTGACCGAATATATCTCACAAAAACGGCTGTATTGTTCACACTCAGTACAATCACAGGCAAAACTCCATGACGTATTACATCCATAGCAGAATTTACCCCTATAGTACGCATTCCTGCACTGGGGAACCAACTTAAATGCAAAGAAAACACAATGATCAGCATGATTCCAAACCAGAATGCCGGAAGAGAGATACCCAAATAGGAAATTCCACTGATAATATTATCAATCCACCGATTCTTATAATATCCGGCCAAAAGTCCAAGAGGAATAGAAATCAGTATTGACAGCAGAAGGGCCGCCCCCATTAATCCTATTGTATTTGGAAGTCGATCAAGAATCTGCGTCTTTACCGGCTGATGGTTGCTGATTGACAACCCCCAATCCCCTTTCAGCATCTTTCCTGCCCAGTTTACATATCTCTGTGCAACATTTCCGTTCAATCCTAACGCCTCTCTCATATCATTCAACTGTTCCTCTGTCATTTTGTATGAAGAAACAGCCGGCGATGTGTACAAATACAGTGGATCTCCCGGTGAAAAATATATGATTGAGAATGCAAACATAGATACAAACACTAACACAAGCAGCGTCTGCGCTAATCGCTTAATTATAAAGTCTTTCATCCCATCTCTCCTCGTATAGTAGAAATAGATTCTGCCAAAACAGAATCTATTTCCCCAGACCTTCTATTCTTTTCAATTTATTCAAAATAAAGTTTTGTGTAGTCCTCAAACACAGGTGTTGTCGTATATTCTTCCGCTCCCTTAAGATTCGATGTTGTCACAAAACAGTAGCTTGGATAAGCAATTGGATAAACCAGATATTCTTCCTGCGCTTTCTTCTGTAACTCAGAATAGATAGATGCTCTCTCTTCCATATCATTGGTAGCTCTTCCCTGCCTGAACAGCTCGAGGATCTCTTCACTCGTATCCACATTGATTCCCCAGGTTCCGTCATACATACCTGCAACAACTGAGTCCGGATCTCCTGAAGCTCCATATTCATTCAAGTATAATTCATAATCTGCTTGATCTGTAAATACAACATCAAAGAAACCATTGGCGTCGATGCCTTCCAGTTCAACATTGACATCGATCTCTTTTAACTGCTGCTGGATCATCAAAGCCGTATCCTCCATAAAACCACGGTCTGTATTATAATGGAGTTTAATTGTCTTTCCTTCCAGCCCGGAACTTTTGGCCAGCTTTTTCGCTTCGTCGAGATCCTGCTCATATCCCTTCATGCTGTCGTCATGGAAAAGATTCTGGCTGCTGAATATTGTATTGGCCGGAAGTCCCATTGCTTCTCCATATGCACCTTTTACAATCTCCTCCTGATTCAATGCCAGAAATACCGCTTTCACAGCATCACGATTCTCCCATGTTGCACAATACTTGTTCCATGCAAGATATTTTACCCGTCCCTCTGCAAGCTGATGCAGCTCTGCTCCGTCTACATTCTCAAACTCTTCTGCCGTCGCGTCAGATGACACAAGGAGATAATTGATCTCACCGTTCTTGAAAGCCACTTCCTGTACGCTTGGATCTGAAATTACCCGAAACACAACCTTCTCAATCTGTGGTGCGCCTCCGTAATAATCGTCAAATTTCTCAAACACGACAGACTCACCGTCATTAAATTCTGATAATTTGTAAGGTCCGGAACCAATATCCGTTAGATTTGCTTCTGCTGATTTGATATCTGTGCTGCCATCAAAGGCATGAGCCGGAATAATCTGCAATTTCCCCAGTACCTCAAAATAAGATGCGGAAGGACTTGGTATCGTGAAATTAACCGTCAGATCGTCCACCTTCTCGTACTTCACCTTCTCCTCACCGGCAAACACCACATTCGTGAAACCTGCACCATTATCTGTATCTGCATTGCAGTCAGCCGTAAAGATAACGTCATCAGCCGTAATCGGCTCTCCGTCATGCCACTTTAAATTATCCTTCAGTTTCAGCGTATAAGTCAAACCATCTTCTGACACTTCACAGCTCTCTGCAAGATAATACCTTGTCTCATCATCCGCCACATAATACAATTCGTCAGAATATGGGGATAACTGCAACGTCCCTTCCGCCATGGACTCCAACAAGGGATTCAGGCTTGTCACTGTTGCCGATACCGGAATGATCAATGTATCTGATTCCGTACCGCCGCTTTTTGTACCTTCTGTACTTCCGCTACTTTCTGACTGTTTCTCTCCGTCTGAACTTCCGCAGCCTGCAAAGAGTGTTGAAACCATTCCAAGGCAGAGAAGCAGACTTACTAATCTTTTTTTCATAAAGTTCCTCCCTAAATAAAATTTAACAAAGAGATAATAACATAAAACTACATTTTTTGTCGAATAGGTTGTTTTTATAAACACTTATATATATATGCATAATCTATGATTTTTACTGCTGGCTGGACATATTAAAAAACAGGAAGAAACTGCCAAAGCAGTCTCTTCCTGTTATACTGAACTATTTAAACCGGATAACTTCCGTTCTCCGTATCTGCCACAGTCTGGTCAACCTTCGTCTGCTGTGCCTCTCTGTACTTGAAGAAATCTGTGGCAACCTGCGGGAACAGTGCATAAGACAGCACGTCCTCCTCCTGCTGGCTCCACTGCTCACATTCCTTGCGGAGCGTATCTAACTCATCTGGGATCAGATCAGCCGGACGGCAGGTGATAACCTCCGCATCCTCGCCAAGAACCTTTTTCTTCACATCCTCGTCAAACGGCTTGACCGTCGCGCCGTACTTGCCGCTTAAGATATCCTTGGTCTCCTTGGTCGCCATCTTATAACGCTCGCCCATCAGTACGTTGAATACGGCCTGTGTACCGACAATCTGGGATGACGGCGTAACAAGCGGCGGCTCTCCAAGATCCTTACGTACTCTTGGAACTTCTTCGAGCACGTCGTAATACTTATCCTCCGCGTTCTGCTCCTTCAACTGTGAGGTCAGGTTGGACAGCATACCGCCCGGAACCTGATAGAGCAGCGTCTTGATATTAACGCCCATGTTCTTGGGGTTCAGAAGCCCGCTCTCAAGCGCAGCGTCGCGGATCGGACGGAAGTGGTCCGCAATCTCTGACAGGAGATTCTGGTCAAATCCTGTATCATACGGCGTACCCTTGAAGGTCTCCACCATAACCTCCGTTGCAGGCTGGGAGGTTCCAAGAGCGAACGGCGACATCGCCGTGTCGATCACATCCACGCCCGCTTCCACAGCCTTTAAGTACGTCATGGAAGCCACGCCGGACGTATAATGTGTGTGGAGCTGGATCGGAAGGCTGGTGGCCTCCTTTAACGCCTCGATCATCTCGGTCGCTTTATACGGAACCAGAAGTCCCGCCATATCTTTAAGACAGATAGACGTAGCGCCCATATCCTCTATCTTCTTCGCAATATCAACCCAATATTCCAGAGTATACGCATCGCCCAGCGTGTAAGACAGCGCAACCTGTGCGTCCGCCTTCTCCTTCACTGCCGCCGTAACCGCCGTCTGAAGGTTGCGCAGGTCATTCAGACAGTCGAAGATACGGATCACGTCGATACCATTAGCCACAGACTTCTGTACGAAATACTCAACCACATCATCCGCATACGGACGATAGCCTAAGATATTCTGTCCGCGGAACAGCATCTGAAGCTTTGTATTCTTGAAGCCGGCGCGGAACTTGCGCAGTCTCTCCCACGGATCTTCTTTCAGGAAACGGAGAGACGCGTCAAAGGTCGCCCCGCCCCAGCACTCTACGGAATGATAGCCGACTTTGTCCATCTTCTCAACGATCGGAAGCATCTGTTCCGTCGTCATACGTGTGGCGATCAGAGACTGGTGCGCGTCACGCAGAATGGTTTCTGTTATTTTAATTGGTTTTTTCTCTGCCATTTTATATCCTCCATGAAAATTTGTTACTTAACCTTACCGGACCTCTCTTACCGTCCTTTGGTCAGTCATATATTCCTAATACTACATCACTCCAAAAATCGCCATAAATGTTCCCGCTGCAACCGCCGTACCGATAACTCCGGCCACATTCGGTCCCATCGCGTGCATCAGAAGGAAGTTGGTCGGATCGGATTCCGCACCGACCTTCTGGGATACTCTGGCCGCCATCGGAACCGCAGACACACCGGCGGAACCAATCAGAGGATTCACCTTTCCGCCCGTGGCCACGCACATGATCTTGCCGAACAGCACGCCCGCCGCCGTACCAAACATAAACGCCACCAGACCGAGAGCCACGATATAGAGCGTCTGCCTGTTAAGGAACGCCTCCGCACTGGTCGTTGCTCCAACGGATGTACCAAGAAGGATTACCACGATATACATCAATGCATTGCTTGCCGTATCAGTAAGCTGTCTTACCACTCCAGACTCGCGGAACAGGTTGCCAAGCATCAGCATACCAACCAGCGGAGCCGTCGTAGGAAGGATCACACACACTACGATCGTTACGATGATCGGGAAGAGGATCCTCTCTAACTTGGAAACCGGTCTTAACTGCTCCATCTTGATCTTACGTTCCTTCTCTGTCGTCATCAGCTTCATGATCGGAGGCTGGATGATCGGCACCAGTGACATATAAGAATATGCCGCCACCGCGATCGGCCCCATGATCGCCGTCTGAGACAGCTTGCCCGCAAGGAAGATAGAGGTCGGTCCGTCCGCACCGCCGATGATAGAGATCGCCGCCGCCGCTTTGTCAGAGAAACCAAGCGCCATTGCTCCAAGATACGCGGCAAAGATACCAAACTGTGCCGCCGCTCCTAAAAGGAAGCTCTTCGGATTGGCGATCAACGGTCCGAAGTCTGTCATAGCCCCAACCCCAAGGAAGATCAGAGATGGAAGGATCGACCACTCATCAAGCATATAGAAATAATAGAGCAGTCCGCCCGTCCCGTTGGCCGCGTCTTCTGCATGAAGCATGATATCCGGAAAGATATTCACAAGCAGCATACCAAACGCGATCGGTACCAGGAGCAGAGGTTCAAACCCATGTCTGATCGCTAAATACAGGAAAAAACATGCAACTCCAATCATTACAAGATTGCCTATTGTAAGACTGAAAAATGCCGTCTGTTGCACGAGGTTTCCCAATGTCGTTGTTATATATTCCATTTTTTAACCTCCAGTCGTGTCAATAATCGTAATGACCACACCTGTCCGGGACGCTCTCACTTTAAGAAACCCGAAAAAACGCCCTCTTTAGGTGTGACAGTCATTAATTTAACGTTGCCAGAACGGCACCTGATTCAATCGCATCACCTACTGCAACATTGATACTTGCCACTGTTCCGTCCTCTGGCGCCACAACCGGGATCTCCATCTTCATAGCTTCAATGATCACAACAGCGTCGCCTTTCTTCACGCTCTGTCCCACATTCGCCTCAATCTTGAAGACCTTTCCTGCCGCTCCCGCCTTCACTTCTATAGAGCCTGCTCCTGCGGCCGGTGCCGCCGCCTTTGGCGCTGCCGCCGGTGCCGCTTTTGGTGCGGCCGCAGCCCTCTTAGCCGTCTGCGCCGGTGCTCCTGCACCATTCTCTTCAACTGTTACATCATATACATTGCCGTTTACTGTGATCGTATAATTTTTCATCTTAAATAATCCTCCTTTGGGTGTTATGCTTTCCATTTATTTGACGGACGGCGCCTGATGCTTCTTACAAAGAATCCTTCTGCATCCTCCACACCGGCCTCTTCTCTTGCGGCCGCGATCGCCGCCGCGATCACTGCGATCAGTTCCGTATCATCTGTCTCAGGTACGACAGGGGCAGTCTCCACAGCGCTTTGTACCGGCGCCTCCTTTGTCTCCTGCACCTTCTTCTTGCCGGACATGTCAGGGATGAACCTGAACAGAGAGATCAGGAATGAGATAAAGATCAGTACAACGAATACGGTGCCCATTCCAAGGATCGTATTCAGTCCCGCCTTCTTAAGGATCTCTCCTGTCGAATACTTCGCATCCACAGTCATGCTCTCCAGGTAAGAATTCTCATCAAAAACAAAGCTGATCACAGCATCTCTGTCTGCGAACTGCGCCTCGGCGGCCGCCTTAACTTTGTCATTGGTCGTCTCAAACGTATAATCTCCATGGCTTTCGTAAGCTCCGCATTCGTCGACTGCCGCCTGCCATGCATCAAGCGCGCCAAGGAAGCTCTCCGGTGTGACAGGAAGTCCCGCCTGTGTCAGCTGAAGCTCCATGGAAAATTCTCTCATGCTCCTCCACTGCTCTATCGAAGCATCGTCTGCATTCGCGCAATATTCAATCATGAACTCTGTGGTCTGCTGGATAGCCGCTTCGTTGTAATCAACCGTCTCTTTACTGCTGTCTGCACATGCGGTAAAGCAGAGCATCACAGCAACGGCACAGAGTAATAAGCTAATTTTTTTCCTCACTTTGCCTCACCTCTCTAAACCGATCCATGCTTCTTCGCCGGACGGTCTTCTCTTTTTGTGAACAACATCTCGAATGCTCCGATCACATATTTTCTTGTCTGGGCAGGTTCGATAATGGTATCCACATATCCTCTTCTTGCAGCAGATAACGGACTTGACTGCAATTCCTTATATTCCGCGGCCTTCTCCCGCAGCGTAGCGGCATCCGCACCTGCGTACATGATCTTGGCCGCAAGGTCAGCCTCCATCATACCGATTTCGGCTGTCGGCCACGCATATACCATATCTGCACCCACAGACTTGCTGTTCATGGTAACATAAGCGCTTCCGAACGCCTTGCCGATCACTACATTCACCTTCGGCACCGTTGCATTGGCAAATGCATAGGTAAGCTTCGCGGTCTGTGAGGCAAGCTTCTTCTCATCATACTCGCACGCCTTAAAACCTGCCACATTGGTCAGTGTAAGCACCGGTATATTGAATGCATCGCAGAATTCCACGAACTTCGTCGCTTTCTCCGCCCCGTCGGCAGACAGAGAACCATCGAACTGATCCGTAACTTCTGAATCTTCGTTATATACTTTGGAACGGTTCGCAACCGCACCTACCGTCATCCCGTTCAGACGGATGAAGCCGGTCACCATATCCTTCGCATAATTCCTCTTCGTCTCGAAAAATACATGATCGTCAGAGATCATAGAAAGAGCGATCCCCGTATCCTCAACCGCATTCTCAATGCCGTCACACAGACGGTTCAGGCTGTCCGTACATTCGTCATAAGAACCGTTCTCCTCGTTGTTGCCCGGAAGAATACAGATCAATGACCGGATATTCTCAAGGATCTCATCCTCTGTTCCGACGACATCCACAAGTCCGGCCTTCTCACTCTGATACTTTGCACTGGACGTATCAAGCTTTGAAACACTGTTGCCAGGAATCGCATTCGGTGAATTCACAAATAATCTCGCCTTTGTCTCTTCCATAAACGTAAAATCCGTCAGCGCCAGAGCAACGGAAAGTCCGCCGCCGCATGTCCCAAAAACAGCCGTGATCTGAGGGATCACGCCTGAAGCCATCGTCTGCTTAAGATAGAGATTCCCAAACGCATTCAGCGCATCCGTCGCCTCCTGAAGCCTCAGACCGGCACAATCCACAAGACCGATCACCGGCGCTCCCATCTTCATCGCCATATCATAGATATTCGCGATCTTCTTCGCGTGCATCTCTCCCATCGCTCCGTTAAGGACAGATGCATCCTGGCTGTACACATACACCAGGTTCCCATCAATCACTCCGTAACCGGTGATCACCCCGTCGGCCGGAGTCTCTTTTTCCTGCATGTTAAAATCAGTGCTTCTGGCAGTAACCGCCCCGCCGATCTCAACAAAGCTTCCTGCATCAAGTAAGCTTGTAATCCTGTTACCTGCTGCACTTTCTGTTGCCATGTTGCCCATAGTCAAGCCCTCCATCTTCTTACATTTTCTATAGGTAAACCAAATTTTTGCCAATTATATTATATCCCTTTTACAGAACTCCTGCAATACTTTTTTATTATCTTTGCAGTTGTGCTCTGGTCTGTTTTATAATATATCCACAATTTTTTTCACGTATTGCCTGCATATATTTATAATATGTACAATAGTGAAAAATATATGAATTGGAGGGCTGTGTTTATGGAAACATCTGCTCATATAAATGAGGCCGCTGCAAAATACAGTTTATACGCCATACATGGCGTATAACATCTGCTTCGCAACAGCCTCTTATCACTCTTATCACTGTATCCGTATCCTCCGGCAGAACTTCGCAGAATCTTTGTCCCTCTGCCGGACATACTATGTATTAAACCGGCCTGGTATACTCCTTAAGCCACTTGCGCTCATCCTCCGTAAGATGCGGTCCGATCTTCTCATAGACCTGCTCATGGTAATGATTCAGCCACTCGCGCTCATCCCGGCTCATCTCCTCCGGATCGATCCCGTCCAGATCGATCGGCGCGAATGTGATCGTCTCAAAATACATGAACTGCCCGTACTTGTTCTGTACACCCTTTCTTACCACAAACTCATTCTCAATACGGATCCCGAACTTCCCGTCCTCATAAATACCGGGCTCATCCGTGATGACCATACCCTCCTCAAGCTGATGATGTTCATTCTTGTCCGGCGCCACATACCAGCGGAAACCGGCCGGCGGTTCATGTACATTGGCAAGATAACCTACGCCGTGTCCTGTACCGCACTGGTAATCCAGATCAAGATCCCAGATCGGGCCTCTCGCCAGCACATCCAGGTTATAGCCATAACATCCGTGCAGGAAACGCGCCCGCGACAAACGCATCATCGCCCTTACCACGGCCGTAAAATACCGCTTCATCTGATCGTCCACAGAGCCAAGCACAAAGGTCCTGGTAATATCCGTAGAGCCCTCATAGTAACCGCCTCCCGTATCATTCAGGAAGAAAGCGCCGGATGTAAGCGCCGCGTCCGTCTCCTCACTTGGTGAATAGTGCATCATGGCCGCATGGTCCGCAAATGCACATAACGGCTCGAAGCTGTCGCGGATATATCCTTCCTGGGCGGCACGCAGCTCTGTGATCTTCGCCGCAGCACTAAGCTCTGTGATCGGCTCCTTATCGTAACGTGTCTTGATCCAGTGCATGAACTTAGTAACGGCAGCACCGTCCTTGATATGCGCCTTTCGGATATTCTCAAGCTCCGTCTCGTTCTTCATCGCTTTCATAAGGATGGTCGGATTGGCCGCCTCCACGATCTTACATGGAATATTCTTATAGAGCGCATAGTTTATCTTCATAGGATCAATGAGCACAGTCTCTGATGCATTCATCGCCTTCACATCTTCATAGATTGCATTATATGGGTGGATCGTCACCTGATTCCCCGCCAGTTCAGCCTGGATCCTTCCATCCAGCTTAGACGCATCCACATAAAGCTCCACACTGTCCATCTTCACGATGGCATAGGAAAGAACCAGCGGGAAGAAATCAATATCGTCGCCGCGGATATTCAGAAGCCAGCACACGTCATCCAGCGACGCAATAATATGCGAATCCGCTCCATGCTCTTCCATCACCTTACGCACGCGCACAAGCTTTGATGCAGTGCTCTCTCCGGTATACTTCTCCTCCAGAAAGAACGCCGGCTTGTCCGAAAGCGCCGGACGGTCTTCCCATATCTCGCCGATCAGGTCCGCCAGATAATGGATACGGATCTGCTTGGGACTAAGCACAGCCTCATACTCCTTACCCTCTCCCATAGAGAGCACACGGCCGTCAAATGCAACTGTCCCTCCCCGCGGTACACAGTCACTTAAGAATTCCGGAATAGACGGCGTGTCTTTCACAAACATCTTCATCAGCCGGATCCCGCTGTCCTTAAGCTCGTTCTCTGCCTGAAAGAAATACCTTCCGTCCGTCCAGAGCCCCCCGTCGTCTCTGGTGATCACTACTGTTCCATAAGATCCACTGAAACCGGAGATGAATTTTCTTGCTTTAAAATGCTCTCCCACATATTCACTCTGGTGAAAATCAGCGGTGGGAACAACATACGCATCAATCCCCTTTGCCGCCATGAGCGTGCGGAGTCTGGAAATCCTTTCTGCTGCGTTCATAAATGAAACCTCCTAAAATATAAATGGTATGTTTATATTAACATAAACCCTGATAAAGTACAAATAAATCTTGAAAGCATTATTGATCCATGCTATGATTGGTCGTGATACTTATGAATAAATATTCATTACTATATAAAGGATGAAATTATGGCGTCACATATTAAGAGCATGACTGAAGGGAAGCCCGCTTCCCTGATCTTTTCCTTCGCACTGCCCCTGATGGCCGGCAATGTATTCCAACAATTATATACGGTCGTCGACACCATGGTCGTAGGCAAGGCCATCGGCGTAGGCGCCCTCGCCGCGCTTGGCGCCGCGGACTGGCTGAACTGGATGATGCTTGGTATCATCCAGGGCCTCACACAGGGGTTCGGCATCCTGATGGCTCAGGAATTCGGCGCCGGCAGATACGACAATCTGCGCAGATCCATCGGCAATTCCGCCATCCTGTCCCTGCTGTCCTCCCTGGTCCTTCTCGGCCTTGGACAGCTTCTTGCACGCCCGATCCTTACCCTCTTACAGACTCCGCCAGAGATCCTTCCCGACGCATTGCTGTACCTGAGGATCATGTATATCGGGATACCTGTTGTGATGGCATACAACCTGTCGGCCTCCGTCCTGCGCTCCTTAGGAGACGGGCGGACGCCTCTGCACGCCATGATCGTCGCCGCCACGACCAATATCGGCCTGGACCTGTTGTTCGTCCTGGTCTTTCATCTGGGGATTGCCGGGGCCGCCGCCGCAACCCTGATCGCACAGCTGATCTCCAGTCTGTTCTGCCTGTACCACATCCGCAGGATAGACATCCTCTCGTTTGAGAAGAATGATTTCAGCCTCAGGGACAGGCGCCTCTCTCTGCGCCTTCTGATGCTTGGGTTTCCCATGGCCTTCCAGAACGCCATCATTTCCATCGGCGGTATGATCGTCCAGTTCGTGGTAAATGGCTTCGGCGTCATATTCATCGCCGGGTTCACCGCGACCAACAAGCTCTACGGCGTGCTGGAGGTTGCCGCCACCTCCTACGGCTATTCCATGGTCACATATGCCGGGCAGAACTTAGGCGCCGGCAGAACAGACCGCATCCGCAGAGGAATGAGGTCAGCAGTCCTCATCTCACTGCTGACCTCACTGGTCATCACACTCCTTATGATCTTCGCCGGAAAGCTCATACTCGGCTGCTTTATCTCCGGCACACCGGAGGAATTCGAACAGACACTGGCGATTGCCTACTATTATCTGGCGGTCATGAGCATCTGCCTTCCGATCCTGTATATTTTACACATTACCCGTTCCGCAATCCAGGGAATGGGCAATACGATCCTGCCGCTTGCTTCCGGCATCGCCGAATTTATCATGCGGGCGGTGTCCGCTGTCTTTCTGCCCATGCTGATCGGAGAAAATGGTATCTTCTACGCCGAGATCATGGCCTGGACAGGTGCGGTTATCATCCTTATCATCAGTTATTTCGCCGTCATCCGCAGGATCGAACGAATGATCAACCACTGACAACGGGGCTTTTATGGACTATCCAAGAAATCCAAATACATTTAACAGTACAATCACCATAAACAACGGGATCACCGCCACTGTAAGCACCTTGCTGAAGGTGGTCAGTTTCCCGTCGCGGCCGTCATGGAATAACTCCTTCTCATAGCCGTCAAAACCCCACACCTTCCATACAAAGATACAAGTAAGAAGGCACCCGACTGGAAGAAGCAGGTATCCGGTAAAGCAGTCAAGCCAGTCATAAAGACCGTACATCTCAATCCCGCCAAGACTCGGCCATGGCAGCTTGAAGCCTTCAAGCGGTCCAAATCCAAGGGAAACCAGAATATTTCCTATAAAAATGATCACAGAAACTGCAATCACACCATTCTTACGCCCCATCTTAAGCTTCTCTTCAAAAGTCTTGACAGAGATCTCGAAGAATGTAAACAACGAAGAAAATACAGCAAACATGACACCAATAAAGAATAATGAACCGAGGATACGTCCGCCCGGAAGGCTTCCGTAGATCTCCGCCATAACATCGAACAAAAGAGCCGGTCCCTTTGTGACGTCCATTCCGGCGCCGAATGCAGTCGGAATAACCACAAAGCCTGCGATGATCGCAGCCAAGGTATCCATGATGCTGACCATGATGGCGTCACTCTTTAAGTTACTTTCATCCGATATATTCGCTCCCAGAGTTGTAAAAATTCCCCATCCGATACCAACCGAGAACAATACCTGCGTTGCGGCGTCCGCGAACACCTTGAAACTGAAATTCTTAAAGTTCGGGACCAGATAATATTTTAACCCTTCTACAGCGCCCGGCAGAGCCGCACATGCATACACTGCACAGAAGATCAGGATAACGAAGAGCGCCGGCATGATAATCTTGGTAACCTTCTCAACAATCTCGGTAATCCCGAAAAGCAGCAGGAAAGAAGTTATGAACATTACTATGAATGCCCAGATGATCGGTTCCACAGGTTTACTGATGAATCCATGGAAGAAGACATTCGTATCTTCCCCGAAATCGCCGCTTATGATGAACTGGACCGCATATTTCATAACCCAGCCCCCGACAACTACATAGAACATGTTGATCCCCAGAGTACAGATATTCGCGATCCATCCCACGAATCCCCATTTCTTTCCAATCTTCTCATATACGGTTACCGTGTCGGATTTGCCGAAACGGCCGATGGCCGTCTCCATCTCAACCATGGGATGCGCCATCAATATGATAATGATAATATATGTGATAAGGAAGATCCCGCCGCCTCCTCTGTAGGCCAGATACGGGAATTTCCAGATGTTGCCTAAGCCAATCGCCGCCCCTGCGGCAACCATGATATATCCAAAACGTGATTTAAAATGAGCCTGTCCATTATTACCCATAATGTACCCCCTTTACAAAGAGAGCATTCTCGGGAGAGCCGGGTACGTCATTACATCCCCCCGAAGCAAGTCGGTACTGGCAGCCCCAGAGACTAATGCAATGACAAGACATGACCGTCTTCCTGCATCATAAGGGCTTCCCGAAAATGCCCCTGGTCAAATATGCACTAAATATCCTTTTCAAATACAGTCTGATCCTCGACCGGAACCTGAAGAGCCTTCAGCGCCCTTCTTACCATCCGTTCACGGATCTTCTTCGAATCTGCCTCACCCTGCGTCGGATCTCCAAGCGGATACGGGATTCCCACGCCGGGAATGATCCTGTTGGCGCCGATCGTTCTGGAGATCGGGACCACGGTCGCCATATGTACAACCGGAATACCATACTTCTCGATACCCTTTACCATCGTTGCACCGCAACGTGTACAGGTACCTCATGTGCTGACGAGGATTACGCCGTCTACGTGCTCCTCCACAAACCTCTGTCCGATGGAATCACCGAACTTCGCCGCAGAGCCGGTCGCCGTACCGGTTCCTGTCGTCGTGCAGAAGTAATTCACCAGTTCGCCAAATTCCCCTTCCTTCTCCATCTGACGCAGAACATCAAGCGGAACTACCAGGTTCGGATTCTTCATGACAAACTGTCTGTCATATCCGCCGTGGATGGTCGTGAAATCATCCGGAGACATGCTGTCCATACCCTCAATGGAATATACTCCGTACTTCGTGGCATTGGAGGACTCGATATGGTCCGGATTGCCCTGCGGTACGACGCCGCCGGAAGTAACTACCGCGATCTTTGCGTTCTTTATATCCTTGATGGCATCTGCCGGAGGCACACGGTCGAACTTCGGCATCGGAAGATCTGTCTCAAACGGCTCACCTGCCATCTTCTTGATCAGCATATCCATACCGCGGGCTGCGCCCCTCTTTTCTGCGAAATAATTCACACGGATCCCCCGCTCAAGGTATCCTTCTACGGACGGTCCCAGGATCTCTTCTCCCGCTGCCATCTTTTTGATCAGCGTCAGCAGATTCGGCAATGCCTTCTTAAGCGTCGCGGCTGAATTGCCGGTACGTACCGTGATCACATCCTTCTTGAACATGTCCGCGCCCGGATTCTCCTCGTACATTCCGGTTACCACCGGGATCTTGATACGCTCCTCGACAGCCTTGCAGATAGTTCCGCAGGCAACCCCGTAACGGCCTGCGTTGAATGCCGGCCCTGCCACAAATACATCCGGCTCATATCTCTTCACCATCTCTATGATCGTATCCGTCGCCGTGTCAAGATTTTCCCCAAAATAATTGTCACCGCAGATCACGGTTGCCACGATCTCATAGTCTTCTCCTAATCCCTGTGCGATCGCAAGGCCGGGACCAATCTTCTCTTCTCTTACCTCAGGCTCGAACCCGGCCTTCTCTTCCCCGCCGATACCGCCGAAAAACTGATTGAGATAATGAACGATCTTATACTTTGCCATAATTTCTTAATCCCCCTTTCCTAGTATCCTCTTGCAGCCAGTGTATTGAACCCGTTTGCAATCGTGGATGCGATGATGATCTGGATCTCCGCCTCGAAAGAACCGTCCTCGTTGATACAGCCGGCCCATCCGCCGATCTGGCTCTCGATGTAATCCTGCATACCGATCACCTTCTCCATGGCCGGGAACTGTAACGTCATATTCCCCTGTCCGCAGGAGGCAAGCGCCGTCGCTTCGTCGCAGGTATCTGCAAGCGACTGAGACTTTCCGTCCTTGCCCGGGAATTCGTCTGTGATCAGCACAACCTTCGTTCCCTTGCGCTCTACCTTGCGGCAGTTCATCATAAGATCCGTATCCGGATTGCCGTATCCTTCCTCCGTGATCAGAACGCCGTCAAGCTCCATCCATTCCGCAAGCTTGGCCACCATGTCTGAATGCCGTTCCTTATCTGCCAGGAATACATTCTCATTGGTCAGGATCACTCCCATGAAGTTGATCTCCTTGCCGTGCCTCTTATAGCACTCGTCGATCACCGGATTGTGCAGATGATGGTAAGTCGTCACCTTGTCGCACGGCGCCACACAGTTACCGGATACGATGGCTCCGTCCATGATCTCCGTCGGATACATGAAAGTCGGTACAAACTGCTTGGCGTCTACTCCATAATAGTATGTATCGTGGAGCAGTCCCTGGGACTGGAGCATATGTACGTACCCCACCTTCGGAAGCTCAGGGTATTCTGCCGCCTGCTGAAATACCGGCTTCGTCTCATAGACCTCCAGGGTATCCGGCTCTGCTTCCTTACCCGCTTCTCCAAGATAAGACGCCACCTTAAGTCCTGCCAGCCGTCCGGCTCTCTCGTATACGTGCGTCTCAAGTCCTTCCTTCGGTTCAATGACCACGCACAGGTTCACGGTCTTAGAAAACGGGCAGTAATCCGCGGCCGGACCGCTCATATCGATTACACCCTCCTGGAAACCTACGATCCTCCCGACCGTCACGACACAACAGCCGTCAAGGGCATGTGTCCGGCCTTCCCCGACCGTCGGCGATACCTTCCCGATCACACCCGGGAATATCTCCCCGCCGCCGCTTACCTTCACACGGGGTTCGATCACATCCTTCACCGGCGTGATCCTTGTCGCATCGCCTGGCCTTGCGATATCCAGATGACACTCAAGCAGCTTGTCATCTTCCAGAACCAGCTTCTCCACTTCTTCCTTGTTCACATAGAGGATGTGATCCTCTATGCAGGTTCTGTCTGCAAACTGGATATCCCTGATCTCAATCTTACCGAGTTCCAATTTCATACATGTTCCCTCCTTCTACTTTTTCGGTAATCGCGATAACATTTATCTGTTGGTGATATTATACAACTAATCGCGATAACATTCAAGCTTTTTATAAATAAAAGTATATATTTATTTCTTCTATACGTCAAAATGTTTCATTTCTACCGGAAATCCACGGATAAGTTGGTATTTTTTCATCCGCCCGGATAAGAACCCGTCATTAGTCAAAAAAGAGACGGAACTCCGTCTCTTCTATAATAATATACGAATATATCATTCCTTCCAACACGCCTCGTAACCAGTCATATCAGAGGCCAGTGTACAGATCGCCAGCTCCAGATCTGATATATACATCCTGGATCTGTCGTCGATCTCCTCCGGCCGGATTCCTTCCTGCAATATGGTTGTAAAATATCCTCTGAACAGCATACATGCAATCCGGTTCAGCCGCACGGCATTCTCTTCACTCAGCGCCCCTTCTCTGACGCACTTCTTACACATCTCAAAATCCCGGTCCATAAAATCCGCACACTTGAGCATGGTCCAGAAGATATGGCTTGTACCCTTGATATCTTCCGGAAACATGTTATAATACTCGATAATCGAATCCTTAAGCTTCTCGTTCTTAAATTCAAAAAACAGAAGGTTATACGCCTCCGGATGGGCGAATGCCTCTCTGCTGTAACAGTCCCATACTCCTATATAAGTATCCCACGCACTCTTCCACCTCTTCTCGCCTTCATTCAGCCTCAGAATATAGGTTGTAAGAGTCCGAAGCTCCGCATAATATAGCAGTTCGGTCAGGCTCTCGAAGTGTCTGTAAAGACTAGCCGAGGAGCATCCCATCTCCCTGGCGATCCGCCGGATAGAGATAGATCTTACCCCGTCACTCTGGATCAGTTCATGAACCTTCTGGATATAATCTCTTCTGGAAAATCCTTTTATATAAGTGCCTTTCTTCTCAGTCAAATCTATTTTCCTCCAATATGATGCCTGTCACGTACCTTTCTATAAAATCCTGGGGATCACGTTATCAATCACCGACAGGTCGATCGTCTTAAAATCATACGCCGTATGATCCTCATACTTCTGCGGTGTCGGCGCAATCTCCTGCCACTGGTAATAGGTCTCTAAACACTTCTCGATCAGAAGGATATCATCCGTATTATCCTCTTCTCCCTTCGGATAAACGATAACCGAACGGTACGGCGTCTGGTTTGGCTTAAGGCTTGATGCCTGCGGATGCGTAAGCAGAACATGCCTGTCATATACCATATCCCGCACCTTTATAAGGACCTCCTCGTAAGCCTCCATATAGATCACCTTCATCATCTCTTTATATTTCTCATATACACGGTCATTATTCGTGATCAGAACCGCTTTGTCTATCTCCCACATTCTATCATTCCTCTCTATACCCTTATATTCCTATTCTAATACTTATTTCTGCTTCTGTCCATGAATTTATTGGTTACTTTTATGCCTGTAAATTCTAATATTTATTGCGTCAGTCCTTACTTGCATGACATGCCGATTTATGTTATGGTTTATCTTATAGAAGCTGTTCATAAGAATAAAGCTGAGAAAGGCGGTGCATATCATGAAACAGGAAAAAAAGAAGCTTCCTATAGGGATTGAAATGTTCAAAAAGATTCGGACAGCCGGATTTTACTATGTGGACAAGACGGACTTTATAAGAGAACTTCTGACATCCTGGGCAGAAGTCAATCTGATCACCCGCCCGCGCCGTTTTGGCAAAACCCTGAATATGGATATGCTGAAGACTTTTTTTGAACCCGGAACGGATCCCGCCCTCTTTCAAGGTCTCAAAATCTCTGAACATAAAGATCTATGTGAAGCCTATATGGGAAAATACCCGGTCATCTCTGTCAGTCTGAAGGATGTGGAAGGTTGTAACTTCGAAGAAGCCAGAGATATGCTGGGCTCCGTGATCAATGAAGAAGCTATGGATTTTCAGATGCTGATGGACAGCCCCCGGCTCACAGAATATGAGAAAAAGCAATTCGAAAGACTTCTTCTGGAGGATTTTGAGAAAACAGCTTTCCTTACTGGAAGCCTGAAATTATTATCAAGTCTCCTGTCCAAACATTATGGAAAGCAGGTCATCCTCCTGATTGACGAATATGACGTACCGCTTGATAAAGCTTACCAGAATAACTATTATCCACAGATGGTCAGCCTGATCCGCTCCCTGTTCAGTCAGGCCCTAAAGACCAATCGTCATCTTCTGTTTGCTGTCGTCACCGGATGTCTTCGGATCGCAAAGGAGAGTATTTTTACAGGACTTAATAACTTTAAAGTACGGACGATCTCAGATACCGACTATGCCGGACATTTTGGTTTCACAGACAACGAAGTCCGCAGTCTGCTTGCATATTATGAAATAGAGGATGCCTATGACGATATAAAGGAATGGTATGACGGGTATCATTTCGGGGAGACAAATGTATACTGTCCCTGGGACGTCCTCAACCAGTGCGATAAACTCAGAGTATCAGGGGATGCACCTATGGAAGCTTACTGGGAAAACAGCAGCAGCAATATCATCGTAAAGGACATTATAGCAAACTCTACTGCAACGACGCGAAACCAGATCGAAGCATTGATCTCCGGCGAAAGTATTGAAAAAGTCCTTATACCGGAATTGACCTACACAGATCTGGAAAATGAGGACCAAGAAGTACGCCAGACTTATCTGTGGAGCATTCTTTTTGCGACAGGTTATCTGACGGATGTCCAAAAACCGGAAAACAGACTGCACAGGCTCATGATTCCCAACCGGGAAATCCTTGGCATCTATACCGATAAGATCCGTTCCTGGTTTCATACAAAGATAATCCGCAATACCGCAAGATGGAACAACTTCTGCAATGCCGTCAAAACAGGCAACGCTGCCGGATTCCAGACATTGTTTAATGAGATCATGTCTGAAT
>CAJTRO010000010.1:0-37522 GCA_910579015.1 uncultured Dorea sp. | reverse complement strand
TCTGAATCTATCAGTATCCGAGATACCTTTGCCAGGAAGGAAATGAAAGAGAATTTTTATCACGGAATGTTGCTTGGACTGTTGCAGACCGTCGCAGATTGGATCGTCAGATCTAACTTAGAATCCGGTATCGGTTATACCGATATACTGATCGAGATACCTGCTGAAAAGACTGGCTGCATTATAGAAACAAAATATGCGGAAAATGGCGCGTTCGACACCGAATGCCGTGAAGCAATGAGGCAGATCGAAGATAATAACTATATCGACCTCCTGAAACAGCATGGAATGCAGGAAATCCATGCATATGGCGTGTCCTGTTACAAGAAGACCTGCATGATCGTACACAGGAGAATTGATTAAAAAAGCTGTTACGAAATAACCGTTATACTCATATATGGGATACAATTTGTAATAACATTCCCCCATATATGAGTATAAACTGTATTTCATAACAGCTCTTTACTTCTGATTCCTGAACTGCATCGGCGTGGTATTATAAGCCTTCTTAAACATCCGGTTAAAATGCTCCACATTCTGATAGCCCACAGACAGCGCGATATTCTCCACCGTCATATTACTGCTCTTTAAGAGCGCTTTCGCCTTCTTCATCCGTATCTTCTTCACCAGTTCCCCAAAGGTCAGCCCGGACTTCTCCTTGACATATTTGGAAATATACGGTTTGGACAGATAGAACTTCTCTGCCAGATCGTCTAACGTAATGTCGATATAATTCGCCTGGATGTAATTCATGATCTCGATCATCCTCTCATCCTTACAGCCGTCGGCGCTCCCGATCTCTTCAATCTTATTCACAGCCACGGTCAGCGCTTCTATGGAAGACTTGATGATATCCGCGTCAATCCCCACGCCCCAGAAGGTTCTGCCGTTGCAGACGATCCCTACATAGGAAACCGCTTTGGAGGAAGAGCCCCTCGTCAGAGAATGCTCCTCATAGAACCGAAGCTCATAGCTGATGTTAAAATACTGCTTGATGGCGTTGCTCACCGCATCCAGACGCCCATTTCCCATGGCCGTGATCACCCTGGCCTCGCCGCCGTGATTGATCGTCACCTCCGAAGTGATACCGTCCACCTGCCTGAAATGGCACTCGTCAATGTGGAATACCGGTCTGGTGTTGATATAGTGATCCGAGAAGATCTGATATACCCAGTCCGGGGTAAGCTCCTTATGCGCCTTATCCGACACGTCTTTCACCAGATATCCCACTTCCTCGCGCATCTTCTGCGGAAGGTTGATCCCATGACTCTGCTTCAGGATATAGTTGACGCCGCCCTTACCGGACTGGCTGTTGATACGGATCACATCCGAATCGTATCTTCTTCCCACATCCTGCGGATCGATTGGAAGGTAAGGAACCGTCCATGTATCGCATTCCTTCTCCTCCCTCCAGGTCATTCCCTTGGCAATGGCATCCTGATGAGAGCCTGAGAACGCCGTGAATACAAGATCGCCTGCATACGGCTGGCGGTCATATACCTGCATCCTGGTAAGTCTCTCGTAGGTCTCCCTTATATGCTTCATATCGGAGAAGTCAAGCCCCGGATCCACGCCGTGTGAATACATGTTCATCCCCATGGTCACAATATCCACGTTACCGGTGCGTTCTCCGTTTCCAAACAGCGTCCCCTCGATACGGTCGGCTCCTGCCAGGATCCCAAGCTCGGCCGTGGCCACGCCGCATCCCCTGTCGTTATGAGGGTGCAGGCAGAGGATCACGTTATCCCTGTAATTCAGATGCTTATGTACATACTCAAGCTGACAGGCGAATACATGGGGCATCGCATTCTCCACCGTCGTCGGGATATTGATGATCGCCTTGTTGCCTGCCGACGGCTTCCACACATCCAGTACGGCATTGCAGACCTCAACCGCATAATCAACCTCTGTCCCCGGGAAGCTCTCCGGGCTGTACTGGAAGGTGAAGTTCCCGTCCGTCTCAGCCGCCAGTTTAAGCAGAAGCTTCGCCCCTTCAATGGCAATCTGCTTGATCTCTTCCTTACTCTTTCTGAATACCTGCTCTCTTTGCGCAACCGACGTCGAATTATACAGATGTACCACCGCATGAGGCGCGCCCTTGACCGCCTCGAAGGTCTTCTTGATAATATGCTCTCTCGCCTGTGTCAGCACCTGGACCGTCACATCCGCCGGGATCATATCCTTCTCGATCAGAGTCCGCATAAACTGGTATTCGGTCTCCGACGCGGCCGGAAAACCAACCTCGATCTCCTTGAAGCCGATATCCACAAGCATCTGGAAGAACTCAAGCTTCTCCTCTAAGCTCATCGGTTCGATCAACGCCTGATTCCCGTCACGCAGGTCCACACTGCACCAGATCGGCGGCTTATCGACATATTCTCTCTTCACCCAGTCATAGGTCACCTCTGGCGGCATAAAATATGTCCGTTCATACTTTTTATAATTCTCCATAATCTCTATTCTCTCCTTCCATATCCGGAACTTCTTCTCTGTCTGAGAAAAGAACAATAATCATCAAAAGTATTGCTCTTTTTTAACACTCTCTTATCCTAACATATGTACAGCAAAAAGGAAAGTGATGATTTTAATCACTTTCCTTGATGTATTTTATCCTATTCCTGAAGAGACGATTTCTTCGTGATCGTCACTCTCTCATCATAACACGAGAAGATACTTCCAAGCTCTGTCTCACTCTGCGCTCTTGTAAACAGACTGACCGCCGGCACAATGATCAGTCCTCCGACCATCGCGATCACCCCTGAGTTGATGGAGGACTTGAATATATACCCAAGAACGCTTCCCCATCCAGTCACATCAACTCCTCCCAGTGTCACGAAGAGCTGTAAAAGCGCAATCCCGCATCCCCACACAAAGCACACGGCCGCAGAAACCCTGGTAACTCTCTTCCAGTACAGTCCATACAGGAAAGGGGCAAGGAATGCTCCCGCCAGCGCTCCCCAGGACACGCCCATCATCTGCGCGATGAACGTAACCTCCGGGTGGGCGTCCTTGAAGATTGCGATCACCGCCGATACCAGAATAAAGAATACGATGAAGATCCGCATCACGGATACCTGCTTTTTATCCGACATCTCCTGCTTCATCGCCGGTTTGATCACATCCAGCGTAAATGTAGAACTGGATGTAAGGACCAGTGAGGAAAGTGTGGACATGGACGCCGATAATACCAGCACGATCACGACCGCTATCACAACAGACGGCAGTGTCGACAGCATGGTCGGCACAATGGTATCAAACAAGGGCTTTCCGGTCGCTTCATTGATCACGACTTTATCGCCGTAGAGCCTGCCGAAGCCTCCCAGGAAATAACAGCCCCCTGCCACAATGATCGCAAATACCGTCGAGATCACAGTCCCCTTATGTATATCCTTCTCACTCTTTATGGCATAGAACTTTCCGACCATCTGCGGGAGCCCCCACGTGCCAAGGGAAGTCAGCACCACAACGAACAGAAGCGCCAGCGGATCCGGGCCGAGAAAAGACGAATAAGCGCCCTGCCATCCGGCGTCGCCCGTTACCGACGCAAGGGACTTCATTGCCTCGGACAATCCTCCGTTCTCGGATAATACCGCCCCGATCACCGCACAGATCCCAAACAGCATGATGATCCCCTGTATAAAATCATTGATGGCCGTCGCCATATATCCGCCAAAGATCACATAAAAACCGGTCAGCACCGCCATCACGGCGATCACCACCCAGTACGGAATATCGAACACCAGACCAAACAGGCTGGATAACCCGTTATAAAGGGAGGCCGTATAGGGGATCAGGAAAATAAATACGATGACGGAGGCCGCCACCTTAAGCGGAACCGAATCGAACCGCTTCCCGAAGAAATCGGGCATAGTCTTCGCATCCAGGTGCTGCGTCATTACACGGGTTCTTCTTCCAAGAATATTCCATGCCAGCAGCGAGCCGATAAATGCATTGCCAAGTCCCGCCCATGTGGCCGACATCCCGAAATTCCATCCAAACTGTCCGGCATATCCTACGAAAATAACCGCCGAAAAATACGACGTCCCGAACGCAAACGCCGTCAGCCACGGTCCTACACCCCTGCCTCCAAGCACGAATCCATCCACGTCTGCCGCGTGTTTCCTTGAGTAAAACCCCACATAGATCATTACCGCAAAGAACACAACCAGCATGATCACACACAATATCTCTTTTGACATCTCTCTTTCCTCCAGACAGCTCATTTATTATTCGCTTTAAAGCGTTGAACTTTAAACCGTTACGCTTTAAAGCACTAAATTATCCTTGACCATCTTAGCACAGGAGACAAAATCTGTCAACACATTTTTCCACTACTCTTATCCACCGTTACTGTCCGCACCCTATGAGTGCGGAAAGTAACAGTAACTATCCACCACTGTGCATCCTGTATCCGGCGCAAAACAGGCGCAAAAAAAGAAAGCCTTAAAACTTTCGTTCTAAGACCTTCTATGGTTATTCTCTATCATCCTACATGATATCTACTTGGCATAGTCTGTAACACGTGATTCACGGATTACATTGACCTTTATCTGTCCTGGATATTCTAACTCATACTCAATCTGCTTAGCTATATCCCTGGCCATCAATACCATGTCTGCATCAGATACTTGCTCAGGAACTACCATAACTCGAATCTCTCTACCCGCTTGAATTGCAAAAGACTTATCAACTCCCTTAAACTGGTTGGTGATATCTTCTAATTGTTTTAACCTGTTTGTATATGTTTCCAATGTCTCTCTTCTGGCTCCCGGTCTTGCCGCTGATATGGTATCAGCAGCCTGTACTACACAGGCAACCAGACTTTCCGGTTCCACATCTCCATGATGTGCTTCGACTGCGTTGATGACCGTCGCAGATTCCTTATACTTTCTGCAAAGATCCACACCAATCTGAATATGTGATCCTTCCACATCATGATCAATAGATTTGCCCACGTCGTGAAGAAGTCCGGCACGCTTGGCGATCCTGACATCCAGGCCGATCTCGCCTGCCAGAAGTCCCGCCAGCTGCGCAACCTCTACCGAATGCTTCAGTGCATTCTGGCCGTAGCTTGTCCGAAACTTCATACGTCCAAGAAGTCTGATCAGTTCCGGATGGATTCCGTGAACGCCCACTTCAAGAGCCGCTGCCTCTCCTTCCTCCCGGATCATGGCATCTACTTCCTTCTGCGCCTTCTCAACCATCTCCTCAATCCTTGCCGGATGAATACGTCCGTCAACGATCAGTTTCTCAAGCGCAATCCTCGCGACTTCTCTCCTGATCGGATCGAATCCCGATAATACCACCGCTTCCGGGGTATCATCAATGATAAGTTCCACACCCGTCATCGTCTCCAATGTACGGATATTGCGTCCCTCACGTCCTATGATCCTTCCTTTCATCTCGTCGCTTGGAAGCTGCACAACCGAAATCGTAGTCTCCGCAACATGATCTGCCGCACATCTCTGGATGGCAGTGACGACATATTCCTTCGCCTTCTTATCTGCCTCTTCCTTCGCCTGCGTCTCCAACTCCTTGATCATCCTGGCGGTGTCATGCTTTACATCGTCTTCAACAGTTTTTAACAAATACTCTTTTGCTTGTTCGGAGGTAAGTCCTGAGATTCTTTCTAGTTCCTGCACCCTCTGCTTCTCCAGCTCGCCCACTTTCGATTCGCGCTGTCTCAGCTGTTCTTCTTTTGCCGTAAACCCTGCTTCCCGCTTCTCAATGGCGTCCGCTTTCTTGTCTAAAGCCTCTTCTTTGGAAAGAACACGTTTCTCATAACGTTGTAACTCGTTTCTGCGTTCCTTGGTCTCTTTCTCAAGCTCATTCTTGTTCTTGATCGATTCCTCTTTAATTTCCAAAAGAGACTCCTTCTTCTTTGCCTCAGCCGTCTTCACCGCATCGTCAATGATCTCCCTCGCTTTGCTCTCCGCGTTCCCTATCTTGGAATCAGCATTCTTCTTCAGATTGGAAACGGTCAGGAAATGACTGACAACTGCCGCTGCAACGATCAACACGATCCCCACGGCAATTAATATTCCGTTCGGCACAGGAGCACCTCCTTATTCAGTTTTCATTGTACAACTACAACACTTAAATTCTATACTGTTTTCACAAAGATGTCAAGCTTTTCACCTATAACATTTGAGCATTATCTGATACCATTATCTATGCTTCCCGCATCTTAAGCACCTGCCGTATCTCATCGTAACGAAATCCCTTGCGCAGAAGATAGCCTCCCATCTTCTGCTTCTGTATGTAATCTGCCGTCTCAGGCTCAAACTTTTTCTTTCTTAAGAGGGCCTCAATGGCAGTCTTAGAATCCTCCCCGTCGTAGTATTCCTCTAACGCCAGTTCAGCTTCCTCCCTTGCGATCCCCTTCCTGCACAATGCGGCAAGAAGCTCCGCCCGGCTCTTTCTGTTCTTCCTGCCTTCAATAAAGCTTCTGGCATACTCCGCATCATTGATATATCCAAAAGACTTCACGTATGCCGCCGCTTCATCCACCACTTCTTTGGGGTAACCGCCCTGTTCAAGCTTCGTCCGAAGCTGCGCCTCCGTCCGTCCCATATCGTTAAGAAGATGCAGAGCCCTCGCCTTCGCCCTCTTTAAGAGCACCTTGGTGATAATCTCTTCATAAGTCTCATCATCAAGCTCTGTATCCTCCTCAAGCCGGTAACGGGACAATTCGCCCTTATACAGGACAAACGCCGGCTCCTCATCCAAATATACACGGAACCTTGTCTTCGCATTCGCCAGCGGTTCTATCTTCGTCACAGTCATCCCATACTTCTCCATACCGGCTCTCTTACCGGCCTTCCATCCACTATTGCTGTCTGCACTTCTTATGCTCTGCACATCGTCGTCTGCATCCTCTGCACTGTCTGCATCTCTTATACCCTATACATCGTCGTCTGCATCCTCTGCACTGTCTGCGTCCTTAAGGGGCGCCGCATCATCTATATCCGCATCCTCGTCAAACTCTTCCTTCTTCTCGGCCTTCTTTGCTTCCGACTTGGACGACTTCCTGCCCTTCTTGCCGCCGTCTTTTGGCATAGGCTTCACATTCTTATCCTCAAGCGGGGCATCCGCCGCGATACTGTAGTGCTCGCGGATCTTATCCTCTAACTCCTTCATGACATCCGGATGCTCCTTCAGATAGGTCTTGGCATTCTCCCGTCCCTGTCCGATCTTATCTCCGTTATAGGCAAACCATGCCCCGCTCTTGCTCACCAGCTTACAGTCAACGGCAAGATCCAGGATATCTCCCTCTCTGGAAATCCCCTGCCCGAACATGATATCGAACTCTGCCTCCTTGAACGGCGGTGCGATCTTGTTCTTCACAATCTTCACCCGAGTCCGGTTCCCCACCATATCACCGCTCTGCTTAAGCGTCTCAACCCTTCTGACATCCATACGGATCGACGCATAGAACTTAAGCGCACGCCCTCCGGTAGTGGTCTCCGGATTACCGAACATCACGCCCACCTTCTCACGCAGCTGATTGATAAAGATCACGACGCAGTTAGACTTACTGATCACCGGCGTCAGCTTACGCAGCGCCTGGGACATCAGCCTTGCCTGCAATCCCACATGACTGTCTCCCATATCCCCTTCAATCTCCTGCTTCGGCACCAGAGCGGCAACCGAATCCACCACGATGATATCCATCGCACCGGAACGTACCATCGTCTCTGCGATCTCAAGAGCCTGATCTCCGCTGTCCGGCTGTGAGATATAGAGCTCGTCGATATCTACGCCGATGTTCTTCGCATAGACCGGATCCAGTGCGTGCTCCGCATCAATAAAGCCGGCGATGCCTCCTCTCTTCTGTACCTCCGCGATCATATGTAATGTAACCGTCGTCTTACCGCTCGACTCCGGCCCGTATACCTCTACCACACGGCCTCTCGGAACACCGCCAAGCCCCAGTGCAAGATCCAGGCTCAAAGAGCCCGTAGGAATCGTCTCGACAGCCACCTGAGCCTTGGGATCGCCGAGCTTCATCACGGTCCCCTTGCCA
This sequence comes from uncultured Dorea sp., assembly GCA_910579015.1. Taxonomy (GTDB): domain Bacteria; phylum Bacillota; class Clostridia; order Lachnospirales; family Lachnospiraceae; genus Sporofaciens. The sequence continues at coordinate 29,496 of CAJTRO010000010.1, read as the reverse complement.
AAATCCTTCTCTAACTTCGCTATTGCAGCTTCTAACGCCTTCTTCTTCTCTTCATTCGCCATATCATAATCTCCTTCTTTGAAACGAACGAATGTTCGTTGTCTGATTAATATACTAGTATAACTGATACAAAATGTCAACACTAAATTTGTGAAAAAATGGAAAAGCTTCTGACCTTAACGGACTATGTGATATTACATAAACAGAAAACAACAGATTCCCCGAAGTGATCCTTCTGCATTTTAACATATCACACTTCCCCCCGTCCGTCAACAAAAGCACACAGGGAATTTTCCCTTTCGCATCCATATTTTACAATCTGAAGGCGTATCCTGTCGAATCTTCCCGCACGTGCGGCTTCACGGCGTCATGAATGCTTCCGTTCCTCCCTGCATCAGCATCAAATGCAGTACCCATTCGACCGCCCATCTCAGATCCCGTTTCTCCACGCTCTGATCCGTCACGACCGCAAACGACGCAATCTCCCTCCCGTCCAGAAGATACCGTACCTTTCCTGCATTCTCCCCCTTCTTTACCGGCGCGTCGATCCTCTCCTTAAGATCTGTCTCCACCTCCACGGTCTCCCCCTCACGAAGCAGTACCAAAATCTCCTCCTTGCCTTTCAGGCGCAGGGGAATGTAAAGCTGTGTCTCATATGGCGCCTCTTTCTTAACTCCTCCCATAACCTCTATGTCCGGCAGAGTTACATCCTCCCACACATCCCGGTATTCATAATTTGCGATCCCGTACTCCATAAGCTTCCTCGTATCTTTCCACTTATACCCTTTATTATTCGGCCACCCGCAGGCCAGAAGCGCCACGATAAAGGTCCGTCCGTCACGTTCAAGCGCGCCCACATAACAATAGCCTGCATCCGAGGTAAATCCGGTCTTCCCGCTCAGCGCCCCGTCCATCATATCGAGGAATGCATTATGATTGACGCAGTAGAAGCTTCTTTTAAGCTCCACATCCGAGAACTGGTAATTCTTTGCACGGGTGATCTCAAGGAATTCCTCCCTGCACGGCGACTGGCTGATGCAGTACCGCATGATCATGGCCAGATCCCTTGCGGTAGTCGCGTGTATCCCGCCGTCATCACTTCCGTCAAGCCCGTTCGGCGTCACAAAATGCGTATCCATGCACCCCAGCTCCTTCGCCTTCTGGTTCATCAGTCCTGCAAATGCCTCCACCGTTCCCGATATTCCCTCTGCGATCACCACGGCGCTGTCGTTATGCGATTCAAGCATCAGGGAATACAGAAGATCCTTAAGGATAAACTGCTCCTTTTCCCTGACGCCGAGCCTTACCTTGGGCTGGCCGGCCGCATAGCCGGATACGGTGACAATCTGCCCTTCCTTCTGGTTTTCCAGCGCCAGGATACAGGTCATGATCTTGGTCGTGCTCGCCATCGGCCTGATCTCAGATTCCTCCTTGCCAAATAAAACACGCCCGCTGTCAGCGTCCATAAGCACTGCTGACCGGGCGTATAGCTGCTCGGGCACGTCCCCGTTCTCTTCGGCTCTGGCCCTGATATTTCCAAACAAAGTAACCAGATAACAGATCACGAGACTGCACAATAATATCTTCTTTTTCATCTGCAACACCACATCTCACTACGTTATTGCAGTATATGCGCTCTTACTTCTTTCTATTCCTTCTGCGTGATGTCCGGCGATTCAGATATTCAGCTTAAGCTGAGCCTCTTCCTCTGCCTCCTCCTTGAAGCTTTCCACCTGCTCGGGATTCAGACTGGGCAGATCCTCCACCGACTGGACGCTGAACCTTCTTAAGAACTCTTCCGTCGTCCCGAAAAGGATCGGCTTACCCGGGGCATCCAGTCTCCCGCGCTCGCATACCAGATTATATTCTACCAGCTTGTTCACCGCATGATCCGACTTCACTCCCCGGATCTTCTCTACCTCCAGCTTGGTCACCGGCTGCTTGTAGGCAATGATCGACAGCGTTTCAAGGAGAACATCCGTCAGCACATACTTCCTTGGCTGCTTCGCCACACGGATCAGGTATTCATACGTCTCCTTCTTCGTACACATCTGAAATGCGTTCTCAAGCTCGATGATACGCACTCCCCGGTTCTCGGCCTCACATCTGTCCATCAGCCTGTGAACGATCTTTCTGGTTGTAGCCTCATCATGGCCGATGGCCGACGCAAGCTTCTCAAGCTCCACAGATTCCCCCATGGTAAATAAGACCGCTTCTATGATTCCTTCTAATCTGCTGATCTCCACTTCTTCCATTACTACCTTTCCACCTCTAAGCTGCGGCCTTTGACGTGATCATGATCTCATCAAAAGGCTGTTCCTGTTCTATCGAAATCGTACCGTCTTTGATCAGGTGCAAAACGGCAAGAAACGTCACGACGATCTGTATCCTGGAGCTCTGATCAACGAGCAGCTGCCTAAACCCGAATCTTCTGTGCATCCTCGCGTATTCCGCCACATATCCAAGCTTATCCGGAAGCGTCACTTCCTCCTTCTCAATCTTCCCGAACTTACTACGGACGGGATCGATCTTGTCCACCTGTCTCTTCATGACCTCCCTGAATATCCTGCCAAGCTTCGTGAGGGTGACGTCTTCAAGCAGAAGATCCAGATCCACAGGCTCTACATATCCAAGCACCTCTTCCGGGATCGTAGGCTTCTTGTACATGACCTGCTCTCCTTCCACCTGTCTGTCCCTCAGTTCATAAGACATATACTTGTACATCTTGTATTCCAATAACTGTTCCACCAATTCCTGGCGCGGATCCTCCTCCTCGCCCTCTTCATTGACTTCCTTTGGAAGCAGCATTCTGCACTTGATATCCAGAAGCGTCGCGGCCATCACCAGGAACTCACTCATAATATTCAGGTCTTCTCTTTCCATCGCCCTGATATATTCCATATACTGATTCGTGATCTCCACGATCGGAATATCATAGATATCGATCTTATTCTTATCTATCAAATGCAGGAGCAGATCCAACGGCCCCTCAAAGACTTGCAGTTTTACCGGAATCCCCATAGACATCCCCCATATTCCGGATGTATTCCCGCCCTGCCAGGCTTGATCAGGCCGGCTTTAAAAGCTTAAGAATACAACCTGTCTGTTATCGCAATTTTATTATTATACAAGATTTTGCCGGATTCCACAAGTTATAATTTTAAAGTCCGGCTGAAACTTGAGGGGATAATTCCACTGCCACAAGCTCCGCCGGATTCATGAACCGCACCGGCACGGAATGGGCGCCAAGCCCCCTGCTGACCACAGCCGCAGAATCCCCGGCCTGATAGCATCCCCCGCAGTATTTCGGAAACAGCGTAAAATCCGGCGCGATCACGCCTCCTCCCGGAATCCCCACGACTCCTCCGTGGTAATGACCGCTTAAGATCAAGTCTGCCCCCCAGTCCTGATACACTCCAATATATCCCGGATGATGTGCAAGCAGGATCTCATATGCGCCTCCCGCTCTGCCGATCCGCTCTTCAATCTCACCGGCGCTTAACTGCTTCCTTCCCGACCGCTCGTAGTTCTTAAGCGGGATCTCAAGTCCCGTGATCCGTATACATACCCCGTCCCATTCTGCCGTATCAGATTCATTCTCAAGGAAATGAACGCCCGCTTTCGCCAGTCTCTGTCTGTACTCCTTATAAGACTGTCTGTATCTCTCCGGCCACTCCTTAAGCTTCTGCTCGTGGTTGCCGTTGGCATAGTATACCTTACAGATCTTCGGCAGACGGGAGATGAATTCAACCGTCTGTCTGTATGACCATCCGTCCCTGCGAAGCAGCATATCCCCGCCGATCAGTATCAGATCCGGACATTCCTTTTCGATAGCCGCAAAGAGCTTATCGTTCTCCCTGCCGTAACAGCAGTTATGAAGATCGCTCAGAAATACCAGCTTTCTCGTATGCTTAAGTCCTGCAAGCTTGACATGCCTGATCTTATAACGGGTAACACGGAAAACATGCAGTTCCCGTATGACCTCCCCGGCCGCGGCAAAAAGAAAAAGCAGCAGGATAATGATCGTGCTCTTCAATAATAGTCCTCCTTTTCATCTTGGATAATTATATAATTATTCCTGTCATTTTGCAATCAGATATGTTAGAATATTGAATTAGAGACTGTGACAAAATGCACAATAGATTATCTTAAGGAGGTTTTTACATGACTGTACCAGAAAGGATTTCGGCCTTGCGCTCTCTGATGGAGGAGAAGGGATATGACGTATATCTGGTCCCCACCGACGACAGCCATCAGAGCGAATATGTAGGGGAATATTTTAAAGCGAGGGCGTTTATCACCGGATTCACCGGTTCTGCCGGTACTGCTGTCATCACGAAGACAGACGCGGGACTGTGGACGGACGGCAGATACTTTATCCAGGCCGCCGCCCAGCTTGAGGGGAGCGGTATCACACTGTTCAAGGCAGGACAGCCTGACGTACCCACGATAGAAGCCTATATCACTGATGTGATCCCGGAAGGCGGAACGCTTGGCTTCGACGGACGGGTTGTCGCCATGGGACAGGGACAGGCGCTAAAAGCCGCCCTTGCCGCTAAGAATGCCAGGATTGATTATTCCGAAGATCTGATCGACCGCATCTGGGAGGACAGACCGGCGCTGTCCACAAAGCCGGCATTTGCTCTTAGCGTCGAGTATACGGGCGAGAGTACCGCTGACAAGCTGTCACGGATCCGGGAAGCCATGAAAAAGGAGGGCGCGGATGTCCACATCCTTGCCGCGCTTGATGACATCTGCTGGACAACCAATCTAAGAGGGAACGATATCGAGTATTTCCCGCTCCTTCTGTCCTATGCCGTCATCACCATGGATGATATGAAGCTTTATGTTGACGAGACGAAGCTGACCGCCGAGATGAAGGAAAGCCTTGCAAAAGACGGCATCTCTATCCATCCGTATAATGCTGTCTACGAGGATATCAAAGGCTTAAGCGCGAAAGACGGCGTACTGGTGGATCCTTCCCGGCTGAATTATGCACTTTATAATAACATCCCGAAAGAAGCCAAGGTCATCGAGCAGATGAATCCGGAAGTTCTGATGAAGGCGATGAAGAATGACACAGAGCTTAAGAACATCGTCAACGCCCACATCAAGGACGGCACTGCCGTTACAAGGTTCATGTGCTGGCTTAAGAAGAATATCGGAAAGACTGAGATCACTGAGATCAGTGCCGCTAAGAAGCTTGATTCCTTCCGCAGGGAACAGGAGGGTTATCTGTGGCAGAGCTTTGAGCCGATCTGCGGTTCTGGAGAGCACGGCGCGATCGTTCACTATGCCGCCACTCCCGAGACGAATGTTCCGGTCACCACCAACGGATTGTTCCTTACGGATACCGGCGGCGGCTATATGGAAGGCTCCACCGATATTACAAGGACCTTTGCATTTGGTGAACTGACAGACCGGATGAAGGAAGATTTTACCACGGTTCTTCTGTGCAACCTGCATCTGGCGCGCGCCGTTTTCCCGCACGGGATCTCCGGCTTTAATCTGGATGCTATGGCAAGAACTCCTGCATGGGAGCGCGGAATGGATTACAATCATGGCACAGGCCACGGCGTGGGATATCTTATGAATATCCATGAAGCGCCTGCGGGCTTCCGCTGCGCAGTCCGCGAAAAGGAGCGGAACATACTGGAACCCGGGATGGTCATCACCAATGAACCGGGGATCTACATCGAAGGTTCCCATGGTATCCGCATCGAGAATGAGATGATAGTACGGAAGGGACCAAAGACAGAATACGGTCAGTTCCTGTATTTTGAGCCGATCACATATGTCCCGATCGATCTTGACGCCGTAGATCCGGATATGATGAAGCAGGAAGATAAAGATCAGCTGAACGCTTACCATGAAAAAGTATATGAACTGATCTCACCCCATCTGAATGATGAAGAGAAAGAATGGCTCAAGGAGTATACGAGAGCTATTTAAAGAAAGCGCGTTTCCATCTGTACGGTCAGCGTTGCCCGGATGGACGACGGTTTAAAACGCCCCGCCCCTGATATCTGTTTAGAGGCGGGGCGTATCTTAACGCTCATTATTCTTGAATGCCATTATCATCTCGTTGGTCAGGCTTATGTCGTCCGGCGTCACAGGAATCGCATCCCGTTCGAACCACTCTGCAAGCGCCAGTTCTTCTTCATCCAGAGTAATCTCCTCTTCGCCGTCCAGCTCACAGAAAAATCCCATCAGAAGCGTATCGGAAAATGACCATGGCTGGCTCTTATAATAAGTGATATTCTTCACCCGAAGCCCGACCTCTTCCATCACTTCCCGCTCTACCGTCTCTTCCAGCGTCTCGCCAATCTCCGTAAATCCTGCGAGCAGGGCGTACTTCTTATACTCCCTCTGGGCATACTTAGACATAAGAAGACGGTTCCCGTGCGTCACGGCGATGATGACGGCCGGAGAGATCCTTGGATATACCATATTGCCGCACTGCGGACAGAGAAGCATCCGCTCCTTCTCATCCTTCTTAAGGGGACTTTTGCAGTGCCCGCAATACCGATGGTTCTCATACCACCTATGTAGCTGCCATCCAGTGATTCCTGCAAAGCACAGATGTTTCGGGCCCATGCTCCTAAATATCCGGATGTCCTCCCAGGTATATCCTATAGCGCAGAGTCCGTCCACGCAAAAGGCCGGATTTCCCAGATAGAAACGCGTATCGTCAACAGAGAACAGATAGGTGTATTCCTGATACAGCCTGTCCCTGTCAATATATGCCTCGGCTTCCTCAAATGCAGGGAATGCTATCTCCTCTTCCTTCTTTAGGAGCAGCGCCTTCTGCCCGTCATAAAAGAGCAGTATATCCTTCTTTCCGGGCGGTCCCGGCGTATATTCATTCTTGTATTGATATGGTGTAATATCCTGAATCATGATTGCTTTTCTACCCCCGTACCTTCGTTCCGTTTCCGTCTCTTTTGGCCGTCTTCAACCGGCCGAGCGATACTTCCCGCTCTCCTGCCAAAGCCTTGACTTCTGCTCCTTCTTCGAAGAGGTATGCCGCTTCCACCTCGTCGTTCTTCCGCAGCCTGATACCGCGCACTCCAATAGCCGCCTTCTTCTTCTCTGCAACCTCTTCTGCCGCAAATTTCAGGAAATACCCGTCCCTCGTCTGAAGCACTACACACTGGTCTTCGCTGATAACGCCCACATGGATCACCATGTCGTCATTCTGGAGCTTCGTCGCCGCGATCGTCCGCTTCGCCACCTGAAATTCCGTTCCCTCAACCTTCTTGACCATCCCCTGCTTCGTGGCAAAAAACAGCCTTGCATACCGCATTTGTTCAGAATCACAGATGTACACGATCTCTTCCTTTGTACTGTCAAAATTACTGATATTATCCACAGGCATACCCTTGTCCCGGAACTTTCCGTGGGGCAGGTCTAACACCTTGACCTGATGCATCCTCCCCGTATTGGTAAAGATGCACAGCCTGCCGGTATTGATACAGGAGATCACGTACTTGTTCTCGGCATCCGCCGCCTCCTTATTTCTGCCGTAAGTATTGGTATCCACCGTCTTGGCATAACCAAAGCGGTCCATCAGGAAGACAACCTCCTGCTCTTCCACCTTCTTCTCCTCATAGACGGCTTCTTCGGCGTTCTCGACCATAGTACGGCGCTTTCTGGCGAATTCTGCCTTAAGCCTGTCCAGATCTTCGATAATGACCTCTGCCATGGACTCGTAATTGTTCAGAATCTCCTCATAACGGGCAATCTTCGCAAGCGTCTCGTCATGCTCCTTCATCAGCGCCTCGATCTCAAGACCGATCAGCTTATAAAGACGCATCTCCAGGATCGCCGCGGCCTGACGCTCGGTAAACCGCAGCATAGACGCCATCTTCCTGGAAATCTTCGTCTTGAACTTGATATTATCGGTCACGCCGCTTACCAGACATGCCTTGGCATCCTTCACCGACTGGCTGCCCCTTAAGATCTCGATGATCAGGTCGATCACGTCGCAGGCCTTGATAAGTCCCTCCTGGATCTCCTTCTTATCCCGTTCTTTGTTCAGAAGGTTCTGGTACTTTCTTGTCGCCATCTCAAACTGGAAATCCACATGATGCTCGATGATCTTCTTAAGCCCCATGGTTTCCGGCCTGCCGCCTGCAACCGCAAGCATATTCACCCCAAAGGTATCCTCAAGCCTTGTCTTCTTATAGAGCATATTCGTCAGATTCTCGATATCCGCTCCACGCTTCAGCTCGATGACGATACGGATCCCCTCCTTGGAGGACTGGTTCGAGATATCCACGATATCGCCGGTCTTCTTCGATTCCACCAGAGCGCAGACGTCGTTCAGGAACTTGCCGATCCCCGCTCCGATCATCGTGTAGGGAATCTCCGTGATGACCAGACGGCTCTTGCCGCCCTTCATCTCCTCGACTTCCACCTTGCCCCGGATCTTAATCTTTCCCGTCCCTTTTTCATAGATATCCAGAAGGTCGTCCTTATTCACCACGATCCCGCCTGTTGGGAAATCCGGGCCCTTGATGTACTTCATCAGCTGTTTCGTACTGATCTCGTCATTCTTCATGTACGCCTTCACTGCGTCGATCACTTCGCCCAGGTTATGAGTAGGGATACTGGTCGCCATACCTACCGCTATCCCTTCCGCCCCGTTGACAAGCAGGTTTGGAAGGCGCACTGGCAGAACCTCCGGCTCCTTCTCCGTCTCGTCAAAGTTCGGCACAAAATCCACGATGTCCTTATCAAGGTCTGCCAGGTATGCCTCCTGCGTCACCTTCGCAAGACGCGCCTCCGTGTAACGCATGGCCGCGGCGCCGTCGCCCTCGATGGATCCGAAATTCCCGTGGCCGTCCACCAGGATCATCCCCTTTTTGAACTCCTGAGCCATTACAACAAGGGCTTCGTAGATGGAGCTGTCGCCGTGGGGATGGTATTTACCCATGGTATCTCCCACGATACGGGCGCATTTACGGTAGGGCCTGTCATACCGTATCCCCAACTCATGCATATCGTAGAGTGTACGCCTCTGCACCGGCTTAAGCCCGTCCCGGACATCCGGCAGGGCGCGGGCTATGATCACGCTCATGGCATAATCTATATATGATTTCTTCATCACATCCGAATATTCAGTCCTTATAATCTGTGAATCCTGCATTCTCTTCTCCTCACCTAAGAAGGCAGCGGCTATTCGTCTTCCCCCGCTGCCCGACACATGATCTTAATCCTGTAATTGATTTTCATGGATATTATTATATATCCAGCTCTGCCTCCGTCGCATTCTCATAGATAAATGTCCGTCTCGGCGGCACCTCTGTCCCCATCAGCATCTCCGTTACACTGGAAGCCATCCTCGCGTCCTCGATCTCCACCAGCTTAAGAAGCCGTGTCTCGGGATTCAGCGTCGTCTCCCACAACTGCTCGGCATCCATCTCCCCCAGACCTTTGTATCTCTGAAGGGTGAACGGACCGTCATGCGTCTTGCGGTAACGCTCCAATGCCTTGTCGTCATAGAGATATTCCTCCTCCCCCTTCTTCGGCATCGCCTTATAGAGCGGAGGCATGGCGATATAGACATGTCCCTCGAAGATCAACTCCGGCATAAACCGGTAGAACAACGTCAGAAGCAGCGTCGAGATATGCGCGCCGTCCACGTCCGCGTCCGCCATGATGATAATCTTGTCATAGCGCAGCTTACTGATATCGAAATCATTGCCGTACCCTTCGGAAAATCCGCATCCAAATGCATTGATCATCGTCTTGATCTCCGCATTGGCAAGCACCTTATCAATGCTCGCCTTCTCCACATTCAAGATCTTGCCCCGGATCGGCAGGATGGCCTGGTACATCCGGTCTCTGGCCGTCTTGGCGGAGCCTCCGGCAGAATCTCCCTCCACGATAAATATCTCGCATCTGTCCGCGTCCCTGCTCTCACAGTTGGCAAGCTTCCCGTTGCTGTCGAAAGAGTATTTCTGCTTCGTCAGCAGATTAGTCTTCGCCCGCTCTTCCGTCTTACGGATCTTCGCCGCCTTCTCCGCACAGCCGATCACCTTCTTAAGATTCTCAAGGTTCCGGTCAAAATAGCGGATGATCTCATCACTGGTCACTTTGCTGCACGCCTTGGATGCGTCGGGGTTGTCCAGCTTCGTCTTGGTCTGTCCCTCGAACCTCGGATCCGGATGCTTGATCGACACGACCGCAGTCATACCGTTCCTGACGTCGGCCCCTGTGAAATTCGTATCCTTCTCCTTCAGTATCCCAAGCTCTCTGGCATATGAGTTGATCACCGTCGTAAACGTGGTCTTGAACCCGGTCAGATGCGTCCCGCCCTCTGCATTATAGATATTATTACAGAAGCCCAGGACATTCTCATGGAATTCATTCACATACTGGAACGCCGCCTCTACCTCTATCCCTTCCGCCTCTCCTTTGAAATATACCGGATCATGGACCACTTCCTTCTTAGAGTTCAGATCCTTTATAAATCCCAGGATCCCGTCCGGTTCATGATATACTATATGTTCCGTCTCCGCATTTCTCTTGTCGTCAAATATGATCGTAAGAGCCGGGTTTAAGTATGCCGTCTCGTGCATCCGGCTCTTCACCTCTTCGGCCCGGAATCTTGTCTTCTCAAATATCGTATCGTCCGGGAGGAAATTCACCTTCGTCCCCGTCTTCCTGGTCTTCCCGATCTTCGGGAGCAGTCCGTCCTCAAGCTCGACCACCGGCTTTCCCCTCTCGTAACGGTCATGATGGACATAGCCCTCCCGGCTGATCTCCACATCCATATAAACGGACAGCGCATTCACCACCGAAGAACCTACTCCGTGAAGTCCCCCGCTTGTCTTATAAGCCGTATCGTCAAACTTGCCGCCCGCATGGAGCGTCGTATAGACTACCCTGGCCGCCGGCACGCCTGTTGTATGCATCCCTACCGGCACGCCTCTTCCGTTATCAGTGATCGTAGCCGAACCGTCTTTTTCGAGTGTCACCCGTATCTCTGTGCAAAACCCCGCCAGGTGCTCATCCACAGCATTATCTACGATCTCATAGATCAGATGGTTCAATCCCTTCGTCGACACGCTCCCGATGTACATTCCCGGTCTTTTTCGTACCGCTTCCAGCCCTTCCAGTATGGCAATACTATCTGCATCATATGTATTCTTGTTCGCCATATCCTCAGATCCTTTCTTTCTTCCTTGCCTGTTCTTTGGAGTATCTTAGCACAACTTTGTAAATATTTCCACACCTTCCACATCTTAGCATAAAACCGGATATTGTTCAAATATATTTTATTCGGTGATCACGCTGTCAAGCACATCCGCAAGAAGCGTCACCGCATTGCGCATCTCTTCTACCGTATTGGTCTGCGCGCCCGCCTCGATCAGAAGACACTTGGGTTTGAAGTGCATATTATAGCGATATCCTTTCAGATAAATGTGTCTTGTAAAGCCCGGATACTTTTCAAGCGCCGCCAGCTGCATCTGCAAGGAAAACGCCAGGTTATCCTGGATGTACGGGTTGGCCAGATAGCCGATATTGCCATTGGCCTTCGTCCGGCTCATACCGTTGAAAAACATGATCTGCGCCGTCTGCTTTCCATTGATCTCAGTCACCAGATGCGTCTGCTCCCCCACTCCGTCCCTGTGAAGGTCGATGACCACCTCGATACTGGGATTGTCGTTTAAGATCTTCTGGATCTCTGGCTCCGCCAAGTCATACGCCATACTCCGGTCGAGCTTGCCGTCTACCATATCGTAAACCCCTTTGTGGTGGATCGTCTCGATCTTGTAGGTATCGTTGAGCAGGTCCGTCAGCAGATTGCCCATCCCGACGATCGTCGTGCTCTCATCTCCCGGTACGGAATCTGCAAAAGCCTCCTGGGAATGCGTATGGTAGATCAGCACCTTCGGACCTTTCTTCGACTGGTCGATCTTCATGTTCTTCTCCAGAAGCACCTGGGCGTTGAGAAGCTCCGGATCCGCCATGGTGCTGGAATCCACCGTATAAAACGTGCCCAGCAGATACTCATAGTTCATGAGCTTCTCCATAGAAGTGTCGATCTGGGGCGCAGAGGTCTGGATGACCGGCTCCTCTTTCCCGTCTTCTTTCACAAGCTTCCCGTTCTCATCTACCATATTCTCGTCATTCGCCTGATTTGCAAGGATCATCTGGATGGTCTCCATATCCTCCACATCCGTATAGGAAGTCAGCTTTCCTTCTATATAAGTACCAAGAGGCATCATCTCCATGGCCGTTTTCGCCACCCACTCAAAGACGGAGCCGCCTTCGCCGCTCTCCACATAGGCAAATCCCGTCAGGAATGTCTCTGCGGCCTGCTCTATCAGTACTCTGTTTAATTTCGTCCAGCTTCTTTGCTTCGGATCCCGGGGCAGGGAAAGATTCATATACGAATATATGATCAGGATCCCCAGGATCACGGCGATCAGGACTTGGCTGATCTTGACTCTTCCTTCCACATCATCACTCCATCTGTCATATAATTCCTTAACACTATATGACACTCATTTCCTGATTATGTGCATGTCCCTTTGAAAAGAGCATGTTCAGCGCCTCCGATATGGTATAGCTGATCCGCTTGACCGTCTCGTCAATATCCTTGGGAGTGACGAAAAGTCCGTTCAGATGCGGAGAAATAAGCTCCTTCACCAGTTCATATTTTTCCGCAGCGTTATATCCCTGCATGACGACGCCGACACCCCGCAGTGTCTCCGAGCTCTCCAGCGCCAGGATCAGATTCTCCATCGTATCGTTCACGATCGTCGCCGCGTCCACCACCGTTGGAACTCCGATGGCGACCACAGGGATCCCTACCGTATCCTTAGTTATGGCATTTCTGTGGTTCCCTACCCCCGAACCCGGATTAATTCCGGTATCCGTAATCTGGATCGTCCGGTTCAGGCGCTTAGAACTTCTGGCCGCCAGAGCATCCACCGCGATCATCATATCCGGCTTCGTCTCCCGGACGATTCCTTTGATGATCTCTACCGTCTCCATCCCCGTCTGCGCCATCACTCCCGGGACGATGGCGCTCACCAGACGGACATTCTCCTCTCCCATGGCGTATTTCCCGTATTCCTTCACAATATGTCTGGTGATATTCAGATTATCCACCACGTAAGGCCCCAGTGCATCCGGCGTCACCTTACGGTTGCCAAGCCCCACCACAAGAATCGAGTAATCCTCCTTATCCTTCTTTATAAAACGCGCCAGAAACTTTGCAAGCTCTTTGGATATCTCATCATGGTAGTCTTCATCCGGCACCGCCATATTAGGCGCTTCCATAGTAATGTAGGTTCCTACTGGCTTCTTCATCACCTTCGCACCGTTCTCCGTCTCAATCCTGACGGTCGTCACCTTGATCTCCCTCTCCTCGTCATAATCCTCCTTAAGGGTAACCCCCTGAACCTCTACATTGTCTGATTCAAACCGCTCCTTATCCTCAAGAGCAAGGTCCGTTCTGATGCTATACTTTTCAATCATCCCTTATATCCTCGCTTTAAACTTATTTATCTGCTAGTTTTTACAATATTTTGAGAAATATGTATTGACAGAAACCATATCTTGCCCTAAAATAAGTTCGTATGTTTCGTTAGAACGTCCGTGTCCGGCTCTAACGAAGTCAGAATCGATAACATTGAATCGAAATACAAGATATTGGAGGTGGACAAATTGGCTAATATCAAATCTGCAAAGAAGAGAATCTTAGTGAACGAAACAAAAGCTGCAAGGAATAAAGCAATCAAGTCTAAGGTTAAAACTTGCGTGAAGAAGGTTGAGACAGCTGTTGCGAACAAGGACGCAGAGGCTGCCGCTGCCGCACTCAAGGTTGCGACTGTTGAGATCAACAAGGCAGGAACCAAGGGCGTTTATCACAAGAATACATGTTCCAGAAAGATTTCCCGTCTCGCAAAAGCCGTGAACGGAATCGCTTAATGGGATATTGTGATTGCTTGTAATAGATAGAACCATGCAAGAAAAACAGCCATACCGTCAGTGGCTGTTTTTCTTTTACAGAATTTACTTAACCCCTTCTGTCTCTATGATGAATTTGGTACTTCCGTTCATGTCTTCCTTAATTCCGGCAAATGATCTATAGTTCCTCCCAAGCTCCGACATCACATCAATCCTTGATCTCACAGACTGTATGTCATTGTCAAATACGTCTGTCAGCCTGTCGATACCAGAGGTCTTGAACTCTGACATTCCGTCGGAAAGTTCCTGATTCCCCTCTGCAAGAGCTTTCGCTCCGTCAGAAAGCTTCTGATTCCCGTCTGATAATGCTCCTGCTCCCGTCTTCAACTGGTTTGCACCTGCCGCCAGCCGGCTCACGCCTTCCGCCAGCTGCGGAGTGCCTTGCTGAAGCTTCGAAGTCCCTATTTTCAGGAGACTGCTGGATTCATCCAAGGCCGCCGCTCCATCCGCAACGGTCTTTGCCCCGGCAGATAGACCGGCCGTTCCCTGTGCCAGAGTCTCGGCTCCGGCGTTCAGCGCGCCAAGCCCCTCCTGTAACTGCTGTGTCCCTGCTTTCAGTGTCTCTACGGTTGATTCCATCCCGGCCGCACACTGCATCGACACACCTGCCGCATCATTGGCGCCGTCGATATACTGTCCTGCACCGCCAAGGGCCTTAAGCGCCTGGCCTGCTGCCGCGCTTATCTCGGCTGAATTGTCTCCGGCCTCTGCCGACACAGCATACACACTGCTGTTGATCGCGGCTCTTACTGCACTCTCATCCACCACATATCCCAGATCATTACTGTTCACCAACGATACAATTGCCTGCACCGCATCCTCCGTCCCGGCAATCTCTGGCTCATCTGCCGCCCTGGCGGACATCTCGCAGATCCCTCTTAATATACTGTCTGCCGTACCGATATAATTCTTCGCCTCATTAAGTGCGCTGCCCGTCCCCTGGGCGGCCGCTTTCGCATTATTTACCAGGTTACTCTGATCCAGCGCCTGATATCCCGCCGCAAGTCCGTCTGCACCGTTCCTGGCATTTTGCGCTCCTTCTTTCAGCTTCTTTGCACCTTCGTCCACAGATGAAGTCCCTTCTGCCACCGCCTTGCTTCCCTGTGCCAGCTCGCTCACACTACTCGTATATCTGGTCACTCCATTTGCGAGTTCGTTCACACCGCTTATCAGTTCTCCGCTCTTACTGTTCAGTTCATCCACACCGTCCGAAAGCGTCCCGGAACCACCGGCAAGCTCCTTCGCTCCACTGGCCGCTTCCTTCGTTCCGTCAAAAAGTGCTTCCGCTCCTGCGGCCGCGTCCTCTGCTCCGTCAGCAAGCTTACCCGATGCGTCCTCAAGCTCATGAATGGAATCCTCAAGACTGTTAAAATCCTGCACGTCGCTTAAATCAAACTCCTCCATTAGTTCGGCAGACGCCACAGTGACCGCGCCCCCCACAGAAGCATCCTTCACATCCGCAGTGATCGTCACGCTCTCTGGAATGTCAATGTCCGCCTCCTCAAGCTTCAGATTCTCTGTAAGTCCCGGAAATCCAAGCCCGACCACAATATTCTTATCCGCGTCCGACATGATCTTCCCGTTATCAATCACCACATTCGTATACTCATCCGCCGGAAGCATCATGGCCGTCACCATGGTAAACGGCGTATACATCTCTACATTCTCGCCGTTGATCTCCACATTCTGCTTCGCATGGTTCTCATAATCAATATGGATCTCAACCTTCCCGTCCTTTCCGGAAAGCTCCTTCGCACTGACTGCCCTGCCGTTAAGCTTGTAGGAAATATTCACATCCACCGGAAGCTTCTCCTCCGTCGTCCCCTGATAATAGATATCATTGCCTTCTGATTCCCATCTTAAATCCTGTCCGCTTCCTTTCGTAAATTCCTCATCACCCTTGATATTCCTGATATCCTTAAGCCCGGAAGCATCGGCAAGCTCTCCTTTTTCAGGGTTCTTGATCCACTCGGTCACAGTCGTCTTACTGATCCTTCCGTCCGTGTCCGCCTTCACATATACGGACTCCTCCTTGAAGGTCTCCCTCTTGTCCTCACCCGTATCACCTTTCTGCTCCTCATTGCCGGCAAGCACCGCGCTGGCCGCCTCCTCAAGGATCTCTGTCGTCTCCTCCTTCGCCATTACCTCCAGTGCCGGCTTCTGATACGCCAGCGCTCCTGTTGATCCCGCCGTCACCACCGCCGCCATTGCGCCGGCCATTACACGCTTCTTATTTACATTCTTTCTATTTATATTCTTTCTGTTTCTGTTCATACTGATACCTCCTCGTATACACTGATCGAATCTATATTATCTGTTCTTCTGCTTCCGAATAACAACGGCGCGCCTCCTGCCTGCCGTCCGCCTTCTTTGGCAGAAATCCTCTGCTGGTCTTTACGATAACACCGTCAAATACCATAAACATGGACGGCAGAATCAGCACAACCACCACCATACTTATAACCGCGCCTCTCGCCATGAGAATACACAAAGAACTGATCATATCAATATTCGAATATATTCCCACGCCTACTGTGGCCGCAAAGAAGCTGAACGCACTGACCATGATCGACTGTGCCGACGCCTGATGTGCAATTGTAACCGCATCATGCTTATTCCTGCCCCGGCTTCTCTCCCTCTTGTACCTTGTCGTCATCAGGATCGCATAATCCACGGTCGAACCAAGCTGTATCGTCCCGATTACGATAGATGCGACGAACGGCAGTGTCGTTCCTGTATAAAACGGGATTCCCATATTAACAAAAATCGCAAATTCTATCACGCCTACCAGGATGACCGGCAGTGATATGGACTGGAATAAAAATAATATAATAATGAAGATGATCCCGATAGACACCACGCTTACCGTCTTAAAGTCCTTATCCGTGATCTTGATAAGATCCGCCGTCAGCGGTCCTTCTCCTACCAGCATTGCACTCTTGTCATACTTATCCATGATCTCATTGATCTCTGAAATCTGCTGATTCACCTCTTCGGACGCCGTCTTATACAGTGAATTGATCATCACCATCTGATATTTATCCGACTTAAGCATCTCTGTCACAGATTCCGGCATCATATCCGACGGAACTCCCGGCCCTGCCAGCTTATCTAACCCCAGCGCCCATTTCACTCCATCTATCTTCTCAATCTCTTTTAACATCTTTCCCGCCTCATAAGACGGCATCGAACTGTCGAGGAGAAGGATATGGGTGGTGTTCATCTCATAGTCTTCCTTCAGCTTTTCATTCGCTATGATACTGGGCAGATCCTTTGGAAGCGTCTCATCCAGATTATAATAAACCCCTGTGTGAGCATTTCCATATACTGCCGGGAAAAGAAGAATCAGAAACGCCGCCACATACCAGAGATAACGCTTCGTAACCTTCTCCGACACCCTGCCGATATCCGGAAGCAGAGGCTTGTGCTTCGTCTTCTCGATCAACCTGTCACAACACAGGATCATGGACGGCAGAATCGTCACGCAGGCAATCACGCCGAACACAACTCCCTTGGCCATGACCACCCCGATATCAAGCCCCAGTGTAAAACTCATGAAACACAGTGCGATGAATCCGGCTATGGTTGTGATCGAGCTTCCCACTACCGATGAGAATGTGTGGGAAATGGCGTGGGCCATGGCCCGCTTCTTATCTTTATCATACCGTACCTGCTGTTCCTCATAGCTGTGCATCAGGAAAATGGAATAATCCAGCGTAACTCCAAGCTGCAACACCGCCGCCAACGCCTTGGTGATATAAGAAATCTCTCCAAGGAAATAATTACTTCCCAGATTATATAAGATTGCCATTCCAATACTCGTAAGGAACAGGACCGGCACGAAGAAGGACTCCATCGTGATCCCCAAAACCAGCACTGCCAGTGCAACCGCGATCAGCACATAGAGGACAGTCTCCTTCTCGGCAAGGTTCTTCGTATCCGTCACGATGGCGGACATCCCGCTTAAGAAGCACTGCTTCCCTGCAATCTCCCTGATCTCTTCGATCGCCTCCATGGTCCCGTCCGAGGAGGTCCCTTCGTCAAAAAAGACTGCCATCATTGTTCCTGTGTCAGAATTAAATACCTCGTAAAGCTCATCCGGAAGCATACTCTTTGGAACCGAGATATCCATCACAGAATCATACCACAGGACATCCTTCACATGAGCAATCTTCTCAATGCCGCTCTTTAACTTCACAATATCCTTATCCTCCATGCCATCCACAATAAACATGGAGAATGCACCCGTCCCGAAATCCTCTACCATGATATCCTGCCCCTTCATGGTCTCGATATCCTCCGGCAGATACGTCAGGACATCATAGTTCACTCTGGTATTCACATACCCCAGTACAGAAGGGATCAACAGCAATACACTGGCGATCAGAATCGGTATCCTGTACTTCACTACTTTTTTCCCAAACTGAATCATAATCACCTGCTCCTTTTCTTTTTATGACCAATAGTCATTTCTTACAATAAGCACTATATCATTAAAATGACCAATAGTCAATACTGTTTTTGAAAAATTTGACTTTTGGTCATTTTTAACCAAAAGCACTTGAAAATCCTCTGGGAATCTGGTTATAATAGAAACGACAATACACGAGTCATCAACGTCGCAGAAAGGATAACTTGTCATAATGGGGAAAATTGACGAAAATAAGAAAAAGAAAAAGGAAACGCTGTTTAACAGTGCCTATGACCTCTTCATCACAAAGGGGATCAACTCCACGGCAATCTCCGATATCGTGGAGAAGGCCGGAGTGGCAAAGGGCACTTTCTATCTGTATTTTAAGGACAAGTATGATATCCGCAATAAGCTCATCGCCCATAAGACGCATGAATTGTTCCACGGGGCGAAGCTTGCACTTGAGAATGCGCCAAAACCGGTTACCGGACTGGACGAACAGCTGATTTTCATTATCAATCATATTATAGATACTCTGGTCCTTAACACTCCCCTTCTGAATTTCATTTCCAAGAATCTGGTCATGGGGGCGCTAAGATCCGTCCTGCTGACAGGGGAGAGGTCGGATACCGATTTTTATGAGATTTTTCTTGATATGGTACGTCAGGATTCTTACGAATACCAGGATATTGAAGTAATGCTCTTTACAATCGTAGAGCTTGCCGGTTCTGCCGGATATAATTCTATCCTTTATAAGGAGCCTCTGCCGATCGAGCAGTACAAGCCTTTCCTGTACCGCTCCGTCCGGCTGATCATCGACAGCCACCGCGTGAAGCCGGACCTGGCCGGATAAACCGGCCGAATCAGCCCAGAACATAAGGAGACCTCATATGCAGCAACTGTCACCTGCTCTAAAAGAACTAAGCTTTCACGGCACCAAATCTTTCCACTGCGCCATCTACCAGACGCGCTCTCTCGGAAAAGGGGCTCTGGTCAAGCACCACTGGCATGAAGAGGTAGAGATCCTCTATTTCTTCGGCGGGGAGTTCCGTCTGGAGATCAATATGGAACAATTCTATGTCCACTCGGAGGCGCTGTACTTCATCAATCCCGGGGAACTGCACAGTATCTATGCAGAGAAAGCGGGCAGTCCCGGAGAAGACGCCATCGTCTTTTCCCTGGATATCCTAAGCTTCGATTCCTGCGACGCCGCGCAGATCCAGCTGATCCAGCCCATAAAGAATGGTAAGATGCTCTTCCCCCGCTGCCTTCTGCCCGACCACCCGGGCTATCTTACTGTACGGGATGCATTTCTTGACACCATGCATTCCTTCGGGTATCCCCTGAACGAATCGGCTCCTTTAAAATACGGCGCCGTCACAGACGATCTGACGAACCAGCTGTTCATCAAGTCTTCTCTGCTCCGTATCCTCGCAGTCCTCTCAAAACACAAGCTTTTTACGCCTACAGAAAAAGACCTCAACAAGCGTGTAGAAGAGATCAAGACCGTACTTACACATATCAGGGAAAAATATAAAGAAAAAATATATATCCAGGATCTGGCAGCGCTGGTCCACATGAACGAACAGTATTTCTGCCGTTTTTTCAAAAAATCCATCGGGCGCACCCCCATGGAATATCTCAATGAATACCGCATCAAGCAGGCAATGCGGCTGCTTGAAGAGACAGACCTTCCTGTGACGGAGGTCTGTCTGGAAAGCGGTTATAATAATCTGGGGAATTTTCTCCGTGCTTTCAAAAAATACACGAAGACAACTCCTCTTAAATACCGGATTCATTTTCATAAAGAAGAGAAGCTGTACTGACGGGTAAACCGATTTCACAAAAGTCAAAATATCGTAATTTTTAATCAGATAAATGTAAGACAAAGGACCTGTATGCCTCTATAATGGATTACATAGAACAAGAATTATTTCAAGAATAAAATACAGTAATTACGGAGGTATGATTATGACAAAAAAATGGTGGCATGACAAGACGGCTTATCAGATCTATCCCAAGAGCTTCTACGATTCCAACGGGGACGGAATCGGCGATATCCCCGGGATCATCAGCAAGCTGGATTACTTGCAGGATCTGGGCGTCGACATTCTCTGGCTCTCACCCTGCTACCCTTCCCCTCTCGCCGACGAGGGATACGACATCTCGGATTACTATGATATCGATCCTCGTTTCGGCACGATGGCCGATATGGAACAATTAATTGCAGAAGCAAAAAAACGGAATATGTACATCCTGATGGACCTGGTTGTAAACCATTGCTCCGACGAGCACGAGTGGTTCAAAAAAGCCTGTGAAGATCCCGACGGAAAGTACGGAAACTTCTTCTATCTGAGAGACAAGAAGGAAGGCGGACTTCCTACCAACTGGAGATCCTACTTTGGAGGACCTGTGTGGGAAGACCTGCCGGGCACAGACAAGCAGTATCTGCATGTCTTCCATAAGAAACAGCCGGATCTTAACTGGGAGAACCCCGAACTGCGGGAGGAAGTATACAAGAATATCAACTGGTGGCTCGACAAAGGTCTTGGCGGTTTCCGGATCGATGCGATCATCAACATCAAGAAAGCCTCTTCCTTCCAGAACTACGAGCCGGACCGTCCCGACGGCCTGTGCAGTATCCAGTTCATGCTGAGGGACGCACGCGGCATCGGAGAATTCTTAGGCGAGATGCGCGACCGGACCTTCAAGAAGTACGATGCCTTCTCCGTAGGGGAAGTATTCAACGAGAAGCCGGAAGAGCTTCCTGATTTTATCGGAGAGAACGGTTACTTCTCCAGTATGTTCGACTTCAATGAGACGGTCTTTGGAACCAGCGATAAGGGCTGGTACGACGCAAAGCCGATCACTCCGGACGATTACAAGCGGTGCTGTTTCGAATCCCAGGCCAAGATCGGAAACATCGGTTTCCTCTCCAACATCATTGAGAATCACGACGAGCCCCGCGGTGTCAGCCGCTATATCCCGGAGGAGGAATGCTGCGTACAGAGCAAGAAGCTGCTCGCCGCGCTGAACTTTATGCTGAAAGGTCTGCCTTTCATCTACCAGGGACAGGAGCTTGGAATGGAGAACGTCCCCTTCTCTTCCATTGACGAGATCGACGATATCTCCACGCTGGACGAATATCAGGTCGCACTGGACGCGGGGCTTACGCCTGCCGACGCACTGAAAGCCGTATCCAGATTCAGCCGCGATAATGCCCGCACTCCTATGCAGTGGTCCGACGAGGCAAACGCAGGCTTCACCACAGGCAGACCATGGTTAAAGGTGAATCCCAATTACACCTCCATTAACGCCAAGAGCCAGTTAGACGATCCGGATTCCGTGAGAAGCTTCTATAAGGAACTGATCGCCCTTAGAAAGAACCCAATATACAAGGAGACCGTCGTATACGGCGAGCTTGAGCCCTATCTGGAAGACCGTCACAATCTGATGGCCTACTACCGCAAAGGAGACAAAACACTCCTGGTCATCGGAAACTACCAGACGGAGGTACAGACCGTAACGCTTCCTTCCGAGTATAAGAAAATACTGTTGAATAATTATCACAAGCTTGACCGGGAAGGAACGACACTTAGGCTTTGCGGATATCAGGCTGTAATCTTAGAGATGTAAACTAACTATCGTTTTTAAGGAGGACGAAAACTTATGAACAGAACATGGTGGAAAGAGGCGGTGATCTATCAGATCTACCCCCGCAGTTTTATGGACAGCAACGGAGACGGGATCGGTGATATCAAAGGGATCACCAGCCGTCTGGATTACCTGAAATACCTGGGAGTCGACGTACTCTGGCTCTCTCCCGTCTACCAATCGCCAAATGACGACAACGGCTATGATATCAGCGATTACCAGGCAATCATGGAGGAGTTTGGAACCATGGAGGACTTCGATGAGATGCTTTCAGAGGCTCACAAAAGAGGGCTCCGTGTGGTCATGGATCTGGTGGTAAACCACACCTCCGACGAACACAGATGGTTCATTGAGAGCCGCAGATCAAAGGAGAATGAATACCGCGATTACTATATCTGGAGAGAAGGAGCGGGCGAGAACATGCCTCCTAACAACTGGGGCTCCTGCTTCGGCGGTTCTGCATGGCAGTATGACGAGGAGACTTCCATGTATTATCTGCATCTGTTTTCCAGAAAACAGCCGGATCTCAACTGGGATAACCCCAGGGTCCGTAAGGAAGTCTTTGATATGATGACCTGGTGGTGCAATAAAGGCATAGACGGATTCCGCATGGACGTGATCAGCATGATCTCAAAGACAGAGGAGATGCCCGACGGTCCTGTAACAGGGTTCTACGGCGACTACTCTCCTTACTGCGTTCACGGTCCAAACGTCCACAGATATCTTAAGGAGATGAACGAAAAGGTCCTGTCTAAATATGATATCATGACCGTAGGCGAAACACCCGGCGTTACCCCAAAACTTGCTAAGCAGTATGCCGGAGAGGACACCCAGGAGCTTAACATGGTATTCCAGTTCGAGCACGTGGATAACCACGGCAGATACGGGAAATGGGACGATCAGAAATGGCAGCTTACGAAACTGAAAATGATCCTGACTCACTGGCAGACAGAGCTGTACGGGAAAGCATGGAACAGCCTGTTCTGGGATAACCATGACCAGCCAAGGGCTGTTTCCCGCTTCGGAGACGACCGCCCCAAATACCGCGAAGCATCCGCCAAGATGCTTGCCACCTGTCTCCACATGATGCAGGGTTCTCCTTACATCTACCAGGGCGAGGAGCTTGGCATGACGAACTATCCCTTTGAAAGCCCCGAAGATTTCCGCGACATCGAAAGCATCAACGCTTACAGGGAATGGTGCTTAAGCGGTAAGGTCTCCCATGAAGACTTCTGGCCGTGCATCACCTTTAGAAGCCGTGACAATGCCAGGACACCGGTACAGTGGGACGACAGCGAACAGGCCGGCTTCACTACAGGAACCCCCTGGATTGCCGTCAATCCCAATTACAGGGAGATCAACGCCAAAGCCGAGACAGCTGATCCTGACTCCGTGTTCCATTATTACAGGAAGCTGATCGCTCTTAGAAAAGAAAATCCGATCATGGTATACGGCAGATACGAGCCTCTGCTTGAGGACAGCGAAGAATTATTTGTCTACACCAGAACGCTGGACGACCAAAAACTGCTGACCGTCTGCAATTTTACGGATCAGGAAGTACCTTTTGCCATACCGGAAGAATTTGCCGGCGCCTCCTGTCTGATCTCCAATATGGAAAATGATTATGAACGGGATAATTTTGCCGTAAAGCCATATGAAGCATTCGTGCTGATGCGTTAAAGACAAAATCCAAAATTTTTTATAAGAATACCGTTAAAATGTCAGATTCACATTGCGTTTTTTCTTAAAAAGATGTACATTTATGTTATAAATCCTGGTTCTCTCATTCAAACCACGGAAGTATAGGAGGTAACATTTATGAAACGAACAGCAGGGATTCTTCTTCCCATCACCAGCCTGCCGTCACGCTATGGCATCGGCTGTTTTTCTCAGAGCGCATATGATTTTATCGACTGGCTGAAAGAAGCCGGGCAGTCCTACTGGCAGATCCTTCCTCTTGGGCCTACCAGCTATGGAGACTCGCCTTACCAGTCATTTTCCACTTTTGCCGGAAACCCTTATTTCATAAATCTGGATGCTCTGGTCGAGGAAGGCATCCTTCATCAGGAGGAATGCGATAAATTCGATTTCGGTGATCAGGCAGATACTGTAGATTATGAGAAGATTTACAAAGCCCGTTACGCTCTGCTTGAAATAGCCTATCGCAGAAGCTGGATCACCGAGAATCATGATTACCAGCATTTTGTAAGAAAGAACAAATGGTGGCTGACCGACTACGCCCTCTTCATGGCGATCAAGGAGCAGTATAACAATCTTCCGTGGTATCAGTGGCCGGAAGATATCCGTCTGCGCAAGAGCTCGGCCATAGATGAATATTATAATGAATTATATCCATATGTTGAGTTCCATCAATATCTGCAATTCAAGTTCCATGAACAGTGGAGCGATCTGAAAACATACGCCAACCAGAAGGGTATCCGTCTGATCGGAGATATCCCGATCTATGTGGCGATGGACAGCGCGGATACCTGGGCGCATCCGGAGTTGTTCCAGCTGGATGAAAAGAACGTGCCTCTTGCGGTAGCCGGCTGCCCGCCGGACGGATTCTCTGCCGACGGACAGCTCTGGGGAAATCCGCTCTACCGCTGGGAGTACCATAAGGAAACGAATTATAAGTGGTGGATCTCCCGTCTGGCATATTGCTTCCAGATGTATGACGTACTGCGTATCGACCACTTCCGTGGTTTCGATGAGTACTACTCTATCCCTTACGGGGCGGCTTCCGCCGCAGACGGCCACTGGGAGAAGGGCCCCGGCATCGAATTGTTCCAGTGCATGGAACAGCATCTGGGACATCATGATGTGATCGCCGAGGATCTGGGATATGTGACCGATTCTGTCCGCTGGCTGGTCCATGAGAGCGGCTTTCCTGGAATGAAGGTTCTTGAATTCGCGTTTGATTCCAGAGATACCGGCTCCGCCTGTGATTACCTGCCTCATAATTATGCAGAGAACAGCGTTGCGTACACCGGAACCCACGACAACGAGACACTCGTTGGATGGCTGGATTCTATCACAAACGGCGAACTCAACGCCGCAAGGGATTATATGTGCGATCATTATACACCGAAGGAGCATCTGTATAAGTCGTTCATCTCACTGGTTATGAGGAGCAACGCCAAGACCTGTATCATCCCGATGCAGGATTATATGGGACTTGACAACAGCTGCCGCATGAACAAGCCGTCAACGGTGGGGAATAACTGGAAGTGGAGACTTACGAAGGAAGATCTGACGGATGAGCTTAAAGAAGAGATTCTTTCTATTACGAGGAGATACGGGCGGTAATGTACTGTTGATCATCGGGCAGATTGGGGCTGTTAAACAGCCCCGGTCTTAAGTCTGGCACTCACACTCCGGACAACATGCAACATTCCCTTTGTGAACAGCAAAAGTCCGCTATCCACAAGGGATAACGGACTTCCGTTGTTATTATAGTAGTTAAAGGAATGAGAGTTGCCAAGGTAATTTCTTTTATAAGCCCAAATGGTACAGAAAGTCCATAAAATAAGGGGTTCCAAGGTATCCGTTGACTACGGAAAACTATTATATTTCAATAAGAGTTTGGTAAAAGTTTGGTACTAATTTGGTATAGAATGAAGCTCTATCCTTATTCTCTCATCCTAATTTCTGGTATAACTGATTCAATTTCTCCATTTCTGACCATGCTTTCTCCCCGGTAACATGGGTGTATAAGTCCATGGTAACAGCGATAGAAGCGTGTCCAAGATAATACTGTACAGTTTTCACGTCAATCCCGGCCTCAAAACACCTTGTTGCAAATGTGTGACGCAGAGAATGCGGATAAAAATGTTCCATTAATTCCGGTTTTTTACCTTCTGATTCTGCTTGTTTTCTCCTGTCCTTATTAATGGTTTCCCTTATTCTCTCTAAATCGTTTAAAAAATCATTGCTTCTTCTGGGATTCCCTGTAATGGTTAAAAATACCAGATTTTCAAATTCCGGCTTCACGTTCCATCTCTTTTCCCGCATTTTCATTTCCGTAATCTGCCATTTCTGACGCTGCAGAGCTTTATATACATCATCCTGCATGGGTATCGTGCGGATACCACTTTTTGTTTTCGGCACTTGGAACTTGAAAACATATTTCTTCGTCTGCTTATCCCGAACGTATACCAGTGTCCTATTGACATGAATTTCCCGATTCTTAAAGTCAATATCTTTCCACATGAGCCCCTGCAGTTCTCCTGCACGCATACCGGTGCCAAGCGCCACTCTTACAAGCTGCTCACAGAGACGGCCTCTGGAATATTTAACCACAAGCTGCTGTTCTTCTATCGTCAGCACACGCCTTTTACGTTCCTTTGTCTTGGGCAAAACAACTGCATCACATGGATTTCTATATAGAATGTCATTCTGTACTGCCAATTTGAACATACTGTGAAGGATATTATAAGTGTCTGCGATGGTCTTTGTGCTGTAATCTGCGGCTGCCATCTGGTTCAAATGACGCTGTATCATAATCGGCTTAAATTGCGCTATTTTCTTCTGCCCCATCTTTGACTTGATATACATCCTATAATAATCTTCATACCGAACCCTTGTACTTTCCTTGATTGTCTCGCTTTTATAGTCATACAACCATGTCTCAAACCATGCGTTCAGCGACATGTTATCGCCCTTTCCTTTTAAACCATGTTCCACCTCGTAACGCAGCTCCGCAAGGTCTTTTTCCAGTTTCTTGACATTCTTTCCATATATTGTATAAGATTCCCCTTGATACTGGAACCTTCCTTCAAATAATCCATTCGTTTTCAAGTAAATCCCCTTGGGCAGAACTCTAGCATTCGCCATATGTATCCTTTCCTTTCGCCAGTTTGCTATCTTCAATCAGCGCCATAATTTCTTCATGACGCTTTAGAAACTCAGTACTCCCTACACCCAGTTCTTTCATCTCGTTCTCTACTAAAGCCTCCATATTTAACTTTTCTTTCATTCCATAATACCTCTTTAACTTACCGATATTCTTGGAGAGGCATAAGTCTCTCCAAGCTGGCTACTGCTGGTCGCACCATGCGTCGAATTTTATTCGGTCAATCAAAAGGCGACGACCAAACCGGAATACCGCACCGGATTCTTTTGCCAACTGCGTTGCTCGGCTCCTTCCTAAACTTGTGTATACCTGAAATTCTCCAATATCGAGCAGCCTTTTCTCATTTAGTGCAATGTGTTCTATCTCCACAGTTTCTAAATTACTCGCTCTCTCATTTACACTATTCATATATTTCCCTCCGCTTTCTTCTTTCTTGCGCAGATATTCTCTGCCCTTTTCTCATTTTGCCCGCTCCTCTTATCTTGCTTTTTGAAGCACTGCCTCCATAACCATACGTTTGAGGTAGAGAAACCTCTTGGTATTTCCCTTTGACTGCTTCAATTTTCTTGCACATTCCGCATGTCCTTTGCTGTTGGTAAGGTAGTCTAGCAGATTCTTCTCCTTGAGCTTTTCAACTATCATATTCACGTCCTTAACAAACTCGATGTCGAATTTGTTGCAATAACTTTTAGTAAACTGGTATAGAGATTTTTGCTGCACATAAATATATTCGCTGTCCAGATAAATCATCCCATCGTCGTCCTTACATAACAGTTCGATGTCTTTGACCTTCTCTGGAAAGTTCTGCATTGCCTCCTCTAACGCCTGCAAAATAACCGTTGCCATATCCGTATTCGCAAGCCTCCGGTCATTTTCACCAAATACCATCAAGATTCCTTGCGCCCAAACTTCTGTCACATTGTCGATATCATATTCGGGTAACTCCTTCTTCCAGTACAGTCCCAACACATCCAATGTAGTAAGTGAATGCGCTGCAGACTCATTAAGACGTGCGATGCTAAAGTTTAGCATTCTTCTATACATCTTCATTTTTTGTTTTATCAGTTTCGTGACTTCCGTTTGATTCTGAGTTATAAAATCAATGAAACCATACAGAAATGTTGGCAAAATCAACGGATTTTCCTGATAATAGGTAAGAATCTCCTTATCGACATCACCCTGCTCAAATTTTATGTTGAGAACGCGTGTTCTGGATGATTGAACACCCGTGACCAATTCACCTGTAACCATGCAACATCCCCGAACTGGATATTCGACGTCCTGCTTGGCAAAAACGGTCATCCGCTTCTTAGCTGTTCGGTCGCCATATGCCCTGCTCAAAAATTCAAATTTTGAGTCAAGTTCGGACTGCTTGGCATTTCCACTCCCCGGCATGAAATCATCCACCAGAAGGATTGCGTCCGAATATTTTGCCACAAAAGTTTCGATCCCCGCCACTGTTGAAGTAAAGGTCACTTCTGGGTCAGTTTGCTCTTGTGCGTTAAAAATTTTTGAAAATACCATGGCCACAGAAGTTTTTAAGGTATTCGTCGTTCCAAAAACGCCAAGCAGAAATTTAATCGGAAATCCTGCCGCTTTAAAAATAGTGGTCAAAACGCTCATACATGCAAATGTCATAAGCATGTGCGCATTCTCCATACGCCTGCAGATTCCTTCCATCTCCCAGAATCGCTGAATACTTTCCCTCTTTGACATGTTTTTCACAATTTCAAACTTCATATCATACGCAGCTCTAATGTTAATATCCGGATTACCGACAACACCTGAATCGCAAACATACCAATATTTTTCCCCCATTTTTTTCCATCCATTGGTGCCGTAAACCACCCGCCTCTCAACCCCATCAATCTCTTTTTCGATGACTTCATGGACGTAGGCGGCAAATTCAGCTCGGTCTTTCCGTTCTGAAAAAAATGCCCTGCCTTCGGTCGCCTCCCTTACCCAAGTAAAATCTTCCAAATTCTCTGCCGCAACCTCTTTACGGTACTGCCCCCATTGGGTTTGGACCGAAAATTCATAAGCTATACTGCAGATTTCTTTATCAGCAGTTTCCTCAATCCTTTTGGTGACGGCTAACAGCTTCAACCCAAAATTACCGGAAGCGAATGCCCCAATATCTGTGACAACCGATAAAGATAAAGGCGCTGGCGCAACTTTTGAAACCGGGGGATGCTTTATTTCCGTAGCGTTTTCCTCCATTATCGGTGCTGTCCCTATAAACACCGGATAAATGCCATCTCCGTAATCTTTTTTTAGCCCGATTTCTCCGTTTTCTTTCACAATCAGCCGGTCGTCCAAATGCTCCAGCAGTTTTTCCCCCGGTTCGACATGACTAAATAATTTCTGCCGCGGTGGCGGTGTATCTGAATCCACATGCGTAAATAGTTTCATCCTCCACTCGACCTTAACATTTTTCGTTTTAAAGTTTTCCACGATTTTCACTCCCTTGATTTTTTTTGCTGCTTCATTCAGCATGTCTGGATTCTAACATATTTTGGAATATTTTTATTCTTCCTTAATTTCTCCAGCTTCTTGACAAAATAAAAATATTGATGTATAATAATTA
>CAJTRO010000009.1 GCA_910579015.1 uncultured Dorea sp. | reverse complement strand
GGACTGGCTATTTCTGAAAAGATGCGTGCACAGATCACAGGTCTTGCAACAGCTCAGAAGAACGCTAACGATGGTATCTCTCTCGTACAGACAGCTGAAGGTGCTCTGACAGAAGTTCACTCCATGCTGAATCGTATGGTTGAGCTGGCTACACAGTCTGCAAACGGAACATATTCTACTGCTAACCGTCAGGAGATGCAGAAGGAAATTAATCGTTTGAACGAAGAAATTGACAGAATCAGCCAGACAGCTAACTTCAATGGAACAAAGCTGTTTACTGCATCAGCAAGTGGTGTTGGCGGAGCAGGCGGATCTGGTACAGCAGGCGCAGCTGCAACAACGATTACGCTTCATGTAGGTGATTCCCATGAGACTGCTAACCAGTTGAAGGTTACATTCCAGCAGATGAGCAGTACAACTCTTGGACTTCACTCCACAAATCCAACGACGTTTGCAAAGACATTAGGAACCGGAAGCTTCACTGTAGCAGCGGCTGGCGCTAAGAATACTGGTGAACAGGCTGTAACTATTAATGAGATCGATTTGACAGGTGCAAACAGCGCAAGACACGCTATCTCTGTAGCACAGGCAGCTATCGACATGGTATCCTCCATGCGTTCTGACTTCGGTGCTATGCAGAACCGTCTGGATCACACGATCAACAACTTAAGTGTTCAGGAAGAGAACATCACAGCAGCTGAGTCTCGTATCCGTGACGTAGATATGGCTAAGGAAATGATGGCTTACACGAAGAATAACATTCTTGTACAGTCCGCTCAGGCTATGCTTGCTCAGGCTAATCAGGTACCACAGGGAGTTCTTCAGTTACTTCAGTAATTAATTGAATTTTCATATGGAAAAGGCTTCTTAAAAAAGAAGCCTTTTTTCATTGGATAAAATATATAGAGATTTGCGAACCCTCTCGAAATATGATATATTATATATACTTGATAGAAATGTGAAAAGGAGCAATTTTCTATGAAATTACAGCTTACAATATCTCTTCTGGTATCAGACCGGAGAGAAACTCTGAAGAGATGTCTGGAATCAATCGTTCCTCTTCTCAAGGAGATAAACAGTGAACTGATTGTTGTTTTTACTGGAAAAGATCCAGCTGTGCTTGAGATTGTGAACCAGTACACATCCCACATCATTCCGTTTACCTGGTGTGACGATTTTTCTAAGGCGAGGAACGCCGGGCTTACCGAGGCTGGCGGGGAATGGTTCCTCTACCTGGATGATGACGAGTGGTTTGAGAATGTGACAGAGATCGTTGAGTTCTTCAAGAGCGGAGAGTACCGAAATTATGAGTCGGCTACGTATATACAGCGCAATTATGATGATTGGGAGGGACGGTCTTATAACGATGCCCAGGTGGGGCGTATGTGCCGTCTGACACCGGAGATCAGATTCGTCTCCCCGATCCATGAAGGGCTGTATCCATTTGATGATCCGCGGAAGGCTATTTCGAGCTATGTTCATCACTATGGTTACGTTGAGAGCGGATCGGCATCGGAAGGAAGAAAGAAGTTTGAACGTAATACAGCTCTGCTGCGTAAGGTTTATGAAGAGAATCCCACCGCTCACATCTGTATGCAGCTTGCACAGGAATACCGGTATGTGGGTGAAGATGAGAAGGCGATAGAATACTGCCGTGAAGGGCTCAAGCTTGCGGCGAAAGAAGAGCGTATCCATATTTATGAGATGTGGATGCAGGTACATCTGCCTGTTATGCTCACTGCCGCAGGGCGGAGGGAAGAGGCGTTGGAGGAAGGGGAGAAGATATTGCTGTCGCCCCGCCTTCTGGAAGTTGGACAGGCGCATATCTACAGTATCCTTGCTACCCTCTGTTGGGATTTACAGCAGATTCAGAGGGGGATCCGCCATGTGAGAAGTTTCCACAAGACGATGCGGTATCTGGAGAAACACCCGGAGCTGGCCATGCATCAGACTGGCGGTTCTGTTACATATACGACTGCATGGGAACATGCGATGCCTGCCTATGTAGCCGGTCTGTTCTTTGCAACGGAGCTTCAGGATACCGCGCAGATAAAGGAAATACTTGCCTGGATTCCCTGGGATCGAGAGAAGCTGGTTGAGCCGCATTACGCACATCTGGAGAAGATGAAGACGGCATATCCCGAACTGAGATCAAGTATACTGGACGGCTATTCGAGGCTTCATACGAACAATCCTTATGTAAGTATTCAGAAGGCATTGTATGCTGAAGAAAAGCATCTGCCGGCGAAGGCGGAGAGATATTATAAGCTTTGTGCAGGAAAGTGCCCGTCCGGTTTTATGGGGCAGATAGTGGAGTTGGCCGAACGGAACGGTTTTTCGTTGACACCATTATTGGAACATACATCTGTTGAGACTTGGGATGAGTTTGTTAAAAGTCTGACGGAACAGATGGAGGTATCAGAAATGCCGGTGCACATGGAGAAGCTGTGTCCGCTGATGACGGATTACCCCATCTATGCAGAAAGGTTAAAGCAGAGTATGCTGGAGAAGATGCTGGCGCAAGGGATGACAGAGACCGCAAAGCTGCTTGAACTTTTGAAGCAATACTGTAGTAGTGTACGCTGTGAAGCAGAGACATTATATAAAGAAGAGATTCTTACAATTCCGGATTATTATGCGCTGCCGTCCCGGTACAAATTCGTATTCATGGCTGAGAAGGTTCTGGATAACCTTGAGAACGGGAAATATGAGATATGTATCGAGATGCTTCGGAATGCTATTCACACCTATCCGCAGATGTCCGGAGCTATCAGCTGCCTGAGTGATTATATGGAAGAGAAGATGAAGGAACCTCCGCGGCAGGTTTCGGAAGAGTTCCAGGTTCTGGGCAATCAGGTGAAGCAGGTGCTTCTGGGACTGGTTGCAAACGAGCAGTGGGGGGAAGCATACGGGGTTGCAGAACAGCTTGCGGCGCTCCTGCCGGGAGATCTTGAAGTACTGAAACTAAAGCAAGAGATCATGAAGCATATGTCATAATAATTTATTACGAAAAAACAGAGCCGCCGGCATCAGCCGACGGCTCCATTCTATTCTATTCTGTATCTAATACTTCGCCATATCATCCACAAACGTTCCTGTATTATTCATTGAATTCGTATGAACAACCGGCTTTGGAATGTCGATATCCATAGAATCTACAGGATCGTCAGACTTGCCGGAATCATAAGAACCAAACGAATCGAACGAGTCAAATGTGTCAAATGAATCAAATGAATCCGAAGAGTTCATTGAATCTGCCGGTGAGGAATATGTCGTGCTCGGCGCTGAGGCCGGTGCAGTGTTCACTGCGGATGCGGGCATTCCTTTCAGGCGGAAACGTCCTACCAGGCTCTTAAGCAGGCTGGACTGGCTGAACAGCTCCTCGCTGGCAGCGGCGCTCTGCTGTGCAGTGGCGGAATTGGTCTGGATAACCGAGGAGATCTGGTCGATTCCCAGCGTAACCTGAGAAAGTCCTTCTGCCTGAACGTCGGTTGCCTCTGTGATAGAAGCCATGTTCTCGGTAATGTGCTGTGCATTGGAAACAACCATCTCCAGAGATTCCTGTGTCTCGGAGGCGATCTGATTACCTTCGGACACTGCGTTCAGAGAATCACTGATCAATACGGTAGTATCCTTTGCGGCCTCGGCGCTCTTGGAGGCGAGGCTTCTTACTTCGTCTGCAACAACGGCAAATCCCTTTCCTGCTTCCCCTGCGCGGGCCGCTTCTACTGCGGCGTTCAGAGCAAGGATATTGGTCTGGAATGCGATGTCTTCAATTGTCTTAATAATCTTCTCAATACGGCTTGAACACTCGTTGATCTTGGTCATGGCGGTCATCATGGACGCCATCTTGGTATTACTGTTATTCACCTCTGCGCCGGTAAGTGCGATCAGGTTGTTGACGTCACGCGACTTCTGGGCTGTCTGGTTTACCTGTTCTGACAGGTCGCTGAGAGTAGCGACTAACTCTTCTACGGAACTTGCCTGCTCGGTCGCGCCCTGGCTCAATGCCTGTGCACCGCTGGATACCTGGTCTGAACCGCTGGCAACCTGCTCCGCTGCCTGATGGATCTGGCCCATGGCGTCGTTCATGGAGTGGAGGATCTTCTTGCCGGAATTCTGGATGGATTCAAATTCACCCAGATAATCCATGTCCATCTCAACACTCAGATCGCCGTCTGCAAGGGAATCCATCCGGCTGCTGATATGAGCAATATAGCTGGACAGTGTCTTTAACACAAAACGAAGGTTCTCGGCCAGCTGCCCAAGCTCATCCTTGGATTCATATGTAACCTTGGAATGCATATTGCCCTGCGCCATAGCCTTGACAGCGGCTTCGATCTCGAGGATCGGATGAGTAATATCTCTTACAACGCGGATCGTCATGGATATAGTAAAGATAATACATACAACCGCAAGCCCCAGCAGGACAAGCGTGCAGATCTTCTTGGTATCATGCCCGGAAGCGTAATACTCATCGGCCTGAGCCTGAGCTGTGTCGATCATCTGGTCGGTAATCGCCGAGAAATTAGTTCCGGCTTCCGCGTACTCTCCGTTCAGTACGGTAATTGCATTGTCATAGTCCTTAGCGTTCAGATAATCAAGAGCCGACTGTCTTGCTGTCATCAGCTGGCTGGCGGCGCTTTCAAGGGACTGGAGAAGTGAAGTGTCACCTTCGAATGCCTCTCTAAGTCTGTCCAGCGCCTCGTTCATCTTCACGGCTTCACCGTCGATCTCGTTCAGAAGAGACTGGGCGGCCGCCTCATCGGTCGCAACGGCGGCACGATACATATTCAACTGGATCTTACGGGTATGTGTCTGAGCTTCCAGAGAAGCTTCGACCATGGGATAAGGAGTATGATAGAAATCATCCAATCCCCCAAGAACACTGCTTAATCCAATGTTCGCCGCGATCACGGCAATAATATAGAATGCCATTACGATGCCAAATGAGACGACGAGCTTACTCCTCACTTTTAAATTTTTTAACACGATTCTTTCCTCCTAAACTGCCATAATAATTACATGTAAAAACTACACAATATGTATCTTCTATTCTATAACGGTTTCTCAAAAAAGTAAATAACAGATTGCTTGTTTGTGTCATAATTTGATGGAAATTTTGTGAAATGTTAAAAAAATAATTCAAAAAACTTTTCAACGCTTGACAAACGTGGTATAAATATAATGTGGCTTAATATATGTATAAAAACGGAGATGAAGATTATGGGAATGGACTATACAATTTATGAGAATTGGTACAAGTATATGAGTAATGTACTGAATCAGATACAGGGGATGTCTGATTATTCCGGACGGTCAGATACAGGCCGGGTATCTTATGGAGAACAGAGCTTTTCAGATATCCTTAATACGATGCTGCGGCTGAATGCCTTGCAGGACACAGGTTCTTCCCGGAGTACAGTTAAGGAGGCGGATACAGTGAGTACCGGCTCCCAGAGTATGGACGCCATTTTTGAGGAAGCCGCGAGAACGTATGACGTTCCTTTGAATCTCCTTAAAGCGATGGGCAAGGCCGAATCCGGATTTGATGCGGATGCAGTGTCTCCGGCAGGAGCGCAGGGAGTTATGCAGCTTATGCCTGCGACGGCCAGATCGCTGGGGGTGGAGGATCCCTTTGATGCAAGGAGTAATATCATGGGCGGCGCAAAGTATATTTCCCAGAAGCTTAAGCAGTATAATGGTAACATAGATCTGGCGCTTGCCGCATACAATGCGGGTAGCGGGAATGTGGCGAAGTACGGCGGGGTGCCTCCGTTTAAGGAGACAAGGAATTATATCAAGAGGATCCGTGGATATATGGAGTCGGAGCTTTCAACCGGGAAGATGGTGGAAGGACAGAATACCAGTACGGCCGTGAGAACGGAAGATACGAAAGAGAGCGCCGGGACGGTGCAGAGCAGTGCGTTTAATTTTTCTCAGGATAACGCACAGTATTTTGTGGATATGATGCGGATGCAGATGTTAAGCCGGGCGGGAACACTGAGCCGGGGATTTTGGAGTACAGATGAATCCGACGTTATTCTGTGATCATATATAGCATAATGCGACGGAGAGAGGCGCTCCTGCCTGGATGGTATACATAACATATTGTGGCGTAATAAGTCTGGCAGAAGAATTGGCACAACATATGGTGACGGCGCGTTTTTTCTCGAAAGATGACCATGTGATAATGACGTTTTAAGTGGGAATAATTTCAAAAAATAACAGTATTTTTATATGATATAAAATGCTAAAATATGTTGAAATGTGTGGACATTTCATTGGATTGAGACTATAATGGATAAGAATAGTGTCTCTGTATTCATTTTTGGATGTAAGAGAAAGTTTGTATAATTAATTTATTAAATAGAAGGAAGTGGCAGATTTGTTGTTTGGGAATACTATATCAATGGCACATAAGTCTTTGGATTTTTTGTGGAAGCAGCAGGAAGTGATCGCGGCTAATATCGCGAATGTGGATACGCCGGGATACAAGAGTAAGTCTGTTAGCTTTGAGGAGACCTACAAGAATAAGCTGGTGGCGGCCAGCAAGACGAAGAATACGTCGAAGATCAGGCAGGCGATTGACGAAGCGGACTGCCTTGAGTACAGCTGGGACCATTCGGCAAGGCTGGACGAGAACAATGTGAATGCAGATGTGGAGAATACCAAGATGGCAAGGACCACCTTGCATTATCAGTATCTCTTGCAGTCCGTCACGAATGATATCAAGAGATATCAGAGCGTGATCAAGGGACAGTAATAGGGACAGTAATTGAGAACTATATATAATATATATAAATAAGAAAGGATTGATATGAATTATGGAGGATATGTTCATCACACCATTACAGCCATGGCATCTGACAGAGACGGGAAGCGTAGATAAGGGTGCCTCAGGACAGACAGTTATTGAAGGAACAGAAGGCATATCTGCTTTCAAATCAGTTTTCGAAGAGATGATCGATAATGTGAGATCGACGGAGGATAATCTTGCGAAGCAGCAGTATCTCCTCGCAACCGGGCAGATAGAGGATCCGCATACAGTTGGGATTGCGTCATCAGAGGCGCAGCTTGCATCGGATATGCTGGTATCACTGCGTAACAAAGCGCTGGAAGCTTATAATGAGATTATGCGTATCAACCTGTAATACAATGGGGTATCTATGGGCGGATACTTTTTGCTGTGTGAAACAGTGATACATAAAATCAGAGAGAGATAAGGTTTTGACGACAATGAAAGAAAAGATGGGGCAATTAAAAGAATTTGCCGGGAATTTGAGCAGAAAAGTTAAGATATTGATCGTTGCGGGAGCGCTGGTGCTGATCATCGGAGCGATAGCGCTCGCCGTTATATTGAATAACCGGCCATATACGGAGCTGTTTTCGGGACTGGGACAGGAAGAAGCGCAGCAGATCGTCGACAAATTGCTGGAAGACGGCGTAGATTATCGGTTTGAGGGAGATTCAACGATCCTGGTCAAGAAGGATGTCGTGGATCAGACGAAAGCGACTCTGGTTCAGGAAGGTTATCCCAAGAACGGTTTTACATATGATACATTTAAGAATAACGCGGGTATGCTGACCACGGATTCGGATAAGCATACTTATAAGATTTATGAGCTGCAGGATCGTATCGGCTCTACCATACGTCTCTTTGACGGGGTTTCGGATGCCAAGGTAACGATCGCGCTTGGCGAAGAGAGCAAGTATGCGTTGAACGATGAGGAAGAGAAGTCGAGCGCGGCAGTTACTGTTATCATGAAGGATAACGGGACGCCTACTGTCAAGCAGGTAATGGGTATCCAGAGACTGGTGTCCAAGAGTATACCGGGTATGGAGCTTGAGGATGTGGCAGTCATTGACGGCAACGGCAACGACGTTTCCGTGGATGCGGACGGTAATCAGCAGAACGCTTCTAATTCCGATGCGGATGATTATGCGAAGCTCATAGAGGATAAGGTGGCCAGCAATGTAAGGAATGTCCTGGCGCCGATATATGGTCTTGAGAATGTACGCGTGTCTGCGAATGCACGTGTGAATATGGAGAAGCTTATCAGGGAGTCGACGACATATACGACGCCGGATAAGATCGACGCGCAGGATAAGTCGGGTATCATCAGCCACGAGGAGACGTATAACGAAGGAGCCAACAGCGGCGACGCCGCCGGCGGGGTGGCCGGGACGGAGACAAATGCGGATACTCCGGAATATGATACGGATGGCAATGTTGACGGAAGCCAGGCGTACAGCGAGAGTGCGGTCAGAGATTATCTGGTCAATGAGTTGAAGGAACAGGGGCAGGTCGATCCGGGACAGCTTGAGGATCTTACGGTCTCGGTTGCGATCAACGGTAATGGATACGGAAGCTTAAGAGAGAACCAGATACGTTCGCTGGTGGCGAATGCGGCAGGGATCTCGGCGGATGTACAGGAGCAGAAGATCACGATCGTGAGCGCTCCGTTCGACGGCATTGATGACGAGGATGAATCAGAAGAAGTATCAGGCAGAGGAATTCTTGAGAGAGTACCGCTGTGGGCGCTGATCGCAGGCGTGGCTCTGATCTTGCTGTTAATTGCGATAATCGTCATCCTGGTGATCAGAAGACGCAGGAAGCAAGAGGAAGAAGAAGTAGAAGAGCTCATCGAGGATGAGGAAGAGATAGAAGAAGAGGTTCCGGCTATACTGGATCTGAACGACGAATTACAGGAGATCCAGAACGACAGAGGTATGGAACTGAAGAAGAATGTACGGGAATTTGCAGAACAGAACGCAGAGATCTCAGCTCAGTTGTTGAAGAATTGGCTGAATGGAGGTGCCGGAGATGGAGGAAATTAGAGAGAGTAAGTTAACACCGGAGCAAAAGGCGGCGGCGGTTGTTGTTTCTCTGGGAGCCGATAAAGCATCGAAGGTATATAAGCACCTGAGCGAGAGCGATATCGAGAGGCTGACCATAGAGGTGGCGAAGCTTGGGCATATCAGTCCGGATGAGATGGAGCTTGTCCTGGATGAGTTCTATAAGACCTGTCTGACACAGAAGGTTGTAACCGACGGCGGTATGGAATATGCCCGGGCGGTACTTGAGAAGGCGTTTGGAGAGAGTACGGCGCAGTCGCTGCTTGATAAGCTGTCCAAGTCGCTGAAGATACGCCCGTTCGAATTTATACGTAAGAGTAATGTTAAGAACCTGATCTCATTCTTACAGCACGAGAGACCGCAGACGATCGCACTGGTTTTGTCCTACGCGGATTCGGATCAGGCGTCTATGGTTATCAGTGAATTGCCGAAGGAGAAGCGTATCAAGGTAGTTGAAGCGATCGCCAGGATGGAGAGCGCTTCGCCGGAAGCCATCAAGGTGGTGGAGGATTCTCTGAAGAAGAGGTTTGACAGCATTCTTACAACGGATGTTACGACGATCGGCGGTATCGATTACATTGCAGACGTCATGAACCATATGGACAGATCCAACGAGAAGTACATATTCGACGAATTGGGCAAGACAGACGAAGAACTCGCAGAGACAATCCGCAAGAAGATGTTCGTATTCGAAGATATTGTATCTATGGATAACAGATCTATCCAGAGATTTATCCGTGAATGTGATGTTAAGGATATCGTATACGCTCTGAAAGGCTCTGATGATAATATTAAGGAGCTTGTATTCTCGAACGTATCATCACGTATGGCTGAGAGTATCCGGTCCGATCTTGAGATTACAGTTAATGTACGTCTGAGAGACGTAGAGGAAGCTCAGCAGAGGATCGTCGGCGTGATCAGAAGACTGGAAGAGGCCGGCGAGTTGATCATTGTTAAGAGCGGAAAGGATGAAATCATTGCCTAGAATTGTAAAGAGACCAGGAGAAGAACAGGATATCAAGCCATTTGACTTCTTTGCGGGATTCAAGATTGACAGTCAGCCGGAAGAAGATAACTCCGGGGAAGATGAAGAAGAGGAAGAGGGGGAAGCCGAAGATACGGAAGCCGAGGAAGCGCTTGCGGCCTTAAGGGAGGAGATCCTTGGGGAAGCGAGAGCCGAGGCGCAGAGGATCTTGGGCGACGCCCGCTCTCAGGCGGAGTATCTTAGGGAGCAGGGATACCGGGAAGGTCAGGAACAAGGCAGGCAGGATGGCTTTAGAGATGCGTATGAGGAGCAGAGAAGGCTTCTCGATGCGGAGATAGAAGAACTGGAGCAGAATATCTCGGAGGTACTCGAGAGTGTCTCTTTAGAGAAGAGTAAGCTCCTGGAACAGTATGTAGACGACTTGAAGAAGATATCGCTTGCTGTGGCGGAGAAGATCATCCAGACCAGCTTGCAGTCAAGCGGGGAGGTTGTCAAGCGGATGATCCTTGCGGCCACAGATAAGATAACGAAGAAGCAGTGGGCGAAGATCTATATTACGAAGTGCGATACCCTTGTTTCCATGGATGTAGACGCAGATTTCCTTGAGAAATTATCCGGTCTGTCGGAGAATATTAAGATTATTACCATGGACAATGGAGAAGAGGGAACTTGTATTATCGAGCTCCCGGATGAGATTATTGATGCAAGTGTTGGTACACAGCTGGAGAACATCAAAGACATACTGAATAATGTCAGAGTATAGAGATTGCTCCCGGATCCATGTATTTGCGGGAGTACAGCCGAGGTGAGAGAGTATGTTTTCGAAATTACCGGAACTGATACGCAAGACGGAGACGATCAGTTATATTGGAAAGATAGAGAATGTGATCGGAATGGCGATGGAGTCTTCCGGTAACCGCGCCAGTATCGGAGATATTGCTATGATCTACAATGAGGAGAAGCGCAGGCAGATCCCGGTGGAGGTCGTAGGGTTCCGCGGTGATAAGATGCAGCTGATGGCATATGAGAACCTGAATGGAGTCGCGGCAGGAAGCTTCGTGAGGAACACGGGGAAGCGGCTGAAGATTCCGGTAGGTGAGTTTTTGCGGGGAAGGATTATTGACGCCACAGGGAATCCGATGGATGACCTGGGGCCGTTGCCGTCTTCGAGATATTATTATGTTGAGAATACCTATATTAATCCGCTGACACGTCCGCCTATCACGGATCCGTTGGAATTCGGGGTGAAGGCGATCGACGGGCTCAATACAGTCGGTAAAGGCCAGCGTATCGGTATATTTGCGGGAAGCGGTGTCGGGAAGAGTACCCTGCTTGGAATGATCGCGAGGAACGTCAAAGCTGATATCAACGTGATCGCGCTGGTAGGAGAGCGAGGCCGTGAGGTACGGGAATTTATCGAGAAGGATCTGGGGCCGGAAGGGATGAAGCGGAGTGTTCTTGTAGTCGCGACATCAGATCAGCCGGCGATGCTCCGTATGAAGTGTCCGCTGGTGGCGACGACGATCGCAGAGTATTTCAAGGATCAGGGGAAGGATGTCCTTCTGATGATGGATTCCCTTACCCGTTTTGCCATGGCACAGAGGGAGATCGGGCTTGCAACAGGAGAGCCGCCTGTTGCAAGAGGTTATACACCTTCTATATACGCTGAGTTCCCGAAGCTTCTGGAGCGAAGCGGTAAGTTTGAGAAAGGCTCCATTACGGGCATCTACACGGTGCTTGTAGAAGGAGACGATACCAATGAACCGATTGCAGATACCGTCCGCGGTATTCTGGACGGTCATATTGTGCTTACAAGGAAGCTTGCGAACGAGAACCATTTCCCGGCGATCGACGTGAACGCCAGCATCTCGCGTCTGATGGTGAATATTGTACCGGAAGAACATCGGGAAGCGGCCGCGAAGATGCGGGATATCCTGAGTATTTATGCCAAGAATGAGGATCTGATCTCGATCGGAGCCTACAAGGCAGGGACGAACCCGAGGCTGGATGGAGCCATATCGAAGATAGACAGGGTGAATGAGTTCTTGATGCAGAAGATCAATGAAAGCTTTTCAGGGGAAGATTCCTTGAAGATGATGAGGGAGATAGTGCGGTGAAAAAGTTCTTTTTCTCATTAGACACGGTACTGAATTATAAGGAGCAGGTGCTTGACGGACTGAAGGCGGAACATGCAAGGATACTGATGAAGGTCAGAGAATGCGAGCACGCCATCGAGATGTTGGAGCAGGAGCATCTGCGCTGTGCCGGGGAATTCCGGGAGAACCGGTTTAACGGCATGAAGATCAGCGATATCCATACATATGAGAATTATCTGGAGGCGCTTGGGATCAAGATCAGAAGGAAGTACGAGGAACTGGAGAAGCTGAAAGAGAAGGAAGAGGCCAAGCGGAACGAGGTTGTAGAGGCGAAGAAGGAGACTTCATCTATCGATAAGCTGAAGGAGAAGAAGTTTAAGGAGTATGAGAAGGCTGTTCAGAAGGAAGACGAACAGTTCATCGAGGAATTCGTCACTACAAGGAGAGCGATGGCTAAGATTATGGGGTAATACTGCAATTGCAGATTACTATATATTTAATTACTACTATTTAGAAAGGAGGAGGAGCCATTGGATAAGTTGAGCATGAAGGCGTTAGAGTTTACAGCTCAGATGTCGGGGAATGCGAAGACAGCCAATCAGACCGCGGATGTATCCGGGGATTTCAGGAAGCTGCTTGAGGGCAAGAGTGAAGGTTCGGGCGGCAATCAGGATAACAAAGAGATATCCAAGGATACAAAGCCGGAGAACGTTGAAGCTTCCGATGATGTGAAGAAGGATACTGCGCCAGAGGAGGCGGGCAAGACCGAGGACACCGATAAGAGCGGCGAGGCGGATAAGACTGAGGGAGACACAAGGCAGGCGGAGCAGATGCTTGCGGCACAGCTTCAGCAGAGATTCACGTATGGATTCGTGCAGAATACCCCGGAAGCAGGCGCAGAAGCGGTTGTCGACACAGAAGGGATGACGGCAGAGATGACCGGGACTGAATTAGAA
Source organism: uncultured Dorea sp. (assembly GCA_910579015.1). Classification (GTDB taxonomy): domain Bacteria; phylum Bacillota; class Clostridia; order Lachnospirales; family Lachnospiraceae; genus Sporofaciens. Next base: position 75,835 of record CAJTRO010000009.1, on the reverse strand, counting down.
GGACTGGTACAGCCGGACACACCTGTAGAACAGCCGGCGGTGCAGATGCAGACACAGATGCCGGAGACAGGCGCGGTACAGCCAGTGCAGACGGATATGGCCGCAAAGCAGACGGATGCAGACGTACAGAGTGCAATGGAGGTGAATGCCTCAGAGACTACACCAGTTACAGCCGCGGAAGATACTTCAAAAGCCGGACAGCAGACGCAGGATTTCTCATCACAGCTTAAGAATACGGCGAAGTCATCACGGACTGATGAGAAGGACCAGACGCAGATGGAGAATGTTGCCGCACAGCAGGCAGGGGCCGGAGAGAATAAGATCGTCCGGACGGAGGATGTAAGGCCGAAGGAAACGGTTACAGTGCATGTCTCACAGCCGGAGGAACTGCCGGAGAAGGTAACAGACCAGCTGCTTGCGAAGCTTACGGAAGGCGTGCAGGAATTCGAGATACATATCGAACCGGCGAATCTTGGTAAGATCGCAGTGAAGGTACTCTATGCAGGAAGCGAGGCGACGATTTCGATCATCTGCTCGGAGAAGCGGGCGATGGAGGCGCTTGGACAGAACGCGAAGGAGATTGGCGATATCATTAACCGTAATCTTGGCGGTGAGACGACCATTGTCGTGGAGAAGCAGGAGACAGATTACCTGAACCAGACGAGAGACGAGAATGAGCAGTCCGGCCAGAACCAGCAGAAGCAGAAGGAAGAGAACAGCAAGGACCAGAATAAGGAAGACGCAGAGCAATTTCTTCAGAAGCTGCGATTAGGGCTGATGTAGTGATGTGTTGATAAGATTTTCAGATGAAAGAAAGGAGATAAAATGGCAGGAATTGATACAGATATCTTGATGAGTGATGCGGCGAAGTACCAGTATGACGCGTCAAAGGAGTCACAGACGACGGCTGTCTCCAATAAGGGCGACATGACGATGAATGACTTCTGGAAATTGATGGCTGCACAGCTTCAATACCAGGATCCTATGAATCCGATGAGCAACAGTGAGATGATGAACCAGATGACGCAGATGGCGACGATGAATGCGATGACGTCCGTATCCGATGCTGTGGCGAAGTTCGCGACCGTATCCAACAACCTCTCACAGGTTACGCTGACGACATATTCGACAGGACTTCTCGGCAAGGAGGTAACGGTTGCACTTCTGGATGACAAGGGAGAGATGACCGGAACGAAGAAGGGAACGGTGACAGGAGTAGACCTGACCGGAGCGACTGCGGTATATATCGACGGCAAGAAATACGAACTGTCTCAGGTAGTGGGAATCGGCGATGTTCCGTCAAAGGATGATGATAAGACTGAGAAGCCGGACGACGATAAGACAGAGACGGATGATAAGGAAAAAGTGTAGTTATAAGGGGATATAATGAGGGATCAGAGATAAAGGCGGTGCATGTGTGATGAGTAAGATTAATCAGATTACGAATGCCGGAGCGCTTAAGCTGCAGCATGTATCAGCACAGTTGCAGACACAGGCCCTTACCGGTACAGGTGCGAAGACAGGCACAAAGACGAGTGCGAATGTACAGTTTGCGGATCTTCTGCAAAAAGAAGCCGAGAAAACTCAGTCCGTACAGTTCTCCAAGCACGCGGCGCAGAGAGTACGTGAGCGAGGGATCGAGATGACGGATGGTCTCCTTAATGATCTGAACCAGGCTGTATCAAAGGCCCGGGATAAAGGTGCAAGAGATGTGGTTGTTATCGGAGAGAGCGGGGCTTTTATAGTGAATGTTCCACACAATGTCGTAGTGACAACGATGTCGGGAGCTGAGATGAAAGATAACATATTTACTAATATTGACAGTGCTGTCCTGATGTAAGCCGGACCATTTAATGGGGGTTTTGTATCTGCGCGACTGGCAGATACAGTATGGAGACGTATTGCTCCGCAAGACAGCATGAGCATAGAAGAAAGGAAGTAATTATAAAATGGTTAGATCAATGATCGCGGGAGTTGCTGGACTAAAGTCTCATCAGTCCAAGCTGGACGTAATTGGTAATAATATAGCAAACGTTAATACCTGGGGATTCAAGTCATTCAGTTACAATTTCCAGGATGCAGTATATTCTAATTCTATTAACAGTACAGGCGGAAGCCAGATGGCAGGAGCCGCCGGCGGACACAACGCTTCTCAGGTAGGTTATGGTTCGTCCATGTCATCTATCTCAACAGAGTTTAATACAGGAGCGGGTTCACCGTCCTCAAATAACATGGACTGTATGATCGACGGAACAGGATTCTTCCTGGTAGGTAATATGGTAAATGGTTCGTTTGAAGATGTTGCATCTTCCGGACTGTTCTTATCAAGAGTTGGAATCTTCCGTGTAGATAACAATGGTTATCTGGTTGATAATCAGGGTAGTTATGTGTATGGGTATGCTCCGATTGAGGGGACTGGTACGCCGGAGACGGCTGCAACAGCCAGTTCATCTACGCTTAAGGATCTTCCGGTTGAATTAAATATTTCTGATGATCCAGCTGTAAAATCCACGATTACTATCGCAGGTCTTACAGTAGAGACGAATGTTACGACAAAAAATGATTTTGAAGATGCTGTGAATGATTGGATTACTGCAATATCAAAAGAAAAAGCTACAATTGTAGATGATCAAGGGAATACTGTTCCAAATCCGGCATTGATACCCGCTGGGGGAACAGAAATTTTGGATTTTTCTAAAGTTAATATTAGTTTAGATCGTATTGGACGTTATCTTAATAGTGCAACAATTACAATTACAGCAAAAACGGCAGGAGATCAGTATAATGAGCAGTATTTTCAGTCACTTAGAACGGCTTTGATTGGAGCGGGAAAGGTAACGGATCCAGATAATCCGGCAAATGTACTTACAACTACAGAGTCAAGTTTTAATCAAGGAAATGATTTGATTCCAAGTGTGGCCGCAGAATACGCAGATGAGTTATCAACCATCCGTATCCCTATTGATCCGGAGACCGGACAGCGTTACGACATCCAGAGCTGGGTAATGAACGAAGACGGAAGTATCATGGGTACAGACATTAACGGCCGCAGCATCCCGATCGGACAGCTTGCACTTGTATCAGTAGAGAACCCTAACGGTCTTGAGAAACAGCAGGGTTACTACTATTCACCGGGAGCGAATGCCGGAGAAGTAACAGCGATCAAGCCAAACGGCGGACCGGTTGGTAAGATCAAGGGCGGTTTCCTCGAGATGGCCAACGTAGACCTTGCAAACGAATTCTCTAACATGATCACCACCCAGAGAGGATTCCAGGCTAACTCCAAGATTATCACAGTAACAGACGAGATGCTTCAGGAACTGGTTAATATGAAGCGATAGTAAATAACAAACCAGTCATATAAGAACATGTTCCGGGATATGATTTTCATATCCCGGGATATGTTTGAAATCTAAGAGGAATTATGATATGATAATGCTGACGAAACTAAATAACACTAAGATCGTATTGAACTGTGCTCAGATAGAATCGGTTGAGCTGATACCGGAGTCAAAGATCCTTATGACGAATGGTAAGTTTTACATTGTTAAAGAAGGGGCAGAAGAGATAATTGAGAAAACAATTGAGTACAATGGCAGAATACATTGTTATCGTGCAGATAGATAAGAAATAAGGGCGGTGAGGATAAGTGGATATTACAAGTATTTTAGGTGTGATCATTGGAACGGTACTGATCGTATTCGTCGGTATCGGTCCTGATAAGCTGGGCAATTTCTGGGATGGGCCCAGTGTTGCGATCGTTCTTGGCGGTACGATCGCTGCGGTAATCGCGAGTTACCCGTTTGGAAGATTGAAGACACTTCTCAAGCATACGAAGATTCTGTTCCAGGGTAAGAAGTATAATATCGGAGAGCTTGTGGATACACTGGTCGAGATGGCACAGCTCGCCAGACAGAATGGTCTTCTGGCACTGGAAGAGAAGGCGAATGAGATTGACGACATGTTCTTCAAACAGGGAATCATGCTGATCGTGGATGCGACAGAGCCGGAAGAGGTGCGTACTCTTCTGGAGAGTGACGTAGACGCCATGGTTTCAAGGCATGAAGACTGTATCGGTATCTATCAGATGCTGGAGGCCAAGGCGCCTGCATTCGGTATGATCGGTACTCTGGTAGGTCTGGTTAACATGTTGAAGAATATGAATATGGATGAAGGCGGCGCGTCAGACATCGGACCTGCGATGGCGACGGCGTTGATCACAACCTTCTACGGGTGTGTACTCGCCCATCTGATCTTCTCACCGATCGGCGCAAAGCTTAAGGTAAGGAATGACGAAGAGCTTTTATATAAGCAGATCATGATAGAAGGTATCCTGGCGATCCAGGCAGGAGATAATCCGAAGTTCCTGAGAGAGAAGCTGGTTACATTCGTATCACAGAAGGAACGTCAGAAGCTTCTGGATCCGGATGCAGTTTCAAAGGGAAAGAAGGGCGCAGAGGAATAGCAGGAGGCAGATATGAAGAAGAGAAATAAGCCGTCCGGAGGCGGCGCCAATTGGATGGATACATATGGCGACCTTGTAACGCTGCTGCTCTGTTTCTTCGTTCTGCTGTATTCCATATCAACAGTAGATCAGGCGAAATGGGTCCAGCTCGTTAAGAGCTTCAATCCGAATGCGGATCAGGTATCTCAGATTGTAGAGAATACAGAGATCGATGCGAACGATGAAGTTCCCGGTGGTGTGGATGTAGATGAGTTTGACGATCTGTTCGAGAGCCTGAAGGAGGCGGTAGAACAGGCGGACATGAGCGGGGAGATCGACTTGTTCAAGGGTGATGGTTATACCTTCATCACATTCCAGGATAACGTATTCTTCGATGGAGACAGTGCAATTATTAAGGAGCAGGGGATGGATGTGCTTGCCCAGTTCGCCTCGATCATGTCCGGGGTTAAGGATTCTGTGAAGGAAGTGCAGATTCTGGGACATACGACACAGGCAGATCCCAACGTTCCGAATGAACCAGAGAGTGACCGGGTGCTTTCAGCAGAGAGGGCAGCCCGGGTGGCTTCGTTTATCCAACAGCGTACAGAGGTATCGCCGGATAAGATCGTGTCAGTCGGATATGGTCAGTTCCGCCCGATCGCACCTTTTGATACACCGGAGAACCGTGCGAAGAACCGGAGAGTTGAGCTGCTGATTACGAAGTCTGATGCGGTAGAGCACAGTCTGGAAGAATATTATCAGGAGATGAACAAGATAGCTGAGTAAAATAAGGAGAGTGGGAGTGAAGGATGGCAGATGTATTATCGCAAAGTCAGATAGACGCGTTGCTGAATTCGATGCAGAATTCCGGCGCGGAAGATGTGGCGGAAGAGCCCAAAAAGCCTGAGAAGGAATACAAGAAGTATGATTTCTTCAGTCCGAAGAAGTATACAAAAGATAAGCTGAAGATGCTCAGCAGTATCTATGATAATTACTCCAGGATCGCAGCTTCACAGATCAATGGTCTGTTCCGTGTTGCGAGTGAAGTAGAAGTCATGGGAGTGGAGGAGCAGCGGTATTATGAATTCGGAAATGCACTGAATGAATCAGATGTACTTACAATTGCAGATGTAGAGCTGCCGGACCGCTCCAACAACCCGCCGATGCTGATCCACATTAATCCAATGCTGATGGCGTCGATGATCGACCGTATGCTTGGAGGGACCGGAACAGATATGACGGTTGATATGTCCTATACATATACTGATATCGAGCTCGCGTTGTACGCGAAGATCATCAAGTATCTGGTTATGATCACCAAGGATGTGTGGGCGGGTTATATCAATCTTGACGTCAGCTTTGAGCGCATCGAAGAGAACCCCAGTATGTTCCAGGGGATCAGCGTAGATGAGACGGTAGTTATCATCATGCTGAGTATCAAGATGGGTGAGATTGAAGGTATTATGAATATCTGTATGCCGGGAACACTTCTGAGCAATATATTCGAGATCATTGATAAGACGAAGCATCTGGCGAAGAAGAGCGATGCGGCATTGTACAGGAACAGCCGTGAGGATATCATGGATAATATCAAAGAAGCCAAGATGGATATCATGGCACAGCTTGGCATTGCAAGGATGAATCTGGATGATGTATACAATCTTCACGTGGGAGATGTTATTGATCTGAACAAACCTCAGAATTCACTGGTTTCCCTGTACATAGAGGGACAGCCGTGGTTCAACGGACAGCTTGGCGTACACAATAAGAACATGGCGGTTAAGATTGAGGACAGGATCCTGGCGTGCAACGACGACGGCACGGATACAGGTTTAGAGGCTGACAATGACAGCGTGGCAGTATAATTACCAGATAAAATCTGTAGAATTATCTGAGTAAATACATTATAATGAAAACAATAACAATATGAGCAAAAGTGAGGTAGAGAAAAATGGCAAAGATTATGTTAGTTGATGATGCGGCGTTTATGAGAATGATGTTGAAGAATACGCTGTCACAGGCAGGTTACACGGATCTGATCGAGGCGGAAGACGGTGTGAAGGCAGTAGAGGCATATACGGCAGAGAAGCCGGATCTTGTATTCATGGATATCACCATGCCGAACAAGGACGGTCTGGAGACGCTGAAAGAGATCAAAGCTATGGATCCGGGTGCAACGATCGTTATGTGTTCCGCTATGGGACAGGAGACGATGGTAATGGATTCCATCAAATCAGGAGCGAAGGACTTTATCGTTAAGCCATTTAAGCCGGAGCGTGTTCTGTCAACAGTGAAGAAGATCCTCGGCTAGTCAAGGAGGTTAATATGTCTTTTTTGAGTTCATTTGATATCAGTGCATCAGGCTTGACAGCACAGAGACAGAGACTGGACGTTGCAGCAGAGAACATCTCCAACAGCGAGACCACCAGGACAGCCAGCGGCGGGCCTTACCGGCGGAAGATGGTCGTATTGCAGGAGATTCCGTCAACATCAACATCTTTCAGATCCAGATTCAGCAGACTTATGAACCAGTCTGCGTCCAAGGGCGGAGTGAAGGTAACCGAGGTCATAGAAGACCAGAGAGATCTGAATCCTGTGTATAATCCGGATCACCCGGATGCGAACGAAGAAGGTTATGTTATGATGCCGAACGTAGATCTTGTCAAGGAGACGGTAGACGGTATGTCTGCGACAAGATCTTATGAAGCCAACATTACGGCGTTCAATGCCATGAAGCTTATGGCACAGAGAGCGTTGGATATCGGCAAATAGAAATAAGGGTGATTTTCCCGGAAGGAGAGAATAGTTAATATGAATTCAGATTGCTTTAGTAAACTGGAAATAGATGCCATAGGCGAGATACTGAATATCAGCCTGGGCGCGTCTGCGACAGCAGTTTCCACGATGCTGAATGCCAGGGTAGATATTACAACACCTGTAGTCAATGTCGTGAGAAAAGAAGAATTTGAGATGGACAGGGTAGAACCGGCAGTCTGTGTCGAGATTACTTACGTTGAGGGCTTAGAAGGCGAGAATGTCATGCTTCTTAAGAGGCATGATATTAAAGTAATTGTTGAGATGGTCATGGGCATGGAGATCGCGGATGAAGATTTCGAGTTGGATGAGATCAACATCAGTGCGGTCTGCGAGGTTATGAACCAGATGATGGGTGCATCTGCAACGGCTCTGTCTGAATTCCTTGGAAGAATGGTGAACATCTCCACGCCTGTCTCATTCGAAGTGGCGAATGAACAGGAGTTTATCGACAAGTATTTTGTAGATAATGAACCGAAGGTAGTTGTAGGCTTCACTTTGAAGATTGCGGATAAGCTGGAGAGTGAGTTCTTCAACGTAATGCCGATTGCGCTTGCCAAAGGACTGGTAGAAGGGTTCCTTCCGCCAGAGGCTATCGTTGAATACAAGGCGGGCGAAGATACGTCCTCAGCTCCGTCAGCTCCGGAACCGGCTCCAGCGGCTTCGTCAGGCGGTACGATGTCTCAGGAAGAGATTGAGAAGATGCTTGCGGGAATGGGAGGAGACGAACCGGCCCCGGCGCCAGCTCCTGCCCCAGCGCCTGCGGAGGCTTCATCAGGCGGTAAGATGTCCCAGGAAGAGATTGAGAAGATGCTTGCGGGAATGGGAGGAGACGAACCGGCTCCAGCGCCAGCTCCTGCATCGGCTCCGACAGCCCCGGCGCCGGCGCCAGCGCCAGCAGCAGCTCCGGCGGCCCCGGCAGTTAATCCGGCGGCAGGGATGCAGGGAGCGGCTCCGATGCAGATGATGCAGCCGGCAATGAACCCTGATGTATCCATGATGCAGATGCAGATGATGCAGCAGATGATGCAGCAGATGCAGCAGATGCAGACACAGATGCAGAATCAGAGTCAGGCTCAGAGCAGTAAGGCGCCTGAGCCGAAGATGATACATGTACAGTCACCGGCACAGCCAAGTCTGAAAGCAGATAACGGTATTGTGCTTGAAGGCGAGCAGGAAGAGAATATGGAACTTATCATGAGCGTTCCTCTGGAGATCTCCGTTGAGATTGGAAGGACGAGGAAGCTTGTTAAGGATATCCTTGATTTCACGAAGGGTTCACTGGTAGTTCTGGATAAGCTTGCCGGGGAACAGGTGGATCTGTTTGTCAATGGACAGTGTATTGCGAAGGGTGACGTTGTAGTTGTAGAAGACAACTTTGGAATAAGAATCACAGAGATCATGAAAGTGAATCTGATTGCGTTAGAGCAGCGTTAACAGAGTAAGGAAGGAATTGTATGTGGAGAGTAATTGCCACCTTTTTTGCGGTAATAGCAATTATATACCTGAGTTATCTTGCCAGTAAGTACATAGGCAAAGGACTGGGCAGAACCGGCAGTTCCCGCTATATGCGTCTGATCGATCAGATAACACTGGGACAGGACAGGCATATTGCAATCATGCAGGTTGGCGGAAAGTACCTGCTCGTCGGCGTTACATCAGGACAGATCAACGTCTTGTCTGAGATTCAGGATGAGGATCTGTTCCCTCTTGGGCCGGATGAAGAGGTTCAGGCAGCGCAGATACCGGATTTTAAGAAGATGATGGAGAAGCTGGGTGACTTAAAGAAAAGGGGAGGTAGAAATTAGTGTACGATTTAGACCAATCATTGATCAATGTGAATGGTAATCAGGTTCCTACACTTGATATATTGTTGATGATGACGATCGTCTCACTTCTGCCCTCTCTTTTGATCATGGTAACATCCTTTGCCAGAACGACGATCATTCTGTCCTTTCTACGCAACGCGATGGGAGTACAGCAGACACCGCCGAACATGGTATTGATTGGAATTGCAATCTTCCTTACATTATTTATCATGGATCCGGTTATCAAGCAGATCAATACGGAAGCCTACACGCCTTACAAGAATCAGGAGATCACACAGGCCGAAGCGATTGACAGGGCGCAGGTTCCGCTCAAGGAATTTATGCTGAGAAATACGGAGAAGAGCTCTCTTAAGATGTTTCTGGACTTGTCCGGAAGGGAAGATGTGCAGGTGGAGGAGCAGGCACAGCTTTTAGAGCTGCCGATGACGGTTATCATACCTTCGTTCATGACCAGTGAATTGAAGAAGGGCTTTACGGCAGGTTTTCTGCTGTATCTTCCGTTCCTGCTGATAGATATCGTAGTGTCCAGTACGCTGATGTCCATGGGAATGATGATGCTTCCTCCGGCGATGATCTCGATGCCGTTCAAATTACTGCTGTTTGTGACGGTGGACGGATGGGAGTTGTTATTCTCAACAATTGCGAACAGTTTTCACTGACGTCAGGAAGGGAGCATATAGATGACAAATGGAGAAGTGGTGGATTTGATGTATGATGTGTTCGTACTGATCATTCAGCTTGCAGGTCCGCTTCTTGTGATCAGTATGATGGTAGGTATTCTGATCTCTATCATACAGGCAGCGACGCAGATTCATGAACAGACGATCACGTTTGTGCCGAAATTATTGGTAATAGGTATCATACTTGTATTTTCCGGCAGCAAGATGTTAGAGATGTTACAGGAATTTACTACACGGATATTCCGGCTGATACAAGGCTGATGCGAGGAGTGGTGACATGTCGATAAGTAATACCGCACAGCTAACCTTGTTCTCCCTGATCTTGATGCGGATGTCAGGGTTTATCTTAATGAATCCGATATTGGGACGGAATAATATACCGGTGAGGGTGAAGGCTGGATTCATCTTTATCCTGACCATGGTGGTGTATTCTGCCTCGATGGAGGAGGCTTTGGAGATAGTGAGTACGATAGAGTTCGGATTCCTTCTGCTCAAAGAATTCGCTGCGGGATATGTGATAGGATATGTCATGCACTTGTTTTTTTTTATTATAAGTTTTGCAGGCTATATCATAGATTATCAGATCGGCCTGTCTATGGCCACTGTGTACGATCCGCAGAGTAATGCCCAGATGCCCGTAACAGGTAGTGTGTATCAGGCATGGCTTATCCTGCTTTTTTTTGCAGTAGACGGACATCTCGCACTGATGAAGATCCTGCTGACATCGGCTGAGATCGTCCCGTATGGGGGGATTGTTATTACCCAGGGACTTGCACTTCGGATCCTTGACATCTTCCTTGAATGTGTGGGCATGGGAGTAAGCCTTGCGCTGCCCATGATCGCCGCAGAATTTCTGGTGGAGATGGGAGTAGGTATTCTGAATAAAGTAGTGCCGCAGATTAGTATTTTCGTAATTAATATCCAGATGAAATTAATTGTCGGACTGGGCCTTCTTGCTCTTCTGTATGCGCCGGCGGGCGAATATATAGAGAAGATCATGACAACGATGATAAAGACGGTCCAGGGAATTCTGACATTCTTATAAAGATGCATGGCTTGTGAAGGAAGTGAGAATCTTTGGCGTCAGATGAAAAAACCGAAAAAGCCACACCTAAGAAGCGAAGGGACCAACGTAAGAAAGGTAACGTCGCCACCAGTAAGGACGTTATCGCGGTCGCTTCGCTTGTAGGGTGTTTCTATTGTTTACAGATGTTATTTCCAACCATATACAAATCGCTCAGGGAAATGATGATCTTCCAGATTTCTTCTGTCGCAACTATTGACGAATTATCCCTTGGCAATTTGCAGATACTGGGTATGAAGTCTGTCAACACACTGGCAAAATGTATCTTCCCGCTGGGAGTGATCAGTCTTTCTATCGGTGTGATCGCGACAGGGATACAGACACGATTCCTTTTCACGAAGGAGCCTCTGAAGTTCAAGCTCAGTAAACTGAACCCGCTGAACGGGATCAAGAATATGTTCTCCGCGAAGCAGCTGGTAGAGCTTGTGAAGTCTGTTCTTAAGATTATTGTCCTTGCGGTTGTTCTGTATAATATCCTTAGGGATGAGATCATTGTGATCGCGCAGATGCTGGATGTGAATCCCATCAATGCTTCGGCATATGTGCTGAAGGAGATCATGAGCATGGTTTTGCAGATCGGCATGATATTTGCCGCGATCGCAGGATTCGATTACTTCTATCAGCGGTGGAAGTATGAAAAAGACCTGAAGATGAGTAAAGAAGAGGTCAAAGAAGAATTTAAGCAGATGGAAGGAGATCCCAAGGTCAAGGGGAAGATCCGGAGTCTGCAACAGAGTATGGCAAGGAGCAGGATGATGCAGGCGGTTCCGGATGCGGACGTTATCATCCGAAACCCTACGCATTATGCGGTTGCCCTTAAGTATGACATTGACCATGACAATGCCCCTAAGGTGATAGCGAAGGGACAGGATCTGGTGGCGCTTAAGATCGTGGAGATCGGCCAGCAGAATAAGGTCACAGTCATTGAGAATAAGCCCCTTGCGAGGGGGCTGTACGCTTCAACTCCGCTGGGCGGACAGATTCCGGCGGAATATTATGGAGTGGTAGCGGAGATCCTTGTTGAGATATTCCGAATGAACAAAAAGTTGGTGTAGAAGATGAAAAATATATTGAATAACGCGGTATCATTGATCGTAGTAATGATCGTATTGCTGTTGATCATACCGTTAAGTCCGTTTTTCCTGGACGTTATGATTATTTTAAATATTGCGGTATCGCTGATCATTCTTCTGGTCAGTATGAATATCAAAGAGGCGCTGGAATTCTCTATCTTCCCGTCACTGCTTCTTATCACGACATTATACCGTATCGGAATCAATATCTCCTCTACAAGGAGTATCTTAAGTAACTCCGGTACGGCCGGACAGGTGATCAAGTCCATGGGTGATTTCGTTCTCCAGGGAAATGTCGTTGTCGGTGTGATCATATTCCTGATCATCGTATTAGTACAGTTCCTTGTTATTACCAAAGGTGCAGAGCGTGTGGCTGAGGTAGCGGCAAGATTCACGCTGGACGCTATGCCCGGTAAGCAGATGGCGATCGACGCAGACTTAGGAAGCGGACTGATCACAGAGGAAGAAGCAAAGGCAAGACGATATAAGATCCAGAAGGAAGCCGATTTTTATGGTTCCATGGACGGTGCCACGAAGATCGTTAAGGGAGATGCAACCATGTCCCTGATCATCACGGCAGTCAATTTCCTGGGCGGATGTGTCATCGGTATGGTCCAGGGGGACATGGGATTCACAGAAGTCCTTCAGGTATATTCCATCGCCACGATCGGTGACGGTCTGGTATCTCAGATACCGGCGCTTCTGATCTCAACGGCGACAGGTATGATCGTAACCCGTGCGGTTGCGGAAGACAGTCTGAACATAGATGTAACGAGCCAGTTTGGAGCACAGCCTAAGGCGATCATGATCGCGGGCGGCGTGCTTGCAATCCTGCTTGCGGTTCCGGGGATGCCAAAGCTCCAGCTTGCAGTGATCGCGCTGATCATGATGCTCGGCGGGTTTTATCTTCTCCGCCGTATGGAGCAGTTTGCCGTGGTTCCGGAACAGGGGGCGATGGCCATGGGCGGCGCCGGACCTGTGGAAGAGCAGATGGTGGAGGAAGACAATTTCAAGGATATCAACAGTGTGTATTCACTGATTTCTGTGGAGCCGATAGAGATGGAGTTTGGTTACAGTCTGATTCCGCTTGTGGATGAGGCAAGCGGCGGAAGGATGATCGACCGTATCGTAATCTTCCGGCGCCAGTATGCACAGGAGATGGGACTTGTCATTCCGTCTATCCGGCTGCGTGACAGCTCAAGCCTGAATACCAATCAGTATGTGATCAAGATTAAGGGTGAAGAGGTTGCCAAGGGAGAGATCCTGGTAGATTATTACCTGGCCTTAGAGCCGCCGAATCTTGAGAAGGAAATTGATGGTATAGATACCATCGAGCCTGCATATGGTATTCCGAGTAAATGGATCACAGTAGACAAGAAAGAGATGGCGGAGATCTACGGATATACGGTTATCGATCCGTTGTCTGTTATGCTGACACACTTATCAGAGACCGTGAAGAAACATGCATACGAGCTCCTGAACCGTCAGGAGGTTGTACGTCTGGTTGATAATATGAAGAAACAGTCTCCGGAGCTTGTGGATGAATTAATCCCGACGCTGATCTCCTTTGGTAATTTCCAGAAGATCCTTACCAATCTGTTGAAGGAAGGGATTCCGATCAAGGACATGGAGACGATCATGGAGACGATCGTGGATTCGTCCATGACGGTCCGGGATCTGGATACGATCACGGAGAATATCCGTGTTGCGCTTAAGCGGACGATCACAAGGCGGTTCTGTGAAGGCAACAGCATGAAGGTGGTGACGCTGGATGCAGAGCTGGAGAAGAATATCATCACCAGTCTGACCAACGGAGACCACGGCGTGTATCTGGCGCTCAGCCCGGATGTAATGCAGAATGTGATCACGCAGATGTCAGAGGAAGTGAAGAAGTTCCAGGAGCTGGGACAGTCGCCGGTGATCCTGACCAGTCAGGTAGTGAGACTGCATGTCTACCGCCTGATCGAGCAGTTCTTCCCGGATGTATTTGTTCTTTCATTTAATGAGATCAGCAATAATATCCAGATCCAGGCAGTTGGCAATATCACGATGTGATGAATAATATAAATTATAAGCGGAGCATACGGTATGGAAACACAGGAAAGATATAAAGAAAAGACGAACGAAGAGCTTCTAAAACTGTATAAAGAAACTGGCAGCCTGGAGATCAAACAGGAAATCGTCATGCGCTATATCTATCTTGTGAAGAGTATCGCGCTTCAGATGCGGGATATCTATCTGAGTTTTTCACAGGTAGACGATATTATAAGCGAAGGCGTGATCGCGATCATGTCTTCGATCGATAAGTTTGACGTGGATAAGAATGTAAAATTCGAGACATTTATATCAAAACGTATCAAGGGAATGATCATTGACCTGGCAAGAAAGCAGGACTGGGTGCCAAGAAGTACAAGAAAGAGCACAAGAGATATTGAAGAAGCGGTGACAACGTTATATAATAAACATGGATATTATCCTTCCGTGCAGGAGGTGACCGAATATCTGAACATTACGCCTGAGAAGTATCAGGAGACCATGCGCAAGGCGGCGCTGTTTAATATACTGTCGCTGGATATGGTCCTTGCGGAGGCTCAGGGGAATGAAGTGGGTGTGTCGCTGCCCCAGGGTGAGAAGAATGAGCAGCCGGAGAGTAAGTATCTTAAGAAGGAGCTTACAGAGGTTCTGGCAGAAGGTGTAGGGCTGCTTAAGGAGAATGAGCAGCTCGTAATCTCGCTGTATTATATAGATGAGTTGAATATGAGACAGATCGCGGATGTACTCAGTGTGAGTGAGCCGAGAGTCTCCCAGATTCATACGAATGCAATAAAGAAACTACGGAAACACATGGAAAGATTCAACGAAGAAAAGGAGAGCTAAGATGTTTCAAGGGTATTATAATCTTACGGCTAACATGATCACACAGAACCGGAATCTGAACGTCATCAGTAATAATATGACGAATGTATCCACTCCCGGATATAAGGAAGACAGAATCATGCAGAGTACCTTCCGGGACGAGATGATGTACCGCTATGACAAGAGCGGTAAGAATGCGATTGGCGTGGAATCATGGGTGAACACGGCGGATGAGCGTGTGACAGACTATTCCGAAGGCGGGATACGGGAGACGGGCGCGCCTATGGATGTAGGGCTTACAGGCAGCGGGTTTTTTGAGATCCAGACGGATAATGGGATGGTATATTCAAGGAACGGATCGTTTAATCTGGATAATGAAGGGTATCTCCTTCTGCCGGGGATTGGACGCGTGATGGGTACGAACGGACCGATACGGCTTACGACGGACGAGATCACGATCGACAGACAGGGCAATATCACCAGCGAGGACGGCAGTCAGTACTTTGGAACAATCCGGGTAGTAGACTTCGCAGATTATAACCAGCTCACCAAGATTACCGGCGGAGTGTTCCAGGCGAATGCCCAGCCGCAGGCGGCGAATGCGGGGACGACGATCACGCAGAAGTATCTGGAGGACTCCAATGTTGAGATGGCGGAGGAGATGACGAGGATGATGAGCAGCCAGAGAGTGTTGCAGAGTTCCGCTCAGATATTGAAGATATACGACCAGCTGACTGGAAAGATTGTTACTATTGGTTCGCCGACATAGATATGAGAGGCTGACAGAGAGGAGAGATTTACCATGTATACGTCATTTTATACTGCGGCAAGGGGTGCGATGGAGGAACAGCAGAAGATGAATGTTGTCGCTAACAACCTTGCGAACGTGAACAACTATGGATACAAGGCCAAGACGACGGTGTTCTCTGACCTGATGTATTATAATCTGAATAATTATACCGGAGCGGATACCCCGCTTAAGTCCGGAACGGGTATCCGGGTGGAGAAGACGAATACGGATTTCAGTCCGGTCGGATTCACAACCACGCAGGGGCAGTTTGATTATGCGATTACCGGGAAGGGATTCTTCATGGTGAGAAGCCCGATTACGAATGAGATTACATATACAAGGAACGGACATTTCAGTATGTCGCAGAGAGGAGACGACTTCTATCTTGTGAATGACAACGGCAATTTCGTGCTGGATCAGAACCAGAACCCGATTCTGGTGACAGACGGGGATAAGGGCAAGGAGCTCAGCGGGCAGCCGGCTGTGTATGGGTTCAATATTCTGGACGGTATGCTGAGTACCGGTAATAACGAGTTTGTTCCGGTTGAGAAGAACGGGGCGCCGTTCCTGATCGCGGATGCGAAGGTGGTCGATCACGCACTGGAGATGTCGGGAGCGAGCGTGGCGGACGATTTTACACGGATCATAGAAGCACAGAGGGCATATTCTTATGCGCTTAAGATGGTTCAGACGTCAGACGAGGTTGTGAACACGATTAACACATTGAGATCATAGAGAGGTGGCTTATGGCGATAAAAACTTATGAAGAGATGAATGCGTTAGAGCTGGATATCCTGAAAGAGATCGGGAGTATCGGGGGCGGAAACGCGGCAACAGCCTTATCAAGTATGTTGAATGCGAAGGTGAACATGGCGGTTCCGGAGGTTCAGATCCTGGGGTTTAATGAAGCTTTGTCTCACCTGGGAGATCCGGAAGAGCTGGTTGCGGCTATATTTGTGGAGATGTCGGGAGAGCTCGGCGGGATCATGCTGTTTATCCTGACGAAGGAATTCTCAGACGAGGTACTGCACAGGATGCTTGGGAAGGACTGTCCGGATTTCCTGGCGATGGAGGAGATAGATTCTTCTGTTCTGTCTGAGATAGGAAATATCGTGATCTCCTCATATATTACGGCGATGTCAGGACTGATCGGAATGCAGGTTGAATTGTCTGTTCCGCAGTTTGCCGTGAATATGCTGGGCGGTATCATGAGCGTGCCGATTGCGATGATGGGACAGCATTCAGACAGGATCATGATGATAACAGGAGAGTTTAAGATAGACGGAAAAGCACTAAACAGCAACATGCTGCTTCTGCCGGATGTAGAGTCTTTGAGTGTTCTTATGAAAAAACTAGGAGTTGAGTAAGTCGATGGAAAAGAAGATATCGGTCGGAATTGCTGATATGAAGATAACAAGGCAGGAAGGGGTTCTGATTACATATGCGCTGGGGTCATGTATCGGAATATCTTTCTATGATCCTATGATCAAGTTAGGAGCGCTGCTTCATATCATGTTGCCAGAGAGAGGGAGAGCAGGCGATGCTAATGTATTTAAATTCGCAGATTCAGGGATCCATGAGACGCTCCGTAAGCTGGGCGCCTATGGTGCAACGAAGCAGAGGCTTGTATGTAAGATTGCCGGCGGCGCCAAGATGTTTGAGATGAAGGGCGGCGGCGGACTGGGCAACATTGGGGAACGTAATGCCCAGAATGTTAAGCGGATATTGATGGCGGAAGGATTGCGTGTGGCCAGCGAGGACACCGGGGCGAATTATGCAAGGACTATGCTGCTGGATGTTGCGACAGGGAAGGTATATGTGCGGTCAGCAGGAAAGCCGGAGCGTATGCTGTAACCTCTTACTTCCGTGACAGCGGATGTCAGGCATTCTCCGGAAGAAGGTTCTCTTTCTGGTGCGGAACTGACAGATAAGTTTGGCTGCAAGGTGACTGACAGACGTTATGCCGGATGGGTATTGCGCCGATAAATATACATAGAGTATAAAGGAGTGAAATGTGTATGGCTGATACAGAGATTTTATTGGAATCAGGAACAAATGAGATTGAGATTATGCAGTTCACCATTTTTGGTGAACTATATGGAATCAATGTGGCGAAAGTACGGGAAATTATGATGGCGGATAAGGTGAAGCCTGTACCGCATTCTCATCACGCCGTAGAGGGGATATTTAAGCCGAGGGAGATTCTTCTGACAGTGATCAACCTTCCGAGATATCTGACCGGCAACAGCGGCGATAAGAATGACAGGGATCTCTTTATCATCACGAATTTCAATAAGATGAACATTGCATTCCGTGTACATACGGTGGTGGGGATCAGCAGGATCTCCTGGGAGGATATCCAGAAGCCGGATAAGGCGCTTAGCAACGGGGACGACGGGGTTGCCACAGGTATTGCCCAGTGTGGCGGCCAGCTTGTAACGATTCTTGATTTTGAGAAGATCGTGGCGGAGATTGCTCCGGAGACGAGTATCCAGGTACATGACATTGACGCTCTCGGAGAACGGGTGCCAAGAGATAACCCGATCGTACTTGCGGAGGATTCCATCCTTCTTACGAAGATGATCAAGGATTCCCTGTTCCGTGCAGGATACAGTAATCTTAAGAACTTCAACAACGGGAAGGATGCCTGGGAATATCTGGAGAGCATCCGCAATGAAGCGAATATCCATGAGAAAGCGTCATTGCTGATCACGGATATCGAGATGCCTGAGATGGATGGTCATCGTCTGACGAAGCTTGTGAAGGATGATGAACGGCTGAGAAGAATGCCAGTGATCATATTCTCCTCGCTGATCAATGAGGAGATGCGGCGCAAGGGCAAGCAGCTTGGTGCAGACGAGCAGCTGTCGAAGCCGGAGATAGGACGTCTGGTAGAGGTTATGGACGAATTATTAGACCGGAGGGAGTTGGATTTTTAGATGGATAATTGCGTAGTAAGACAAGCCATTAAGGATCAGAGGACAGATGCTGTCATCGGGTATGAGCTTTTGATCCAGGAGGATCAGAGCAGCCTGTATAATCCGAGTGCAGACAGTGTGGCGGCGAACACGATGGTTTCTTTCCTGTCAGAGAATTCAGAGCGTATTTTCAAGGATAAGAAGACCTTCATGACATTCACTCCGACACTTCTGTTTCGGAACACGCCTAAGATCTTCGATAAGGAGAAGGTTGTGATCCAGATAGAGGATAATATCGTTGTCCATTCGCTGGCCGCGATATTGATCAGTAAGTACCGGGAAGAGGGATATCATTTTGCTATCAATGATTTCCAGTTTACTCCCAAGTATTTCAGTATGCTGGAATATGTGGATTACATAAAGATTGATATTTCGAATAAGCTGGATGAAGAGCAGAAGAAGTCTGTCGCCAATGTGATTGACATGGCGCATGGTTTCCAGAAGGAATTCATCGCGACCGGCGTGAACAGCAAGGAGGCATATGAATGTGCTGTGGAGCTGAACGCGGACTATGTCGAGGGTAATTATATCTCAGGCGCGACCATGACGAAGACCAGCAAGCTGGATTTCATGGAAGGGAATCTGTACCAGCTCATCGTCGAGATCACGAAGGATGAGCCGGATGTAGAGATTCTGGAGGAGACTATAAGCAGGGATGCGTCTCTGACGTATGCGCTTCTTAAGATGGCGAATTCGGCGTATTTTGCGGTGCATCATGAGACGACTTCTATCCGTCAGGCGTTGATCCGTGTCGGGATCAGCCAGCTGAAGCAGTGGATCTACCTGCTGAGTTTCGAGGATAAGGAGCATTCCTCAGAGGAGCTTCTTAAGACGTCCTTTATGCGGGCGATATTCGCTTCGGCGCTGGTAAAGAAGCTTAAGAATTTCGTAATTAACAGTTCTGACGCATATCTGATGGGTATGTTCTCTACACTGGAGTATATGATTGACGCGCCTATGTCGGAGATTCTGTCGGAGATTCCGATCGTCGACGAGGTTAAGACGGCGCTGGTATCCAGAGAGGGCGAGGCAGGAAGGTTGTATGAGCTGATCCTGTGCTATGAGAAGGCAGAGTGGTCTGAGATTAAGACGATTGCCGAGGAACTGGGGCTTAGGACCAACGAGATGGCTCAGATCTATATGGATTCTGTAGAAGAAGTGAACAATATCTGGGATAATGTCGTGGGAATGAACGAAGGTTAATCTGTTGAGCGTATAGCGACAGCATCAGTGATAGTGATTGAGACAGTGATAGTGAGGTGGAAGACATGATAGGCGGCATTATGGGTGTCAGTCAGATGAGCGGTGTCTCCAGGGTACTTCCGTATCATGCATATCAGCGCAGAGCTGGTTCGCCAGTACAGGGTGTCCAGAGATCTGGCGTGGTGACAGCGGGACGGGCGGCAAGCCCGGGAACTCCGGTAGAGCCGGTCAGTCCGGTGAACGTGGTGGGATCCGGAACAACAAGAAGTTCGGCGATACCATTTCTGCGGGAAGGCATGGATCCGGCGGAGCTTGCGGTCAGGATGCGTATTAAGAATATGGATCCGGCGCAGGAGAAGAGTTCTGTGTCAGGAGCGCAGAAGGCATCGAACGAGACAGAATGCCAGACATGCAAGGAGAGAAAGTATCAGGATGGCTCGGATGATTCGGGTGTATCATTTCAGACGCCGACGCATATAGATCCCGATCAGGCGGCGGCCGCCGTGCGCGGTCATGAGATGGAGCATGTCGTGCGTGAGCAGGCGTTGGCAGAGCGTGAAGACCGGCGGGTAGTCAGCCAGTCGGTTACCATGCATACGGCGATCTGTCCGGAGTGCGGTACGGTCTATGTGTCCGGCGGTACGACGAGGACGACAACTGCGTCTGATCCTGAACCGGAGATGCCGGTGAGAAAGCCGGAAGAAGGCTTCTCTGCGGTTGCGTAGACAGCCTGACACAGGAACCTTTTGTGACGGCGTAGATATTATAATAAAAGAACAGCAGACGATACATACATGAGAAGATGTGAAGCTGGCAGAAGATAAGACAGAATATGGGTGCAGAGAATTTCTGAAGGTGCTCAATAATAGAAAAGAGGGGATTATTTCCATGCGGAAAAGTATTAACAAGATGGTTGGGATTCGCGTAGCCACGACGGTTGCTGCCGTGCTGATATACAGTTTCGCAGTTACCGCGAATATTTTTGTGATCAAAGACACGCAGAAGGCCAGTATTGAGGCGACTGCGCTGCTTGATACGATCGAGAAGGCGGAGGTGGCACATTATAAGTGGTCCGCCGGTCTGAGTAATGCGTTGTATGCAGATAAGGAATTTACGGGAAGCATAGATCCCACGACCTGTGCTCTCGGGCAGTGGCTTTATGGAGAGACAGACACAGATGATGCGGTGATTCTTTCACTTAGAAGTGAACTGGAGCCTCTGCACAAGGAACTGCATGAGTCTGCAAGCTATGTGCTTGATCTCAAGAAGACCGATCCAGAGGGAGCGCAGGCTTATTATCAGGATACGATCCAGTCTAACCTGACGACGCTGGTAGGGCTTCTGGATCAGGTTGTGGAAGAAGGAACGGTGTTGAAGGATGAAAGTGCGGCAAGCATGACCAAGACGCTCCATACGGTTCAGGTTGTGTCTGGTATCTGTTTCTTCCTGGCGCTTGGGTTCCTGATGAGTCTGGTCAGATATGTGCTTAAGCAGATCGTGAAGCCGATGATCTATATCAGTGAGAAGGTGCGTCCGCTCCAAGAAGGAAAGCTTGATCTGGCGATAGAGTACGAAGCGAATAACGAGCTGGGCGATCTGGCAAGGATCCTGGAAGATTCGATGGAGGTAATCGAGGGTTATGTAGAGGATATCAACCGGATTATGGCACGCCTTGCAAGAGGTGATTTCAATGTCAGTACGTCCGCAACGTATATTGGAGATTTTCAGTCTATAGAGAGGGCCATCAACAGCTTCACGGCAACTATGTCGTCAGCGCTTGGAAGCATTGGCAGAGCAGAACGCCAGATTTCGGGCAATGCAGACCAGCTGTCGAGCGGCTCACAGTCTCTGGCGCAGGGGGCAACGGAGCAGGCGAGTGCGGTAGAACAGCTTTATGCGACGCTTGATGAGTTGTCCAAGGCGGCGGTTAAGAATGTTGAGATGGCGAACGAAGCGCAGGATAACGCGCGTCTGACAGGCGAGCAGGTTACTGTCAGCAGCCACCAGATGGAAGAGATGGTTGCGGCCATGAAGGATATCACGCAGGCATCCCATAAGATTGGAGAGATTATCGCAACGATCGAGAATATTGCATTCCAGACGAATATCCTGGCGCTTAATGCGGCGGTAGAGGCGGCGCGTGCCGGATCTGCCGGAAAGGGATTTGCGGTTGTGGCGGATGAAGTGCGTAGTCTTGCCGCTCAGTCAGATGAGGCGGCGAAGGAGACGAAAGAGCTGATCGGCGAATCTGTCCATGCGACGGAGAAGGGAAGCCATATTGTAGATGAGGTTTCCATGACGTTGCAGAAGACGCTGGCTCTTGTAACGAAGTCCAACGAGGCGATCGGTTCGATTGCGGATGCGATCAACGGAGAGGCACAGTCTATTAAGCAGGTAACGGACGGAATCGGCCAGATTGCGGAGGTTGTGCAGACCAACTCGGCGAGCAGCCAGGAGACGGCGGCGGTCAGCGAGGAGCTGTTCGATCAGGTGAGACTGCTGAGAGAAGAGACTGGCAGGTTCCAGTTGAAGAAATAGAGATAGTGTAGAATGTAGAAACAGGCAGATAATTGACGCATGGAGATTGTGGTCAATTATCTGCCTGTTATTTGTCTTGTCATAGAAGAAACTTTTTAAATTAAAGAATGGGGATTTTTGTAAAAAAATTTTTAACATTTTATGTTGATTCCTTTATTCATACATGTATAATATATGTTAAGGAAGGGAGGCGTTATAATGGAGTTTGATGAATTATTTGAACAGCGCGCCATCGCAGGTCACAGGCTGAAAGATTGTATACGGGAGAAAGGGTATACAAAGATTTCCTTTGCAAAAAAGGCAGGGATATCAAGACCAACATTAGACAAGCTTTTGAAGGGCTGTATCAATAATAAGAGTACCTTTGATAAGCATCTTCAAAAGATATTGTCGGTATTAGAATTATCTGTTGATGAGTTGATTTATTATAACCGTCCCCCGAAAGGAGTAGAAGCAGTATATTCACAAAACGAGCCAAAAGATTATAGGATGAGTGAAAAAGCGCAAAAGCAATATAAATTGTTAATGGATATACTAGATCTTTGTGAGATTTACTATTGAGAGGCGGAATATGAGTGAAAAGATTAAAGCAGATAATCTCGATGAAGTAGTGAAAAAGAATATGGAAATCCATGATGATATAATGAAGAGAGTTTTTATAATTCATGAAAAATGGAATTCGATGAGAATTAGTTCGTCAGATCAATTAGCAATGCAGATTTTAAAGACTTATGGCCTGATTCAGATGCCGCTCGATAATCGGTATTGGAGTGGAGCTATATATATTAAGAATGGAAGGAAGATTCCTGTAATAAATACGGCACAGCCCCGGGCAAATCAGTATTTTACTGCATGGCATGAAATTTATCATTTGATTTTTGATCAGATTTCATTCAATCATATTATTGAAAATGATATCATTATGGAAGAACGAAAGGCAGAATACTTCGCCGCCTGTATGCTTTTGGGAAATCTGCAAACATATTATTCGGAACTTCCGGAGATGAATTTTCTATCTAAAGTTTTCCATTGCATGGCCGCTTTTCAGGCAACATATAAGGCTGTTTTAGTTGCGTTGTATGAAGGAGCCTTGCAGAATAGGGATACAGATGTATTGAGAGCTGTAAAAGAGAATTTTGATACAACATTCATTGATATGGATGAGAGATTCCGCATGTTGGGATTAGATGACAGTCTGGTAAAACCTTCCTATGTGGTAAATGTCGGAGCACTTCAATCGAAGATTCAGATAAGGATAAAAAAGGATCCTGAATTGAGGTACAATTATACGAATGCTATGTTTCTCGAAGATATTGTGAAAAGGATAAACTTGGTGATGGAGGATAAGAATGAATAATGTCCCTGTTTATACACAATATAATGATGAAACAAAAATTGCCCTTCTGGATAATTCCTCAATTGCTTTTTTGGAGAAAATGGAGCGATATGGGAGATGTACGAAGGTTTTTTTGAGAGAATACGATGTGATATTACTTCCTAAATGGGTTATGGAGGAGGTTGATGATTCAAGATACCGCAGAAGATATATTCAAGACCTGCATGAAGAGGGAATTCCGATTTATATAATACAGGAAGAAAACTATGCCAATCTGGCGAATGGCGAAGAGGGAAATTTATATAAAATAGTTTATGCTGCGGTTTCATCTCTGGGAATACTGAAAAGTTACATGCGAAGATATGTTGAAAAGGTAGATATTCTTGATATGGAAGAGTATTCGGAATGGATAAAAAAGTTATATCAAGACTGGCCATTATCTGAAGCGGTTGCAGAAAAAGGAAGAATACGAAAGAAAAATGCCGGCGAGATTTCTTTGGTTATACTGGCCGAGATCATTTCATGGTATTTTCCTGGAATCGAATTTATAACTATATATACTCAGGACAGAGATACCTATGCATTTCAGCAGAATGCACACGAATTGTTAAAGGAGGTTTTTCAAGATAGAAAACCGGCGGGAATTAGCTTTAAATCGAATGATGTCTTAATATATCAGATGTACAGTGAGTTGGGGATTAGTTCAGAAGAAGTAAGGGAAATTCGAAAAGATGTAAGAAGCATAATATTTACAAAACAGCATTTAGACGGTTCCACAGTGCTTGACAGGCAGAAGTATGATAACGATCGGTTTATTGAATTAATGCAGGATAAAAGTGTCCGGATAATATTTTGAACAGTATAGAATGCTGAAACAGGCAGATAATTGACGCATGGAGATTGTGGTCAATTATCTGCCTGTTATTTGTCTTGTCCTTTTCAGAAAGGATATTAATGCCGGGGATTATCCTTAATTGTCATACAAGCCTTTGTGGCCTCTACCGTAACGTCGGATATCAAGCGGTTGGTATAATAGCTCAGAAGAGGATCGACCGCGGCCGGAGTGGTCACGATGTACTTGGGCAGCAGTCCGTTCATCGTCAATGCAATGGTGTCGGCCTTACAGCGGTCGCAGGTACATACGTCAAACTGCCTCATGAAATAGATGATCTTGTCCTTAACAATCTCCTCCATGATGTTGAGGTAAACGAAATCTGGCTCCGGTTCCGGAACGGTTTCTTTGACCGGAGCCTGCTTTGGAGCAGTGTGTCCCGGGCCGGGAACCGATTCTGGCGGTACGGATATTGTGTCTGTAACCGGGCCTGGACCGGGAACCGTGATGGATTCCGACGGAGTATCCGATCTCGCCTGAGGAAATGCAAAGGGATCTTCGGACGCTTCCGTTGAAGGATCAACTGTATCAGCTGTAGTATTTGCCGAAGAAGAGGTATCTGCCTTTGCAGAAAGTTCTTGTGGAGCAGAAGCATCTGCACCGGAGGTTGTTTCTTGCGGAGCAGAAATATCTGCGCCTGAGGATACTTCGTCTGGGGCAGAATCAAGTGTGCCTGAGGATACTTCGTCTGGGGCAGAATCAAGTGTGCTTGAGGATACTTCGTCTGAGGCAGAATCAACTGCGCCAGAGGCTGTTTCGTTTGAAGAAGAAACAGCTGTGTTGGAGGGTACTTCGTTTGAAGAAGAAGCATCCGTGCCAGAGGTTGTTTCGTTTGAAGAAGAAGCTGCGTTGGAGGATGCTTCGCTTAAAGCAGAAGCGTCTGCGTTGGAGGATGCTTCATCTGAAACTAAAGTGTCGGCGTCGAAGACTGCTTCATCTGAGACAGGAGTATCCGTCTCAAGAGAAGCTTCTTCCGTTGAAAGCGCACTGGCAGGAGCCGTGGAGGAAGTATTATCATCTACAGCGCTCTTGGCAGTATCCGCATGTGCCGGTTCGGTCTGTCCGGCAGGATCAGCCTCTTTGAAAGATGTAGTATCAACAGGTGAATCGGAAATGCTGTCAGTCTCATTTCCGGGGTTCTGAACATCAGCTTCTCCAAATTCGTCGGATAATTTCTTATTCAACAGTTCGGCGAGTGGATCAGTGCCTGTGGTATCAATCACCGATATATTCTGTGCAGTTCCGTGTTCTTTGCCCGTGGAAGACTTCGCGGGAGCCGGAGAGGATGTGCTTCTGGCTGGTTCGGAAGCAGACGGGGCATCTTCTGTGCTTTCAGAAGATGCGGCGGCTTTTGAGCCGGCTGTGTCTGCTGTGGATGAGGCTTTATCCTTCACAGAGGCTGCTTCGTTGCTGGAAGCAGCCTCGTCTGTTGTATTCTGTGTGTCATGCCCGGCAAGCAGATTAAGCACATGGGCAGTCTTATTACTCTTTCTGGCCATTCTATATTACCTCCTTAATGTGGCTTGAAGGAAGCGCTCTTCACAACTTCCTGGACAAAACTCTTATAATCTAATGACGGCTTGGCGTGAGGTGCATGGTCAAATACACTGAGGCCGTGTGCCGGCGCCTCTGCCACAGTCACGCTGGTACGGATCTGGCTGTCGAATACGCGCGTGCCCATCTGTGAGGCAATATTCTCGGCCATCTCCTTCACCTCGCGCGCAAGTAAGGTACGCGGATTGTACTTGGTCAGAATGATCCCTAACAGGTTCAGGTTCGGATTCACGCTCTGACGCACGGAATCAATCGTCTCCTTCAATTGTGAGACGCCAAGAAGGCTTAAGATCTCCGGCGCCATGGGAATGATCAGGTGATTGGATGCCGCGTATGCGTTCACCGTGAGTATATTAAGGGCCGGCGGTGTGTCAATGATAATATAGTCATAATTACTCTTAACAGGTATCAGCGATTTCTTTAACAGTATATCCCGATCGGATGAAGTAAATTCAAGTTCCGCGCCGCTAAGTAAAATATTCGAAGTGATAATATCACAATAATCCGTCTCCTGGATTGCCTCCTTGATAGGGATCTGTCCGGTCAGTACGTCGTAAATCGTGTGGCACTCTTCGATGTCAAGGCCGAGACTGAACCCAAGGCTTCCCTGCGGATCCAGATCGATCGCCAGTACCTTTTTATTATAAAAAGAACTTAGACCGGCAGCCAGGGCGCTGGATGTGGTTGTCTTGCCTACGCCGCCTTTCTGGTTCGTAAGTGCGATGATAGTAGCCAAAATAATTCCTCCATTCGTAATTAAAACTTGTTCCAACTATTATTTAAAGTATACTATATGCCGATAAATAAGTACAGAATAAATTTGAATTTGTAAAAATGCGGTTTGTTACGCCGTATGGTCAATAAGCATCAAAGAGAAAGAAAAGGAGAGATTGATATGGCAACAGTAGGTGGATTGACTACATCAACGAGTACTAGCATCAGAGGTTATGGCGGTCTGGCCAGCGGCCTGGACAGAGATACCCTGATCGAGGGTATGACTTCGGGTACTACCAGTAAGATTACGCAGCAGCAGAAGAAGCAGCAGCAGTTGGAATGGAAGCAGGCTGCGATACAGAGTATTACCAGCAAGCTTCTTGACTTTTCGAATAAGTATACATCATGGAGCTCCAGTACGAATCTGTTCAGTTCTATGCTCTGGGGCAGGAATAAGATTACGACGACGGGTGAGAACAGCAAGTATGTGTCTGTATCAGGAAGCGGAAGTTCGGCGGGAAATGTTAAGATTATGGGTGTAAAGCAGCTGGCTGAGAAAGCGAAGCTCAGTACCGAGTCTGTTTCCAGCGGAATACTGACATCTGGAGTTATAGATGTAACATCTACAAATGAAACAGTACAGAATCTTGTGGGAAAGACACTGAGTTTCAAGTTCGGCAATGAAACATACGATATCACTCTGTCAGCAACAGATAAAGACGGTAAAGCGCTCAAGTATGATACCATAGACAATGCTGTCGAGTCAATTAATAAGCTTTTAAAAGAGGAGTCGGCAGAAATCGCCGGATCCGGTGGTTCAACCAGTAATGTTACCTTAGACGAAATTATAAAAGTAACAAATGATAATGGCAATATCAAGTTCGAAAAAGGTGATAAGTCAGGAGGAAATTCACTTACCCTCAAAGGTGGAAGTGCATTAGAAGTTTTTGGAGTTGAAAATAAAGAGTACGACCTTGCTGCGAATGAGGTTGTAACTGGAAAAACAGGAGAAGGCGGGCTTAACAGGCCGGTGACTTTTGCTGAAAAAATCTCTGGAAAAGAATTAACTTTTTCGTATAACGGGAAGTCCAAGACAGTGTATATGCCTGATTTATCAAATACAGCCGACAGTGAGAAACTGGCTACAATTAAGGAATCACTTCAAAATCAGCTGGATGAAGCATTTGGGAAAGGAAGAATAGAAGTAGACATAGATGATGCTGAGGGGGACGGTAAGGGTAAGCTTACATTTAGAACAACATTACCTGGAAGCGAGAAGGAAGATGACAAATCTTCAACTTTACAGATTATGTCAGGAAGCTCGGACCTTATAGGTGACAGTGGTGTTCTTAAGATGCAGCCGGGTGCTTCGAACCATCTAAATTTGTATGCTAAGATTTCAGAGTCTGGTCTTAAAGGATTAACTGACAGCACGAAGATTCCAGGTGAGATTTGGATTAATGATACAAGAATTGAGATTACAGCTAGTGACACTCTTAACTCACTGATGGATAAGATTAATAAGAACACTGATGTAAATATAAGTTATCTGGCGGCAACAGATAAGTTTACATTTACTTCTAAGGATAGCGGCGCAAGTGGTACTATAAAGTTTGGTAAGACGTTTACTCAGGATGAATTAGAAGAAATTGGGAAAGCTGCAGGCGAGAATGCAATAGCAGAAGCTGAAAAAAAGGCGGCAGAAGAAGGGAAGACACTTAAAGACAGCCTTATGGATGAGGTGCGCACCATTGGAGGTAATAATGCGGTTGCGGAAGCACTTAAAGATGGTCAGTCTCATACAGATGAAGAGCTTGAGAAGATAAGAAGCGAAGGAGCACAAAAAGCAGAAGAGGCGATTGAAAGGGCTGCAAAGGATGCAGGTAAGTCGGTTGAGGATTATTTTAGAAACAATATAACCACTATGGCTTCGAGTGATGCAATTAAATCAGCCGAGGGAAGTAATGAGTTATTGAATGCTATTTTTGGAGCGGGAACAACAGGTAAGACTGCTGAAGGAACAGATGCTATTGTTGCAGTAAAATTTGCAGGCTCTGACGAAGTAGTGGAATTAGTTCGTGATTCTAATTCTTTTACGGCAGATGGTCTTACAATCAATGTAACGGGTAAGTTTGGCTATACAAGCGATACGCAAGATCCGAATACACTAGATGAAGCAGATGCAGTAGGGATTAATGCCCAGGTTGATGCCGATTCTATTGTAGACGCAGTTAAAGGTATGATAGAGGAGTACAACTCAATCATTGAGATGGTCAACAAAGAAGTATCAACCAAGCCGGATCGCGATTACGAACCTCTTACCAGCGAGCAGAAGAAAGAATTGTCAGAGGACGAGATTGAAGCATGGGAGAAGAAGGCGAAGGAAGGTCTGCTCTATGCGGACAGCGATATCCGAAGCCTTACAAGCGATCTGCGATTCATCATCGACGGCGGTATCGCTCAGGAACTGGCAGAGATGGGAATTTCGACCTCCACTTCCTACTCTGATAATGGTAAGATAAACTTTGATGAGTCCAAATTCCGCGCGGCGCTTGCAAGCGATCCGGAGCGTGTACAGGAGCTTTTTGCAGAATCTTCTGTTCAGAATACGAACGGAAATGGTTACTCCAAGGGAATCGGTGCGAACCTCAAGAGCGTACTGGACAAATATGTTAATACCACAGGTGCTATGACCAGCAAGGGTATCCTGATCCGTAAGGCCGGACATGAGAGTTCACCGATGAGTGTTACTGAGAACACCATGTACAGCCAGCTGAAGGATATCAAGGAGCGTATCGCGAGCTTGCAGGAGCGTCTGGAGACGGAACGCGACCGTTATATCAAGCAGTTTACAAGTCTGGAGACACTGATTTCCCAGATGAACAATCAGAGCAGCTGGTTAAGCCAGTTTGGCGGCTAATAAAAAACCTGAGACTCTGGTATACTGACTGTAGAGTATACGGTCGGTATACCAGATTAAAAAAAGGGGAAGAATATGTTTCGAAATGGATATGAACAGTATAAGATGCAGTCTGTTAATACGATGACACGCAGTGAGATGCTTCTGCTTCTGTATGATGAGTTGATCAAGCGTCTCACGCGGGCGCAGATTGCGTTGGGTGATAAGAACTATGACCTGTTCGAGAAATCGGTCCAGAGGTCCCGGGATATCGTACATTATCTTGACCAGACACTGGATATGGAATATCAGATCAGCTATGAGCTTCGGAGGATGTATGAGTTCTTCCTGTTTGAGCTCAGCAGATTGCAGGCTGGAAGGAATCCTGTCGTAGTTGATGAGTTGAAGCCCCTTGTCGCAGACCTTAGGGATGCATTTAAGGAAGCCAGTAAGTCGGCTGTTGTGTGATCGGGAGGTTGCTGGATGGAGAATAGGGAAGAACTACTGACAGAGATCCTGAAACGGGTACAGCGCAACTACGTGCATATGGCAGAGATAGAACGTATCACGAAAGATCTGGGAGACGCGTTATCCAGGAATGACCAGGAGTCGGCCCAGTTGTTGATACGGATGCGGCAGGATGAGATGGAGAGAACAGATGAAGTGAAGTATGAGATTCATCTGTTGATTCAGACAAGCGGTGACGAGAGAGAGAAGCTGCTATCCTGGCTTAAGGGAGAGGAGAAGTTCCCGCCGGAGACCTTCGAGGAGAAGAAGATTGTCGAGCTTAGCGGACAGCTGATGCAGGCGGTGAAACGGACGATCAATGTTGATAAAGTCATTAACTCCAGGGTTGCCGGAGAGAAGTCTTATTATCAGCCGGCCTGAGAAGAACCGAAGTAAGTTAAAACATAACAAGAAGTCTGTAACAGTGGCAGGTTACAGACTTCTTGTTTTACACGATTATGCCGTTATAGGATTGTAACTACCTGGGGGAAATGCTCCACACCGGTCCGCCGGAGTTAGCGGTCCGGCTCAGTTCATCCAGAATCGTCTGAAGTTCCCAAGGCTGCTGCGTATTCTCCAGACTGATGGGATCTGCGATGCGTACCTGAGTGCCGGACCAGTCATCTGCTATGATGATGAAATGTCCCTGTTCGGTAAAATGTCCGGGCCCCATCAAAGCGATCAGGATATGTCCGCTGGCAAGTTCAGACAGCACGCCTTCTACGGTGAGGTTCTGGAAGGAATCGGCTTTCATGCCAAAGGCAGCCGCACATTCCGGGATGAAATTATGACTGGTTCCGGAATGGGGAGACCAGTAATTATTGGCGGCCGCCCAGTCCGCCATCTCAGGCGGGGTTATGGTGTGATTCGTAAAACTGGATACGACCATGGCCAGTGCTGTCGGCCCGCATCCGTATATCTTAAGAGGATCCTGTCCGCCGTAGAGGTGTTCGGCCCAGCGGATGTCAGACTGATTATAATAGGTAAGGATTCCGACGCTGCTCTTGATCACGAGGGAATACTGGCCGTCCACCAGGGCAGGCGTTTCCACCGGATCGGGAGCGGCGGCGGGCAGAGCAGGATTGGTAGGGACAGAACCGGACGCGAGGTCGATCCGGGCAAACGGCATACACAACAGCAGAGTCAAAATGAGAACTCCGCCGACTATATGCCGCCACAATTTCTTCCATATGCCTTTCCATATAGCAGCCGTGTTATTTACGATATCTTTCATGCTGTTCTCCATGTGTATCACGTTGTTATTGAGGTTTTTGCTGACTGTTTGCATAGATAGCAGTTATAGTATATACAATAGATAATAGTATACATTATTTATCGGTAGTTGTGTAAAAAAATTAAGGTGGGAGTATATGGCACAGATTATTTTCGATCATGTGACAAAAAAATATAAAGATGCGGTTGCGTTAAGTGATGTTTCCTTCCAGATCGAGAAAGGGGAGTTTGTCTTTGTCATAGGAAAGAGCGGCGCAGGGAAGAGTACGCTGTTGAATCTTATCCTGAAGCAGGAGGAGGTGACCTCCGGGCAGATCGTGGTCGAAGGCCGGAGGGTTGACACCATGGACCGAAAGAAGATTCCGGCGCACCGCCGGAGACTGGGAATTATGTCTAATGACGTTGGACTGTTGAAAGATCGTTCGGTATATGATAATATAAAGTTAGCGATACTTGCAACCGGGAATGCGGATGACAAGATGAGGGAGAAGATCATCAAGGTTCTGGGGCTGGTAGGACTTGCAGGCAAGTTCAATGCATTTCCCGACGAGCTGTCGGGAGGCGAACAGGCCAGGGTGCTTCTGTCAAGAGCGCTTTCTGTCCGGCCGCAGATATTGATCGCGGATGAGCCGACCGCGAATCTTGATCCGGATGCCGCGTGGGATCTGATGCAGTTATTCGAGGAGTTGAATTACAGAGGGATGACGATCCTGATCGCCAGTCATGCCAGAGGGCTGGTCACGATCATGAAGAGACGGTGTATTACCCTGGTTGCGGGAAGGCTTGCCGCTGATGATAAGCATTCTATTTATAACCAGAAAGCGATGGATATTTTTGCAGAGAGAAGAATTCTGCAAGAAGACGTAAAAATTAGCGAAAAAAGGTTATTTTTGCCTAGAAATGTCCGATAGAATAAGAAAGGGGTGTTATTAGCCGACGACTGGAAGGGGGGAATCAGACTATTAGCTACGAGATCAGATATATACTAATATTGCTGACAGCTATCATAAACCAGGAACCCATTCAGACCTTGCGGAAGCGGCTGAGATGGGAAGGGGTTTTAGATGTTTCCGATTATCAGAATGTTGTTAATATCGTCTACGTTGGACTTTTAGGTATAGAGAAGGATATTTCCGAGGAATGTGAGTCAGAGTTTCATCATAGTTATAAGAAGGAGCTTCTTCTTTACGAATCCTATCAGAAGGTGGAAGAGGTCATCCTGTGGCAGTTGGAACGATATAAGATTGACGCAGTGCTCCTGCTTGGCACGAGTGTTGGCGAGATGTATCCGAAGCCAGAGATGTCCCATATCGGTCAGATTGAGATTCTCGTGGATAAGAAGGATATGCCCCAGATCAATAAGCTCATGCTTGACATGGACTACGAACTGAAGGAAGATTCGGTTGGCAGCGGGATCATATATGTGAGAGTTCCGGGAGTGAGGATTGTATTTTACAATAACATGCCTATAGAGAATAAGGCGGCCCGGCAGTTTTTCCCCGGAACGGCAAAGCGGTTTCGGAAGATGGACTCTTACAGATATATACATATGCTGACGAATGAGGAAGAGTATCTGTACCGGATTGGACGGATGGTCGAGATGTATATCACCGGACGGCTGAAGATCAGAGATATCATGGATATATGGCAGTATCGGAAGCAGCTGGGAGAGAGGTTCCGCTGGAAAGCGGTGAACGAATCTCTGGAAAGAGCAGTGTGGCAGGAATTCGCGGATCAGATCGTTGTGCTTGCGGGACTTTGGTTTGGCAAGGAAGCGGATGCAGACGAGCAGTATGGTCTTGCGCTTGAGCTGGAAGAGTATATTCTTTCGCGCGGGCGGGAGAACAAGCATCTGGATGAGACGCTTCTGCCATGTGAGAAGGTGAGACTGGACTTCTATTGGCGTAACAGAGATAAGGAATGGGCGTTAAGAAAGCAGGCGTGGATGTTCCCCTCAAGGGATTATATGGTTCAGTTTTTCCCTGTTTTGGAGAAATATCCGTTTTTATTGTTTTTTTGCTGGATTATCCGTAATTTTCGTTTTCTTAAGAGGATTAGTGTTAATAAGTTTAAGAGGGCGGGATTCCGGATTAGAGTTAAATTATCAGATGTAAAAGAAAAGCTGAAAGGAATGATAAGAAGAAAAGAGAGTGAAGAATTGCCTGAAGCTTCACCGGAGACGGTGCCGCAGGCGGAAGAAAGAGCGGAGGATCCCGAAGGCACGAAGTGCGCGCAGGAGGATGAAGCCCGGGAGGGAGAAGGAGCTTGGAATCCCGGGGAAAGCCAGGAGGCCGAAGCACAGGAGAGGCCGGAAGAATCCGAAGAGAGAGAATGTGTGGATGATTCCACAAATTTAAAAGAAACCGAAGGAGAGGAAGATAGTGAAGAACTTAAAAATCAGAGCTAAGTTATTAGTGGCATTTGGGGTTGTGCTTATACTTACAATTTTGGTATCCCTGTATTCCATTATACAATTGAAGAAAGCAAGTAACAATCTGAATGATTTCATGGAAGGAGCGGTTGCGGCAGATGATGCGGTTAAGGGCTGCCGGATTGCGACTTTCATGGCTGCGAAGGATGTACGTGATATGGTTATCCAAGGGAAGGCGGACGCCGATAACCTACAGTCTATCGAAGAGAACAAGGCCAGCATCGAGGCCAATTTGAAGAAGCTCCATGAACTTGATATCCTGGATAAGGAGCAGGTAACATCGTTTGAGAATGCTCTGAATGACTGGATGAATATTGCTGATGATATCGTGGCAGAGCTGAAGGCGGGAGACGCTATGGCGGCGGCAGAGTCCATAAGGACAAAGTGTACGCCGACTCTGGATAAGGTTATCAGTGAGATCAACACGTTGAATGAAGGTACGGGTACGATCCGTACAACGACCATGAACGAGAGTGTCAAGGAGACGAACATGAGCATGATCGTTCTTCTGGCTGTTACGGGTATTGCGATCGTGGTTGCAATGATCATCTGCGCAAGAGTGACAAGGACTATCGTGTATCCGGTACATCAGGTTGAGGATGCAATGGCCGGACTGTCAAGAGGCGAGATGGCGCAGAGCCTTGACTATGAATCAGCTGATGAATTCGGTTCACTTGTGAACAGTGTGAAGTCAACCTGTCAGGGGCTGGAGGATGTTGTGGCTGATCTTACTCGTCTGTTGGATCAGATGTCGAGCGGTAATTTCGATCTCTTTGCAGAGGACCGTATCTATAAGGGTGATTTTAGTCCGTTGTTAGAGTGTATTCGTAAGATGAACCGCAACTTAAGTGACACTATGAGACAGATCAACGATGCTTCCGATCAGGTTGCAAGCGGCGCTGATCAGGTATCTTCCGGTGCACAGGCATTGTCACAGGGTGCAACTGAGCAGGCAAGTTCTGTAGAAGAGCTGGCTGCAACGATTAATGATATTTCAAGAGAAGTAAGCAATACGGCGGAGAATGCAAGAGAAGCAAGCGAGAAGGTTATGGATGCTCAGAGCAAGCTGTCTGTTTCCAATGAGCAGATGCAGGATATGATCTCTGCTATGGGTGAGATCAGTCAGAAGTCCGGCGATATCGGTAAGATCATCAAGACGATTGAGGATATTGCATTCCAGACCAATATCCTTGCGCTGAATGCGGCGGTAGAGGCTGCACGTGCAGGCGAAGCAGGAAAGGGATTCGCGGTAGTGGCGGATGAAGTGCGTAATCTGGCGTCCAAGAGTGCCGAGGCCGCAAGCAATACGACTGCGCTTATCGAGGGCACGATCCTTGCTGTAGAGAATGGAACGAATATTGTGGACCGTACAGCGGCGGCTATTTCGGATACTGTAGAGAGCACAAAGAGTGCCGTTACATATGTGGATAAGATTTCTACGGCTGCGGTAAGCCAGGCAGAAGCGATCTCTCAGGTAACAATGGGAATGGATCAGATTTCCAGCGTAGTACAGACGAACTCTGCTACAGCTCAGCAGAGTGCGGCGGCAAGCGAAGAGCTGTCAAGCCAGTCTCAGCTGTTGAAGTCACTGGTATCACGTTTCAAATTAAGAAGCAAAAGACCGGGCGAGTAAGCGGATGCCGGTATAGGCCATGTGCCTGATGACAGTATGATTATATAAGGACAGCCGTGGAATGAACGGTTTCTATAAATAATACAGCTGTGGTTTTTATAAACCACAGCTGTATTATTTGATTGCTTTAGAAATACAAGATTTTCCGGCGTCTCTTTACGCTTCATCATCGCTTTCGTCGGCATCGGTATAGAGCTTATGGGAATCATCAGAGTCTTCGGAATCCTTCTCTGGAATCTTCTCATTATCTTCATTGGATTCCTCTACTATATCTGCCATCCTTGAACCGATGTCAGAGGCGATCTTGACAGACTGTGTTTCCAGATCAGCAAGTTCTCTCTCCTTGTAGGATGATGCGCCGCTGAGTTCGTTGTTAAGCTTGTCAAGTTCAATCTCGCTTTTTAGAACCTTGATCCTGCCGTCTACCCGGTTCTTGACAGAATCAAGCAGGTCAACATTGTCGACATCATTCGACAGACTTACCACGTCGGTCATCTTCTCGTACTGGATCTCTTCGCTGGTCTGCGGTTCCTTATTCTCCGGGCTCTTCTCTTCCTCCTGCTTCTTGGCCTCATCAGCGATTGCCTGTGATATCTGCACGTCGATGTTCCTCAGCTGTTCGTCCAGGGCTTCTAACTGCGGCTTAATAGTTTCCATAGAAGCGCCCTTCTCCTTTATCGATGCGATCAGGGAGGTTCGACGGTCGGCGATATCAATCTTCTGCTTCATCAGGTTGCTGATCCGGTTATGCTTCCCGCCTTCCGGTGAGAGTGTGAAGGAATCTCTGCGTTCTTCTTCAGCTTTCACGCCGTTTCTGCCGCCGGTCTGGTTGGCCGCACTGCGGTTGATCTGATAGGAGTTGATCAGGCTGTTGACTGATATCGTTGTGTTAAAATTCAATCTCATAGATACTGGCTCCTTCCTGTTGTGTATGCTGTAACTATAATTATATATCGGAATCCTGGGTAGATATATAAGAAGGGAGGACGGATTTATATATTGTTTTACTCCTTGGTTGACTGGGCTTTCACTATTTGTTAGAATAAGCAAAGGGGAAAATGGTTGCATAAGAAACAAAAGAGTTTACGACAAATAGTATGTGGGTATATAGAAGTAATTCGATAAGGAGGATAAGTAATGCAGGATTTGACATTTGGCGAGCAGGTTAAGATTGTTTTAAATCGCAGGAATATGACGATAAAGGATCTTGCCAGGAAGATTGAATCACGTACCAAGAAGAAGATGTCCCGCCAGAATCTTACTCAGAGGCTTGGAAGAGATAATTTCCAGGAACAGGACATGCGTATGATCGCGGATATTCTGGGATGTCCGTTTCAGCTGAATATACTTGAAGATAGAACGGTCGATGAGAAGGCGGAGATCGGGATAGATGAGATTGCGAACGGGCAGAATGCGTCCGTAAAGGTGCAGTCTGGCGGAGTGAACCCGCAAGGGGCTGGACAGACGGAAAGGGAAGACAAGCCAGAGAAAGAGATGTCCGGACAGACGGATATGGCGGATAGGACGGAGAAAGAGATATCTGGACAGTCGGATAAGACTGATAAGACTGAGATGCGTTTGTCCGAACAGAGGGATATAGAGATGCCGGCAGAAGTGGCAGCAGAAGAGAAGGACAGGATCGACAAGACGGGTACGGTGGATAGAGCGGCCGGCACATCGGTTCATGAGAGAGATATGACAATCGGTGAATTTGTGGATATCAACGAGGAGCTTGATGCAATGCTCAAGGAGGCCGCCGGTAATCAGGCGAAGTTACAGGAGCAGGATGGAAAAGAAGGAGGACGGGGCGGGGCGAATCCGTCCAGTGAGGAAGAAAAGCCTGTGCAGACGGCAGATAGGCCGATGGGCAGACCTTCGGAGCATTTCCACAGAGAGTTAGCAGAAAGAGGAGAGGGAGAGCATACTGTAGTTGACCGGGAGAATACCAGTATTGGATATGGCGAAGGACACGGTGGAACCGATACGACTGTTGGTGAAGGATATCGGGATGAATCAGGCAAGGCGCCCGGTGAGGGATATCGGGATGGAGCTGTCAGAGGATACGGTGAAGGATATGGCAGTGAACACCAGGAGAGAGCGGAGAGCGGATATCAGGAAGGATATCTGACAGAAGCTGCGGCCGGATCTGGCGAAGGATATCCGGCACATGGTGAGAATGAATCGGTTGAGCATCTGCTTCAAGAGATTGAATCACTGGAAAAGACAGAAAAGAAGGAAGAGAAGAAAGAGGATAAGCCGCACGGATGGCGGGCATATTTTATGCAGCGTATCATGCGCCGTGGAAAAGAGCAGGCACAGCAGGAAGAGAACGCTGCCAGCGTGTCAGCAGGAAAGACACCGGGGACAGATGTATCTCAGAGAGGCGGCAGCCTTCTGGAGGAAGGAGCCGGCGGGACGATCTATCAGGCAGCCGATCATCAGACAGAGGGATATTCCGAAGCAGAGTATGACAAAGAAGGATATGTACAGAGCGGCTATGCCGGACCTGTTTACGGAAGAGAAGGCTATGAGGAAGGAAATTACGCCGGACCGGTTTATGACAGAGAAAGGCGTGTAGAGGGAAGCTATGCCGGACCTGCCTATGGCGGGAAAGCTCATGCAGAGGGAAGTTTCGCAAGGCTGGGCTATACCAGGGAAGGTCAGCCTGAAAATGTGTACGCTCAAGCAGGGTATGACGGTGATGCTTATTCTTATGGAGGCTATGCCGGACAGGGACATGCCGTGGACGGCTATGCAGAAGACGGTTATTTAAGGGATGGTTACAAGAGAAGCGGTTATCCGAAAGAGAGTTATCCCGAAGAGGAGTATGCCGTAGAGGGATACGGGGATGAGTATCTGACAGAGGAGGCTCAGAGCGGATATCAGGAAGGTCAGTCTGAGGAAGAAGAGGATACGGGAGACACCAATCCGTATACTGGCAAAGAATATGAATCTAACAGTGTCAGG
Organism: uncultured Dorea sp.; assembly: GCA_910579015.1. Taxonomy (GTDB): domain Bacteria; phylum Bacillota; class Clostridia; order Lachnospirales; family Lachnospiraceae; genus Sporofaciens. Next base: position 37,380 of record CAJTRO010000009.1, on the reverse strand, counting down.
ATGCATCCGTCGCGGATTGGTTATGTACAGGTGTATGACAGGACGATCCATAAATGGACAGATATGACTGAGTGGGCGTTTCTGGGTTATCAGGAGCGTAAGAAACAGCTTCTTGGCAAGGATTATGATCCGCCGATTTATCTTGATTGAAAATAGTGGTATTTTTTATGATCCTGGGGAATAGATTGTGATAAAAAGACCAGGATTGGAAGTGAAGTATTGAGGCGTTTTATTCGTTATCTGTATGAATATGAGCAGGGGCGAAGACTGCGTAACGTAGGATTCGTTAAAGTGGAACAGGGGGATGATGACTGTACGCTGCATATTCATGGTAAGGGATTACATATGAAGGGCGAGCGTAAGCTTGAGCTGTATTTGTTTTATGGAGGAGATGAGTGTGTAGGGATATGGCAGGGAATTGTGGATAATGTGAATCCTGCTGTCAATTACAGACTGTATTTTACCAGAGAAGATGTTATCGTACCGGAGAATTTTGATAAGATTAATGGAATCATCCTGGAGAGTGAGCTGGGACATAAGTACGCGGCAGTCTGGAATGAGGGTGCTGTTAATGTCGGTCGTATGCGTGTACTGCATCCGGAATCGGTGCAGAATAGAAAGGAATCGGCGGACGATGCTGTAGAGACGGCGCCGAGGGATGAGATACAGAGTGAAGCAGAGGGTATGATGTCCCGGGAAGAGCCTGTAGAAGAGACAGAGACGAGGATTGTTCAGGACGAGGCTGTAAATGGGGCGGAGGGTATGATGTCCCAGGAGAAGCCGGAAAATGAAACAGAGAGGAGGATGTCCCAGGAAGAGCCGGGAAGAGAGCCGGCAGGGAGAGTGTCTCAGGAGGAACCGGTAAGTGGACCGGAGAGGAGAATGTCCGGGGAGGAACAAGGAAGAGAGCCGGAGAGGAGAATGTCCAGGGAGGAACTGGGAAGAGAGCCGGTAAGCGGACCAGAGAGCCGGATGTCCGGGGAGGAACCGGTAAGTGGACCAGAGAGAGGAATGTCCCGTGAGGAACGGGGAAGAGAGCTGGTAAGCGGACCAGAGAGCCGGATGTCTCAGGAGGAGCCGGCAGGTGGACCGGAGAGGAGAACGTTCGGGGATGAGCCTGCAAAGATGCCGGAGAGGAGAACAGACCGGGAGGAACCTGCGGGAGGAACCGGGAGAACGGTATCACAGGGAAAGGCCGCAGGCGGGGCAGAGAGAATGCTGTTTCGGGAAAAACAGGGAAATGAAGCTGAGAGAATGTTATCTTTGGAGGGACAGCAAAGAGAGAGCATGGTAAACATGCTGTCGGGAGAGCGTGCGGACCAGACGAAAAGAACTGTTCTTCGGGGAGAAGCACGAGACGGAGCGGATAGAAGATTGTACCGGGAAGAACCGCAGGATGAGGCCGGAGGGATAGTATTACGGGAAGAACTGCAAGACGAGGCGGGCAGAAGGATGTACAGGGAAGAACCGCAGAGCAGTATGGAGGAAATCGTACATCGGGAAAAGGTGCCGGGCCAAACGATGGAAATGCAATGGAATCGTGGACGGCATGGAGAAATGCAGAGGCATGTATGTTCAGACCAGAAAGAGCAGGAGGCAGAGAATCATTTCCGCTGTACAAAAATCCAGCGGAATGATTTGGCGGTTCTGCCCCGATGTGAGTGGAAATGGGCGAATAACAGCTTTCTTCTGCACGGATACTATAATTATCACCATCTTGCATTTATTGATGACGGTGAAAAATTCAGATTGGGAGTACCTGGAATCTATCATCCACAGGAAGCAAAAGCGGCAAGTACATTCGGATTTACCGAGTTTATTCCTCAGGCGGATATCGGAATAGAACTTACGGAGGATGAGAAAAGTAATGAAGAGCAGTTTGGATATTGGTGCAGGCCGATCAAGAGACCATTAAAGATGTAGAAAAGATGTAGATATTATGCAGACTATAGATGAAAAATACATGAAAGAAGCCATTCGGCAGGCAAAAAAGGCATATGCCATCGGAGAAGTGCCGATTGGGTGTGTAATTGTTTATGAAGATAAGGTTATAGGGCGCGGATATAACAGAAGAACGATAGATAAGAATACACTGTCACATGCAGAGCTGAACGCGATCAGAAAGGCAAGCAAAAAAATGGGCGACTGGCGTCTTGAAGGGTGCACTATGTATGTTACATTGGAACCCTGTCAGATGTGTTCTGGTGCAATTGTACAATCCAGAATGTCCAGAGTGGTTGTGGGATGTATGAATCCCAAGGCGGGATGTGCGGGTTCAGTTCTGAATTTGCTGAACATGGAAGAGTTCAATCATCAGGTGGAACTGACGACGGGGGTTCTTGAAGAAGAGTGCAGTCAGATGATGAAAACATTTTTTAAAGAGTTAAGGGAATCTAAGAAAAAAAGAGAAAATAAAAACAATGCCGATACAGCATTGCATTAGAGTATTGCTATATGAGAGCATGGTATGTAGAAATATGTATCCTGCTCTTTTTGATTGTAAATAAAATCCTGGCGAGTAAAGTAACTTCTTACGTGCATTGCGCTTCGAACGTAGATTCACAGACGTTACCTTGACAGTTAACTCAGCCCAGGCACCCTTACGGCACCCGGAAGGTTCTGCTTAGTGCTGCTTCGTTCCCGACCTGACACGGTTCACAGATTCCCGTCGCGTAAGACCCAAGCCTCAACGCCACTTGTCAAGGGCAGCTCTACAAACCTATGCCCTCTGCGCAATATCACCCCTGCTATAGCGGATTGCAGGTACAAGGTACCGCTAGCACCCCGGCTGCACGGTAATTAATTTTACTGTATAATAGACCAAATGTCAACCGGGGAGAGCGGATTTTTATTATTTCCTGGAAATTTCTCTTTCGCCTAAAAACATTCCCTCAGACAGAAAATACATCAGGATATGCGTTTCAGCTGTTCGCTGTGGCCGCGTATAGCCTTTTTCATAACATCAATATCAGTCTTCATAGAATCAATCTGCTTTGTGGATTCCAGATATTTTCTGGCAGCAGGAACATAGTTCTCTGACAATATATTAACACTGCGCTGGATATCATTTTCAATGATCAGGTTGATTCTTGTCTGTGCTGTATTGAGTGAAATGATATTATCTTTAGTGGAAACCATGTCGCCCTTGAGAGAGCTGACGTCCTCTTTGAGGAGATCGACGTCTGTCTTGAGGAGGTCGACGTCCGTCTTGAGGAGGTCGACGTCCGTCTTGAGAGAGCTGACGTCCTCTTTAAGGAGACTGACATCCGTCTTGAGAGAACCGACATCCTCTTTAAGGAGATTGACATCCGTCTTGAGAGAGCTGACGTCCTCTTTAAGAAGATTAACGTCCGTCTTGAGAGAACTGACATCCTCTTTAAGGAGATTGACGTCCGTCTTGAGAGAACTGACGTCCTCTTTAAGGAGATTGACGTCCGTCTTGAGAGAACTGACGTCCTCTTTAAGAGAATTGACCTCTTCTTTAAGGAAGTTAACATCATCCTTAAGAGAGTTAACCTCGCCTTTAAGAAATACGATATCAGCCTTAACGGAGACCATATCGTTCTTAAGAGAGCTGACATCTTCTTTAAGAGAAGCGACGTCCTCTTTGAGAGAATTAACCTCGTCTTTAAGGAATGAGATATCAGCCTTAACAGAGACCATATCTTCTTTAAGAGAGCCAATATCCTCTTTAATCTTTATCTGTTCGTCTTCTATAGATTTAATTCCATCTTTTATCGGTTGTAATTCAGTATGTAGCTTCATACCTAGCAGCTGGGAAAATGCCTGTAGATCATCATTTGTTAATGTCATAGTGTATCACCTCTTCCTCACTTGCAACGTTGTCTAGGTAAACTGTATTATATCATACATAGAGTGGAAAGTCTATTTTATTTGACAAGCTGATTGGCTGATGATTTGCACGTAGATCTACAGGCTGATTTTCCGGAGGTATTGTATTTGCTGTATTGTACTGAGGATAAAATGCTGTTATAGTAACATGACAAGGGTTAACGGAGTGAACGATCGTCAATGAATAAAGCTAAGGAGAGCCAAAGATGAAGATCTTACTGACAGCGATAAATGCAAAATATATCCATTCGAATCTGGCGGTGTACAGCTTGAAGGCATATGCAAATACACATGCTGGCATAATGCCTTCAAGCAGGAAGGACCGCGATGAGTACGGTTTTGACATGCCTGATTTGGATATTGAACTGGCGGAATATACAATCAATCAGCAGATGGATGAGATATTGATGGATATCTACAGAAGAAGGCCGGATGTACTGTGCTTCTCCTGCTATATCTGGAATATAGAGTATGTAGAGAGCCTTGTCAGGGAACTGGGAAAGCTTCGGCCGGATATGCCTGTCTGGCTTGGAGGTCCGGAGGTATCTTATGATGCGGCGGAGGTACTGAACCGTCTTGGCACCGTCAAAGGCGTCATGAAAGGCGAAGGTGAAGAGACGTTTACAGAACTCTGCCAACTGTATTACAAGTCACAGATTAGTTGCAGAAACGCAGGGCTGGGTTTGGAGGATATATCTGCGGATGCGGGACAAGAGGGACTGGATGAAGCGCCATTAGATAAAGCGTTTGAAGGTGAAGAGCCATTGGATGAAGCACTCGCAGGATTAGCAGGAATCACCTACCGGGACAATCAAGGCAAGGTAAAGGAGAATCCATGGCGCCGGGCAGTCGACCTTAGTTCGATTCCGTTTGTATACAGCTGTCCGGGTGAATCGGCTGCGACCGACGGCTGTATCACGGATTTCAAGAATAAGATTGTTTATTATGAGAGCAGCAGAGGGTGTCCGTTTTCCTGTAGTTACTGTCTCTCATCCGTAGACAGACAGCTAAGATTCCGCGACCTGGAAATGGTGAAGAAGGAATTGCAGTTTTTTATAGACCAGGAAGTACCGCAGGTGAAATTTGTGGACAGGACATTCAACTGCCGGCATGAGCATTCGACAGCCATATGGAGGTATATTGCAAAGCATGACAGAGGGATAACGAATTTTCATTTTGAGGTGGCGGCAGATCTTCTGAACGAGGAGGAACTGAATATCCTTGAAGGAATGCGTCCCGGTCTGGTCCAGTTGGAAATCGGAGTGCAGTCTACGAATCCGGATACCATCCGGGCAATCCGGCGGACAATGGATTTTGGAAGGGTAAGGGAAACGGCAGGGCGTATCCGGAAATGGGGAAGCATCCATCAGCATCTTGACCTGATCGCGGGACTGCCTTACGAGGACATCATAAGTTTTGCCAGATCCTTCGATGATGTCTACGCGCTTAAGCCGGAACAGCTTCAGCTGGGGTTCTTGAAGGTGCTGAAGGGATCATACATGGAGGAGCAAAGGGAAGCATACGGTCTGGTATATCAGAGCCGTCCGCCTTATGAGGTGCTGCATACCAGATGGATTTCCTATGACGATATGATAAGGCTTAAGGGCATTGAAGAGATGGTGGAGATCTATTATAACAGCGGGCAGTTTCGCCACACCCTCAATGCACTGGAAAAGAGATACCCGTCGGCTTTTCAGATGTATGACGGACTGCGTGCATTCTACGAGAAGCATGGATTTGAAAAGGTACAGCATAAGCGCAGTGCGCGGTACGAGATATTACTGCGGCATATCGCAGAGATAACGGGGGAATGCCAAGATGAGACAGAGGAATTCCGGGAGCTTCTGACATATGACTATTATCTGCGGGAGAACGCAAGGACACGGCCGGATTTTGCCGGCGAGTACAAGGTCCCCAAAGATATACTGCGGGCATTTTATGAAAATGAGGAACAGAATCGGAGATATCTGCCGGCTTATGCAGGTTATGACCGGAACCAGATGCGGAAAATGACACATCTGGAGTATTTTGCCCGGTCAGGGAAATATATTCTGTTCGATTATAGAGAACGGAATGTACTGAGCCGGGATGCCGGAACTTGTGAGGCTGCCTTATGAAATACGGCACAGAGCAGAGAGCAGAAGCAAACCGTAACACATAAGGCATGGGATAACGACAGTACGCCGGATTTGTGGCTTGCAAAAATGCCATAAAGAGTATAGAATATAAAAAATGCAGATTACAGGGAAAAGAAGGTATGTGATATGAATTTTAATGATAAGAAGACGAGAAGGATTATAGCGATCGTTATCATGGTAGTGATCGTAGCGATGATGGCGACCACGATCATTCCTTATCTGATGGTGTAGAACCCGGGAGAGGATGTTATGAAGATAAGGACAGGAACCGGGCTTTACATGAATGAGACTGCCATGGCCTGCGGATGGTCAGAGGAGACGGGTACATACGCACTTGCACAGGTACTCAACGAGTTTGCCGCAGAGGGAGCGGACTGTCTGGGGGTGGAAGCGGGGATTTTTATCCCGCCGTCTGCGGATAATACGAAGGCTTATGCGATGGAGAGATGCATCCGCAGAGCTTGTCTTGAGAAAGGCGTGGAGGCCGTCAGAGCAGAGATAAGGAAGAATCCGCTGTATGGGATACCGGTTGTTATGATAACCGGAGCCGGACGGCTCAAAGCCGATGGAGTCGAAGCAGGACCAGCCAAGATTGAAGGAACCAAAACAGTATCAGCCAAGACAGAATGCATCATAGCAGACACACATAACAGACAGGACATCAGCGAATGCGAGATCGTCCTTGTCAAGTGGATCGGCCTGGAAGGAATGCTGCGGATTGTAGAAGAGAGGGAGAGTGAGCTTCGGCAGAGGTTTGCGCCGGTCTTCCTGCGGCAGATCCGCTCCTATAAGAAGGAGATATTTGCAGGAGCAAAACTGGAGATTGCGAGAACGGCAGGAGCTGTGGCTGTGCGCCAGATTACCGAAGGCGGTATCTTTGCCGCGCTGTGGGGGCTCGCAAAAGATGCAGGGACAGGGTTTGACGTGGATATGAAGCGTATCAGCATCTTGCAGGAGACCATAGAGGTCTGCGAGCATTACAGGCTGAACCCGTATCAGCTGACATCCGCCGGGAGTTTTCTTCTTCTGGCGCAGAGGGGAGAAGCGCTTGCAGATGCACTGCGTAAGAATCAGACAGAGGCTTCCGTCATAGGAAGGCTTGCGAAGGGGAATGACAAAGTGATCCATAATGGCGGGGACGTGCGTTGTCTCGACCGTCCGGCGCCGGATGAGATATATAAGATATATCAAGAATTAATATTAAATCAGGAGGTTAGATGATTATGGAAGAGATGAGAAAGCAGATATTAAAGTATCTGGAGAAAAACAGCAGAGTCGCGTTAGGAGAGCTGGCTGTTCTTCTGGACTGTGATGAGACGGATATTGCCAACGAGATGGCGCAGATGGAGAAGGAGAAGATCATCTGCGGGTATCACACGCTGATCGACTGGGACAAGGCCGGCGAGGAGTGCGTGAATGCGCTGATCGAGGTAAGTGTTAAGCCCCAGAGGGATAAAGGCTTCGATAAGACGGCCGAGAGGATCTGCCATTATCCGGAGGTGACGGCGGTGTACCTGACATCCGGCGGTTACGACCTGATTGTGACGGTAGAGGGCAAGACGCTTCTGGAGGTATCCAGATTCGTATCCGGCAAGCTGTCCCCGATCGAGGACGTGATAAGCACGACGACACATTTTATATTGAAGAAATACAAAGACCACGGAACTTTGATGTTCCAGAAGAGTAAATCAGAAAGGATGTTGGTGACACCGTAATGAGAGATCCGTTATCTAAGAAAATAACAGGCATTGAGCCGTCAGGAATCCGGAAGTTTTTTGATCTGGTAAGCAGTATGCCGGACGCTATCTCACTGGGCGTGGGCGAACCGGATTTCGACACACCCTGGAGGATCAGGGAGGAGGGAATCTATTCTCTGGAAAGAGGAAGAACCTTCTATACCTCCAATGCCGGCCTGAAGGAATTAAAGGTAGAGATTGGAAAGTATTTACAAAGAAAGATTAATGTTTCTTACAATCCGGACAATGAGATCATTGTTACGGTGGGAGGAAGTGAAGGGATCGACATCGCGCTTCGGGCGATGCTGGATCCGGGGGATGAAGTGCTGATACCGCAGCCAAGCTATGTATCCTATCTGCCGTGTGCCGTTCTGGCAAATGGCGTTCCGGTAACGATCCCGCTGAAGCAGGAGAATGAATTCAGGCTGACGGCAGAGGAGCTTGAGGCGGCAGTCACGCCGAAGTCGAAGATACTGGTCCTGCCTTTCCCGAACAATCCTACTGGGGCGATCATGACGAAGGAAGACCTGGAGCCGATCGCAGAAGTGGTGAAGAAGCATGACCTGTACGTATTGTCGGATGAGATCTACTCGGAGCTTACCTATAAGTCAGAGCATGTGTCAATCGCTTCTCTTCCGGGGATGCGCGACAGAACTCTGGTGATCAATGGATTTTCCAAGGGCTTTGCCATGACCGGATGGAGACTTGGATATATCTGCGCCCAGAAGAAGATTGCAGAGCAGATGTTGAAGATCCATCAGTTTGCGATCATGTGTGCGCCGACCAACAGCCAGTATGCCGCGATCGAGGGATTAAGGAACTGCGAAGACGAGGTACAGCAGATGCGCACGGCGTATAATCAGAGAAGAAGGTATCTGCTTAGCGAGTTCAAGAAGATGGGGCTTGAATGCTTTGAACCCTTTGGGGCATTCTATGTGTTCCCGTGTATTAAGGAATTCGGCATGACATCGGAGGAATTCGCGGAGAGGTTCCTGGCCGAGGAGAAGGTGGCTGTAGTCCCGGGGACGGCATTTGGCAGATGCGGGGAAGGCTTCATAAGAGTTTCTTATGCGTATTCGTTGGAAGATCTGAAAGAAGCAATCGGCCGGCTTGAGCGGTTTGTAGAAAAGCTGAGGTCTAAAAAATGCTGAATATCGTATTGCTTGAACCGGAAATACCTGCGAATACTGGCAACATCGGACGGACCTGTGTTGCGGCCAATGCAAGGCTCCATCTGATCGAGCCGCTGGGTTTCCGGCTGAATGAGAAGAATCTTAAGCGTGCAGGGATGGATTATTGGGATAATCTGGATGTAACAACATATATTAATTATGAAGATTTTCAGAAGAAGAATCCCGGGGCGAAGATATATATGGCCACGACAAAGGCCCGCAAGATATATACGGAGGTCAGTTACGAGCCGGACTGCTATATTATGTTTGGCAAGGAAAGCGCAGGCATACCGGAGGAGATCCTGACAGATCATGAGGATGAGTGCATACGGATCCCTATGGCCGGGGAGATCCGTTCGCTGAATCTGGGCAACTCCGCGGCGATCGTTCTGTACGAAGCCCTCCGGCAGAACGGGTTCGCAGGCTTGCGGCTTTCTGGAGAGCTGCACCGTCTGAAGTGGAGCTAAAAGACTGATAAATTTTTCTATTTTTATATTATTTATGGAAAAGCGGCTAGAAAAAACCATAATAATATGGACTTTTGGAAAAGATTATATTATAATTCTTATGTTGATAATTTTTTGGCTGGACATATTTCGACCAGCAACATTTAAGAGGGAGAGGTGGTGAACAGATGGTAGAAGAAACCATTAGGACCATCAAGGAGACGGAGAATGAGGCAGAAGAGATTATAAAAAAAGCAGATGCGGCATATACCGAGATCCTTGAGAAGGCTAAAGCCGATGCTGCTGAGATGGTAAGTAAGGCAGAAGCCGGGGCTAAGGCAGAAGCAGCAGCAGACCTTGAGAAGGCGAAAGAAGCCGGGAAGAAGTCAGAGCAGGAAGCGATGGACGGCGTTGCTAAGGAGATTGCGGCGCTAAAGCAGGGGGCGCTGGCGAAAGAGTCTGAAGTGGTAGCTGCTGTGATCGCAGAGCTGGTATAGTGTTTCGCAGGTAACTATGCCAATGACCGAATGAGCGCCCTAAGGGCGTGTTCCGGTAGATTTGGTTGTTTGCGAAATGTTATGCCGGCTTGGTTTTGCACAGCCGGACAGAGGAAAGAATTGAAGTAAAGGAGGGATGCGGCTATGGCTGTATTGCAGATGCAAAGAATTAGTATCTGCGCGCTGAAAAAAGACCGTAAGGCTATCTTAGAGAAGATTCAGGCCATGGGTGTGATCGAGATGAATCAGGTCGCCGAAGAGGAAGACGGCTTCGAGAAGATGGATACACTGGGCGCCAGGCAGAGCTTTGAGAAGCAGGCACAGGCTGCCGAGCAGGCGCTGGCAGTGCTGGAAGCGTATGCACCGGAGAAGCGTTCGATGCTTGCGAGCCTGGAAGGCAAGAAGCTGATCGACAAGAAGAAGTTTGCCGAAGTGGCTGACAGCAAGGGCGAGATCATTTCGAAGGTAAACCGACTGGTGGCATGTAACAAGGAGATAGCAGAGAATAAGGCGAATATTCTAAAACTGGAGAATCAGATTGAGTCGCTTCGTCCATGGCTTGCATTGGATGTGCCGATGAAGTTCAAGGGCACGGACAAAGTAGCAATGCTGTTAGGGACAATGCCGGGAGAGACTACGCTGGAATCAGTATATGAACTGGTTGCAAAGCGTGAGCCCCAGGTAGAAGCTATTGATGTCAAGATCATCAACAGCGATAAGGACGCGGCCTATCTGAGCGTTTTTTGTCTTAGGGAAGAAGAGACAAAGGTGGAAGACGCCTTAAGGTCCGGAGGTTTTGCCAGACCTTCGCAAGTGACAGGTAAGGTTCCTTCTGTAAAGAAGGCTGATCTGGAAGGAAAGATTAAAGAACTGAATAGTGAGATTACAAAGATCGAGGAAGAGATCAAGGGATATTCGGCTTCCAGGGAAGAGCTTAAGATCATCGGGGATTATTTCCGGATGAGGGCAGATAAGTATGAGGTTCTTGGAACGCTTCCGCAATCACAGAGGACATTTGTGATCAGCGGTTACGCGGCTTCAAAGGTAGTCCCGGCCGTACAGAAAGCGATCGGCGAGTCTTTTGACTGTGTGATCGATGTGGAAGAGCTGAAAGAAGACGAAGAACCGCCGGTAATCCTTGAGAATAACGGGTTCTCGTCAAGCGTGGAGGGCGTGCTTGGTTCTTACGGACTGCCTCACAAGGGCGAGTTCGATCCGACGACCATCATGTCGTTCTTCTATGTGTTCTTCTTCGGTATGATGTTATCAGATGCCGCATACGGTGCGATCATTGCGATTGCATGTTTTGTGGTACTGAAGAAATTCCCGCGAATGGAAGCGGGGCTTCGCAAGTCGATGAAGATGTTCATGTACTGTGGTGTATCCACGATGGTATGGGGAGTCTTATTCGGCGGATATTTTGGAAATGTTGTAGACATCGTGTCAGAGGTATTCTTCGGTAAGCTGGTTACCGTACCGGCGCTGTGGTTTATTCCGCTGAACGATCCGATGCGTCTTCTGGTATATTCTCTGGCATTCGGAGTTGTCCACCTGTTTGTGGGACTTGGGATCAAGGGATATATGGAACTTAAGGACGGCAAGGTACTGGATTTCTTCTGTGACGTTGTATTGTGGTTTGCATTTCTGATCGGACTGCTCTTACTGCTTATCCCGTCAGATATCTTTGCATCCATTGCACAGGCGAAGATCGTATTCCCGCCGTTCCTGAATATGCTGGCTAAGGTACTGGCGATCGGCGGCGCTGTCGGACTGCTTCTGATGTCCGGACGCGAGAGCAAGAATCCGGCGCTTCGGATCGCTCTTGGCGCGTATGACATTTACAATATTACAGGATGGCTCAGCGATGTGTTATCTTACTCACGTCTGCTGGCGCTTGGTCTTGCCACGGGAGTTATCGCATCCGTAGTAAACCAGATGGGAAGTATGTTTGGTAAAGGAATCGTAGGTGTGATCGGGTTTATAGCCGTATTCGTGATCGGCCATGTGCTGAACCTGGCGATCAACCTGCTTGGTGCGTATGTGCACACGAACCGTCTGCAATTTGTAGAATTCTTTGGTAAGTTCTATGAAGGCGGCGGAAAACCATTTGAACCATTCAAATCAGATACAAAATATGTAGATATTAAGGAGGAAACTTTATCATGAGTATTTGGAGTAATTTAGGACTTGTTTATGCGTTACTTGGCGCAGCAGTAGCAGTATTTCTTGCAGGAGCAGGCTCAGCGATCGGAGTAGGTATCGCAGGTCAGGCAGCGGCCGGAGTTGTAACAGAAGATCCAAGCAAATTTGCAAAGGTTCTGATCATGCAGCTTCTTCCTGGTACACAGGGTATCTATGGTCTGCTGGTTGGATTCATCACATTGTCTAAGGTTGGTCTTCTTGGCGGCGGCGCTGCTGCATTAGATCCACAGACAGGACTTCTGATCCTGGCAGCTTGTATGCCGATCGGTATCGTAGGTCTGATCTCCGGTAAGTATCAGGGAATGACATCCGCTGCATCTATCGGTATCGTGGCTAAGAAACCGGATCAGTTCGGTAAGGCTATGCTGTTCCCGGCGATGGTTGAGACATATGCGATCCTTGCACTTCTGATCTCTATCCTGGCTGTAAACGCAGTACAGATCTAATAAGAAGAGAGTAAAGAAGGAAACATCATTGCTGCCAGGCTCGAAAGAGCTTTGCTAAGCGGCAGATATAGGAGGAGCAAATAGCTATGGCTGGATTAGATAAAATGAAAAGTCAAATCCTGAATGAGGCGAAGGCGGCTGCCGACGCAAAGACGGCAAAAGCGAATGCCGAGGCAGAAGACATCCTCAGTCAGGCGAAGGCGGAAGCCGAAAAACGGCAGAGCAGCATCTCCCAGAAATCAGCATCAGAAGTGGCTAATTATAAAGAACGTGTCGTATCATCCATCGACTTGCAGCGCAGAACGAAGATCCTTGGAGCGAAGCAGGAGATGATCGCGGCAGTGCTTGATAAGGCATATGAGACAGTGACCAGTCTGGGTGATAAGGAGTATTTTGAACTGATCCTTAAGATGCTTGGCAAGTATGCGCTGTCCCAGGAGGGAGAGATCTTCTTCTCAGCAGAAGATCTTAAGAGGCTGCCGGCGGGATTCGAACAGGATGCCCAGCAGAAAGCACAGGCAAACGGCGGAAGTCTCAAAGTGGCCAGAAAAGGAATGAATATCGAGAACGGTTTCGTCCTTGTATACGGCGGTATTGAAGAGAACTGTACGTTGAGGGCAATGTTTGATGCAAAGAGAGATGAATTAGCAGATAAGGTTCATCGTATGTTATTTTCGTAGGAGGCGCTGATGAGTGAACAATATACCTACGCGGTTGCGCGCATACGTGCTTTGGAAGTGTCTCTGTTCTCGAACGCTGTCATTGACCAGCTGATCGCCTGCCAGGACTACGGGCAGTGCCTGCAGTTTCTGGAGGAGCGCGGATGGGGCGACAGTGAGACTTCGGGAAATGCGGAGGCGATACTGACCAGGGAAGAGGAGAAGATCTGGGAGGTTGTGCGCGAGCTGTCCATTGATATGGACAACTTCGCAGTTCTTTCTTATCCGAAGCTTTTCCATAACCTGAAAGCCGCAATCAAGGAAGTGTGCACGAGCGACAGTGGACGCCATATCTTCTATGACGATGTGGAGATTTCCGGAAAAGAGATGGTAGAGATCGTCGAAGAGAAGAATTTCGGAAAGCTTCCGGCGAGTATGCAGCATGCGGCAGAAGAGGCGTATGAGGCGCTTCTTCACACCAGGGACGGACAGTTGTGCGATGTGATCATCGACAAGGCGGCGCTTGATGCGGTCTATGCGGCCGGAAAAGCGGCGAAGGCACCGATCATCCGCGATTATGCGGAGTCTACGGTGGCTGTTGCCGATATCAAGATAGCCGTGCGTTCACAGAAAACCGCGAAATCAATGGAATTCATGAAGCGGGCGATGGCTGAATGCAGCAGCATCAGCGTGGATCAGTTATCTAAGGCGGCGTTAAGCGGCCAGGATGCGATCCGTGAGTATCTGACAGGAACCGCTTATGCGGAGGGAGCAGAGGCGCTTGTCGATTCTCCGTCAGCATTCGAGCGTTGGTGCGACAACCGCATCATCCAGACGATCAGTCCGCAGAAATATAATGCATTTACCATAGGGCCGGTAGTGGCTTATGTAATTGCGAGACAGAATGAGATTAAAACGGTACGAATCATACTTTCCGGGAAACTAAATGATTTACCCGATGATTCAATCCGGGAAAGGGTAAGGGAGATGTATGTATAGGATTGCAGTATTAGGCGACTATGACAGTATCTATGGCTTCGCGACACTGGGCCTTGACACATTCCCAGTAAGTACCCGGGAAGAAGCAGCAGAGAAGCTCGGAAGGCTCGCCTCCGGCAAATATGGAGTGATCTATGTTACGGAGAAATGGGCGGCAGAGCTGAAGCATGAGATTTCGAGATATCAGGAGCAGATCACTCCGGCGATCATCCAGATTCCGGGTATTGCGGGCAATACCGGAGCGGGAGTTGCAGGAGTTAAGAAGTCGGTGGAGATTGCCGTAGGTTCAGATATCGTATTTTCACAACAGTGATAATGAAACATCCACGCCACTGGGCTCGAGAGAACCTCGCCAAGTCGGCGGGATGTAGAAAGGTAGGGTGATTCGTGCAAATGAGTAGTACAGGTACGATTAAAAAAGTAGCAGGACCGCTGGTCATCGCATCTGGTATGCGTGATGCGAACATGTCTGACGTTGTACGTGTCAGCGAGCGGCGCCTGATTGGAGAGATCATCGAGATGCATGGAGATGAGGCATCCATCCAGGTATATGAGGAGACATCTGGCCTTGGGCCCGGCGAGCCGGTAGAGTCTACAGGAGCGCCTATGTCCGTTGAACTTGGACCTGGCCTTATCACAAGCATTTATGACGGAATTCAGCGTCCGCTTGATGATATTATGAAGATTTCGGGAAATAACCTTCAGCGTGGTGTTGAGGTTGCGTCTCTGAAGAGAGATAAGAAGTGGGCATTTGTCCCGGTTGCTAAGGTCGGCGACGAAGTAGAAGCCGGCGACGTTCTGGGTACGGTACAGGAGACACAAGTCGTTGAGCAGAAGATCATGGTTCCTTACGGAGTATCCGGTAAGGTAAAAGAGATCAAATCCGGCGAGTTCACAGTGGAAGAGGTTGTTGCCGTGGTTACGACCAAGGACGGCGACAAAGAGCTTACCATGATGCAGAGATGGCCGGTTCGTAAAGGCCGTCCATACGTGAAGAAGCTTCCTCTGGACGCACCGCTTGTAACAGGACAGAGAGTTGTAGACATGTTCTTCCCGATCGCAAAGGGTGGTGTTGCGGCTGTTCCGGGACCATTCGGAAGCGGCAAGACAGTTATCCAGCATCAGCTTGCGAAGTGGGCTGAGGCTGACATCGTAGTATATATCGGCTGCGGCGAGCGTGGAAATGAGATGACGGACGTTCTGAACGAGTTCCCGGAACTGAAGGATCCGAAGACGGGACGTTCATTGATGGAGAGAACCGTTCTGATCGCCAATACCTCTGATATGCCTTTCGCGGCTCGTGAGGCATCCATCTATACAGGTATCACGATCGCAGAGTATTTCCGTGATATGGGATATTCCGTGGCGTTGATGGCAGACTCCACCTCCCGTTGGGCAGAGGCGCTCCGTGAGATGTCCGGACGTCTGGAAGAGATGCCTGGTGAGGAAGGTTATCCTGCATACCTTGGATCTCGTCTGGCTGAGTTCTACGAGAGAGCCGGCCGTGTGATCTCCCTTGGTAAGGATGCAAGAGAGGGCGCGCTGTCTGTAATCGGTGCGGTATCTCCTCCGGGCGGTGATACTTCCGAGCCTGTATCCCAGGCAACCCTGCGTATCGTTAAGGTATTCTGGGGACTGGATGCGGCGCTTGCTTATAAGAGACATTTCCCGGCGATCAACTGGCTGACCAGTTATTCTCTGTATCTGGATAACATGCATGACTGGTTCAACGGAACCGTGTCAGAGGACTGGATGGAAGGACGTCAGAAGATGATGAGCCTTCTGACAGAAGAGGCGGCATTGGAAGAGATCGTACAGATGGTAGGTATGGATGCGCTGTCTCCTGGAGACCGTCTTAAGATGGAAGCGGCACGCTCTATCCGTGAGGACTTCCTGCATCAGAACTCCTTCCATGAGGTAGATACCTATACACCGCTCCGGAAGCAGTATCTGATGATGAAGCTGGTTCTTGCATTCTACGAGCAGGCAACAGAGGCGCTTTCAAAGGGCGCGTCTATGAAGGTTCTCCTTGGAATGGATGTAAGAGAGCGTATCGGCCGTTACAAATATACGACGGCAGATAATATCGAGGCAGAATACGAGAAGATTATGAATGAATTAAGCGCAGAGATTGCTGGTGCGTTTGGGAAGGAGGACTTCTAATTATGCCAAAAGAGTATAGAACCATACAGGAAGTTGCCGGACCGCTTATGATGGTAAAGGGCGTGGAAGGCGTCGCATTCGACGAACTCGGTGAGATCGAGCTTGCCAGCGGCGAGAAGCGTCGTTGTAAGGTACTGGAAGTAGACGGCAGTGAAGTTGTCGTACAGCTCTATGAGAATGCTGCCGGTATCAACTTAAGTAACAGTAAAGTACGTTTCCTTGGACGGAGCATGGAGCTTGGAGTGTCCGGCGATATGCTCGGACGTGTATTCGACGGACTGGGACGTCCGATCGACGACGGTCCGGAGATCCTGCCGGAGGAAAGAAGAGATATCAACGGTCTGCCTATGAACCCGGCGGCTCGTGTATACCCTGAGGAGTTTATCCAGACAGGTGTATCCGCCATCGACGGACTGAACACACTGGTACGTGGACAGAAGCTGCCTATCTTCTCCTGTTCCGGTCTGCCGCACTCACAGCTTGCGGCTCAGATCGCAAGACAGGCGAAGGTTCGCGGAACGGACGAGAACTTCGCCGTTGTATTCGCGGCTATGGGTATTACCTTCGAGGAGTCCAACTACTTTATCGAGTCCTTTAAGGAGACGGGAGCCATTGACAGAACGGTCCTGTTCATCAACCTGGCGAACGATCCGGCGGTAGAGCGTATCTCTACGCCTCGTATGGCGCTGACCGCGGCAGAGTACCTTGCTTTCGAGAAGGATATGCACGTACTGGTTATCCTGACGGATATCACAAACTATGCGGACGCTCTTCGTGAGATTTCCGCCGCTAAGAAAGAGGTTCCAGGCCGTCGTGGATATCCTGGATATATGTACACGGACCTTGCGACCATGTATGAGAGAGCCGGACGTCAGAGAGGCAAGAATGGAAGTATCACCATGATCCCGATCCTGACCATGCCGGAAGATGATAAGACACACCCGATTCCTGACCTTACCGGATACATCACAGAGGGACAGGTAATCTTAAGCCGTGAGCTGTACCGCAAAGGCTTACAGCCGCCGATCGACGTACTGCCTTCACTTTCACGTCTGAAAGATAAAGGTATCGGCGAGGGCAAGACAAGGGCAGACCATGCAAATACAATGAACCAGTTGTTCGCAGCTTACTCCCGTGGTAAGGACGCGAAAGAGCTTATGACCATCCTCGGTGAGGCGGCTCTTACCGAGATCGACCTTAAGTATGCGGAATTCGCCGAGGCGTTCGAGAAAGAGTACGTGTCTCAGGGATATACGAACGACAGGTCTATCGAGGAAACGCTGTCAATCGGCTGGAAGCTCTTGTCCATGCTGCCAAGAGCAGAGCTGAAACGTATAGACGACAAGTTCTTAGATGAATATTATGGAAAGCAGTAAGCCATGCGCAGATGTATGAAAACAGGCATGTATGCGTGCATACAAATGACAGTTTTCATGCAGATGCATAGGGCGTCAGCCCGCAGCGAGAAGAAGCGAAGCGGAATCAAGCTGGCATGGCGGGAATTTTGATATAAGGGGGACCTATTAAATGGCATCTAAACAGATAACTCCTACCCGTATGGAGCTGACGAAGACCAAGAGGAAACTCGTCACAGCCAGAAGAGGACATAAACTCTTGAAGGACAAACGTGATGAGCTGATGCGTCAGTTCCTGGATCTGGTCAAGGAGAACATGGCGCTTCGCCAGAAAGTAGAAGCCGGAATCCTCTCTGCAAATAAGAACTTTGTCATAGCCAAGGCCGGAATGGACGAGGCGACACTGAATACAGCACTTATGACACCGAAGCAGGAAGTCAATCTTGAGGTGGGACAGAAGAACGTCATGAGCGTTAACATTCCTGTCTTCGAGACAAAGACAAGGACTGCGGATGCGAACGATATCTATTCCTACGGTTTCGCATTTACATCCAGCGATCTGGATGGTGCCGTAAAATCTCTGGCAGATATCCTGCCGGATATGCTGAAACTTGCGGAGACAGAGAAAGCGTGCCAGCTTATGGCGGCAGAGATCGAGAAGACCAGACGCCGAGTAAATGCGCTGGAGCACGTGACAATCCCGGAAGCTCAGGCAACGATCAAGTATATCACCATGAAGCTGGACGAGAACGAGAGAAGCTCACAGATTCGTCTGATGAAAGTGAAAGATATGATGCTTGAAGAAGCGCATCATTACAGTGAAAGAGAATAAGTAAGAAATACACCCCGGAAATGAAGAGTCCGGGGTGTATTTTTTACAGAGGATAACAGTCCGATCCGCTCATGAATATTCTGCATAAATCAGAAAAACATTAAAAAAGATCAAAAAAATCGTAGAGTATCCCGCTCTACGAACATCTGCCATGGCACAAAGATATATACTCATTTTACAAAATGACCATGCGTTTGTCAACGTTCTTAAAATTAACAAAATCGAATAATTACCAATCTGGTAATAATCTTACCATAATCTTAACATAGACGGGGCGTAGATCGACCGTCACGGACAGCCGGTGAACGGCGGGATATCGGTCTCATCCAGTCCCCGGACTATATCTTATGCAAAAATCCCGGAAAATGACACATATAGCACATTCTATACATAATTATACAGAAAATATGCATAAGAAATAACTTTCTATACTATTCTTCGGTATGAAAAAGCAATCTGATAAGGCATAATGCAAAATTTCTCACTGTCACTTTTCCCTGAAAGCCGTCAAAATAATAGTCACAGAAAAGGAGGGATTTTTGATATGTCCAAAAGAGGAGAGAACATTTATAAGCGAAAAGACGGAAGATGGGAGGGGAGGTACATCAAGGACCGGACGGCGGCAGGAAAAGCGGTATACGGCTATGTGTATGCCCGGTCGTATAAGGAGACACGGTTGAAGCTTCAGAACGCAGTGCAGATGATGCGCCTCCCTGCGGCAGTTCAGCCGGCAGAAACGAAGCTGGTCCATTTTCATACCCTTGCGGAGGAATGGTTCAGCCACATCCGGCCGCTGGCCAAAGAGTCTACCTACAGAAAATACTGGAATCTCTGGAATTCCTACATCTGTCCGGAGCTTGGGGAAATGCGGTTTGTGGACATTACACAGGATGTGCTGGAGGATTGCTGTAATGCGCTTCTGACATCGGGCGGTCAGTCGGGAAACGGTCTGTCTGCCAAGACGGTATCGGACGCACTGTCTTTGATCCGCAATATTTTCCGGTATTATGCCGGAAGAAAATTTCCGATACCCTGTGATACCAGGGCGGTCATGGTGAAGCAGACTACGAAGGAAATGCGCATATTCAGCCTGAATGAGCAGAAGGTCCTCTGTAGTTACATCCGGTCAGATCTGAATATGCGTAATGTGGGAGTGTTACTCTGCCTGCTTACGGGAATCCGTGTAGGAGAGGTGTGCGCCCTGCGGTGGGAGGATATTTCATTTCCGGAAAAGACGATGCATATCCATCAGACAATGCAGAGGATACAGGTGGACAGTCTGGGCAGGGCAGGCGTATACGAAGAAGAAGGCAGGCTTGACGGTCAGAAAGCAGAGTCCAGAACGAAGATTATCGTGACTACGCCTAAGAGTAAATGTTCTATCCGTACCATCCCGATCCCGGAAGAATTGTTTCTGATCCTTCAAGCGGTCAGGGGATCGGCATCCGGATATTTTCTGACCGGAAGCGAGAAGAACTGGGTGGAGCCCCGCACTATGCAGAATCATTTTAAGAAGCTCCTGAAATGCTGTGAGATTGAGGACGCCAATTACCATACGCTCCGGCATACATTTGCCACAAGATGCGTGGAACTGGGATTCGATGTGAAGAGCTTGAGCGAAATCCTTGGACATGCCAGCGTGAATATCACTATGAACCGCTATGTCCACCCCTCCATGCAGTTGAAACAGGCAAATATGCAGAGGTTGTCAGAGATGATCCTGGTGCAGAAGTAAGAGGCGGTGTCCGCCTGCTGTGTCTGTCATGTCGAAAAATGACAGCAGATTATATTCAAAAATGTGCCGTGAGGGCACGGTTTAAGCCGTCAGATTTGTGGTCAGCTATAGGCAGAATGCCTTAAGCTGGCGGGGTTTGACGGTATTTTTGCGTAGAGCGGGATACTCTACGAAAGCCTGCGTGCACTTAATTATTTATATCGGAACAGGTGACTCTTCAGTATTGAGAGGGAGGGATAACTATGGAGAAGGAACCCAGGGAGAGGCTGGTCCTGCACAGTCCCAATATCGTGGCTTTGTGCATGGATTCCTATAATGCAGAACGCCAGGACGGACGTCTGTATCATCAGTACACAGACCATCCGGTCCGGTTCAGTTCTCTGCTTACGGCGCTGGAACAGATGGATAGATTCTACGATGAACTCCAGTTCCCGTTCGCCTCCACAGAATCCCGCAGCTTCTTCGTAGACCGGAAGGCAAGAGAGCGAGCGCTTAGAAGAAGCAGGAGAATACCCGGGCTTCCGGAATATAAGCGAAAGGATATGGGAGAGATGGCAACATTCGAGAATGTGATTGAAAACAGAGGGACGGACGCGACGTTCATCATCCGCGTACAGCACAGACAGCATTCAAGCTGGCAGGGGGAAGTAACCTGGGTTGATGAACAGAAGAAGGAATATTTCAGAAGTGCATTAGAGCTGGTCAGACTGATTGACGGCGCACTGGGACGGCCGGATGGAAACTGACGGGAAACGCATGTTGAAGGGAATCGCACATTAATGGGGACGCCGTATTGATAGGGACGGCACATTAACAGGGACGGCACATTAACGGAGAATGCGCATTAACAAGGAGTAATTGTGGAAGAGAATTGATTATGGAAGAGATGGAAGCAACAGGAGCAACAGGATTAACAGGAGCGTTGGAAGCAACAGGATTAACAGATGCGGCGGAAGCAACAGAAAAAGCGGAGAAAGAGGTTATCCGTTTTGAACTGCTTGGTTCATTCTCATATTCTGCCCGGAAGAAGGCCGGAAAGAAAACGCTGTCATTTTTGCAGTACCTGATCATGAACCACGCGCGGAACATTTCCACGGAAGAACTGATCGAGGTATTCTGGACGGAGAATAACAGCAGTGATCCGGCAAATGCACTGCGCAATATGCTGTTCAAGATCCGGAACCTGCTCAAAGATATGTTTCCGAGACAGACGGACCTGCTTCAGACACTCCAGGGATGTTATGGCTGGAATCCCGGAATCCGGATAGAGCTGGACACGGAGCAATTCGAGAGGATGTGCCTGGAAGCAAGGAAATGTTCCGGGAAAGCATGTCTTACATTTCTCCGGCAGGCGGTATCTCTCTACAAGGGCGATCTGCTCATGGGAAATGACAGCGAGTGGATAACTGTGCCGAGACAATATTACCGAACCTTGTATCTGGATGCCTGCAAAGCATTACTGCCTCTTCTGGAGGCAGAGGAAGAATGGATGGAGATGGCCGCCGTCAGCAGTCAGGCATATCAGGCAGATCCTTATATGGAGGACTTCACAGCGCACCTGATGCGGGCATTTATTGCGATTGGACAGCCGGAACAGGCGGTGGACAGGTACGAGATTTTTCGAAAACGGATACTTAAGGATCTGGGGATAGCGCCGTCGGAACGGATAGAACAGCTCTATACATTCGCTCTGGGGCTGCGTAAGGAGGACAGAGGAGACGAAAGAGAGATCTTCCGTCTGGTATGCGAGGGGAATTCAAATAAACGAGCCTTCTTTTGCAGTTTCGGAATGTTCCAGAGTATTGTTGCCCTGGAAAAACGCCACCTTGCGCGGTCAGGACAGACGTCGACGCTGGTGATCGTAAGTATCGGAGAGAATGCGGCGCCTTCCACAGACGCAAGAAGACTGGAACGTATCCTTCAGGACGGGCTTAGAACAGGAGATCCGGTGGCAAGGCTGACGGCAGGCTCCTACATACTGATGCTTACGGGGACCGATCCGGAGAATGCACAGATTGTGATCAGCAGGCTTGACTGTACATTCCACAAGACCTACCGGCATTCCAGCGCGCAGCTGTCTTTCCGGATATCGGCATTGTGTCCCGAGACAGCCTCATCCGATATGGTCCGGGCACAATGAAGCCAGGACAAAAGGCAAAAATAAAAATAGCGATCAAATATTTCTAAAAAATAACAGTCAGCTAATACCGGCTTGATATAGTGAACCTACAAACAGGAGGAAAAGGTGGTGTTAACATGATGCTCCGAGGGAACATGATTCCCTGTCACAGCCGTGAAGCAGTTGTCACCGTACTGTCTTACTGCAACGGAATTCTGGACGGATATCTCAGGCATCCCCGGTTAGTTCATGAGGCGAAGCTCCAGAGTCTGTCGCAGCTGGTCCTGCTTCTGAATAGTCTGCTTGACCTGGAGGACTGCCCCAAAAGCCCGCTGCCTTTTATCGCACCGGCGCAGGAAGGGCGGGAAGGAATCGCCGTATTCCGCATCCAGATTCTTTTTCGGGAGCATCATACCTGGCAGGGAAAGCTGATCTGGCAGAACGAGAACATGGAAGTCGTATTTCACAGCGGCATTGAATTGCTTCAGTTGTTTGACGAGATTCTTGCATAATGAAGGGGAAATGATGCGGCAGATAAGGAAGGAATAGTTATGGCAGATAAAGAATTGAGAAAATTGAACCGCAGGGAGCTTCTTAAGATGCTTCTTGTACAGTGTGAAGAGACGGAGAGGCTTAAGCAGGAATCAGACGACATCAGGGAAGAGTTCGAGAGCATGGCGGAGAGTTACGAGCGTCTTAAGAAGAAGCTGGATCTGAAAGACGCGCGCCTGAATGAGAAGGATGCGAAGATCGCAGAGCTGAGAGGGCAGATCGAAGAGATAAAGAGGTCTAAGGCAATCGAGCTTGAAGAAGCCGGATCTATCGCGGAGGCGGCGATCCGGATCAACGGAGTGTTCGAGGCGGCCCAGAGGGCGGCAGAACAGTATCTTATGAATGTACGTGAGTTGAGCGGGCGGGAAGCCGCGAAGGAATCGGGCAAGAAAAAGGTTGGAGCCCGCACGGCGGTGAAGGCGGAAGAGAACCAGATCCCTTTCGAACCGGGAAGGATATCTGGGATCAGGAAGAAGTCAGGACCGCCAAGGACCAGACAGGTAGTGAGCATGGGGGTTCAGAGTAAGATGACAGAAGGAAGAGAAGATGATCATTTGATGATGCCGGCGGCTTCGGGTGATGTTCATGGCTAATGAGGCGCCCGAGACTTCCGGGAAGATGGAGATCCCGTCGATAGAGAGCCTGAGAGAAGAGCTTGCAAGAGAGGAAGCAAAGCACAGCTTTCGCAGGACACTCTGGAATATAGCAGGGATTCTGGTAGTGGTTGCAGCTATATCGGCGCTGATGGCGACCAGACTCTTCGTGCTGATCAAGATCAATGGGGACAGTATGAAACCGACATTGGAAGATGGAGAGATCGTATTCATTCGTCAGACAAAAGATATAGAGAAGGGCGATATTGTCGGCTTCTATTATGGAGGAAGAATACTTCTAAAGCGCGCGATAGGGAGCGCTGGAGATGATATAGATATAGACCAGGATGGTACGGTATATGTCAATGGCGAGAAGATTGATGAACCATATCTGGATAAGAAAGATCTGGGGAAATGTGAACTGGAATTTCCTTACCAGGTGCCGGAGGGAATGATCTTCGTGCTGGGAGATAACAGAGCAATCTCCATAGACAGCCGTATAAAATCAATCGGATGCGTAGAAAAGGATCAGATAGTGGGAAAAGCAGCAGTCAGAGCGTGGCCGCTGCCGCGCATGGGAATTATGCACTAACTAGGAAGGTGAGAAGATGCAGGAACTTGTGAGAGAATATTTGGGAGAGTTAAGGAGTAAGAGAAGAAAACGAAGAAGAATAAGTGTTGCTGTTACACTTCTGGCTGTTATGGTGGTCGGCGGCGTGATCGGGGCTCTGGTGCAGTATGGAGTCGCCATGACAGGAGATGCGAAATGTGGAATGGAAGAACATACACACAGTGAGGTATGTTATGCGGATGCTCTGGTCTGTGGAATAGAAGAAAGCGAAGGACATCAGCATACGGACGCATGTTACCAGATTGAATCCACACTGATCTGCGGACAGGAAGAGTACGAGTCGTCAGAAGAGTCTGAGGTAACGGAAGAGTCCGCAGGGCATGTACACGAAGAAGAGTGTTATGTGAATGAACAGATTCTGATCTGCGGACAGGAAGAGAATGAGGGACACACCCATACGGATGCCTGCAACGAGAAACAGCTCGCCTGTGGCAGGGATGAGCATACCCATACAGACGCCTGTTATATAGATACAACTGCTGATATAGAAGATTCTTCGGTCTGGGATGCGCTGTATGAGAATACAGAGTGGAAGGGTGTCTGGGGAGAAGACCTTGTAACAGCGGCAAAGGCTCAGATCGGCTATAAAGAAAGTTCGAAGAATTATGTGGCAGCAGGAGATGGAAACCATAAAGGCTATACACGCTATGGCCAGTTTGCTGTCAATGCTGGTGTGGCAGAGGCGGACGTATATGCGGACTGGGATGCGGTGTTTGTAAACTTTTGTATGCACTATGCAGGACTGCTGACTTCGAACCTGTTCCCGGGCGAGAAGGATACAGCTGAATGGTACAACAAGTTCATTCAGGCGGATGAAGCGAACCAGAACTATATTTCGGCGCCGGAAGGATATGAGCCGAAGGCGGGAGACCTTATCTTCTTCCAGAAAGAAGGAGAAGAGACGGCATTCCAGATGGGAATCATTTCTTCTGTTAATAAGGAGAAAAATGAGATCGAGGTAATCGAAGGCAATTGTGGAAATGAGGTCAGAGAAAATAAATACGATGTAAATGATGCTTCTATCCATTCATATCTGAAGATCACAGAGCTGGAAACGGCTTATAGAGGGAATGAGGAAGAGGAAAACTTTGTTGAAGAATCGCCAGCGGAACAGACAGAAGAACAGATAAGCCCGGCATATGAAGCAGAGTATGACGCAGACGCCGTAGTGATTCATGTAACGGCAGATGCAGGCGTGATCCCGGACGGAGCAGAATTATCTGTAACTCCGATTGAGAAAAAGGAGATCACAAGAGATATGTCAGAGGAGGAAAAGGTAGAGGCAGAAAAAGTCAACGAACAGTATGAGATGACAAGTGAGAAGCTGAATGAGGAAAGCGAGAAGAATGAGCAGAAACTGGAAGGCTTCCTGGCATATGACATCTGCTTTGTGCTGGATGGTAATGAAGTAGAACCGAATGGCGAAGTTAAGGTGACGATGGACTTTAAGGAGGCTGTGATACCAAAGGAAGTGTCAAAAGATGCAACTGTGGCTGTAAACCATCTGAAAGAAAGCGAAGATGGCGAAGTTAAGGTGGAGAATCTGACGGAGGCAGATACAACGAATATTGAGACGACAGAAGAAGACGCGGCTGTTGAGAAGGTGGAGCTGGTTGCGGATAATTTCTCGATTTTTACGATCATTTGGCAGTGGGATATGGGTGGTAATATTAGTTCAATGGGGAACTTAGCTGTCGAATTTGTGGATGAAGAGGGGGAGACACTTGAGCCCAAAGATAAAGAGTCAATGGCGGGTAATATAGAGCTGAATTTTGAACAGGATAAAATGTATGATTTGAAAGACGCAATAGGAAATAAGTGGACATCAATTGTTGTCGTAGAGGATTCGGGAGAAGTCATTTATGAACCTGTTAAAATGTGGATCAGTAATAGGATAGAAGTAGAAAAAGTTCAATTCAATAATAATAATAGTACTTGGGAATTTATGGATTCTTCAGATAATAGGGTATTCGATTGTAATCCAATGTTGATTAATCAATATCCTTTGCAGATAGTATTTCGACGTATGCAAGCCGCAGAGATAAAGATTGATAATGACATAAAGAGAAGTGGAAATCTGACTGCGGTTTTATCGGGAAGCGCATTGACTGCGTATAATGAGGCTGTTGAAAAAAACAGCGCCGATAATGACCAGGATATACGATATGTGTGGTATAAAGCCATAAATAGAGAGGAATACGAAGAAGTCGCAAATGTTAAATATGACGATGATATGTATGTCATTACTGGGGATTATGGAAATTCATTGAACGTTGCTTTGGATGGCGGAATGTTAAGTAATGAAAATCAAAGTGTTGAATATAAGGTTGAACTATATATAGGAGGAGCGTTGATCGGGGACTCAATGCCTGAATCAATAACATATTATGGCGAATTGCAGAATGGTAGTTTTGAAGAGCCTCTTGTGACAAGTGAAGGAAATACTTTATATCATTATTTCGAACAAGATCATGTTAAGGGGTGGAAAACGACTGCGGTTGAAAGTAACGGTGCAAAAAGAATAGAGATAGCCAGAGTAGTAGCCGGAATGATTGATAATTATTATGGTAAGGTGTCTGGCGGTTTTTCAGCGGCAGATGGCGATCAGTTTGCAGAATTAAATGCAGTCACACAAGGTTCATTATATCAGGATGTGCTTACAGTTAAGGGAGTTCAATTAAATTATTCTTTTTCACACAGGGCGCGTCCGAACACAGGTAATGATGAAATGTATCTGGTAATTGTGCCGACGCTTGTGGCAGAAAATGGAGTACCTGGGGGCAGTGGAGAAATTGATACACAAGATGAAGTTAAATATTTGATAGCGCATCGAAATGATAAGAATGAGAGTGGAGAGTTTCTCTACCCGGGTGTATATGTACAGAATTATACCGTTGATTCATCCAGATGGGTGGAACATAGCGGTATATATACTCCGCAATATAATTTGAACAGATTTTTCTTTGTTTCAAATGCGTCTGATCCAAGTATGGGAAACTTTATTGACAATGTGTGGTTTAGCCAGCGTTTACCTGATCCGAAAGAAAATACATTTAATTTTAGGATTGTTAAGACGATTAAAGGGTTGAAAGAAATAGATGAGATAGAAGATTCGGTAGAAAGGATCAATACATTAAAGGATAAAATAAAATCTCTTACATTTGACATCTCAATCGAAAATGTACTTTTAGTGAAAAGTCCTCTTGATGGATATATTCCAAAGGAATTAAAAGCAGAAGAGATGGAATGGACTGATAATGGAAATGGTTCTTATACAGGTGTCCATAACTACTATAATATTCCAATAGATGGGAATGTATACCGAATTTTAGTGGAAGAGAAGAACGCTGATATAGAGCCATATGGATTAAAGACGACTGTAACCAGGGTAAGTTCTGGAAAACAAGAAACACCTACAGCAGGAATGTCAGGGGAAGTCCAAGTCAAGAAGAATTCCCAGGAGAGATTGATATTTGAAAATGTTTATGAAGAAAAGGATAATTCTACTTGGCAGGTGGTGAAGCGCAGTTTCAGTGATAAAGCGAAAAAACTCGAAGGAGCAGTATTTACCTTGACAAGTACAGAGAATCCTTTAACAGATGTATTGACGGGAGAAACGGACAATAACGGCGTCATTCAGTGGAAAAAGAATGGCGGATCGGCCGATCTAAATGATTTAAATGGTGAATATATCATAAAAGAAACTAAGGCGCCAGAGGGATATTCATGTAGTGAGAAAGAATGGAGATTAGTATTTAATAATGGGAAGCTGGATGTGGCTGTATTGACGCAACAGATAGAAAAGGACAAAGATTTTATCGTTCTTAAGAGTGAAAATAATGTCCATGAAATATCTATCTACAATACGCTTATATATGAATTGCCATCTACAGGCGGTTCCGGAATCTACTGGTATATGTTCAGCGGTATCCTGCTCATGGCAGGCGCGGCGCTGATAACATATAAAAAAAGGTGCAGGGAGGTGCTGAGAAGTTAAAGTATGAAGGAACTTTTTAGCGGCACTTACACCGCAAAATGAGTGTGCGATCAGCACTGGAAGTAACTCGTGTGCCATACACGCACACATAATCAATCAAAACCATAAAAAGGGAAAAGGAGAGAAAAAATGAAGAAATTCAAGAAGATTTTTGCAGTGTTATTGACACTGGCTATGGTTTTAGGAATGAGTATGACGTCATTCGCAGCAGAATTAACAGCAAAGATAACGGTAAACAATGCGGGAGATAATGCTAAATTTAAGTATCTGCAAGTGATTAAGGCTGATCCAACCACAGAAACAGGTTGGGCTTTTGCGACAGAGCAAATAGCGAATAATTATAAGACGGTATTTACGAATAAAACTGATCAGCAGATTCTTAAGGAAATGATTAATGGCACAGCATCTGCTTCTGATATTGCATCAGCTTTAAAGAATGTAAAAGATGCAAATTATAGTCTTTCAACTGAAACAGGAAGTCCGATTAGTGTAAATGCAGCAGGTGTATATTACATCGAAGGTAGTGAAGCAAATTATAATTATAACCCGATGGCAGCTTATGTATCCTTTTCGGAGTACAATACAGCGACAGGAATTCCGACATCGTTGGCAGATACATCAGTAGAAGCAAAGAGGCAGACATCAAAGGTAGAGAAGAGCAGTAATTCAACGAATGCAGTGACAGAAATCGGAAGGACAGTAACTTATACAGTTGAGTCTGTTGTACCATATATCCCAGCCACAGATACAAATCCGAAGTATATTGTTAAGGATACAATTCAAGGAGCGGATTATGTTACAGTAGCTGAAGGCGATAATGCGGGTAAAGTGGCAGTTACCCTTGTAATAGGAGACATCAATACAACGATTTATGCAACTGTTGAAAATGATAATAGCTTTACAGTTGATTTGTCAAGTTATTTAGAGAACAATATTCACGCAAATAAGGATGTGGTGTTAACTTATCAGGCAGTAGTTACAGATGTTAAAGTAGGAAATACCGTAATTGTTGGAGACGGATCAAATGATGGAGAATCTAAATATGGTTCAGATACAGATAACAGTTATACAGGTTATATTACATTAACAAAGTATGCATCTGACGATAATAATGATGAGTTGAGTGATAATGCAAAGCTTGCAGGCGCTGGATTTAAAGTATCCAAAACTGTAGATGGTAAAACCAGTTATGCAACATTTATTAACAATAAATTAACAGGATGGGTTTCAGAAGAAAAAGATGGTACAGAAGTTACTACTGGAGAAGATGGAACATTGAAAGTTGAAGGCTTAGCAAGTGGAACATATACCTTTAAAGAAGTAACAGCTCCTACTGGTTATCACATTAATGAGACTCCGACAGTAGTTGAGTTAACAGTAAGTGGAACGGTAAAAGATGTATTTAGTGCAACTGGAAATATGATAGACAGCACACTTTCATCATTACCATCAACCGGTGGTATCGGTACTACAATCTTCACAATCGGCGGTTGTGCGATCATGATCATCGCGGCAGCATTATTCTTCGCAAGCCGTAGAAAAGCCGCTAAATAATCTAAACCAATAAGAGAAGAACTACTTAAGATTATACCAGAAATAAGATAAAAACATACAAAAAGGATCCACATATTTTAGATTCCCGGGGCGATCCGCCATCGCCCCGGATCTAACAAGAAACATATATCAACCAAGAAACAAGTAAGCGCATAAGCAACACAGATACAACCACAAGGAGAGTCCGGATGAGAAAGAAAACGAGTAAAATTCTGATATCGATCTTATTTTTAGCCGGGTTGTCCTTGCTGCTGTATCCATTTATATCCAACCAGTGGAACAATTACAGACAGAAACGTTTGATCAGCAGTTATGATGAGACGGTGGCCGAAAAGCAGGCGGCGGGCCTGATAGATTATCCCGCAGAGTGGGAACAGGCAACAGCCTATAATGATGCCTTGCTTCCGAGTATCCTTCCGGATTCCTTCGCCATAGCGGAGTCGTCAGAAGAAGATGAGGGGTACATGTCCTGTCTTAACATTGCCGGGGACGGTATCATGGGGACTGTGGAAATCCCGAAGATCAAGATCAGTCTTCCCGTCTTCCACACCACTAATGATGATGTCCTGGAGATGGCGGCGGGGCACCTGGAGGGAAGCTCTCTTCCGGTGGGCGGGGAGAACACCCACGCAGTCATTTCCGCACACAGGGGACTTCCCAGCGCGGCGCTGTTCACGGATCTGGATAAGCTGGAGGAAGGAGACCATTTTCTGCTTAAGATCTTAGACGATACCCTCTGCTATGAAGTGGATCAGATCACGGTCATAGAACCGGAGGAGACGGATGCGCTTGCAGTGGAGCAGGGGATGGATCTGGCAACACTTCTGACATGTACACCTTACGGGGTGAACAGCCACCGGCTTCTGGTGCGGGGACACAGAGTTCCATATGTGCCGGAGGAGATAAAGGATGAGAACCTGCCTCTTGGCAATATGAGTTTCCATACCAGTTATCTGTTATGGGTGATCGTGGGGATCCTGATCACGGGCGGATTCATTTTCTTCCTATATAGGAGGGAGAAGAGGCTGGCGAAGAGAGTCCAGGAGATGAAAAAATCCGGGGATGAGGCAGATATCCCAAAGACACGGCAGGAAGTGCAGGAGTGCATGAGGACTGAACCCGGAGCACGGAAAGAAGTGCAGGAGTGCATGAGGACTGAACCCGGAGCACAGAAGGAAGTGTAGGAGAATATGCCGGCAGAGCCGCAGACGCCGGAAACGGGGGCGGAAAACCACAGGAGAGTAGAGAAATATGAAGAGGAAGATTATGTCATTTCTATTCGGGCTGTTGTTCCTGGCTGGATTCGGGATACTGGCCTATCCGACCATCTCGAACCAGTGGAATACTTACCGCCAGTCGAGGCTCATTTCCAATTACGACGATGCGGTGAGCCGGATGACGGAGGAAGATTTTGAGGATGCATGGACAGCGGCCAGAAATTATAACCAGACATTTTCACAGAACAGTATTCGCAGTGATGTATTCGGAGTCGAAGAGGCGGAGGATATCCGCCAGACGGCATACTGGCAGGTACTCAATGCCACGGGAGACGGCATCATGGGATACATCACGATACCGAAGATCAATATTAAGTTAGGTATCTATCATGGAACAGACACGGATGTGCTGGAGACAGGCGTAGGGCATCTAAACGGCACGAAACTGCCGGTGGGAGGCGAAAGCAGTCACAGCGTACTGTCGGCGCACAGGGGGCTTCCAAGTGCGAAGCTCTTCACCGATATTGACCAGTTGGGCAAGGGCGACCGGTTCTACCTTCATATCCTTGACGAGGATATGGCTTACGAGGTGGACCAGATCCACCCGATGGTTGACAAGGATGATATCGACGCACTGGAGGAGGCGCTGAAGGTAGAAGAGGGCGCGGACTATGTGACCTTATTTACCTGTACGCCCTACGGCGTGAACAGTCACCGTCTTCTGGTCCGGGGGCGCCGGGTTCCTTATGAAGGGGAGATTGAGTCGACGCCTGTGGATTCCATGGTACAGGCCATTCAGAATTACTATATGTTATACCTGCTGCTGGGGCTTGGAGTGACAGCGCTTGTCATTCTCATCATGCGCCGTGTCATGGGATCTAAGAAGGTGGAACAGACCAAAATGCAGCAGTTCACGCAGGAGCAAGAGGACCGTAAGGAGGGAAAGAGTTGAAGATAAGTAAGAGAGTAAGAAGAGGATATGCGTTGGTGCTGGCATTACTGCTTGCACTGCCTTGCCTGACACTGATGCAGACGCAGGCGGCAGATGCGGTTGAGGTAGACAGAAAATGTAACCTTACGGTATCTGTGGAGGGGAATTATGACAAGGCATTCGAAGCGGATTTAAGTGAGATGCAGATACCGGTCGCTCTGTACCGGGTGGCAAGTGTGGATGTGTCGGGCAGGTATACAGGCGTTGGTTCCTGGGCATCCATGAAGTTCGACAGCATCAGCGGCGAGACCAAAGCGGATAACTGGACGACGCTTGCGCAAGAGGCATATGAGTTGATTGGCGATGGTCAACCGGACGCAGAGGAGAAGATCGAGAAGACGCAAGGGGCTTTGGCTTCTGCGAAGTTCACGGATCTGGATACCGGGATGTATCTGGTGGTGCCGGAGACAAGTTTCAACACAGACTATAGCTATGAATATACATTTACCCCATACTTGACGGCGCTTCCGGGAAATGCATTTGCACAGACAGGAGCCGGGGATGATTCCTGGAACTACGAGCCGGTCATCGGCCTGAAGGCGGAGCGGGCACAACAGGAAGGGACGCTGCTCATCAACAAGACACTGGATACCTATAACGAAACGCTCGGGGCGGTTACTTGTGTGTTCCGGGTGGAGGGACACGATGATGCGGGAAATGCAGTATACAGCAATGTGATCAGTGCGACGCTGGAAGGCGCCGGAAACACTGAGACGGTGAGGCTTAACGGTATCCCGGCGGGTATCCGGGTGACGGTGACAGAGATCTATGCGGGAAGTAATTACCAGGTGGTTGGTCCGGATACGGTAGAGACGGTGATTGTGTCAAAGGAGGCTCTTGAGAATGTTGACGGAGCTTCTGAGGCGTCGGTTTCATTTACCAACGCATATAACGGCGGAAACCGCGGAGGCTATGGAGTGACGAATCAATTTAATCTGGATGAAAATGGTCTGTGGGACTGGACGACGGACCTTCAGGAATAGGAAGGAGTTGCGACGGGAATGAAGTTTATGGAAAAATATGGAAAACTGATCGCTATGTCGGCCGCGGCTCTGGGTATGACGGCGGCATTGACGATCGAGAGCTCTCTGGCTTATTTTACTACTTATGTGTCGGCCGGAGGAGGAGGCGTGGTGAATCTGGGCAGCAGTACGGTGATTGACGAGGATGTGGAGGAGATGACGAAGCTGATCACCATCTCGAATCCTTCTGACAGGAGCGACTGCTTCGTGCGGGTAAAGGTATTCTCCGGCACAGAGGTTACGACGGCGGTAAGCGGTGACAGCAGGTGGCGTCATGGGGAGGATGATTACTGGTATTATACTCCGGTGCTTCCGGCGGGCGAGTCTACGACGGTGCTGAATGCGAAGATCAATGTTCCGGAGGGATTTGACAAGGATAACTTCAATGTGGTGGTTATCCAGGAATGTACGCCGGTGGTATATGACGAGGATGGCAATGAGACTGCGGATTGGAACACGGTGATTGGCGGGGAAGAGAACTGGAAGGAGGCTGAGGAATAATGAAGAAGGATAGAAGAGCCTCCCGGATGGATAGAAAACCTGCGGTGCGCGGTAATGGAAGCCGTAAGCTGACATACAGCCTGCTTGCTCTGTCGGTGGTCCTGCTTCTTTGCAGTACGATCGGAAGTACCAGGGCGGCGCTTACCTATTACAGTGAAAACTATACGGCGGAGATCACTGTTTCCCAGATTGGCGTAAGCCTTGTGGAGAATGGGAAGGTGGTAAGCAGCCGGGATTATGAGAAGAATGCATGGAAGACTGCGAACAACGCAGGGAAAGGCGCAGATAACGGTGCGTTATTTCAGGAAATGCTGAAAAATGGGGAGAAGCTTGCTCTGAACAAGAGTTACGATGAGAAGCTGAGTGTAAGGAACAGCGGAACTATCGACGAGTATGTGCGGGTGCGCATTTACAAATACTGGACGCGTAAGGTTGGGGAGAACAGTTCTGAGAAGATAACAACACTGTCTCCAAGTCTGATCAAGCTGAATCTTGTGAATGAGGGACAGTGGATCAAGAACCCGGATGATGTGCAGGCAATCGCAAATGGCGGTGAGAAGGAATGTATGGAGCTTTATTACAAGGGCATCCTGCCGTCCGGAAGCGAGACGGCTGTATTTGCAGATTCCATCATGATCGACGGCCAGGTGGCCGCTGACGCCGAGATCATCAGAGACGGCAAGACCATTAAGACGGTATATAAATATGACGGCGTGGAATTCCATGTGGATGTGGAAGTGGACGCGGTGCAGACACATAACGCCCAGGATGCGATCAAGAGTGCGTGGGGCGTGGATGCGGCCGCTCTTGGGATTCTGTAAAGGAGGAGTAAGAGAATGAAGAGAAGATTTTTGGGTGTATGCCTGGCAGGGATCCTAGTTCTCACATCCTCTGTGACGGCATTTGCCGAGGACCGCAAAGGCGCTTCCGGCTGGGAGGTGAACTTCAACGGGAAGAAGATGAGCAGTAACTTCACCACGGCCAACATGGGAGACGAGATCAACGCCATGCAGCCGGGAGATTCCGTAGAACTTACGATCACTCTTAAGAATGATTTTAACGGCGAGGCGGACTGGTATATGAAGAATCAGGTCTTGAGCACTCTGGAGGATGCCGGGGATGCGGCAGGCGGGGCCTATGATTATCTGCTGACCTATACAGATGCGGCGGGACAGACGGCGACGCTTTACTCCAGTGAGAAGTTCGGCGGAGACGGAAGATATAACGGCGTAGGTCTTCACGGCGCGGCCTCATCTCTGGATGATTATTTCTACATGGACCGCATGGGCAGCAAAGACAAGGGTGTTGTGAAGCTGAAAGTGGCTCTTGACGGCGAGACACTGGTGAATAATTACCAGAATACTTATGCGAGACTGCAAATGGACTTCGCGACAGAGCTGGTAACGCCTGGAACGGGTACGCCGGGCGGCGGCAATCCGGGCGGCAGTGGAACCGGCGGGAATCGTGAGGTGATCAAGACCGGAGATCAGTCGCAGATCATGCTGTATGTGCTGATGATGCTGGGGGCGGGATTTGCACTTTTGCTGATCGTGTTCCTGAGGCTTCGCAGAGAGCAGGACGAAGCGGTATATGAGACCGAGGCGGGCAGATTGAATGTGTATTATAAGGATTCATACGCAGATGGCACGGATCTGTGTGAGGAAAATGAATCGGATGTGCGTGGTCCGGGTGCAGGTATTCGGAAAGTGGATGCTGCGGTTCTGAGACGGGATACGGAAGTGAAGAAGATGAGTATCGGAGAACCGGGGCAGAATGCGGAAGTGAAGAAGATGAGTGTCAGAGAACTGGGGCAAAATGCAGAAGTGAAGAAGATGAGTGTCGGAGAACCGGGGCAGAATGTAGGAGCAAGAAGCGCAGGAGCACGGCAGGGAAGTGTGAAGAATGCGGGAAAGAGTCCGGCTGATAAAACAGGAGGAACCAGAAGAAGGGGGCAGAGATAGTATGAAATGGTTGAAGAATATACGGGCCGGACTGCTGGCTCTGTCCATGCTTACGCTTGCGTCCGGGCAGACAGCCCTGGCGGCAGACGACACGGCATATACGTATACGATCCGGCTGTATGCCGGGAATCAGGGAGTGCTCACAGGGGAAGGCATTACCGCTCCCGGGGAGGGCACGAGGATAGAGAAGATTACCGGCAAGAGCGGTCAGGTAGAGCAGATTGTAGTCAGCGGAGTGAAGTACGGCGAGACTGTTTACATCAATCCGAATGACGCGGCAAAGGAGACGGATGAGCGTTACTATATCAGAGGCGTCAGAAGATCCGGAAGGGATAATTCCGAGGCGGTGGCATCCACCGGAGCGGTCGGCGCGGATATGGATTATGTGATCGCCTATGGTGTCAGTGGAGAGACGACGCCATATACAATCAATTATCAGGATGCGGCAGGCAATACCCTGCTTCCAAGCGACACGTATTATGGAAATATCGGTGAAAGACAGTATGTATCGGCCCGTTATGTGGACGGATACCAGCCTCAGGCATATAATATGGTAATGACTTTATCTTCAAACTCGGCGGAGAATGTATTTAACTTTGTGTACACACCGATCGAGACACCGACAGAGCCTGAGACACCGGCAACACCCCCGGCCGCGGCGCCGACAGAAACTCCGACAGCACCAGCCGGGACACCGACAGAAACTCCGGCGGCAGAGGCAGGAGCAGAAACTCCGCCTCAGGTGCCGGCAGTACCGGCAGAAGGAGTCGGCGGTGATGTGGCAGTACCGGACGATGCAGTACCGCAGGGAAATGCTCCGGATAATATTATTGACAAGGATGAGGAAGTACCGATGGCTGAGAGCATGAAGCAGGCACAGCCAGGTACGGTGATGGGGTATCTTCCGGTGTATATCGGAATCGGCGCGGCAGCAGTGCTTGCATTGGCGGGAACGGCGCTTTATCTGAGAAAGAGACGGAAAGCGGCTGTGGTTAAGGCAGGCAGAACGACGCTGGATGATGAACAGCGTGTAAAATAATAACAAACTTGGTAAATGGCGGTGGCAGTAGTCACCGCTAATCTGAGTGTAAGCGGAGAAGCGGGATGGGAAGAAGAATTCAAAGAAAGCATGACGGAAGTTATAGTGGAAATTATGATGGAAAGCATGGCGGAAGTTATGAAGGAAAGCATAGTGGAAGTTATGAAGGAAAGCATGATGGAAATTATGGTGGAAAGCATAGTGGAAGTTATGAAGGAAAGCATGATGGAAATTATGGTGGAAATTACGACGGAAAGCATAGTGGAAGTTATGAAGGAAAGCATAGTGGAAATCATGATAGAAAGCATGTTGGGAATTATGGCAGAAAGTTGAGCAGGAATCCAGGCAGGAGACGGAGCGGAAAAGTTTGCAGTGCAGCAGGGACGATATTGATCGTGCTTGTAATCTTGTTGTGCTCTCTGCTGGTTTTTCCGGGAATGTTCGGATTCCATATGTATCACGTACTCAGTGGCAGTATGGAGCCGGCTGTACCGGTGGGAAGTCTCCTGTATGTCAGGAGCGTAGAGCCGGGAGACGTGGAGGAAGAGGATATCATTGCGTTCTATGGTGCATTGGAGGACTCTGGGATCATCACGCACAGAGTTGTGAAGAATAATGTGGTGTCGGGTACATTTATCACCAAGGGAGATGCAAATGAGAAGGAAGATCCGGAACCGGTTTTCTATGATGCTTTTATCGGCAAGGCGGTGCTAATGATTCCTTATATGGGGAGAGTATTGACGATCATGACTTCTCTGGAAGGGAAGATTTCGGTGGCCTGCATAATCGGGATGGGTGTGGTGCTGAATTTGATCGGGGGGAAATTGAAGGAGCAGAGTGGGGAAGAGTAGGTGTTGGATGGATGTCAGGCGGTAGTTTGGAAAAGGGAAAAGGCTGGGGGATAGCTTTTCTGTGTCAAAAGATGTCGAACGGTTCTGTTTGACAATCCGACATTTTTGTATCATCATAAT
>CAJTRO010000008.1:89397-95218 GCA_910579015.1 uncultured Dorea sp. | reverse complement strand
ATCCTGGATGTGGATGAACAGGAAACCACTTTTTCTGCCAGAGGAAAAAGGCCCGGCAATCCGCGTAGGACTATCACCCTGGAAAACACGGAATTCATCCGGCGTTACCTGATGCATGTGCTCCCTCCGGGTTTTCAGAAGATCCGCTATTACGGCTTTTTAAATAACCGGTATAAAAGCAGGAACCTGAAACTGATCTTCAAAATCCAGGGAGGACAGCGGTTTAAAGAAAGGTATGCCGGACTATCCATAGGAGAGCTGCTGGCTGTGGTCTGGAAGATTGATATACGCATTTGTCCGGAATGCGGGTGCCACAGGATGCAACAGGCCGGAAGGACATATGGTTCATCCTGATACAAACTTTTTCTTACTGAATAAATTTTTTAAAAGCCTCCGCAAGAAGGCTTGCGAAGCATGCCTTTTTATCGGATATATTTGTAAATCTACACAAAAAACAGATGCTTATGCCAGGAAGTACCTGCAAAATCTGTGCAGTTTCACTAACTGTGAAAAATACTTCCTCCATACACATATTGGCTAAAGGTCCGCAGTCTGGTACAATCGGAAAGAATCACATTCAGGGCAGTTTTATCTTTTGTATAAAGCTGCTCTTTTCGTCTGCCCTGAATCTGATACTTTCCTAAAGAATTGTACCACAAACAAATACACACCTCAACTTAAGGATTGGCAATTGATTCTTATATTTTTCGCTCCCCCGTACCCGTTATATCCTTCCATTACTCTTCCTGACTTCCCACTACCAGAGCATGTTACAAACTTTCACCGATCAGATTACTTCCACACCGCGCGCACCAAAAAAGAAACAGACTCACGGACGCAAATCTGTTTCTTTCTATGAAAAATTATCCGTATTACTCCTTGATCATCTTCCAATCGCAAGGCCCGCCGTCCACGCAAGCTTCCGGCAGAATCCTTCGTTCAAAATCTTATCCGCACTCATACTTCGATCAGTCGCGATCCCACTTATCCGCCAGATTCTGTATCTGTGTCTCGAACTTCGCCAACTCCTTATTCGCCAGTCCTTCGTTCTTATATACCACCTCAAGCAGCCTCTTTGCCGCCGCAACCACACGCTGGAACGCCATGGCCGCCCTGGATCTTGCAGGCTTCTCCACAGCCTTCTTCGGAGTCTTCACGCCCTCTGTCACGATCTCATTGGTAAGCAGGTCGATGGTCCCGCCCGAGTACGGTGCGAAGGCCGGACATCCGATGGTCTCCTCCACCAGCTGTGCGAAGTGCTCCGTCACATGATCCTCTCCATGTACGACGATCACGTGCTCCGGCCTGTTCTCAAAGCCCTTAAGCCAGTCCAGAAGCCCGTTCATGTCTGCGTGTCCGCTGATGCCTCTTAACACCTCGATCTTCGCGTTCACCGTGATATTCTCGCCAAAGAGCTTCACACTCTCTGCTCCCTCGATCAGCTTGCGTCCGAGTGTCCCCACCGCCTGATAACCGACGAAGCAGATGGTACTCTCTGCGCGCCACAGATTATGCTTCAGATGATGCCTGATCCTTCCTGCCTCACACATACCGGATGCAGACAAGATCACCTTCGGCTTCTCATCGAAGTTGATCATCCGGGATTCATCACTGGTGATCGTCGTCTTAAGTCCCGGGAACAACAGAGGATTGATCCCCTGTTCCACCAGCGCCATCGCCTCTTCGTCAAAGCAGGATTTGACATTCTTGTTGAATACATTGGTCGCCCCGATCGCCAGCGGACTGTCCACATAGACCTCGAATCCCGTAAACTCCGGAAGCAGGTTCTTCGCCTTGATCTCACGGATAAAATACAGGATCTCCTGTGTACGCCCCACCGCAAATGACGGGATCACCACATTACCGCCTCTTGTGAAGGTCTCTCTTAATATCCTCGTAAATTCTCCCACATAATCGGGCAGATCCGTCCCGTGCGTCCGGTCTCCGTATGTGGACTCGATCACGATATAATCCGCTTCCTTTACCTTCACAGGCTCCTTGATGATCGGCTGGTTGGTGTTCCCCACGTCGCCGGAGAACACAATCTTCTTCGTAACATTATCCTCCGTCACCCAGACCTCGATACTGGCCGAGCCAAGCAGATGCCCCATGTCATGGAACTGTACGTCGATCCCCTCGCACAGCGTGATCCTCTGCTCATAATCGCAGGGCGAAAGCAGCTTGATGGCCGCGTCCGCGTCCGCCATCGTATATAACGGCTCGAACTCCTCCTCTCCGCTTCTCCTTCCCTTACGGTTGCGCCACTCCGCCTCAAACTCCTGGATGTGGGCGCTGTCACGGAGCATGATATTGCACAGGTCTGATGTGGCAAATGTGGTAACGATCTCTCCCTGAAAGCCCTGCTTGCACAGAAGCGGGATCTTTCCTGAATGGTCAATATGTGCATGTGTCAGCAGAATGTAGTCAACCTGATTGGCTGGAACAGGGATCTCCTGGTTCTCATACAGATCCGGTCCCTGCTCCATACCACAGTCTATCAGAATGTTCTTTCCGCATGCATTCAGGTAGTGGCAGCTGCCTGTTACCTCGTGAGCCGCCCCTATAAAACTAAGTTTCATGCATTCATCCCCTTTTTCTTTTCATTATAGCACCTTTCGGGGGGATTTACTATGAATACTTTACCATTTCCCGCTTAAGTCTCTGCATGATCTTCTTCTCAAGCCTTGATATGTACGACTGGGAGATTCCCAGCATATCCGCCACTTCTTTCTGAGTTCTCTCCTCCCCGTCCGGCATCCCAAGGCCGAAACGCATCTTGATAATGGTCCGCTCCCTGCCTGACAGCCGGTTCAGGGCCTTTACCAGAAGCTTTCTCTCCACTTCATTCTCCAGGTCCTTGTAGATCGTATCCTCCTCCGTTCCCAGAATATCCGACAGGAGAAGCTCGTTGCCGTCCCAGTCCACATTCAGAGGCTCATCTATGGAGACCTCCATCTTCGTCTTGTTATTTCTCCGAAGATACATAAGGATTTCATTCTCGATACAGCGGGACGCGTAGGTTGCCAGCTTGATATTCTTATCCGGATTAAATGTGTTGATCGCCTTTATAAGCCCGATGGTCCCGATAGAGATCAGATCCTCCACGCCCACCCCTGTGTTGTCAAATTTCTTCGCAATGTATACTACCAGTCTGAGGTTATGCTCGATCAACAGCTTCCTGGCCCGCTCGTCGTCCTCCGATCCCAGATCGTTGATCGCCGCCGTCTCCTCTCTCGTATCCAGCGGAGCCGGCAGTATATCTGAACCTCCGATATAATGAACATCCCTCTTGTCAGGGAAAAATAACGTCCGAAAGTCCGAAACTACTTTTAATTTAAATTGATGTGGTACTGCTACTCTGATTACCATACTTTACTCCTCCTATTAAGACATCAGGATTTAAAATCATCTCATAACGGTCAGCCGTCATATCCTCCTCACAGATGGCCGCCAGCGGTCTTTCAATCCATTCCTTTTCTTTTCTGCATACATACATCCCATCCAGCGTTATTAATGGCATTACACCTTCCGCTTTTCCGATAGAGTGATATGGAATATAACGTATTCCTGTCATGTCATCTTCTCCTAAAAGTTCTCTGATCGTTCTTTTATCGACGATACTCACAGGTTTTCCCGTAACGTCGTCCTTAAGGCAGTTGCCCGTATCGATCAGCGCCTGCACCTTACAGTCTTTTTCGCCATAAACAAGGATAACCTGACACCGGTACTGCCCCTGCCTTGCAAGATACGCAATCAGGCTCCAGATGCCGGATACCGCATAGAAGCTTACAAACGCCAGTACAAAGAAAACACTTCCTGTCCGTACATACTGTCCAAGAAACTGGAATACTCCTCCTGTCAGAAAGCCGCCGGCATACAGGATCACCCATGCCTTAGGAAGCTCTCTTAATCCTTTGATCCCCAGTCCTGTCTTTATCATCGCGACATTAGCCAAACCATGGAACAGTATGAATTTCACAGACGCATATGGAACTGGTACAGCTACGATCAGACAGGTCAGAAATGCTCCGGTAAACGCTCCAAGACCGATCTTCCAATATGGCACGGAGTATTTCAGCATCCTCCTTACAATCACCAGCAGGAGAAAGTCCATCGTAAAATTTTCCAGAAAAAATACGTCTATGTACAACTCATAATACACGCTCCACCTTCTTCCATCTTTGATTTGGTGCTTAAGCAAGTTTAATTATACGAGCCGCCCTCAAAAGATTTTGTCAGATGGTGGGACGAATTACAATTTTCGTTCGACAGTTCATACTGACCACAAGATATAGTTTACATGGAAATGATTTTGTGGGGATTTGTGGAATAAGAGACACAACACTTTGTATCTTTTTTTGACATAAAAGAAAGAATTTTGAAATAATACACTGGAAATTACTGTATATATTTGATATTATTTGTCGAATCCTCCCGAAATACAGGAGATTTTGGAGAAATTTTCATGACAAATTCCGCCTCCGGCTCATACCTATGAATCCGCCTTCCCGGATAGACGCGCAGGCAGTCCTTCGCACAATCGACAGTTCTTCTGCTCATACAACTACAAAAAGACTCGAATACCTTCCCGGTATCCGAATCTTTACTAATCCTGGATCTATCGGCCGCATCTTCTGCTCTCACAGATTATTTCTTAAAGAAATCCGGTATCTTAATGGACTGCTCCTTCACCTTGCTGGTCGGTGTCCTCGGCGTCTCTAAAGACGGCGCTGTTCCGCCCACCGGACGTCGCGGCATAGCCGAAGCTCCTCCCTTCGCTGAAGTCATGCCAAAGTCCAGTCTCGGCGAAGCCTGAGCGCCTGACTGCATACCTCTGTCATATCCGATCCCCTGTACGCCTGCTCCTGCATGAGGCATCGCAGAATTCCTCGGAGTCTCAAGCCGTGACTTTAATTTGGATGCGCTGCCGCCTACATTGTGAAGACCTGTCGCGATCACGGTGATAGTGGCCTCATCTGCTCTGGCGTCGTCATACATCGCACCAAAGATGATATTCGCATCCTCTCCCGCAAGATCCTGTACGTACTCCGCCGCATCGGATGCATCCATCAGTGTAATATCTCCTGATACATTAATGATAACATGAGAAGCCCCTGCAATGGTCGTCTCAAGCAGCGGACTGGAAACCGCCTGCTTAACGGCCTCAAGAGCCTTATCGTCGCCACGTCCCTGCCCGATACCGATATGTGCGATACCCTTGTCCGTCATAACAGTCTGGACATCGGCAAAGTCAAGGTTGATCAGCGCCGGTACATTGATCAGATCTGTGATGCCCTGGATACCCTGCTGTAAAACCTCGTCCGCCTTCTTAAGCGCTTCCGGCATGGTTGTACGTCTGTCCACCACTTCAAGCAGCTTATCATTGGGGATGACGATCAGCGTATCCACGCTCTCCTTAAGCTTCTCGATCCCGGACAGCGCGTTGTTCATACGCGTCTTGGACTCGAAACGGAAAGGCTTCGTCACGACACCAACGGTCAGCGCGCCTAATTCCTTCGCGATCCTGGCAACAACCGGCGTCGCTCCGGTACCGGTACCGCCGCCCATACCGCAGGTTACGAATACCATGTCCGCGCCCTTAAGCGCCGCTGATACTTCTTCTGCGCTCTCCTCTGCCGCCTTCTCGCCAATCTCCGGCCTTGCTCCCGCACCAAGCCCTTTCGTGATCTTATCTCCAATCTGCATAAGCGTCGGCGCCTTACATAACTGAAGCGCCTGCTTGTCTGTATTAATAGCAATAAATTCAACACCGGCAATCTGTTCGTCGATCATTCGGTTCACGGCATTATTGCCGCCGCCG
>CAJTRO010000008.1:89169-89384 GCA_910579015.1 uncultured Dorea sp. | reverse complement strand
CTCCAACAACAATTATCTTCGCCGCTGCTTCTGATTCATTTGTTTTGATTTCTAGCAAGGGTTTCTCCTCCTTTGTTATCCTTATTATATATTATACATCCCATATACGAAGCAAATGAAATGCCTTTTTGCCATATATACTATATAATAAAGACTTTTGTATAAAATATCAATAGAATTTCTCTATTTTTCTTATTTTTCTTTCTGATTTTCCA
>CAJTRO010000008.1:38993-89159 GCA_910579015.1 uncultured Dorea sp. | reverse complement strand
GCGTCCGTTTCCTTATGCTCTTATCCTTCCGGATTCTCTCCCGACGTCTCTTCTGTCCCGGCTCCTGCATTTGCCGGCGCTTCTTCCCCGGCGCCTCCGCCTTCTGGTTCTGCCTGTCCGGCTTCTTTGCTTTCCGGCTCTGCCTCTCCGGCTTCTCCGTTTTCCGGTTCTGCCTGCCCGGCGATTTCTTCTGTAACCGCGCCCTCTTCGAACGTAACCGACTTGTTTACCTCCGAATAATTCTCCAGATGCAGAGTTCCTTCCCTGTCGCCGAGCTTCTCAAGGATCGGTCTGATCTGTGCGATCTTCTCTGCGGACACCGTATCTCCCAGACAGATCCTCACCTTCCCGCTGTAAAGGCTGATCCCATTCTGTCCGCACACGATCCTGTCCATTGCCATCTCATACTTCTTAAGCTCCTTCGATGTCTCAAGGAGCTGTTCAAAAATCTGCGTATCATCGCTCTTGAGCGGCTGGTACAGACGGATCTTCTCCACCTCGATGCCTTCAATATAAGGCACGCCTTCCATCAGCGCAGAAGACTCCAGCACAACAAGTCCTTCCTTATCAAAATAGGCGTACTTATCGCCATCTTTTATGTATCCGACGACAGCCTTCTCCTTCACATCCACCTTCACGATCCACGGAAGCTTCATGCCGACCTTCATCCGCTCAAGGCACGGCGGCACTTCTCCCCTGCCCGTCGCATATTTCCCCAGAATAAACAGTGTGTTGACCGAATATCTGTCGCTTTGGACCGCCTTGACGATCTCCTGCTCTGTCACGTATTCGTTTCCCCTGACCTCGATCTTCTGGACATAGAAGATTACAAAGATCAGACCGGCTGCGATCGCCGCACCCAGCAAAAGAA
This sequence comes from uncultured Dorea sp., assembly GCA_910579015.1. Classification (GTDB taxonomy): domain Bacteria; phylum Bacillota; class Clostridia; order Lachnospirales; family Lachnospiraceae; genus Sporofaciens. The sequence goes on along the minus strand of CAJTRO010000008.1, from coordinate 88,288 downwards.
CAACAAAGGCATATACCCTGTGGCTCTTCTTCCTCCGTCTTTTCCCTGGTCTCTCCCTTTCCTGATATTCTCTGTTACCCATATAATCCTGCTCCCTGTATCTTACCTGCTCCATGACATCATAACGCAACATTTGTATCTTAGCTGATCCATGGCGCCATCCTGCCGCTATTATACCTTATCTTATCTGATCTTTGATGCCGTGACGCGGCTTTTTGTATCTTACCTGATCCCCGGCGGCGCCTCATGCTTCATTTTACCAGAGACGACACACTCAGCACAAGCCCCATTTCCACAAGGAGAAATACAACAGAAGTCCCTCCATAGCTGATGAAAGGCAGTGTAATCCCCGTATTGGGGATCGTATTCGTAACCACCGCAATATTCAGTATCACCTGGATCATCATATGCCCCATGGCCCCCGACGCGATCAGCGCGCCAAAGAGATCACTCGCATGAGACGCGATCACAAAGAAACGCCAGATCAGGATCAGGAACAGGATCAGCACAAACCCGGCGCCGAACAGCCCAAGCTCCTCGCATATAATTGAAAATATCATATCGTTCTGCGCCTCCGGAACGAATCCAAGCTTCTGGATGCTCTGCCCCAGTCCTCTTCCAAACAGCCCGCCCGAGCCGATCGCATACAATCCCTGAAGCGTCTGATATCCCTTCTCATACGCCTCCGGGTTCCTCCAGATGGCAAGCCGTTCCAGACGATAGCTCTCAAGGGCCAGGAATATCGTCATGAATCCCACGCCGAGCACCCCCATGAAGATAAACTGACCGTATTTCGGACTTGCGACAAATACCAGAATAACTCCTATCCCCAGGATGATGATGGCCGTACTTAAGTTGCTGGCGCCCACAAGTCCCACGATCGGCAGGATCAAGATCATGATCCTCAGCATTGTACGCATCTTCGCCATATCCTTTGCATACCTCGTCACCATATGCGCAAGAAAAAGTATCACGGCCACCTTCGCGAATTCTGAGGGCTGAAAAGAAAACGGTCCCAAAGAAAGCCATCTTTTGGAACCATTAATCTCATCACCGATAAACAATACCGCCACGGACAAAAGAATCGCCGTCAGATATCCAAGCGCCGCCAGATGTCTCCACACATGGTAATCCATATTCGCCACGATAAACATGCCGGCAATCCCAAGCAGCGTCGCAAATACCTGCTTCTTAAGATAATAGAACGGATCATGGAACTTCACTTCTCCGTTATATGCACTCGTGCTGTAGAGGATCACAAGCCCCAGGACCACAAGAAGCGAAAGTGCAGTAAGAAGCGTATAGTCGTACTTTTTAGGACAACGCTGCCTCTTTTCTGCGCCGGAGACAGCACTTCGGGAAGTTCCCCTGTCATACCTTCTGGATTTAGATTGAGTCAATATATGCCACTCCTTATAAGGAATTTACAATCTCTTTGAACTTCTCTCCGCGTACTTCATAGCTTGGGAACATATCCCAGCTTGCACATGCCGGGGACAGCAGGACCGCTTCGCCCTCTCTTGCCGTCCTCGCCGCTTCAAGCACAGCCTCTTCAAATGTATCCGTAAATACATAATCCTCGAAACCGCACGCTCTGGCATCCGCCGCAATCTTCTCCTTCGTCGCTCCCGTCAGGACAAGCTTCCTGACCTTTCCCTCAAAGCTGTTGATCCACTCCGTATAGACAGAATCCTTGTCGTATCCCCCGCCGATCAGGACGGTAGGACGCTTCATCGCCTGGATCCCCTTGATGGCCGCATCCGGATTGGTCCCCTTGGAATCATTATAATATGTGACACCGTTCTTCTCGGTCACAAACTCAATCCTGTGCTCCACTCCCTGAAACGCCTTCACGCTCTCTCTCACAATCTGGGGCGGAACGCCGTACACCAGGGCCATCGCCGCCGCCGCCATCACATTCTCATAGTTATGCGTCCCCAGAAGCTTAAGCTCCTCCACATTGCAGATAAGCACTTCCTTGTCTCTGCGGTAGATAATATTGCCGTCCTCAAGACAGATCCCCTGTTCTAGTTTACGCCGGCTGCTGAAATATAGAACCTGAGCCCTGATATTTTCACCAAATTCTCTGGTCAGTTTGTCCTCGTAATTCAGAATACAATAGTCTTCCTCCGTCTGGTTTCTGGCAATGTTCTTCTTCGCGTTCACATATGCCTCCATGGTATGATGACGGTTCAGATGATCCGGCGTAAAGTTGAGGATCGCACTCACCTTCGGCTTAAAATCAATAATCGTCTCCAGCTGAAAGCTGCTCATCTCCGCAACCGTAACCGTATCGTCATCCATCTGCGAAGCCGCCGTCGTATAGGGATTCCCGATGTTGCCGACCACGAACACCTTCCGGCAGTAATTCTCCATGATCTCTCCTAACAGGGCGGTGGTAGTCGTCTTCCCGTTCGTACCGGTGATCGCAAGCACATCCCCCCTGCCCGCTTCATACGCAAGCTCTACCTCTCCGGTGATCAGTATCCCTCTCTCCCTCATCTGCTCCACAACAGGAAGATCTGTGGGCACTCCGGGACTAAGCACCGCAATATCCAGACTGCAAAGAAGCTCCTCCGGGAAAGAGCCGATCACGATCTGTACCCGGCTTCCTTCCCTAAGCTTCCCTCTGACCTCTTCTTCCTTAAGCTTCTCATTACCGTCATAGAGCACAACCTGCGCCCCCTGATCCTCAAGCAGTCCCGCCGCGCCGATCCCGCTGATCCCGGAACCAAACACCAGCACTCTCTTATTCGTCACTTCCATAGCTGCATGTCTCCTCCTACATGGCCATCAACGCAATCAGACAGAGGATTGCCGTAATGATAGAAAATACTGCCACTACCCTGGTCTCTGACCATCCACATAATTCAAAATGATGATGTATCGGCGCCATCTTAAAGATGCGCTTACCGCCTGTCTTCTTAAAATATGTCACCTGGATCATCACCGATAACACTTCTATCAGATAGATCATTCCGACAATGATGATAAATATAGGCATCTGTAACATATATGCCGTGGACGCCACGAACCCGCCCAATGCAAGAGAACCCGTGTCTCCCATAAACACACTGGCCGGATATACATTGAACAGAAGGAATCCAAGCAGGGCGCCCACTACCGCGCAGGTAACCGGCTCAATGCCGCTTCTGGTGCCGACCGCAACCACGGTAAAAAAAGTCGCCACCAGTACCGTAACGCTGGAAGCCAGTCCATCCAGTCCGTCTGTAAAATTCACTCCATTCACCGTTCCGATCACGGCAAAAAACATCACCGGAACAGCCAGCCAGCCGATATTCCAGTAACTGCCTCCTGTAAATGGAAGCAGAAGCGCTAAAGATACGTCCGTAAATCTTATGATATAAAATGCGAATACGGCTGTCACTACGATCTGTAATGCCATCTTCTGCATCGGATACAGACCGTCGGACCGCTTCATAACGACCTTCAGGTAATCATCCAGAAATCCGATCAGGCCGAATCCCAGCGTCACAAACAGGATCGGAATGATCTTCGGATAATCCTTAATATAGAATACGGACGTGATCACCACGCTGAGCAGAATGATGACGCCTCCCATCGTAGGCGTCCCGGCCTTCTTAAGATGCGACTTCACGCCCTCTTCTCTCTCAGTCTGCCCCATCTTTAACTTTCTAAGTATCGGAATAATCAACGGTCCCATTATCACGCTCAGTACAAATGAGACCAGCACAGGGATAAATATCTTATAATCCATACATCCACCTCTTTGTTTCTTTTGTATGTCAATTCATTAGTATACTGCATTTTTCATTCTTTTTCAATGCCAAGATAAGGTAATATGCTCTCAAATATATTCCTGACCACGGGCGCGGCGATGGTCCCCCCGTAATAGACGCCCTGCGGATTATAGATCACGCACATCCCCAGGACCTGCGGATCGTCCGCCGGCGCGAAACCGATGAAGGATGAGATATACTTATTCGCACTCCTCGGCAGTGTCTGAGAGGTCGCCGTCTTCCCCCCGATGCTGTATCCCTCGATATATGCATTCTTCCCGGAACCCTCTGAGACCACGCTTTCTAACAGCGCCCGCATCGTGCCGGACGTCTCGCCCGATACGACATTCTTCGTCTCTTTATATTTGAACTCTTCCACTACCTTTCCGTCTTCGTCAAGCACTCTTACCCCAAAATGCGGCGTCACCCTTCTTCCTCCATTGATCAGAGAACTGACGGTTGTCGCCATTTGCATCGGCGTCACCTGGAAGGACTGCCCGAAGCTCATCGTCGCAAGCTCAACCATTCCCACATTTTCCTTCTTATGCATGATGGTCCCCGCTTCTCCCGGAAGATCCACTCCCGTCATATCCATCAGCCCAAACTGCCTGAAATACTTATAGAAGTTATCCGTGCCAAGTCTGAGCCCGATATCTATGAACACAGGATTGCAGGAATTCTGGATCCCCTTCACAAAGTTCTCGGCGCCGTGGCCTCCGACCTTGTGGCACCGGATCTTCCGGTCTTCCACCATCCGGTATCCGGGACAGCTGAAATTATCCTCAAGCTTCACCACTCCTTCCTCAAGACACGCGGCGGCCGTGATGATCTTGAACGTGGAGCCCGGCTCATAGGTATCGTTGATGCATCCGTTCCTCCACATCTGGTTCAATGCATCCTGCTTCTGCTCATCCGTCATGCCCTCGGCAGAGGTCCCGGTATTCAGAGTAAAGGGATCGTTCAGATTGAACTCCGGCACGTTGACCATGGCCAGGATCTCCCCGTTCTGCGGATTCATGAGCAGGATCCCTACCCGGTCCGCCTGCTTTTCCTCCATCACCTTCTCCGCCATCTGCTGTGCGTACATCTGGATATTGTAATCCAGGCTGATCTGGAGCGTATTCCCGGCAACCGGCTCCTTTCTGCCTTCCGCCACCCCGTTTAACTCAACCCCTCTTGCGTCCGTCGTCGTCAGGATGGTGCCGTTCACTCCCTTCAGATACTCTTCATACTTCACCTCCAGTCCGATGATCCCCTGATTATCCCCTCCGGTAAACCCCAGAACCTTTGATGCCAGCTCATTATGGGGATAGAACCTCTTGAAATCTTCGTCCACCTTCACACCGTCCAGTTCCATATTGCGGATCATATCGCCGACAGACTTATCTACGTTCGTCTTGATACGCTCCATGGAAGAAACCTTCTCAACCCTCCTCCTCACGGTATCCTCATCCATCTCAAGCGCCTCGGAAAGCGCCTTGATCACCTTTTCCGGCTCCTTGATCTGACTGTGGATCACAGATATGGTACATACCGTCTTGTTCGTCGCAAGCACCTCTCCCTTCGCATCCAGGATCTCTCCCCTGGCCGCCTTGATGTCCCGCTCCCGCTCGTGTAAGTCTTCCGCCTTCTTCTGATAATACTCAGCGTCGAACACCATCAGATACACAAGTCTTCCCGTCAGAGCCAGGATAATGACTGCGGCACAGATAAACACTACAAGGATCTTCCTCTTATTATAAGTCTTATTCTTCATATTATAAAACCTCGCAAAAGCCGTTTCTATAATTTATTATGGCTCTTGCGAGGTTATGAATCTATGTCCATATTTTTCTGAAAGCGCCTCTTCGCCTCTTCCCTGATTAAGGCATGTGACACCGCAGATGAAGTGTCACTGTGCACTGCCGGCTGACTTCTCGATCCCAAGATAGGGAAAAATCTCTCTCATGATATCCGCTGACAGCTGCATCGCGTATGAACAGGACGCCTGCTCTGCCACATTCGGCTCGTCCACCACCACGTATACGACCACCTGCGGCTTCTCCTGGGGAGCATACCCGATAAAGGATAACAGATGGTTCTTCGCGGAACGCGGGTGCTTCTCCGCCGTACCGGTCTTACCTCCGATATCGTATCCTTCGACTTTCGCAGACTTTCCTGTACCTTCCTCTACGACGCCGAACATATAATCCTTGATGATATCGCTGGTCTCCTTCGAGACCGTCCGCCTTGTGAGGACCGGATTCTTATTCTCGATCAGATTGCCGTTCTCATCCCATATCTGCCTTACCACATGGGGCTTATAATACTCGCCGCCATTGATCAGCGAGCAGAAAGACGCGGCAAGCTGAGTCATCGTCACGTTGAAATTCTGGCCGAATGCATTCGTGGCAAGACTTGTCGAATCCATATCATCCACACCATACAGCACTCCGGCCGATTCCCTTGGCAGGTCTATCCCCGTATTCTGGCCAAACCCGAACAACTCCTGATACCTGCAAAACTCTTCCTTTCCCATAGCAAATCCGATCTCCATCAGCGCCACGTTACAGGAATTCTCAAGCGTCTCTTTCAGTGTCTGCGCTCCATGCCCATATACATTATTACAGCTGATGTCATAGTCTCCGACGTGCAGCATACCGCCGCATCTGTAACTTTCCTGACCTGTAAGCAGTCCGGTCTCAAGTCCCGCCGAGATTGTAAACGGCTTCGCCGTAGATCCGGGCTCAAAAGGCTCGCTGACACAGAAATTGTTCCACAACTCATTGTATTTCTCTACCTTCTCCTCCTCCGACATGGCCGCGATCTGCTCCTCAGAATAATACTTCGTCAGATCTCTTGGCTGGTTCAGGTCGAAATTGGGGTAAGACGCCTCCGCAAGGATCTCTCCATTCTGCGGATTCATCACGATCACAGCCGTATTCTTACTTCCTTCTCCCGGTCTCACACCGTTCTTATAAGTCTCGTTGAATGCCAGGATGTGCTTCTCTACAATGCTCTGCACCTGAAGGTCTATCGTAGATACTACCGTGTCCCCGCTCTGAGGCTCCTTCACAGTCCGCTCAAAATCCGCGTCTTCATCCAGGTATCCATATTCCCTTCCGTCTGTCCCGTTGAGCACAGAGTTATAAGACGCCTCTATCCCGCAGGTGCCGATATTCCCATTCGCAGTAAATCCGATCACATCGCTGGCCAGCGTATTATATGGATACTTCCTGATATAATCATCCTCCAGCCAGATCCCCCTGACATCCGGGTAGTTCTCCTCGTCTGCATCAACCGCCTCGAATCTCTGGGCTGTCTCGAAATCCACGCCCTTCTTAAGGATGCTGTATCTGCTTGAGGGCTTCTCTTCTATAAGCGTGCGCACCGTGCCTTCCTCGATCCCGAAGCACTCTCCTAACACCTTTATGGTCGGCTCGATATAATCCTTATCACTGCACATATACTCCACATCCAGGATCACGTTGTACACCCGCTCGCTGGCCGCCATCTTCGTGCCGTTACGGTCCAGGATATCCCCCCGTTTGAACGGGATAGTCCTGCTGTCATACTGCTGCCTGTCCAGGACCATCCTCGTATAGTCCGAACCATTGGACGCATTGATATACGTAATCCTTCCCACTAATACAGTAAAAGCCAGTATAATCGCCACAAACAACAATACCAGCTTCTTCTGCATGAACTTTGTAAATTTCCTCTTAAGTAAATTCTTAGAATTTATTATATGCTTTGCCATAATACACCTATCTGTTCCTCTTGCCTGAGCGGGCGATCACTCCATCCTCCGGAATGTCTTCGTACTGCTTCACATAATCCGCCGCCGGATCATCGTACTTGATGATCTGTTCCGGCGAAGCATAGACCATTCCAAGCTGGTTCTGGGCGCGGTCCCTGATCTCGTCCAGATTCACGGAATCCATAACAGCATTATATCTTGCGTTATTCTCTTCTCTCATATTCGCCAGCTCCGCCTGCATCGCGGTAATATTCTTAGAATATCCCGTGATCCGTGATTGCAGCTTGACGTAATTCACACATACGATCACTGCCATAACGGCCGCTACGGAAAGAAAGATCACGTAGGCCGAATTCATATGAAGCGCCATCCTTCTATTCTTCCGGACCTGTCTGCTTGCCTTCGGCCTCGTGGGTGACTTCTCCCGGTATTCCGGCGCAGCTTCCGGCAGCGCTGCCACATTACCATATACATACATCTGAGGATCAGACTCTTCTCTTCTTCTGTGTACTCGTCCTCTTTCGGAACGTCTTCTTTCTGCTGCCATACACGTCACCCCTTTCATTCTCTCGCTCTTTCGTATCTGCCTCAGCGTCCCCGTTCAAATATGCGCAGCTTCGCGCTCTTAGAACGGCTGTTGGACTCCATTTCTTCCCTGCTCGGCAAAATCGGCTTTCTAGTAACAATACTCCCCTTTGATACTTTCCCGCATACGCATACCGGGAAATCAGGCGGACAGACGCATGGGTTCTCATTCTTCTTGAATGCACTCTTCACGATCCTGTCCTCCAGAGAATGGAATGTAATGATGCACAATCTTCCTCCCGGATTCAGCAATTCGATCATATCATCCAATGAATCCCTCAGAACCTCCAGCTCCCGGTTCAACTCAATCCGGACAGCCTGAAACGTCCGCTTGGCCGGATGGCCGCCCTTCTTCTGATACTTCATCGGTATAGACTCCCTTATGATCTCCGTAAGCTGTCCCGTGGTCTTAATCGGCTTCTTTTCGCGTGCTGTTACGATATGTCTGGCAATATTCCTGGCAAACTTATCCTCCCCGTAATCCCTGATCACGCGATACAGTTCCATCTCACTGTAGTCATTGACAATATCTCTGGCCGTCATTGCCTGGCGTGTATCCATCCTCATATCAAGCGGTGCGTCCTCTCGGTAGGAAAACCCCCGGTCAGCCGTATCCAGCTGATAGGATGACACACCCAGATCCAGAATGATGCCGTCCACCTTGTCAATCCCTAATTCATGGAGCCTCGACTTCATATCGCAATAGTTGCTCCTTACTATTGTGACCTTCTCCCCGAAGTCTTTCAGCCGGCCGCCGGCCGCCTCTATGGCCGCCGCGTCCTGGTCTATTCCTACAATACTCCCTTTTTCTCCCAGACGTCTGCACACCTCGAAGCTGTGTCCGCCTCCGCCCAGCGTGCCGTCTGCATAGATCCCGTCCGGCCTGATGTTAAGGCCGTCAACCGTCTCTTTCAGTAATACTGACTTGTGTTCGAATCCCATATCTACTCCCTCATTGTGTTCTGTCTTAAATATCTCTGAAACAGTACACTAGATACTGAATCCGTTCGCTTCCATATCCGCCGCAATATCTTCAATGCTGTCTTCAACTTCCGCATTCTCCTCTGCCCATCTCGTCTTATCCCAGATCTCGGCATACTTTCCCATGCCGATGAACACCACTTCTTTCTCCAGATGCGCAAATTCTCTCAGGGAGGAATTGATCAATGTCCTTCCCTGCTTGTCCAGTTCGCCGTCTGTCACGCTCCCCCGGAAATGGCGGATAAGCCTGCGGGCGTTCTTATCAGTCGTAGTAGGCAGTTTGTCAAGCTTCTCTTCGAAGATGTTCCATTCATCCTTCGGGTATAAATACAGGCACTTCTCCATCCCTTTGGTTATGACGAAATTCTCCCCCAGATCGTCACGAAACTTTGCCGGAATGATCAGTCTGCCCTTCGCATCTATATTATGGCTATACTCCCCCCTTAACATGTCTGAACACACCTTCCTCCAAGCGGCACCACTTTATCACCACTTTGTTCCACTTTCCACCACTTTCTACCACTTGAGACCATTGTAAACCACTTCATAGAGTATTTCAACCTTTTTTTCACTTTTAGGGAATTTGCACAAAAGGGCTGCCGGGAAATAAAAATGCTCTTTCCCGGCAGATATATTTCTGAAATTATCTGCATTTTGGATTCAGATCGAATTCCGGATTGATGACATAGAAGTTCTTGCTGTCCAGATGATCCTGGACAATCCTTAAGGACTCGCCGAACCGCTGATAATGTACGATCTCACGTTCTCTTAAGAAGCGGATCGGTTCACAGACTTCCGGATCCTTGACCAGACGCAGGATGTTGTCATAAGTGGTACGGGCTTTCTGCTCGGCGGCCATATCCTCATGAAGATCCGTGATCGGATCACCCTTGGACTGGAAGTATGTTGCGGTCCAGGGCGCTCCTCCCGCTGACTGTGGCCACAGCCCAAGGGTATGGTCCACGTAGTATTTGTCAAAGCCTGATTCAACCAGCTGTTCCGGCGTCAGGTTTCTTGTGAGCTGATGGACGATGGCGCAGACCATCTCCATGTGGGCCAGTTCTTCCGTGCCGATATCCGTGAGTATCCCGGTCACTTCCTTATAAGGCATGGTATACCTCTGCGACAGATACCGCATAGAAGCGGCCAGCTCTCCGTCTGGACCGCCAAACTGGCTGATGATCACCTGCGCGATCTTCGGGTTCGTCTGCGTGATCTTTACCGGGTGCTGTAATCGTTTCTCATAATTCCACATATCCTAGCATCCTCCTTCCTGCCATGGCCACGGCTCGTTGATCCAGCACCAGTATTCTGCCGGAGTGCAGGCGGTGTCAAGCGTCAGCGGACCATAATACGCGGCATATTCCTTCAATGCCTCGACACGCTGCTTTTTGAACTCCTCAAAATACTCAAGCGCCTCCTGATTGCAGGGATGCGTATCCAAAAACAGCTTGACGTCATCCACTGCGAAGCTGACTACATTGATCCATTCCAATAATTCCTGACGGTTTGGTTTATTCTCTGTCATTTACAGCAGCCTCCCATCCTGATCCCGTTAAACGGCATATTTAATTCCTCGAAAATGGTTCCGCAGTGAAAGCCTTTTTCTGCTTCGTAGATATTCTGCCATTCCTGCCACGGTACGTAAGCCATGGCAAGCGGCATACCGCTTAGTTCGTCATATTTTCCGTCGCAGCATACAGGCATATCGGCCGGCCGGGCACACGGCGCGGCTGGCTGGGCGCAAGGTACGGCCGGCTGAGCGCACGGCATGGACGGCTGACTGCACGGCGCGGACGGCTGACTGCACGGCGCGGACGGCTGGGGTGCCGAAGCCTGCCTGCCGCAGCCGCTTCGATGCATATAGTCGGGTGTATGATAACGATAATTCGGCATATGTGTGACTCCTTCCATAGAACGTTTGCAATAACATTGTATGGGAATTTGGCAAAATGGTGCGTGCATTCCTTCTATTAAAGGTTGTTTTTCATGCGGTATCTGAGTATAATAGATACGATTGGAGTGTAAATAGAATGGGAAAAAATCAAGAACTCAAAAAATCCAGAACGAAGAAGAAGGGCAATATACATACAGGAACCCAGGCAAAGAACGGCCCGAAGCCAAAGAAGGGGCATATGGTCAGCTTCTTTGATTACAATCTTCTGACAGTCTTAATCTTTCTGGTCTGCTTTGGCCTTGTTATGCTGTACAGTACCAGCGCGTACAGCGCACTGATCAACCATAAGGACAGCATGTACTATTTCAAACGCCAGCTGTTCTTCTATGGCACGGGCTTTGCAGGAATGTACATAGTCTCGAAGATTGATTATCATATCTATATTAAATGGGCAAAGCCATTATACTTCTTCTCCATATTCATGATGGCGCTGGTGCAGACGCCTCTCGGGAAGGAAGTAAAGGGAGCAAGAAGATGGATCAAACTGCCTTTTGACCAGCAGTTACAGCCGTCGGAGATAGCCAAGATCGCAGTGATCTTATTCATCCCTGTTTTGATCTGCAATATCGGGAAAGAGATCAAGACGCTCAGAGGCATCCGGAATGTTCTTTTATGGGGCGGGGCATGTGCGCTCTGTGTACTGTTCCTTACGGATAACTTAAGTACGGCGGTGATCGTCATGGGGATAACCTGTATCATGGTCTTTGTGGTACACCCTAAGACGAAGCCGTTTGTACTGTTCACAATGGCCGGAGCCGTCATACTGCTTGCCGGAGTGCGGTTTCTGGGGCAGAATCTCGAGACCAGCAAGAACTTCCGTCTGCGCCGTCTGATCGTCTGGCTGAATCCGGAGGGGCACGCCGAAGAAGGCGGCTATCAGGTCCTCCAGGGATTGTATGCGGTCGGATCGGGCGGATTTTTCGGAAAGGGACTGGGAAACAGTGCGCAGAAGATGATCATACCGGAGGTACAGAACGATATGATCCTTTCGATCATATGTGAGGAGCTGGGCGTATTTGGAGTGATCATAATCCTGGTTTTGTTCACCCTGCTCCTGTACAGGCTGATGTTCATCGCCCAGAATGCGCCGGATATGTACGGCTCTCTGATCGTAACGGGGATCTTCGCCCATGTGGCGCTCCAGGTCGTGCTGAACGTGGCGGTCGTGATCAACCTGATCCCGACGACCGGAATCACACTGCCCTTTATCAGCTATGGAGGAACCTCAAGTCTGTTTATGATGGCGGAGATGGGCATTGCACTCGGCGTCTCCGGAAGAATCAAAATCAGCGAATAAAAGGCTTTTCTTTCCAGCACAAATATGGTATGATTATCTATGTAGTATTCAAAACTACATAGTATAGAATCAAATAACATGACCGCACTATACGGATGACGGTGTGTTGGGAGGAAGGATATGAGTTATAAGATTATCGTGGACAGCTGCGGAGAGCTGACAGATGAGATGAAGGCGTCCGGATTTTTCGAGACTGCCTCGCTGAAGATTGATGTGAACGGACATCATATCATAGATGATGAGACATTTGACCAGGCGGAATTTCTGAAACTGGTGGCAGCGTCGCCGGATTCACCAAAGTCCTCCTGTCCGTCGCCGGAGCGGTATATGGAGGGTTACCGGTGTGATGCCGATCATGTATATGCAGTCACCCTGTCCGCTGAGCTGAGCGGTTCCTATAACAGTGCGGTACTTGGCAAGAACCTGTACCATGAAGAATATGGAAGCAAGGATATCCATGTATTCAATTCATGTTCAGCCTCGGTCGGCGAGACGCTGATCGCGCTGAAGATAGCGGAATGTGAAGAGAAGGGCATGGAGTTTTCACAGATCATAGAGACCGTAGAGGCGTACATCCGGGGACAGCACACCTATTTCGTACTGGAGACGCTGGATACTCTGCGGAAGAACGGAAGGCTTAAGGGCGTCAAGGCGGTTGTGGCGACTGCTTTGAACATCAAGCCCGTGATGGGCGCCACGCCGGACGGCAATATCTGCCAGCTCGGACAGGCGCGCGGGATCAAGAAGGCGCTGGCTAAGCTGTCGGAAGAGGTGATAAAGGATCTTAAGGATTCCAAAGACAAGGTTCTTGCAATCTCACACTGCAACTGCCGGGAGCGGGCAGAATATATCAGGGATACCCTGATGAAGGCCGCAGAGTTCAAGGATTCGATCATCCTTGATACGGCGGGTATCAGCAGCATGTACGCCGCAGACGGCGGTGTAATTGTGGTTGTATAATCTGACGGATTGTGGTAGAATATCCTCAGTGCACTTAGCGTGTGCCTGAAATTCGGAATTTTATTGCAGAGAAGGAGTCAGGTAATATGAGCCAGGAAAAAGTTGACAGATATAAGCAGGAAAAGGCGAACCGCAAGAAGAATGTGAAGAAAGAGAAGGTGCAGAATGCACTCCGCAAGTTTGCGGTAGGTATCGTGGGACTTGCAATGGTTGGATGGATCGGATATTCCGCATATGGAACATATGAGGCAAGAAAGCCCAAGCAGGAAGCACATATTGATTATACCGCACTGACGGATCTCCAGTCAGAGCTTTCAGAGTTGAACACGCCTGCCGAATAGAATCATCAGCATATAAAAAGAGGCCGTCGGTTGATACCGTTTCCGGGCCTCTTTTACTTATTCCTCACTGAGAATCTTACACGATCTTCAATTAATAATGTCCGCCGTCTCTTCGGTTTTCTTCCATATCAAACCGCACTTCATCAAAGTATATCTTCGTCTTCCCCCACTGAGGCTTCTTCTCTATAAACGGATGCAGATGCTTAGCCCGCTCTGCGGTCTCAAGGGCTTCTGTTTCCGCCGCAAGAAGCACCTCTTCCTCATCCACACACACAGCCTTTTTGTCTCTTAACACGATCCGCCCGTCAACCATCACCAGATCAATGTCCGACGGATGTCCGTTGCCGACCAGCGTATCCACGATATGGATCCTCGGCATCAGCCTTGGATTCATCAGATCCACCGCGATCAGATCCGCCCGCTTTCCGATTTCCAGAGAACCAATCTCCTTCTCCATTCCGATACATTTTGCCGCGTCAATGGTGGTCATTTCCAGTACCTTCTCCGATGGCAGATAATAATCGTCATTCATGGCTCTTCGAAAGATCATCTTCGCCCGCTTCATGGCATCGAACATATTGAATCCGGAGGACAGCATGGATCCGTCTGTTGTGATGGCCACAACAGCTCCAAGCTCCAGAAGCTCGATCACCGGCGTCCGGTATGTCATCTGTCTCATTCCAGGCGCGACGCTTACATGGGTATCCGTATCTGCAAGGATCAAGGTCTCGTCAAAGGAAAGCCCCGTGCAGTGCTGAAGATGCACATCCGGCCCCAGAAGGGCATGTTCCTTATCCTGGTATGCAAGGCGGATCATCCCGCCAAATGCATCCGTATGGATCCTCGTATTATACTTCTCGGCAATCCGCCTTATATCCTTAGCCTGCCTGATGTCCTGCTCTGTAAGCCTTACACAGCGATCCGCCGGCGTCGGTGCAGACGGATCCACGCTCGTGATGACGCCAAAGGGCGCCGCATAGGCCCTGGTCCGGTCTTCGTTGGCATGATCCAGTTCAGAGATCACGGTCTCAAGGCTCTCTAAGACCTCCTCATAGCTGACCTCTTTCTTTACTCTCTTACCGTCCTCATAACGGCTGAAACGGTGAGGCCACGGCACATGGCACGGCCCCGTACAGACGATATCCTTTACTCCCACCTCTGCATACGCCCTGGCATTGTTCATGGCGGGAACGGGCGAATCACAACGGGGCTGGGAGCCTAACACACATACGCCCGTGGTCACTCCCGCGTGAAGACGCTCAAGCGCCGAGAGCCGTCCCTCGCGATACCAGAACTCATCTGTAATATAGTTCTTGTACGCATGTGTCATCACAGGCATCCAATAGCTTGTATCCTCCACGATCGACTTAAACACCGAATGGCCCCCGTGCCCGTGTGCATCCACAAAGCCCGGCATCACAGCATGGTTCTTACAGTCGATCACCTCTCCTGCCTTATATTTCCTCGCTTCCTCACTCGTTCCTACGAATACGATCCTGTTCTTTTCCACCCCTACCGCGCCGTCAGGAATGATACGGCGCTCTTCATCCATCGTGATCACGACGGCATTTACCAGCATAATATCCCACATAGTCTTCTCCTATCTCATCCGGAAAGAAGGACGAAAGATCTCCTCTTTCCTAAGATGCTTATAATCCCTCTCCATATAACCAAGCTTCATCTTATCATAATACTTTTGTCCTTCTGCCTTCAGCTTCTCAAAGTCGATGCCCTCTATCTTCCGGTCTTTCATAACCGTCCTTCCGTTGATCACCGACATCTTCACATCCGCACCAGAACCGCACATAAAGATTGTACGCACCGGATCGTCCACCGCTCCCATGTGGAAGGCGTCAAGGTCAACGACGATCATATCCGCCTTCGCGCCCGCGGCGAGCCTTCCCAGGTCGTC
Source organism: uncultured Dorea sp. (assembly GCA_910579015.1). Lineage (GTDB taxonomy): Bacteria > Bacillota > Clostridia > Lachnospirales > Lachnospiraceae > Sporofaciens. The sequence goes on along the minus strand of CAJTRO010000008.1, from coordinate 72,755 downwards.
TCTGTTCAGGTACTTAGAGCCTCCCAGCGTAACGGAACGGTAGATATCCGCGAATGCGGAACCTTTCGCATCCCCGGACACCATCTGGGAAAACATGGAAGCCGTCCTGATATTCTGGAAGAAATCCGGCGGGAATGTGTCTGTTCCGACCGCCACGTTGATATTGCGGTTCCTGTACCTCGTATAAGAATCAAGATGGCCTCCGCTCCTTCCGATAATAAGCGGACAGTAGATTGCCGTCGTGCCGGTTCTTTCAAGAATCTCCAGGTCATCCCCCTCATCCGGCGCCCACTTTGTCCCTTTCGCGATATAACAGTGAGGGATCCCGACCTGTTCGCCGAGGAAATGGATGCTGTCCAGATATTCCAGCGGACTCATGCCTGTCCTTTCCTTAATAAAGCGGTATTCAAACAATCCCTGGGCCGCATGAAGCTTCACCGGACATCCAAGCTCATCTGCATACTTCTTCGTATTTTTCAGGTTCTCCTCTGTCTGCGTCTCGATCCTCTCAGGAAGAAGCGCGCCCCGGATAAGTCCGTCGTAAGCGCCGTCATATTTCCTGATAAATTCCACGGCGCGCGAAAGCCCCGCTTCCCCCTCTCCTTCCAGGTAACGGACCGTCATTGTCCCGTCCGGCCGTACAACATTCAGCCCGCACTGATAGCTCGGGGACGTATACAGGCGCAGTCCCAGCCTTCCGGCATGATGTACCCCTGCTTCTTCCTCATCGTAAGTATCCGCCCATCTCTTATAATAAGTAGAGGTGATCGGCATCGCCGTTGTCACTCCGTTCATGATCAGCTGCGTATACGCAAAAAGCGACTTGAAAGCCTCCTCCTCTGGCGACATCAGTTCGTGAGTTCCCTTTTCAAAATACTCCTCCGACGGGCTTAAGCTTCCTCGGATCTCCTTATATGCCTCTGTATGGATGATATCATGGTCAATATCCCCCAGTGCATTCAAGTCTATGAACCCGGGCATGATCACCGCATTTCCGGCGTCCTCTACCCGATCCGCCTTTCCATCATAGCATTTTCCCACATAGATGATCCTGTCGTCCTCATAGACCACCTCTCCGTCTGTGATAATTTCGTGATCCTCTCCGTCAAATCCGATCACATATGCGCCTTTTAATTTTGTAATCATCTGTCAGCCTCCTAATCCCAGGATGTACGCCTGTCTAAGAAAAATAGAGGGCACAGCTGTCTTTTGCGCCCTCTATTTTTGTATCTTACCAGCTATACAATTCTATTTACTTTTATTCAAAATATACTTTCTCGAAGAAATGGCTTGCCGCCGGCGTTGGTGTAAAGCCTTTGACATTGCTTCTGATCCCAAGTACCTGCTGTGAATTTGCATAGGGGATAACCGGAAGGTTCTCACGCAGATATTTCTGGATATCCTTGATGATCTTCTCTCTCTCTGGGCCGTCATCCGTTGCACGCTGTGCGTCCAGCATCGCATCCAGCTCGGGATCGCTGTAGAAGCCCATATTATTGGTCGGAATCTGCTTGCTGTGGTATGGTCCGTAGATATTGTTATCCGGCTCCGGGAAACCAACCGCGCCAAAGCCTACGATAAACAGCTCTGTTTCTCCGGCGTCAACCATGTCATAGAAGGTTCCTGACTCATAGCTCTGGATCTCAACCGTGATCCCTACCTCTGCCAGCATGTTCTGTATGATCGTCGCCGCATTCAGACGGTTCGCGTTCTCAGCACAGGTGAGCGTTAATTTCAGATCAGAAACACCGGCTTCCTTTAAAAGTGCCTTGGCTTTATCCACATCAAATCTGCATTCCGTGTCTGAATCATCATAATAATTCATGTTCGGTGTGACGGTCGTCGCGCAGTACTCCGCATTTCCACGGTAAACAGACTGGACGATGGCTTCCTCATCAATGGCATAATCAATGGCCTGTCTCACCCTTACGTCGTCTAACGGCTTCTTCGTCACGTTCATGTCGAGATACTCGACAACCGTACTCAGCCGCTTCACAATCTCTGTATCCTTGTTCTGCTCCAGTCTCTCGACGTCATTCGCCGGAATCTCAAATGCAATATCGATGTTTCCCGACTCAAGCTCGATCACACGGCTGTTGGCCTCAACGATGGTCCTGATGACGAGGTTCTTATAAGCCGGCTTTTCTCCCCAGTAATCCTCGTTTCTCTCATAGGTACATCTGTCGTTCTTCTTCCACTCTACGAACTTGAACGGGCCTGTACCTACCGGATTTAAGGCCGCTTCTTCCGGATTCTCTGTAAATTCCTTCTCGCTTACCACTACGGCTCCGATATACGGAAGATAGCCGACAAGCGGTGAGAACGGCTCGTGTGTCGCGATAATGATCGTATTATCGTCCACTACCTTACAGTTCTCAGAATCGATCGCGGCCATGATATATGCCACCTTGGCGCCGTCCGGGCCGGTCGCACGCTTGAAGCTGAACAGGACGTCATCTGCCGTCATCTTCTCTCCGTTATGGAACTTAACGTCATCCCTGAGCTTAAACTGCCAGGTCAGATCGTCAAGCCTCTCCCACTCCGTCGCCAGACAGGGAACGATTTCTCCGTCTTCATCGTATCTGACCAGTGTTTCGTAAACCGGATTCAAGTTATTCACACTGCTTGACGTGGAAGAAGAATGTGGATCCAGCGTCGGCGGATCTCCGGTAATTGCCACTGTAAGCGTGTCCTTTTTTGCCGCGTCCTCCTCTTTTGCGCCGCCGCATCCTGCAAGCAGGGAAACAGCAAGAACGCCTGTCAGTATGAGACTGACTGCTCGTTTGGTTCTCTTCATAATCTTTTCTCCTTTATCTTTCTTTATTTTTCTTTATTTTTCCTTCTATTTCATCCATTTGAGGGAGGTTACTTATAATAAATAAGAATAAGAAAATTAGAGTTCTACAGATAAATCTGCGGAAACTCAAGCAGATCAGATATTGATCCACGAATCTTAGATAGATATAATAAATGTTCTGTTTAAAAAGATGCCGTCGGAAAATTCTTTATTTCCACAGCATAGACACTCACTGTTTGCGAAATAATCTATGTATTCTATGAAAATGTCGTTTCCCAACGGCCCCTTTTTATTCCTCCTGCGGATCCCGGAACGTATCTCTCAGCTTAATACCTTCTCCATCCTCACATTCATCTCTTCAGTTTCCTGTAATTCTCTGCCTTCTCATAATCCTTAGAAACTCCGTCATCCTCGTACAACACATACTCAGCGCCCTCGAATCCGACCATCTCCGGATGGCTTGTATCCAGCTCTTCCACACACCTTGCCGGCTTCACGAGCGGAATACACTTTCCTTCCCGGATAAACAGCGGAACCTCATTAAGCGCCACTTCTACATAATGATGTCCCTTCTCAAGAACTTCCTGGGTATAACCGCCCTCCCCGGTAAACTTCACGAACAGCATCCTCTCCGGCAGATAGACATACCTTCCCTTCGCATTCTGTGTGTATACCGGAGCAATCATCGCTTCGTCTCCAAGCATCACCTGATCCTCCACATTTGCCGCAAAGGAATCCTCTGGATACACGAAAGCCATCGGCCGGAAATACATGTCGTCATTCAGCGCCGCCTTCATATACTCACTGTACAGATAAGGCACCAGACGATACCTGGTCTCAATGATACCACGGAAATCCTCTACCCGCTCAAACTGATACACCTCCTGCTCCCTTGTCCCAAGCGCCGAATGATTCCGCATGAGGGGAGTAAATACTCCGAGCGCCATCCAGCGAAGCACCAGGTCTCTGGTCGCATCCGCGCCGAATCCTCCAAGATCCGCGCCTGTATACAGGAACCCGCACATATTCAGGGACGGCATCATCTTAAGGTTCAGCAATATATGGGACCACCAGGACTTGTTATCGCCCGTCCAGATCCCGCCGTAACGGTGCATTCCTATATAGGAAGAACGCGAAAACATCAGAAGCCTTTTATCCGGCACGATCTCTTCAAATGCCTCGCCCGCCGCCCTTGTCATATTACAGCCGTAGAGATTGTGCACCTTATCGTGGCGCACCTTTTTCCCGTCTACACAGTGGTAGAACCTCTTATAATCGTCTGGAGAATTGGACAGTCCCTGGACCTTATCAAGCTCCCAGATCGGGATCGCCTCCACGCCCTTCTCAACATATCCGCGGAGCGTTTCCATGAGCGCTTCCATTCCTTCCTGTGAATAGAAGATTGCCGGCTCGTTCATATCATTCCAGAATCCTTCGATGCCCTGGTCTATCAGGAAACGATACTTGCCGCCGAACCATTTCCGCGCATCCTTATTCAGTACGTCCGGGAAATGTGTATATCCCGGCCATACTGCGGCCACAAATTCACTGCCGTCCTCCCGCTTGCAGAAATATCCCTTCTCCACGCCTTCCTCATAGACAGGATAGCCTTCTTCCACCTTCACGCCCGCATCAATGATCGGAATCAAACGGATCCCTTCCTTACGCATCTCCTGTACAAATTCCGGGAAATTGTCAAAATTCTCTTCATTCAGTGTGAAATCCTTGAAATCCTGCATATAGTCAATATCCATATAGATCATATCCATCGGAATGTTGTTCTTGCGGTATCCCTTTGCCACCTTACGGTAATCCTCTTTTGTCTTATATCCCCAGCGGCTCTGCCCGAATCCGAACGCAAACTTCGGCGGGATATAGCTTCTGCCGGTCAGCTTACGGAACTGCTTCACGATATCGAGAGGCGACTCTCCCTCGATCACATACAGATACAGATCGGCTTCCTCACAGCTTACCGCTAAGATATCAGACCTCGTATACCCGATGTCAAATACGATCTTTGCCGGATAGTCAAAGAACAATCCGACATTCTTCTCTCCGGAAATGACTATAAAATTATGCGCCCCGTACAGTGACCGCTTGTCCTCCGTATGGTTAGGATCGTCAGAGCAGTCACTGATATAGCAGTATCCTCTCTTATTGATCCCTCTGTTCGCCTCGCCCAGCCCATAGACAATATCGTCCAAAGCCATCTGGCAGGAAAATGTGAATCCATTTTTCAGGGAAATCCTGCCAAACCCTGTATCTTCCGTCCCCTGCTCTGCTTTTATCTTCTCTACAACCGCTTCTGTCTCAAATGGCTCCCCGTATACATATTTTCTCACCATTATGATCTGCCTCCTTTTCTAACCTGCCTGCCAGCGGCGGTCTGCCCCCGCCGGCTCCGTATCACACAACTACATTATAGTATATTTAACTTGAATATTCTAACACTATTCCATATAAAAAATGATATTATTTTGACATGTTCCCCATATATGTTGACCATAGAGTACAAAAAAAGACAGTCCTTAAAGACTGCCTTTTATCATTTGTAGCTCCCCCAAAATGCCGGTTCCTGTATTTTGACTCCTAGCATATGCTAGGTGGGTGTCCGCATCCGCTTTTCTGCCTTCCACTGCATAACTTGGAGGCCTGGCATATTACGGAGATATAAGAGTCCCGTTTAAAGTTTTGTAGGTTCAAAATTACAAGAGTATCGAGCACCCCAGGTTTCCTGAAATCTATTATACTCTATTATCTCACGTTTTTCAATAACAATTACAGAAATATCTAAAAGTAAAATTTTTACAGCAAATCTCTTACGATCTGCTTCATCTGGTCCACATCACATTCCAGAGTATGGAGCACTTTCGCGTCCAGGATCTCCTGAACAGCCTTCGGCATCTTGACACCGGATACCGCTCTCAGCTCCTCAAGCAGTGCAAAATCATCGGAAGCTTCGTACTTACTGTCAATCGCCGTCATAACGCTTCTGGCAAACTTATACGGACTGGCCGTCGACGCAACCAGGCATTTCCTCGAATCCTCATTCCTGCTCTGATACTGTCCGCAGACATGCGCCGCCACCGCCGTGTGGGTGTCCAGAACGTATCCCGTCCTTTCGAACGTACTCCTGATACATTCTGCCGTCTCTTCTTCTGACGCAAATCCCGGCACAAAATCAGCCAGCTTCGCCTGCATCTCATCTGTGACCGTATAGCTGCCGCCACTCTTAAGCCCCTCCATCAGTTCCTTCGTCCTGTCAGAATCCTCACCGGACGCCAGATAGATCAGACGTTCCAGGTTACTGGAAATCAGGATGTCCATGGATGGAGAAGAAGTCAGTACAAACTCACGGTTTCTGTCATATGTACCCGTCCTGAAGAAATCAAACAGCACCTTGTTCTCATTGGACGCACAGATCAGCTTCGCGATCGGCACTCCCATCTGCCTGGCATAATAGGCCGCCAGAATGTTGCCGAAATTGCCGGTGGGAACAACTACATTGATCTCTTCCCCGTCCGTGATCTCCTCATTCGCCAGAAGCTTTGCGTAGGCATAGACATAATAAACCACCTGCGGGATGAGGCGCCCGATATTGATAGAATTAGCAGAAGAAAACTGGTATCCCTTTGCCTCAAGCTCTCTTGCCATCTCCTGATCTTCAAATATCGCCTTCACACCGCTCTGTGCATCGTCAAAATTCCCATGGATCGCCACCACGTTCACATTACTTCCTGTCTGGGTGACCATCTGAAGCTCCTGAACCTTACTGACGCCGTTCTTTGGATAGAAGACTATGATCCTTGTACCCGCCGCGTCTGCAAATCCTGCCAGCGCCGCCTTACCGGTATCCCCTGAGGTTGCCGTCAGGATCACGATCTCATTCTCCACATGGTTCTTCTTCGCCGATGTCGTCATGAGATGCGGCAGGATCGACAATGCCATATCCTTGAACGCAATCGTAGCCCCGTGGAACAATTCCAGAAAATATGTGCCGTCCACCTTCGCCAGAGGCGCGATCTCCTCTGTATCGAACTTCTCGTCATACGCCCGGCTGATACAATTCTTTAATTCCTCTTCCGTGAAATCTGTCAAAAACTGCTTCATCACAGCATACGCCGTCTCCTGATAGGACATATCCTTAAGCTCTTCCATGGACACATCCAGAACCGGAAGCTTATCCGGCACGAAGAGTCCTCCGTCAGGAGCCAGTCCCTTAAGGACCGCCTCCGACGCACGCACCTTAAGCCCTGAATCTCTCGTACTCTTATACCACAAATCCATCCTCTTCTCCCTCCAAATACTTTCCCTGGCCGTCTTTCCTGACATCCGTCCGGCTGTACGGCAGAATACATGATCACATTACTGTGCAGGTGCCTCCTGCTTCTTACTGTTCGTATACTTCACCAGCCCGCCTGCCGCAATCAGCTTCTGCATGAACTCAGGGAACGGCTGTCCCTGGAATTCGGTGCCCTTCGTGCGGTTATAGATCCTTCCGCTGTCAAAATCGACCTCAACCTCGTCTCCGGCCTCGATCCCCTTCGCCGCCTCCGGACATTCGATAATCGGCAGTCCGATATTGATTGCATTTCTATAGAAGATCCGGGCAAATGTCTCTGCGATCACACAGCTTACTCCCGCCGTCTTAAGGCAAAGAGGCGCATGTTCCCTGGACGATCCGCATCCGAAGTTCTTATTGGCCACAATTAAGTCTCCCGGCTTTACCTTGTTCACAAATTCCGGATCGATATCAGCCATGGCATGGCTTGCCAGCTCCTGGGCGTCAAAGGAATTCAGGTATCTTGCCGGGATGATCACATCCGTATCTACATTATCTCCATACTTAAACACATGTCCTGTCGCTCTCATTATCTTCCACCTGCTTTCTCTGGATTCGCAATATATCCGGCGATCGCGCTTGCCGCCGCCACCTCCGGCGACGCAAGATAGATCAGTGAATCAACATGTCCCATACGTCCTACGAAATTACGGTTCGTCGTGGACACACATCTCTCTCCTGCCGCCATAACTCCCATATGTCCTCCCATACACGGTCCGCAGCTCGGCGTATTCACCGCGCATCCCGCGTCCACAAAGATATCGAGAAGTCCTTCCGCGATACACTGCTTATAGATCTTCTGCGTCGCAGGGATGACCATCACGCGCACGTCCGGATGCACCGTCTGCCCCTTCAGGATAGCCGCCGCCTTACGCATATCCTCCATACGGCCGTTGGTACACGATCCGATCACAACCTGATCGATCTTGACCGGCTCCATCGCCTCGATCTCATCTATGGTCTTTGCGTTGCCCGGGAGATGCGGAAATGCAACCGTCGGGCGGACCTCTGACAGATCGATCTCAATCACTTCATCATACTCGGCGTCTGCGTCCGCCTCATAGATCTTATACTGCTTCCTGGAATGCTCCTTCATATATGCCTGAGCCTTTTCATCCACCGGGAAGATCCCGTTCTTGGCTCCAGCCTCGATCGCCATATTCGCCATGGTGAAACGGTCGTCCATGGAAAGGTTCGCAATACCGTCCCCCGTAAATTCCATTGACTTATAGAGCGCTCCGTCCACACCGATCCTTCCGATGATATGGATGATGATATCCTTACCGCTGACATAAGCGCCCGGCTTACCTGTCAGAACGAACTTTATTGCACTTGGAACCTTGAACCACAGCTCTCCTGTCGCCATCCCGGTCGCAATGTCCGTCGTGCCCACGCCGGTGGAAAATGCCCCCAGCGCCCCGTATGTACAGGTATGTGAATCTGCTCCAATGATACACTCTCCACCGACCACTACGCCCGCCTCGGGAAGGATCGCGTGCTCCACTCCGGACTTGCCCTGCTCAAAATACCAGGTAAGTCCCTGTTCTCTGGCAAACTCCCTGATAGACTTGGAATTCTCTGCCGACTTGATATCTTTATTCGGGGTAAAATGATCCGGAACCAGGACCACCTTATCCTTATCATATACTTTTTCTGCCATCTCCCTGAATATAGGCAGCGCCATCGGCCCCGTAATATCATTGGCCATAACCACGTCAAGCTTAGCCTCTATCAACTGCCCGGCCGACACGGTATCAAGACCGGCATGGGCGGCCAGAATCTTCTGCGTCATTGTCATTCCCATAACGACAACCTCCTGTTCTTCTATTCTGATTTACTTTACGTGGTATTCTACCACAGATATCCACGCTTTACAAGGATTCTCATTATCCAAACGCGCAGGTCCTGATACATCAGACAATAAGAAAACTAATTCCCCCGCCTCCATACGCGCGACCTTATTTCATTAAATATCTCCTTATGAAGCCGGGATTCCATCTTCGGAAACGCCCCGATCAGACGCCTGGTGACAAGCGTGGTCCGGCCTGCAAGCTCCGCATACTTTCCCTTAAGATCCGCGTACTTGTTCCTCAGCTCTGTCATGATCGCTCTCTGCTCTTCCGGATACAGCTTCTTCTCAATCTTCTCCTCCACCCGGTCAATCCGCTCCTCTAAGCGCCCTTTCTGCTCCTCTGAAACGCTGTCAAGCTTCTCTCTTAACTCCGACACGGTAGTATCGAGCTGCTTCTTAGTCTCTTCCGAGAACTCCATCGTCTCCATCACATTTTCATAGATATTCTCTCCCAGGCTGTCGGATATCTCCTTTAGCTCCGCGGCGATCTTCTCCATCACATCCAGCTTCTTATTCAATTTCATGATCCCTGATACCGTCGCACACAGATCGACGAACACCACCGCCCCGAGTATCGACACAAGTATACTCCCAAGCACGACAGGGATCCATTCAACTCCTCTGTTGACCACCGGATGGATGATGCGCACGATGATCACACACGCAACTCCCCATGCAAGGGAGAATAACAGGCAGACATATCCGCCGATATTCAGAGGCTGGTTCGAGTAATCCCACCATTTATGATGAAACATCCTGTCCATCAGATATCCCGTTATCCCTTCTATAGCCGTGACCAGTACCGTCGAGACTACATACAGCGGGACGATGGTCATCTCTGCCGATTCAAGCAATATCACCACCATGCCGACTCCGACTCCGTAAACGGGACAGATCGGCCCGTTCAGAAATCCCCGGTTCACGAATCTTCTCTGCTTTACAGTGGCAAACACGACTTCCGTACACCAGCCCAGAAATCCATATATAAAAAAATAAAAAATGAAATAGTATATCTGCATCTTCTTCCTCCGGTAAAATATTTTTATTCACAGTTAAATAACAGTATACTTCACATTGCCATCTTCGTCAAATGGTGATATGATATAAATGTAATAGATAATAATTATCAATAACATTTAAAGGAGTAATACATATGACACTAAAACAAGGGAAGACCAGCCAGACCTACCGTGTCGTGTCTCTGGATATCGAACTTAAGCTGGAACGCCGTCTGGAGGCGCTGGGACTCACGGAGGGCTCCCTGATCACTATACTGAACAATGAGAAGAAAGGCTCTCTTACTGCAAGATTCCGCGGCGCCCGCTTTGCTCTTGGTAGAAGGATCGCGGACCATATTGAAGTCACGGAGGTGAGTATGCCATGAGCAGCACGATCAACGTAGGATTTATCGGCAATCCGAACTGCGGAAAGACAACTCTGTTCAATGCATTTACCGGTGCGAACCTGAAGGTGGCCAACTGGCCCGGCGTAACTGTAGAGAAGAAGGAGGGGAAGACCGTCTATGAAGGCCAGGAGTTCAAGCTCATCGATCTTCCAGGCATCTACAGCCTGACCTCCTATACAATGGAAGAAACTGTCTCAAGAGAATGCATCATGAGCGACGAGGTTGACGTCATTGTCGACGTCATTGACGCTTCCTGCCTCGAGCGGAACCTGTATCTGACTTTGCAGCTCATAGAACTCGGCAAGCCTGTCGTGCTTGCGCTTAACATGATGGATATCGTGGAAGAACGGGGCATGGAGATCGACCTTCACCGCCTTCCCGAGATGCTGGGCGTCCCGGCTATCCCGGTATCGGCAAGGAAACGGAGCGGGCTCTCCATTCTGATGCACGCCGTCGCCCACCACAGCCAGTATGCCAAGCAGGGCCCCTTCATCCATCACCACACCGGCAAGTCCTCCGCCCACAAGCACAACCATCACGAGGAATACGCCATGGTGTACGAAGACTATGTTGAAGACAAGATCGATCTCATCATGGGCGGATTACATGAGAAATATCCAGACATCCAGAATCCGCGCTGGCACGCCATCAAGCTCCTTGAACTGGATAAGCAGGTTACCGACCACCACCCCTTGAACCTTCCGGATGTCATAGACCGCAGTTATGAGAAGGATATCATCAATCAGAAATATGATTTCATAGAAGAAGTCATAGACGAGATCCTGGTCAACAAATCCGCCAGGGAAGAATCCACCGACCGGATCGACCGTTATCTTACCCACAGATGGCTCGGGCTTCCCATCTTCCTTGGGATCATGGCCCTGGTATTCTTCCTGACATTCATGATCGGCGACTGGCTTAAAGGGTATTTTGAGATTGCGCTGGAACACATCTCGGGGTTTACGGCAAACGGCCTTGATTCTCTGCACGTAAGTCCCATGCTCCAGTCACTGATCGTTGACGGGATCATCTCGGGCGTCGGCGGGATCCTGACCTTCCTGCCGAACATCTTCATCCTGTTTCTCGCCCTTGCCCTGTTAGAAGACAGCGGTTATATGGCAAGAGTTGCATTTGTAATGGACGATCTCATGAGCAGGCTCGGGCTTTCCGGACGTGCATTTCTGCCCCTTCTTCTGGGGTTTGGCTGCTCGGTTCCGGCGATCATGGCCTCCCGTGCCCTGGAGCATCCGCGCGACCGTTTTAAGACCATACTGATCACGCCTTTTATGTCCTGTAGTGCAAGACTTCCCATCTATGTCCTGTTCTCGTCAATGTTTTTTGGGAAGTATGCGATGATCGTCTGCTATTCTATGTACATACTCGGGATCGTGACGGCCATCGCAACTGCGTTCATACTGTCCAGACTCGACAAAAGCAAGGCGGAACATGCGCTCCTGATCGAACTGCCGGAATACAAGTCGCCCAACGCCAGGACCATCTTCATCTATGTATGGGAGAAGATCAAAGATTATCTTACCAAGGCCGGGACCGTGATCTTCGTGGCATCCGTGATCATGTGGGCGATCCTGAATTTCGGGCCTTACGGATATGTGACTGATATCTCCCAGAGCTTCGGCTCCCTGATCGGCAAAGCAGTCGTCCCGTTATTCCGGCCGGCCGGTCTGGGGTACTGGCAGATCATCGTTGCACTGATAGCCGGGATCGCGGCAAAAGAAGTCGTTGTCTCCAGTTGCAGCGTACTGTTCGGGATCCGCAACATCACTACGGCAAATGGAATGGATACCATGGTTGCCACTCTCGGCTCCCTGGGGTTTGGCGCGGCAAATGCTTATGCTCTGATGGTATTCTGCCTGCTGTATATCCCCTGTACCGCAACTATCGCAACCATCCACCGGGAGCTCGGAAGCTGGAAGCAGACCTTCGGCATTCTGTTTTTCCAGATATTTACCGCATGGTCAATGAGTGTGATCGTATATCATATCGGAATATGCTTCTAAAAACGAGGCTGCCAGGAAATAACAGCTCCTGACAGCCCCGCTTCTTTTATACCGCTCTGTAAAACGTAAAACTTAACCTATCTAATCCTCTCTCCCTGCATCTTAAGATAAGGAATCTCGATTGGATCAATGGGATCGATCGGATTCTCAATCTCACCTTTGACCTTTCTCTTATGCCGCTTCAATATCTCTCCGCCTTTGTTATAAAACCAGAAGGAATATACCAGAAGCTTATTCGCCTTTCCAATCTTATCCTTCGTAGTCTTGCCGTATATCGTACCGCCCGCTTCAATCGGCACCTTCTTGCGGATCAGAGATATCAGCTCCGTCTCGCAGGTTACTCTCTCCGGCAGTTCCGTGTATCCAAGTCCCACACAATCCGGCTTATGGGAGTCGCTGCCCCCTATCCCCGGCTTCTTATACTTCTGAACCAGCTTCAACGCTTCTCTGTTAGACTCCACCGGCTCACAGGCATTGAACGCTTCCATAAAATCAAATCTCTTGATGATCTCCGGCGACTTGTAGAACTTCTTCGTGTTCGTAAAGCTTAAATACTTCTCTCCACAGGGGTGTGCCGGACCAAGGATCCCTCCATGGCGGTGTACGAAATCAATCAGTGCGCTCACCGGCAGTCCTCTCAGCTCCAGCAGACGCATCTTAACTCCCTCCGGCATGATACAGATGATATGCCCCGCATCACAGGTATCATACTCGATCCCTTTCAATACTACAAAATCCTCATGGACCTTTCCCTTCATGTGATATTTCCAGTGGCGGTATCCCTTGTAAGTATCGTGATCCGTGATCAGCATACCATCAAACCCATGCTCCTTAAGCTTTGTGATGTATTCATCCAGACCTACTTTGCTGTCGATAGAGCCCTCTTTCACATGACAATGCATATCTAACTTCATATCTAAGGCCCTCCTTTGTTATTATTTCTCCGGTTCGGATATGGCAAAACTCATATTGCCATACTTACGTACCACTATTATATCACATCCCTGTCAAATTACAACCAGACAGCGCATGTATGGCTGTAATTCCCTGCCATGGAATTAATTTTATGTAAATATCTACAGCTCTTCGCTGATAATTGTGATATCATCATCTTCTTCATCTTCGCTGTCTCTGCCTCTGCCTCTTTTACGGCCAGCGTTGCCGCCTTCGTCGTCTTCTTCCTCGTCCTCGTCTTCCAGGATCTTCCTTGCCTTCTCAACCTCGGATTCCATGGATACCTGCTCTCTCATCTGCCGGGAATATACTTCTTCCTTTTTTCCAATCTTCCTCGACTGCATCATAAACTGCGTCCAGATCCCAAGCAACGCTGTCACAGCCCCGATCCCATATCCAACCATCGCATTGGCGCCTGTTCCAAGCAGAAAGGATGCCGCCGTCCCCGCCGACAATCCACCGGATATTCCCGTCACAACTACGGTAACCGGTTCTGTCCTGATAACGGCCAGTACAGCCGCAACCAGCGCTGCCGCCCCGCATACCCCAAGCAGTATCGCTGTGTGCGTCGTAAGAAGCTTAGCTGGATCACGGGGTATCAAAATCGAAGCCGTAACAGACGCCATATGCATAAAAACCACAAAAAAGGCGCCCAGTCTCCGGATCCCTGCACACAATACGGCCAGCACAGCCGCACAGATCAGAATCATCACAGGTATCATCGTACCGGAAAACCGAAGTCCCAGCACAACAGCTGTTCCGATGCCGGCTCCCACTGCCAGACCGGAGATTGCCGATAATACCCGAAGCAGCTTCAGGCCAAGGAAGCATATAAGCAGGCCGGTCACAATCGCTGTGACACCGATCACAAGCGCCGCCCGCTCTGCCCATGCCAGAATCAGGGCGGACTGGCCGCCGACTGTCTCTAATATATCAAATTCATTCCACATGTCCAAAAATCAATCCTTTCCGGAAGTATACTCTCTGATGGCTGTAAAAAAATCGAGATTTCCTGATTAAAGTAAAAAAGCAAAAAACTGCCGCAACCCATGCAACAGTCTTTTGTCACCTATTCGAACAATGCGATCGCTCCTGTCTCCGTACCATTCACAACATAATATACCGCATTCTCTTCTGGCTTGATATACAATTCTATCGACTTGATATCAGTAAGCTTCCTGCCGGATGCTGTCCATGCATTCTTCACATTGGCAACAATCACATTCTCTTCTATCTGTCTTCCATAATGCTCGACAATTGCATTCACCTTAATATCTTTCTTCGTTGTTTCCTTCTTCGCTGTTGTCTTCGCCGTAGTCTTTGCTGTTGTCTTCGCAGTGGTCTTCTTCGCTGTAGTCTTTGTTGTTGTCTCCTTCTTCGCCGCAGTTTCCTTTTTCGCGGCGATCTCTTTCTTAGCCGTGGTCTCTTTCTTCGCCACAGCCTCTTTCTTTGCGGTTGTCTTCTTCTCAGGTGTCTTCTCAGGAGCTTTCACTTCTGCCGCCTCTGCCTTCTCTGCTGCTTTAGCCGGGCTGGCCGCAGTATCTGCTGGCTTCTTTTCTGATTCTGCTTTCTCCGTCTTAACTTCGCTGACAGCCGTCGTCTCTTTTGCCGGTGTCTCTTCGACAGTCTCTTTTGCAGTGATCACTGTTTCCGCTTTCTTAGTTCCAGATGTTGCTTTTTTTGTAGCCATCTTAATTCCTCCTCATTTCTTCCGGTGCGCAGGAAACGCATTCTGCCACACCCTAAGCCTCATCACCGAGTCGTGATTATTATAACACATTCATTTAAAAATGCAATCAGATTTGCCAAACCGCTTATATTGTGTATATCTGGTATACTTTTTCTAATTATTTCCAGCTTTCATTATACATTTTTTCTACCTGTATACAGCCCTTCAACAGGCGGAAACGCCGTATCTTTTACTCACATAAAAAATTCAAGGAGCATCCCCGCCGCCACAGCCGTCCCAAACAGCACGGCGATAATCTTCAGATTCTCCCGTTTATTACGGTTCACCTTACACAATACAGCCAGCCCAATCCCCGCTCCCGTACACAGACCTGCTGTCACAGAAGCGAAAGAGACCACCCCTTCAAGATATAACTGCGTCAGTATTACAGACGCAGCACAATTGGGGATCAGACCGATCACGGCCGCGGCCACAGGCTGTATCATGGTATCTCCCAAAAGGACCGCCGAGAGCTGTTCGATCCCGAAGATCGTGACACACAGATTCAACGCGCCGTTAAATAAAAAGAGATACACAAATATTCTGGCAGTATGATCCCAAGCCGGGCGCAGGATGCCCTCCTCCTCCTTGTGACAGTCCCATCCCCGGTACGGCGTTCCTCCTTTCTTTGGCATTGTTATCTTCTCTGCAAGAAAAAGATCCACGAAATAACCTGCCGCAACCGCGATCACGATCTTCGCCGTCAGCAGAGCTCCCACTTCTCCTGCGGCGTTCGGATTCCCAATCAGTATCAGGAGCGCTTCATCAGAGGTTGCGATAAAAACCGACACGAGCGTTCCTGCTGAAATAATCCCTCCTGCATATAGATTCGCCGCCATCACAGAGAAGCCGCACTGGGGGATACAGCCAAACAGCGCTCCCGCCGCCACTCCTGCCTTCCCCACCTTCGAAAGCACCTTCTGCGTAAATGCACCTGAATACTGCTCCAAGATCTCAAGCAGCACGAATGCCGCGAACAGATACGGCAGCATCTTCAAACTGTCCATGCTGGTATCAATTAGAATCTCCTTTATCATACCCATGAATATACAACATTCCTTTCACTTTGACATACCTATGAAAAACACACCAAAACCAACAGGGTAGTACCGCCTACTACCCTGTCTTCTGTCTGATCCTCTTATGTTCTCTGCATCCTGCGTCTGTGTCCTCTGTAACGTTCATACGAGAACTCCTTATCCTGCGCGGTATATCATCTCCAGAACATCCGCCGTCCCTTCTAGTCCAAGCCTGCTTGCATTCATCAGGATCTGATGGGACAGGGGACTGCCCCAGTCAAGCCCTGTATGCGACTCATAGTAATACTTCCGTTCACGGTCGATCCTTTTGATCTTATCTGCCGCCTTCTTCTCTGAAAGGTCGTACCTTTCGGCAATCCTCCTGATCCTGTCCTTATGGTCTGCACAGATAAACACATCTATGCATCCCGGATGATCCTTAAGGATATAATCCGCGCATCTGCCTACGATCACACACGCTCCCCGCCGGGAAAGCTTCCGGATAATCTCCGACTGCAATTCATATACCTGCTCATTCAAAGGCTGGGTATACTCATCCGACCGAATAGCCTCCTTATATCCCATCGGTGCGATCACATATCCTGTCAGAAAGCTGTTCAGTGTCGTCTCATCCACCGCCCGTGCAGTCTCCTCCCTGATATCCAGCTTCTCCGCCGCCATCCGTACCAGATTATTGTCATACAGCGGGATCTCAAGCCTGGTTGCCAGTATGTTCCCAATCTCATGGCCTCCGCTTCCAAACTGACGTCCAATCGTGATAATTCTGTGCTCTGCCATATCTCTTCCTCCTTCCTGACTGCCAAGATCCTTATCTTCTGCTCTATCTATATTATACCTCTATTCCGGGGGAAAATGCCAGAAAAAAATGAAATCCAATATGCTGTCTGACGCCTGTGCCTGTCTAAGCCTCACTGCTCCGTCTCTACCAGATACCCCTTTTTCCTCAGCATATCTTCGATCAGGTCAAGCGTCTCTTCTCTGTCGGCGGACACCGTGTGATAATGATAATTGGAGGTAATATTTTTAAGCGGGCTGGATTTGCCGTTACGGATATCCTCCATGAATTCAGACACTTTCCTCCGGGAATCTATATTCATCTCGGCTTCTATCTGCCCATATACCCTGTGATTGACCATCACTTTCTTCACAATACCGCCAAAATCCACGATCATACACAGTTCATCCTCTATCTGGTCATCCGTGTGCTGTACCTTATATACTCTGCTTGCTGATTTTACCGTATTCAATATATATCCTCTGTTCGTGGAAATAATGTCATAGCCGGCGGCGCGGATCAGCGCGATATCCTGTACGATCACCTGGCGGCTCACGTGATACATTGCCGCCAGCTTCGTACCTGATAACGGAACCCCGCTTTGCCGAATCTGACGAACCATATCCGCTCTTCTGTCTGAACCTGTCATAATCCTCTCTCCTCTTAAACTGTCTGTGAGACTGCATGAAGGTTCTTCAGAGAAATATCTAATATCGGCGCGGAATGTGTCAGAGCTCCGCTGGAAATATAGTCTACTCCCAGAGATACCAGCCTGCCGACGTTCTCCTTCGTCACATTGCCGGAGCATTCCGTCTCTGCTCTGCCGTCAATCACGCGGATCGCTTCCTGCATCTCTTCTGTGGACATATTATCAAGCATGATGATATCCGCCCCTGCCTCAACGGCTTCTCTGACCATCTCAAGGTTCTCTGCCTCCACCTCTATCTTTCTCACGAAAGGCGCATATTCTTTTGCCATGCGGACTGCATTCGCAACACCCCCGGCCGCCCCGATATGGTTATCCTTAAGCAGTACCCCGTCCGACAGATTGTATCTGTGGTTATATCCCCCGCCGACACGGACCGCGTATTTCTCAAATATGCGCATGTTCGGCGTTGTCTTTCTGGTATCAAGAAGCTTCGCTTTACTTCCCTTAAGAAGAGAGGCAACCGAATGTGTATACGTTGCTATGCCGCTCATACGCTGAAGATAATTAAGGGCCACCCGCTCTGCCGACAACAGAACACGGATATCACCGGTAACCTTTCCCATCAGCTGTCCGTTCTTTACTTCGTCTCCGTCCGCACAGTAAAACTCTGCCTCTGTCTCTGCATCAAGAAGCTTAAATACCCGCTCAAATACCTCAAGCCCTGCGATGATCCCGTCCTGTTTGCAGATCAGGTCCACTTCGCCTTTTAAAGCCTCCTTCATAACGGAATTCGTCGTCACATCCTCACTGGAAATGTCTTCTCTTAACGCCTCCAGAATCAGCTGGTCTGCCTGGAGAGTCATGGTAATCTTATTCATAATTGTTTCTTGCTCCTTCCTGTTCTTATATATTCTTTTCATTCTTACAAAATCAACAGCCCTTGCTCCGCCTGACGATATCTGCCGCCGCACGGCCTGAAAAGACGAGACTTTCCAGCAGTGAATTACTCGCCAAACGGTTTGCGCCGTGGACTCCGTTACAGCTGGTCTCCCCGACGGCATACAGTCCTTCCATGGAGGTATGGCTGTCAGAATCTACCCAGATACCGCCCATAAAATAATGCTGTGCTGGTACTACCGGTATGCATTCTTTTGTCACGTCATATCCTTCTTCCAGACAATGCTCATAGATATGCGGGAAATGCTTTCGGATCTTCTCCGTGGGGATCGGCGCCATGGAAAGCCAGACATGCTTCGTCCCCTCTTCTTCCATCTGCTCATGGATCGCCTTCGTTACGACGTCTCTTGGAAGCAGTTCATCCACAAACCGCTCCTTCTTCTCATTATACAGCACAGCTCCTTCTCCCCGTACTGATTCTGAAATCAGGAATCTCCTTCCCGGCTTATCGGAATAGAGTGTCGTCGGGTGTATCTGCACATAATCCAGATGCTCAAGCCGTATCCCGTGATTCTTCGCTATATCAATCGCATCACCCGTCAGATGCGGATAGTTGGTAGAATGCTGATATCTTCCTCCGATCCCGCCAGTCGCAAGGATCGTATCTTCGGCATAGATCTCACAGCGGATCCGCTCTTCCCCTGCCATATTACCCTGCGCCTTTGACTCCAATACTCCGTCCCCGGCGCACGTATCCGGCGTCTTTTCCGCCACAATCCCCCTGCACACGCCGTCTTCTTCTATGATATCCGTCATCGTCGTATATTCATAAAGCGTAATATTGGGGCGTTCCCTTACCCTTTTAAGAAGAGAACTGGTGATCTCTTCCCCTGTAATATCTTCATGGAACAGTATCCTCGGCCTCGAGTGTGCTCCCTCCCTGGTATATACAAACTCTCCGTTCTCCTGTTCAAAACGGACGCCGTACTCCACCAGATCACAGATTACAGAGCGTGATTCTCTGATCATGATATCCACCGATTCCTTCCGGTTCTCATAATGTCCTGCCCGAAGGGTATCCTCAAAATAACTGTCATAATCCTCCTCATCCCTCAGTACGCAGATCCCTCCCTGGGCGAGAAAGGAATCACTGCTCCTGGCGTCGGATTTGGTAATGATCACAATCTGCCTGTCTGCCGGCAATTTCAGCGCGCTGTATAATCCGGCCACTCCGCATCCTGCTATCACAACATCTGTATGTATCTCCATCTTCTTATCCTCCACTTTGGAACGATCCTGATTCCCTACTTCGCAAGCTCCAGCATTCTCTCAAGAGCTCCTTTTGAGCCCTCGCGCAGTTCCTCTGTTACATGAGTTTCGTTTTTGCCGGTCATAAGGACATCCCGGATTTTTTCCAGAGTAATCTTCTTCATATCATGGCAGACGGGTTCCGTCTTCGTGAAATAGAACTTTTTGCCGGGATTCTGTCTCTTAAGTTCATATAGGACGCCATTTTCCGTACATATGATAAATTCCTGACACGCACTTTTTCCCGCATAGTCTATAATCCCCGATGTGCTGCCGATATAATCTGACAGTCTCCGCACAGCCTCCGGGCACTCCGGATGCGTCAGTATCTCCGCGTTTGGATGCTGTTCCTTCTCCCTAAGGATTTCCTGTACCTGGATCTTCTCATGGACCGGACAGTACCCCTCATTATATACAAAATGTTTCTCCGGCACCTGTTCGGCCACAAAATGCGCCAGATTCCTGTCCGGAATGAAGAAGATATTCTGATTTTTCAATGCCTTTACGATCTTCACCGCATTCGCCGAAGTCACGCAGACGTCGGAATGTCTCTTTAATTCAGCCGTGGAGTTGATATAACATACCACAGCCAGATCCTCATATTCCTTACGCATCCTCTGAATCGTCTCCGGATCTGCCATATGCGCCATCGCACAGTCGGCGGTTATGTCCGGCATCAGCACAGTCTTTTCCGGATTCAAGATCTTAGCGCTCTCGCCCATGAAAGATACTCCGCCAAATACGATGACCTGCTCCTTAAGCGTTGCCGCTATCTTGCTCAGATAGTAGGAATCTCCGATATAATCTGCGACTTCCTGTACCTCGGGATTTACATAATAGTGTGCCAGAATGACCGCATTTTTCTCCTCTTTTAACCTCTGGATCTCTTCTGTAATATTCATGACTCATTGTCTCCTTTTCAAAACTCACACTATTATATCACTGTATACTATATATGACAAGACATATGTAATGACAATTCACATTCAGGAACCATACTGTCACTTTTCACACCTGCGCCATTCAAAATGCATTCTTTTCTCCCAGTCATTTGCAAATTCTCTTTTTCGCATCCCCAGAATATTCAGTAACGCCTCCTGCTCCTCTATCAAACCTCGGATTCCCTGATCACATTTTAAACAATCTTCACTCATATATTCCAGACGCAGATAATGCTCCTCCATCTCGCGTTCTTCTTCATCCTCTTCCCTTAAGACCTGTCTTCCTCTCTTCCATAATTCCTCCGCCTGCTCTTTCATCTGCCCTCCTGTTTTCTCTCATCTCCCGCCTGCTTATTTCTAAACTGCCGCATAAATCCACTGCCGGTACAGTTACCTATTCTATCAGGATATAAACTTTTACCCCGGTGATTCTTGAATACTCCCTTTCCTTTTCCTTCTTTATCCTGTCCAGAAATTCATACTTTTCTTTCCTGAAAGCATCCGGCGCAAGCCTGCCCGACGCATCATATTCCATATCATTTGCTATCCCCAGTACCAACGCATGATTGGGTATCATCGGTTTCTGCCCCTGTACCCCCGGATACAAGAAACTGCTCCTATCTTCCCAGTCCCGGGGATCCCGGACTCTTATAATCTCCCGGAAAGTCTCCGTTACCATGGCCTTGATCTCATCCGTCACAGGATGCTTTCCTGTTTCCAGACGGCGTTCCAGAAGACTTAACTGCTCCTCATCAAGATACTCGATATACAAGTTATTCCTCAGATAGATGAATTCCAGCCCCATGGCAGATCCCCTTTCATACAGATTCTGCTTCCCGGACTTATGACTTACGAACCCAAGTCTGCTGTTCCTCAATTCTTCATCCAGCGTTTCGATATCCAGCACTTCACGCAGATATGCATCCAGATTAGCTCGGTAAACTGCCTGTAGGCGCAGATAACGGTCATTCAGACAGTCCTTCGACAGCAGTCCCTTTGCTCTGCCCAGGTCGTGATTATAACGGTATATGTATGGATTATCCGATACTTCCTTTACCGTTGGAATCCTTATGGCGCTTTCCGGCAAGTATTGCGCGTCCGCCTCGCTTTTTATCTGATCCCGGCACATTTCCTTACTCTTATCTTGTTTTTCCCGCCTCATTTCTGTCCCTTTCCCGCCTTCCTGATCCTGCCTGCATCCATTGCGCTCACTTTCCTGAAATTCTTTCTGCTCTCCATCCTCTGTACACTTCACTGTTACCGCCAACGCAGACAGTACACCGCAGACCAAAAGTATTCCCAGCCATTTTTTCATCATTCATCCGCCTCCCCAAACCGTACTGACTGAATCCTGATATAGGCATTTTGGGTACGGCTCTTCTCCGGGGATGTGTAGTCTGGATCCTCCGGAGAGATATAGTATTTCTCTCCCCACGACGATACTTCTATCCTTCCGTCACTGGTCAGTCCCGTCACCG
Source organism: uncultured Dorea sp. (assembly GCA_910579015.1). GTDB lineage: Bacteria > Bacillota > Clostridia > Lachnospirales > Lachnospiraceae > Sporofaciens. Next base: position 50,570 of record CAJTRO010000008.1, on the reverse strand, counting down.
TCATGGCATGTCCTCCGTCCATCTGCGCAGGTTCCCCTTCTTTGTCTTCCAGTCTGACCGGACAGGTACTGATGATCACCCGGTTTCCCCGCTCTGCCTCCTCCCTGCATCTTTGATACACCTCATCCGGAGCGCACTCTATATTCTCAATCCTGACAGGCACGTCATGACTATCCATATATCTCTCAAAACGATATATCCTGTCCTCCGGCGTCGTCCCCCGCCCGCTTACAGGGGAAATATCCTCATTCTCATCATAGATATCATATTCCTGCCACAAATTCTTTACCTTCTTATGATTGTCAACAGCACAATAGATGTCAAGGATCAGCCGGTTATAATCTACATAGGTATATCCGTTCACATTTTCAAGAAAGAGGGGATATCCGAATATCCGCTTGAATTCTTCATCCTTTCTCCTGTACTCGTCCACAATAATATTGGCAAACGCCACATACCCGCAGCCTTCACTGTTAAGCTTCATCAGCAGTTCTTCAATCTCTTCGTCCGTATAGTCCGCATATTCCTCATAGCTGTGGATCAACTCCCTCATATATGCCCGGTCAGAATCAAACCCTCTCTGCCAGAGCCTGTATGGGGCGTTCTGGTCTCCTCCTTCGTCCTCAAACCCCATCGCCAGACGTACTCCCGCATTCATGATCTGCCTTCGCCACTCATCGTCTTCTCTCTGCACATACGTGCCGTTCTGAAACGCACCGGAAATCTCTGTCATCCCTTTTCTGATCAGCGCAGTAATACCTTCACTGTCCTTAAACAGGCCGCCGGTCCATGCCTCAATCTCGTCAAACCGCTCCGTCTTCCTACGCCACCTCTCATACAGGCTCTCACTGTTCTTGGCAAGTGCTCCATACTGCCTGGCCTTCCACTGATAATAAACTGTCAGAGCCGGTTCCTTTGCCATCTTCATCTTGCTTTTATACGTCTCTTCACTCGTCAGATAGCTTTCCCTCATTCTCAGTGCATTCTCCATCTGGTCGAATAGCCGCTCTCCGTCTAACACCTCACTGCCTGCACTGTCACTCAGGCACCTAAAGTCCGCCATATCCGCCTGATTGGCAAGCTTCATTGCTTCTATGACCATATGATAATCCGCAAGCTGTTGTTTTAAAGCGTCAAAGGATTCACTCTCAATCTCTGGATCTCCTGCAAATGTATCAATCCCTCTTCCGACGGCCTCTAAGACCAGCATATCCTCCTCCATACGTCTGACCGCCCCCGTGCACTGGCTCTTTAGATCTGCCGGGTTCAAATAATCACTTCTTTGCATAAACCGCCCCTGCCATTTCATCAAATTCGACAAATGCCGCGCCAAGACTGCGGATATTTTTCACTTCCTGATCCAAAAGTACACTCAGATCTGATAGTCTCTCCTGGGAGTTCCCATATGCCGCCTTACTCTTTGCGTTAGCAGAAAGGGTTGTCTTCATATCCTGTGAATCTAACGGCGCTCTTTCCAGGCGGGAACGGGCGCCCTCCAGCAAAACGGCGTCTTCCTCCACTTTTCTCTGATCGATCCGAATCTTATCTCCCATTTTTGCCTCCTTTCATTTTCTTTTTTTTATTTCTAATTTCTTTGTTCAATTCTGATTTCTTTTTTAAGCTTCATTTTCGTCGTACAGTGGAAGACGTATTCTCCGGTATGTGCCGTTTCTAAACAGCATTCCCTCCCCAGGTTTCGGAAGATCTCTGGTACTAAGGGCCGGAAAGACAGGCACAACTCCCTGAGCGCTGAGCACAAGTCCGTTTGCCGTCTGTCTCACCAGCTTATCCATGGCGCTCATACCGCGGGATTTCCCCGCATGGACCGTAACGATACATGTGATCCCCGCCGCGATCCCCTCTTTCATAAGCGTGGCAATTCTCTCAATATCCGCCCCCATAAACTCCGTAAAATCATCCAGGTCGTCAATCAGCACCGTACAAAACGGCATCTCCTCCATCACCTTTTTAGGAGTTATGCCCCGGCGCTCACTCAGACGCTCCTTTAAAAACCGCCTCCTTCTCTTCTGCTCTTCTGACAGCTCTTCCACAAATCTGCCCAGTTCATCTCTGCCCTCCACATATAAAATATTCGGATGCCGGCGGCATCCAAAAAGCTCCATCCCCCTGGAATCAAATAGATAGGTTCTGCCCAAAAAAGCCGCCTGCCGGGCAAGCACCCCCAGCATATTCGTCTTACCGCTCCCTGTATTCCCTATGATCACAAATATTCCCGCCGTCCGGTCAAATCCAACCCCTGTTACCGTCTCGACCTCAAGCCCTACAAGATAACAGCTCTTGTCGTCTTCATATTCTCTCATCATAGACAGGCGTAATTCCTGCGGAAGCACCGGAATATGAGGCGCTTCTTTGTCCGGGTATCTTTTTCGTATCTGTTGTATCACTTCTTTTAATTCCCTGATATACTCTGTCTTATCCCCGCACGGCGCCATGGTATAGATCTGCGCCTCATGCACAGTCTCTCCGCCGGCCAGCACACGCCCCTTGATATCCGTCTGTCTGTACGCTGACCTCCCTACCGCCAGGAAGGTCTCATTCTCATCGAAATTGTAACCCGCGATCTTCCTGTTGAAATTGTTCAATGCTGCCTGACGGACGGCATTTATCCTGTTCACAGAGACAACCGTATAGATCCCAAGTCCGGCGCCGTCCCGCGTAAGCTTCGTAAAGAATTCTTCCTCCTCAATCCCTGATTCCTTCACAACATCAAACTGGTCAACCGCCACCAGAATGATTTTCAGGGATTCTCCTGATAATTCCTGATACGCCTCCAGCGACGGCGCTGCATACCGGGCAAACATTCTCTTTCTCGCCGTAATCTCGTCCGCTATCAGCTTCTTAAACTTCCAGTACCGTTCCCCGTCGTCCAGAGAAATATATTCAGCCGTGTGGGGAAGCTCCTTAAGCGGCATACAACCACTGTTTCCGTAATCCAGAATGTAATAATTCAACTCTTCTACCTCATGGAAGATTGCAAGGCTTACCAGAACGGTCGTCAGAAAAACGGTCTTTCCATAACCTGATGATGCCGTAAACAGAAGATTTCCGTCTTTAAAAAAATCGTGTTCCAGTTCTTTTTGTTCCTGCATTTCAGGGATGTCAATCTTCCCCAGACTTACTTTATATACTGAATGCTTCCTGCTCCTTTTCTCTAAAGGTAACTCGGGCTTTTTCCTCAACACAGCTGTATACGGGCTGATCAGCATCTCCTTAAGCGGAGGAAGCCAGGGTTTCCTCACCTCTTCTCTCCCTTCCTCCCCAAACACCTCCCTGATATGTGCAATCACCGCTTCCAGCTGTGTCATGCACGCACGGTATTCCCCTGTCCTTCCGCTTAGATCCTGATTGACCAATTCTCCCTGCCCAAATTCATTTACCACATATACACGGTCGTCTGCCGTCACGTCCGGTCCTTCTGTCTCCCTGTAGGGAGCGCTGCTCATGGCCGACTGGAACAATTCATAGACTTCATTATTTCCTATCTGTATATATGCCCTTCCAGGCAGGGTGATACCGGCCGCATCCGGCGTCCCCAGTATCTCCTTACTGTCCCCCGGATTCTGCACTTTCAGACACATCCGAAACCGGCTGTTGCTCATGATCTGTTCGTCTACGACGCCTGCCGGCTTCTGTGTCGCTAGGATCAGATGCACCCCAAGGCTTCTCCCGATACGTGCCGCAGAAACCAGCTCCTTCATGAATTCCGGCTGTTCCTTCTTAAGCTCTGCAAATTCGTCGCTGATGATAAAAAGATGCGGGATCGGCTCGTCTGCCCTTCCCTCTTTGAATAGTCTCATGTAACCGTTGATGTGGTTCACCTGAAAGCTTCCGAATATCCTCTGTCTCCTGGCAAGCTCGGCCTTCACCGAGGCCAGCGCCCTCATACTCCCGGCGCCGTCCAGATTCGTGATCGTCCCCAGATGATGGACAAGATTGCAAAACAGGTTCGCCATGCCGCCGCCCTTATAATCAATAAGCAGAAAACCCGCCTCATAGGGATGAAAATTCACAGCCAGCGACAAGATGAAGCTCTGGATCAATTCAGATTTTCCTGAGCCTGTGGTGCCTGCCACCACCCCGTGGGGCCCGTGCGCCTTCTCATGCAGATTCAGAAACAAAGGTTCGTCTGCCGAGCGCATCCCAAGCGGAACCGCCAGCGACTTGTGCGACTGGCTGTCCTCCCACCTTCTTCGGATCTCAAGCTCCTTTGGATGCTGTACCCCGTACATCTCAAGAAAGGTAACACTCTTCGGAATACCGCCGGTAAGCCCCTGCTCATGCTCTATGGCGCTTAGATTTCTTGCCATCCACTCAAAATCCGTATCCTGTGCCTGATAAAGCTTGATCTTCTGCTCCACGTACCTGCCTTCATCCAGAATAAGAGTCCCCTCTTTCGAACCTTCAAGCTGTAATACCGTTCCTATATATTCCGGCAGATTTACCCGCATATCGCCGGCATAGACCACAGAAATCCCCAATGCCGTTCCATCCATGTGAAAATACTCCACAATTCCATGATCCATGATCCAGCCGGGTTCGTCGATCAGGAAAAGATAATGAGGCAGATGATCTTGATCCCGCTCATCTTCCTTTGCGCGGTCCATCCGCTCCTTCAATATCCGGCCAAGGCTTGTGAGCACCAGATCTCTTGTCCGCTTTGAACTGACCATCCCCAGCACATTCAATTCAGGTATCCGTACATGCGGAAGCCATCGCATCCATCGGAATTCTTCTTCATATTTCCGATTGTAGACCACAACCATGCGAAGGTCGTGATAGCTGTGGGAAAATACAATCCTGGCCGCCAGTATCTTCATCTGCCGGTGTACCGTTTCCTTCCCGCCTGCCATCCCCAGATGCGCCTTCCTGAGACTGATCTCTCTGGGACGTTCAACAATCGAATACCTCTGCCTTATTGCCGCCGCCATCTCTGTAAGATCATCCTCCCCGGCGTCCCACGAAGGATCCTTACCTTCTATTATAAAGCCTGTCTGCCCCGCATAATATCCAACCGCAGTCACAAGAAAATCACTGTCTGAGGGAATCCGTTCATAGATACGGCTGCCGCAGTCTCTTACCATTCCGGCGATCTCCTTCATGCTGGGATACTGGTAAGAGTAAATCTCCTGCTCCCGTTCTAAGGCCGATGCAAGCTCTCTTTGCTTCTGCCACAGGTACTTTAGATAACGCTCCTTATGTTTCCTGTTCTTCTCCCTGTTTTCCTTCCGTTCGTCCACATACCTGACCGCCGAAAAGACCGCCGTCATTCCTGCCGCAACCGCAGACATCAGAAGATAAATCCCGCGCCCCGTAAGCAATCCAACCGCCACAGTCACCGCCGTCATTCCGACTGACGGCAGAACGGTCATGAGAAATCCTTTCTTATCCAGTCTTTCTCTTTCCCCGGGAAGTTCCAGCATGATCTTCTCCTCTGATACCTTCTTTATCAGCCTTGGGGAACGCTTGTAGATTGGATATCCTTCCGGCATCTTCGGCAAAGAACACGGAGGAAGCGCCGGTATACAGGCGTCGGGCGATCCCTGAACAGCGATCTGCTCCTCCCAGACTTCAAGCCTGATATTCTTGAGGAACAGAACCGTCCCCGGATACAGCGTGAACTCTCCCGCCGTCAGCTTTCGCTGATTTATGTACAGATGCTCCTCCGCCTCCATATCGAGAAACATATGCATTCCTCTGATATAAATACGGCTTTTTAATCCGGGAATCCGAAGCAGAGCCTCTTCTTTGGACGATATGGTGACATTCTCCTTACGCATAAATACACGTCTATCCGCGCTAAGACAGAATACCTGTCTGCCCTCATGGGACATCCACACATTCTCCTTCTCATATCCCTCTTCTTCCGTTACCGGGGACATCCACACATTCTCCTTCTCATATCCCTCTTCTTCCGTTACCGGATACTCCAGACAGCCGTCCCGGGACTGTACAAGCAGATACCTCATAGCTCCTCCTTCTTTGCCGGATATAGTGCATTGCAAAAGTCACTCGATCCCAAGCTTCCCCGCAAGCTCCTCTATCTTCTCCATCAATTCCTGCTTTCTGGCATTCTTCTCCTCTCCTGACAAGTCCTCGCCTGCTTCCACCTGCCGGAGTTCATGCATATATGCGTACAGGAGAAGCTGGTCATCCGCCATCCTCATAGCCAGATCCTCTGCCTCTGCCGCCTCCATACGGCCAAGATGGATCCAGTAATTAAGCACGTCCTCTTTGGACTGATACGTGACCTTGCTTAAGATATTCTCTTTATCCTTCGCACTGAACGTATCTACCGCCTGTCCCTGAATATAGGCTGTGGCAAGCATATATTTCCCGGCATGGTCAAGCTCTTCCATCCGAAAGCCGTCAAGCGAATCAATAAGCTTCGTGTAATCCTTTCGGATATAGGCATCCTCTGCCTCCCTGAGACGTTCCTGCCTCGGCATATACCATGCATAGCTGTAGACTGAGGCCGCGGTCAGTACGGCAAGAAGGATCACAGACAGCACACTGTACATCATCAGCCGTTTATAGCCTCGTTTGCTCACCTTCTTCATGTGGTTCTTCTCTTCCTCCAGAAGATTCTGGTAATACTCCGTCAACAGCTTCTTCTCTTCCTGCATGGTCTCCGGTTCAAAGAATCCTGTAATCTCATCCTTTGCCTTCAGGATTTCCATGCCTCCGTACAGATAATCCTCATACGGGCGCAGACCATCAAGCAGACAGCCCGCCAACGCCTGATACTGCCTCAGAAAATGTCTCTTCCTGTTCTTTCCGCCAGATGAAATAATGTCCCTTCTCTTCACTCTCACCCGGCCAAGAACGTCATAATATAGATTCCCGGGTTCAAGAGAAAATTCATAATCCTGGTACGCCTCTTCAAGGTCTGCCGCATTCAGAAGAAATCTTAATCTAAAAAGCCTGTCCTCTTTTTTCAGCTTATCCGCCTCGTTCATCTGACGCAGGTCAAAATTCATGCAGACCAGCTCCTTCTCTTCTTCAATCCTACAGGGAAGGAACAGATGATGCGGTTCCTCCAGACGCCTGAAATCATATACCGTCTTTGCCGTCAGCTCACTCTTTCGAATCCGAAGCTTCATATCCGCCCTCTCATTTTCCAGCTCATACCTTCCTTCAATCTCATTTCTTATCACATCAGACCGCCGAAATCTCGACGGCAAGAATATCCCCCGCATAGATCCCGCCCTGCCAAAAGGTAAGGAGCGGGTTCACATATGCTCTCTGACGCACCGAATATACCCTGATCCGGCTGTTCCGGTATACCTTCGAGAAAAAACCATTTTCCAGAAGACAGCGATAGACATCTTCAATCCTCTGCTCCGGCTTTACAATGATATCCAGCTTCTTTAAACTGCTGTCCGTAAGATCTGCCTCGACCGGCCTGTCATCCGGCCGGGAATATGGATGGACGTATTCCCCCTTATGTACCGTCTCCTGCGTCCTGTTATCCAGTAAAATATCGTCTTCCAAAAATGTTACTATCATTTCCTCACTCCTTTTTTGCGCAAGGCTTTCCGGTAAGAGAGCCTCCATATTCCCAGAATCAGCGCCGTCCATCCTATCATTATGATTTCCACTGAAAGCCATGGTTTCTGCACCGTCCCTGTCTCTTTCACGCCCTCATGCACGGTCAGCCCCGGCGCTGTTTCAAATAACCGGCTTCGGATACCCGAAAGATACGCATTCTCCATTTCCCGGCCGTCCGACGCAAACACCTCCCGCCTGATCCTCTTCATCCTCTGCGTTTCCTCTGTACAAGACTGCCTTGCCTTCTGCTCTGTATCAAATGCGAAGACAGGCAACTCATACAGGTCACTTAACGGGATCCGGCTTCTTTCCCCGTTCCCGATCACATCCGGATCAAGCTGTATATTACCATTTCCGTCCACCGTATCTGATTCTGGCTAACCGCGGTTCATAGAACCTGCCGTCCGGTCAAACTCTGCATACTGCTGTGCATTCGTCACAACACCCTGCCCAATGGCCCCAATCAGCTCGCGCATGGCCTCAAAGCTCGGCGCCATCTCCGCCACCCTTGCGGCAAAGCCTTCATAACCGCTTCCTTCCCACAGCTCGGGAAGCTGGTGGTTCACGACATCATTCAGATAATTCTGCAACGCTGTAACATCTTCTACGTGCCTTCCAATCTCCTGTCCCCTCATGATCACATCTTCGGTGTTCATTCTAATACTCATACCTTCTCCTCCTTCTGAAAAAATAGATCTGTATTACGAAAGTAATCGTTAATATTCCTGCCGCGGCATATATCACGCCCTTTGGAGAGTTCCTTCTGTCCGGGATCTTAGACACTGCCTGATTCAAAGACCGGTCCGGCAAATGATCCTGCGCACCGTCTTCTGCCCGAAGCATACTGCCCGTCTCTATACTGGTTTTCTTCTGTCCTTCTGAACGGTCTTCTGCCGTCAGCGGATTTACAATAAACTGATAGACCAGCGTATTTTCCGCCCTTCCGGTTCTCGTATAGGGAAGCTTTGATGCAAAGCTTCCAAGAATCCTCTGATTCTCCAGACTGGTCTTCTCCCTCATCTCCTGTGCTTCTTTCAGACTGTCCGCAACAGCCTGGTCTGACTTCCTTCGGACCTCCTCTATACTCTTGTACAGCCCGTCTGCATACTCTCTGGCTGAATCAGCAGATTTCCCGGCATATTCCATATATGCACGGCTGTTCTCCAGCAGGGTGTCCTGCATACGTACATTGTTGTCAGTCATCTCCTGTACATTCCGTGAAACAGACAGGTGATCTATCTGAGGTTGAAAACCGGCGAGCTGTTCATTATAAAGCGCAACCGCGTTCATACCTTCCTCCTGCCTCTGCCGGAATACTTTCGCGGCCGCTTCTGCCCTGGCCTTCAACGGCTCCGCATATTCCGTCCTTGTCAGTTCGACGATTTTCTCGACATCCAGATTCCCCGCAGTCTCAATTTCTTCAAGAAAGCCTCTGATCTCCTGCTCCTCAGCCTCAAGCCACGTATACAAAACCTGATCCTTCTGCCCGGCAGACTGATCGAACTCGCTGTCAGACTGTCCTGGCCCGTCAATAGACTGCTCCGGCTCGTCACCGGACTGCCCTGACTGACCGACGGACTGCTCCGGCTGTCCGCTTATCTTCTGCCACTCTTCCCAGAGGCGCTGATGATTCTCAAGAAGCTTTCTCAGATATTGAACAGCCTCTTCTTTCCCTAATATGCATTCCGACTGCCGTACTAATTCCTCCCTGAGACAGCTGTCCGCCTTTTCTATGATGCTCCCGCCGTTCTCATCCACAGTAAGATCCGGCGCCAAAGTCTGTTCAGACAGACTGTTCAGGCGTTCCGACAACGCCGTGCCTCCGGCACAGAGCTCTGCCGCCTCTGCCTGGATCTCCTTAACGCTTCTTTCATATTCTTCCTTCATGGCCGCCGCAAGCACAGTATTTTTCTCCATATATCCCGAGATATCCGGCGCTTCTACGGTATTTTCCTCCATCTGAAAGTCAGGCACTTCCTCCAGGACCAGCAGATCCCCGATCTCTATCCGCTCCATGGCAGTTTTATCTTTCAGGTCATTGTCCATCACCTGGTCCGCATGATCCTGCGCCTCATGAAACTCCTTTAAAATGTTATCCACATACATATAGCTCAGACGATCGTTCAACGAATCAATATAGCTTTGCACATTATAAAGAAGCTCATACCGGCGCTCTTGGGAATATGATCTGTTGACGGCATATTCCAATTGCGAGACCTGCGGTGTTGAATTGATGCTCTCTACATTCTGGGAGAAAACAGCCGGGATAATGATATATGCTCCGTATCTCCCTGCTTCAAGTCCTGCCCTTGCGGCCTCTAAAGATGTATATTCGAAATCCATCGACGGGAATCTTGACAGCTTTTCAGCATAATTGACCTGTCCTGTTCTTCCCCGCACTCCTTCATCCAGATTCACAACGGCAATCTTCTCAGACTCTTTGGGTTCTCTTTTGTCAGGCGCCGCCTGCGCTTCCTGCCACACAGCAATCGTTTCGCGAGGGTTGGCCGTAAAGGCTCCTGCTTTACCAAAAACCGCCGCTCCAAGCACAAGCGTCAAAAATATAATTACCTTTTTGTACTTCATCTTCTCCTTCCCTTTTCATTTTTTCATTCTTTCTTGTGGGTTTCTTTGGAAATCGAAGGTATCAAAAACCTTCAATACAGATTAATAGAAATCTGATCTGAATAAATGATAATAAAAGATTCATATGATGTGTTGAACAACACTATATGTATGTGAAATGTATGATACAATATTCCTGCCCCTTTGTCAATAGTAAAAAAGTTGAAACAAAAATTTCTTTTTATGCGTCTAATAGATAGAAGGATACAAAAAAGGAGGGAAACAGGGCATGGATGAATTAATACAGAGAGCAAAACAACAGGATCCCGACGCATTCGAGGAACTGATCCGGCTGTACATGCAGAGCATGTACAAAACCGCAAGGTCATATCTCTCTTCCGATGAAGACGTTGCGGACGCGATACAGGAAACGATCTTAACCTGTTACGAAAAGCTTTCATCTCTTAAAAATAATGCTTATTTCAAAACCTGGATGATCAAAATACTGATGCGTAAATGCTGTGATATCCTGAGTAACAAAAAGATACTGTATTTTTCAGAAGAACAAAAAGAACAGCCTGCTTTCGATAAGAGCTTTGAAGAGCTGGAATGGAAGGAGGTCATAAAGCTCCTAGATGAAAAGTACCGTCTGGTCATGATCCTCTACTATGTAGAAGGATTTTGCACCAGAGAGATCGCCCAGATCCTTGACATGAACGAGAATACGGTGCGCACCCGGCTGAAGCGGGGACGGGAAGAATTGCAGAACATGTATCTGAATAAAAAAAAGGAGGGAAAGAAGGAATGGAACAAAGAAACGTATTACTCGAAAAGCTGCGGGAAGAAACGGAAATACCGGAAATTGTATATCAGAAAGCGGAACAGGCATTTAAGCAGATCCATATTCTAACACCAGAGACCGATCTGCCGGCCAAAAAACGGACATAACGAAAGCCAGGCTTCAACCGGAAAAAGAGCGCCATTGTAATACTGGCGGCCGTTCTTATGATCGGCACACTCTCCGTCAGCGACGGAACGGTACTGTCCCCCATTGTCAACTGGAGCAACGGACATTACACGGACGATGATTTTACAGAATATCAGGCGGCGGGAGTATTCTCCCAGTTCATTGAATGCGAAAAGGTGAAGGAGCTGATCTTTTATGTGGAGAATGATGCCGGTATGACCTGTGAAGAAGTGCGGGTGCCGATTGGTTCTCAATATTGTTTAAAAACATCGGCTATGCCATAATTTCTCACCTGTTAAAAGTAACATCAAATTTACAATTTAGCAATAAAATTCTGAAAATATGATTGAATTATCACAAAATATATGATAATATAATACAAACGATTGTTTAGCCAAATATTTTAATCAGTATCTAAACAATTAAGTAATATCAAGAGTTATTTGCGCTAGTAAAACAAGTGATTTTGAGCAAGG
>CAJTRO010000008.1:0-38971 GCA_910579015.1 uncultured Dorea sp. | reverse complement strand
TCATATTCTCTGCATTACTTTTCTTTGAAAATGCTTGTGAATTTATACTCTGCTAATTAAGGAGCAAATTATATGAAAAACAAAATAATGTTATTAATAATATTGGTTTGCACTATATTGTCAGGATGTTCAAAAGTCGATAAAAAGCAGGAAATATCAAGAGAGGCCGCCGCCCGAAAAGTGATAAATGCTATGTCGACAGGCCCTAATGAAGATCTGTGTAACGAATCAGCGTTTTCAATGATCGGAGAAGGAGTGGATCTGCCATTAGAAAAAGGGGAAGATTGGAAAGAATTAAAACAAAATTGGCAGACGCTTGTTGGTGAATATTTTGCAATTGATGCATTAGATACTTTTTTAGAATATGGACCGGCAATTCAATTTTTGAGTGAAGCTTATTTCAAAGGAACAATAATGTCTGTAGAAAAAATCGAAATAGTTCAAAAAGAGGCGCAAACAGAAGTATATCTAATACATTGGATTATAGGAGAAGAAAAACGTCAAGATAAAATTTTTTTTCGCTATAACTCTGAAGACTTAATTGAAGAAGTAAAGATTCTTTAAGTGAGGCTGTAAAACTCCCGCTAAAAAGCGGGAGTTTTGCTGTCCCCCCCAGGCCGTCTGAAAACTCGACTTTCAGACATAAAATTAGCCCCTTTCTTCATTTTTATGTCATTGGAAACTGAATAAAGCGGCGTTATCAGAATCTGAGGTCTATACGACCGCTTCTATCAGAAGCTTATCCCCTATTGTAACCTCTTTGATACCAGCCTTTTTATTCTTATTGAAATTGAAGCTCAGCATATATCCCGCATCCAGATGATAATACTCCAGATAATCCAATAACTGCTTCTCTCCTCTTGCGTGATATGCATTTCCATGCCAGACCTTTAATTCTACAATAATCTGCTCACCGCCATAATCTATGATCACATCCGTCCGTTCCCGGTTCCGTGTCTCGGCTTCGATATAATAATTTCCCTTCCCGTTAATGATCGGCCGCAGATACAAAAGAAAATACCTTCGTCCGTCATCCTCATAGAAAGTTCCATCCCGGTCTCCATACAGATCGTTAAAATGTATGATGAATTTTTCCAAAATATATCTCATATCCAGATGTCCATTCCGGATAAAACTGCCCTTATCCTTCAATCCGGCGTCATACATCTTATTGTTCAGCAACTCCTTTGAAAGGAAATGATCGTACAGAATCGTCTCAAATATCCTGTTTGTAACTGCCACATTGTCTCCTGCCTGCTTAATGAAGCCAAACATCTCCGCTGTCTGGATGGATGAATTCAGCGGAGTATATGGTATCGTCTTCCCGCCAAACAACAGCATATACAGCATCTCACTTAGTTCCGGATAATCTGACAGCTTATTGATCATCGACTCAAACAAGGTATTCTTCTCTTTCAGCAGTATATGTACGGCCTCCTGGAACCCATCTCTTGTCCATGCACGGCTTCGATCCGGATACGCCTCGCCTGCCGCAACACATTCATCCAACAGCTTACACAGCCTCGAAACCAGAAACGGATATCCGGCAGTATACTCATAGATCAACTCCGCCATCTGTTCAATGTCCATTCCCGTATGATAATCCTGCTCATACTCGGACAACATCCCCGCAACAGCTGACAATGAGAAACTCATGTCCACAGTAAAATCTGCCGCAATATTCCACGGGCTGTTTTCCTTATGCTCACCGTCTGCCGTAAACTTGCGTTTCAAGTTCTTCACGTCATAGACCCCGGCAAGAATCACAGAATGGAAGGTTGGTATCTCATCCCGGTCAATATAATTTACCCTCAGCAAAGCCAGGAGATCCAGAAAAACCTGATTATTGCTTGCACTGTCTGCCTCGTCAATAATCAGCACAATCTTCTTTTCCGATTCCCGGCACCATTGATTCAGACAGCCAAACAGAACCGAAAGCACGGTATTTCTTACTTGTCCGTCTGCAAATTCTTCTAATCTCTCCTGGATCTTCTTTGGTACATCATCTCTTCTGCCCGTCACGGCAGATATCTCACGAGCAAACGCCATTACAAATGACGCTTCGTCTTTAAAATCCGAAGCACTCATTCTCTGAAAATCCAGGCTCACAACCACATAATTCTTCTCCAGAAACTTTGCCAGCGCTTTTAACGTCGTTGTCTTTCCATATTGTCTGGCTCTGTTTATCGTAAAATACCAGCCTGCATCGATCATCCTGCCGATCTGCTCTAATTTGTCCGATATGTCTACCATATAGTGCTGGTTCGGTCTGCACACCGCCACAGTGTTAAAATATTTTGCCATATCCTCACCATCTTCCAAGAGATTTCCAACTTAACAATCAATATTCCGGCACATTATCCGCGAACATGTGAAGCCTCATCCTTGAAGAGAGCTCCCGCAGGACATGCTGTCCCGCAATGCTGTTTCCCTTCGCATCCAGCGCCGGGCCGAAGATGCCGATCCCCATCCGCTTATCTACCACCGAAAGGATCCCTCCGCCGACGCCGCTCTTAGAAGGCACGCCCACTTCCACCGCAAATCTTCCGGAACCGTCATACATCCCGCAGGTCAGCATGATGGCTTTCACCGTCTGCACCACCTTACTGTGGAGCAGTCTCTCCCCGGTCAGCGGATTGATCCCGTCAGACGCCAGTATCAGCCCGAACCCCGCAAGGCTTCTCGCCGTCACGCCGAGGGAACACATCCGCACATAGAGATCCAGGCTCTCTTCCACATTGTTCTCAAGGATCCCTTTACTCTCCAGAAGGTAGGCGATCGCCTTGTTTCTGGAAATGTGCCCCATCTCGGAATGGTACACCTTCTCATCCAGCGTTATCTCCTCGTCCATGCAAAGTCTTCTTGTAAGCGCAAGCATCCATTCGAAACTCACCTCACAGGACAGGTGGCTCGCGATGGCGATGGCTCCGGAATTGATCATCGGATTGGAAGGATGGTCGCTCGCAAGATCCAGACGCACCAGAGAATCAAAGGAATCTCCCGACGGCTCCATCCCCACTCTGTCAAATGTCTTCTCGAATCCACACTGCTCGAGAGCCGCCGCTAAAGATATCACCTTCGATATGCTCTGGATGGTAAATCTTATATCGGTGTCTCCGCTTACATGATATCTGCCGTCCTCCGTGCAGATACATACTCCAAGATAATCCTTGTTCACACGCCCAAGCTCCGGTATGTAGGTCGCCGTCTTTCCAAGCGCCGTCATCTTTCTTCCATTATTTACCGCCTCATCCAGTATCTCTTCCAGTGAGTGCTCTATTCCCATTCCTCTGCTATCCGCCAACTGTCTTGCCCTCCTGACACACATATTATTGAGCAATTGCTTGCATCTTTCACTAATTATACTGCATTATGCGAAAAATAACAATCTTCTGACAGAACGCTTTGCAAAAACTATTGCCCAAAAGGTTCCTGTTCACTCCGGACCTGTAACACACCAAACTACTCTGTATCGAAATAATATGCTTCAAAAACCGCCTTCGCTTCATCCGAGAGAATGAACTTCAGGAAATCGTCTGCCGCCGCACTCTGAGCCTCGTCAGCCTCTTCATTCACCACCCTCGCAATTGGATAAGTCACGTCGCCGGTCAGGTCATAACTCACGGTCTCCAGGATCGTAAGCTCGTCCTCAAAACCATATATGTCTGAATAATAGGTGGTTCCCACCTCACAGGAGCCCTCAAGGACGGCAGACAGTACCTTGCTCACATTATCCTGTTCGCTGATCTCCACTTTGCCAAGGGCATATGATACTTCCTCTGTTGTGATCGAAGATACGTCGTCCACCTTAAACAATGTCCCCAGATACACCAATGCCTGCCTCGTATATTTCCCGGCCGGAACGCTTCCGCCCGCCAGGGCGATACTTTCGGCATCCGCAAGAGAATCGATCCCTTTAACCCGCGTACCGCTGTCTTTTCTGGTCACCACCACCAGCCGGTTATTCACCACATCCGCGCGCGTCCCGGCCTGCATAAGCCCCTCTTCTGCTAACTCATCCATCTGCTTTTGTGCCGCGGAAAAGAAGATGTCGCACTCATAGCCCTCTTTAATCTGCGCCAGAAGTGTTCCGGAGCTGTCTGCATTGAGGGTGATCTTCACCTCCGGGTGCTCTTTATGATACATATCGGCAAGCTCCTCCATTACCCTGTGAAGGCTCGCCGCGACAAATACCTGTATCTCCTCCGTCTTCTCTTCTACGTCCCCGAAGTCTTCTTCCACACCGCCTCCCGAACATCCTGTCACAGATAATATCACTAACACTGCCAGCAATATTGCCATGCATCTTTTTCTCATCTTCCGCACTCTCCCTCAGTTCCCCTCAGGATTCCAAGCCCGTGTCCCAGCGGCGGAAGGATATATTCCAGTCCTTCCCCGCAAGCCTTGGGGCTTCCCGGAAGATTCACGATCAGCGTCTTCCCTCGTATCCCCGATACCGCACGGCTCAGCATGGCCCGGTCCGTGATCGCCAGAGAATGGACGCGGATTGCCTCCGCGATCCCCATTGCCATCCTGTCACACACCGCCCTTGTGGCCTCCGGCGTAACGTCACGCTCTGCAAAGCCTGTGCCGCCCGTCGTGAAGATCACATTGACCTGCCGCTGGTCCGCCAGACGGATCAGCTCCTTTTTCAGTCTCTCTTCTCCATCCGGTAACAACAGAGTCTCGATCACCTCATAGCCCGCCGCCTTAAGCATCTCACAGGCCCTCGGTCCGCTCTTATCCTCCCTCTCCCCGGCATATCCTTTATCACTCAGCGTGATCACTGCCGCCGTAAACGGGCGCTCTGCATCCAGAGGCAGTTTCTGTATCTCATCTCCCGGACGGATCTTACCGCCTCTGATCACTCTTGTAAATACGCCTTCTCTTGGCATGATGCAGTCACCCATCGCCTTATGTATGGCGCAATGACTATGGCATTCCTTTCCGATCTGTGTCAATTCAAGTACGGCCTCCCCGATTGCAAACCGGGTTCCCACCGGAATATTTCGAAGATCATACCCTTCTACGATCAGATTCTCCCCAAATGCACCGTAGTCCACTTCGGCGCCTCTTGCCCTGAACGCTTCAATCTTCTCTACTGCAAGCATACTGACCTGCCTGTGCCATTTCCCGGCGTGGGCGTCACCCTCGATTCCCCAGTCTGCCTTAAGCAAAGCCCCGGGAACCTCCTTTTTCTGTGTTCCTTTCTTCTCACTCGTACATATCGCAATAACTCTGCACATATCTTCACCCTCCGATCTGGACCATCTGCCTTCCTTCTGTAATCTGCTCTTCTTCATCAAAGCAGTGCTTACGGGGCTTGCGCTCCACAGCCTGACGGACTGCATCGCGCACAGCCTCCTTCCTCTTCTTCGCTCCTTCGGATCCATCCCGGGCCTGTCCTCTCAGGATCCCCCTTACATCCACGCTGTCTTCATAGCACAGGCACGGCTTAAGCTCTCCCCTGGCGGTCAGCCGTATCCGGTTACAGTCAGCGCAGAACTGTCCGTGGACCGCGCTGATGAATCCGATCCCTCCCGCGAATCCGGGAATCCGGTAATACTCTGCCGGTCCGTTTCCATGGAGCATATCGTCTCTGTGGATCCCCGGATACTTCTCTTTCAACAGCGAAAGTATCTTATTTCCCTCGATCCCTTCCTGTTTTCTTCCACAGCCGATCGGCATCATCTCGATAAAACGCACATCCAGCGGATTCTCCTTCGCAAGCTGTAAAAGCGCCTCCCATTCGTGAGCATTGATCCCCTTCTGGAGCACAGTATTGATCTTGATCTTCAAGCCCGTCTTTACTGCCTTGTGAATGCTTTCCTTCACTCTCTCAAGCCCGTCATACCCGGTCATCTGTCTGAAAGTCCTGCAATCCAGTGTATCCAGGCTTACGTTCACCGCATCCAGGCCGTTTGCCACAAGCTCATCCAGATACTCTCCAAGGAGAATGCCGTTCGTCGTGAGTGTCACCTGCTCTGTCCCCGAAAGGCCCTTTATCATCCCCACAAGCTTCGGACAGCCGGCACGCACCAGCGGTTCACCGCCCGTAAGCTTGAACCGGGTAATCCCCAGCTCTGACGCGGCCTTACAGACCATCTCTATCTCCTCATAGGTCAGGATCTCTTCCATCGGGGCAAGCCGGATCCCCTCCGGCATACAATATCTGCATCTTAAGTTACAGCGGTCGGTGATGGAGATGCGCATGTAACCTATCTCTCTTCCAAATCCGTCTCTCATGCGCCTCCTCCTTTGCCGAAGCCGCAGTTGGGAAATGTGCACACCGGACAGGACAGGCATAAGCCTCCCTCTCCAAGTACAAAAATGTCTTTCCCGCTTAATCGTTCTCCTGCCATGATCCTTGGAAGAACCAGGTCGAATATGGTCCGCTTCGCATACATCACGCACCCCGGCAATCCCATGATCACGGCACGGCCGTGACCGCCTTCCCTGCTCTTTTCCTCCTCTGCGCCATACTCTCCCTCTGCGATCTCCCCGTCAAGATATGCCAGAAGAAACATTGCTCCCGGGAGCACCGGAGCGCCGTAAGTCACAATCTCTGCCCCTGTATTCCTGATGGCAAGGGGCGTCCTGTCATCCGGATCCACGCTCATGCCTCCCGTACACAGGATCAGATCCGCTCCCGCCTCCAATAACCTGCGGATACAGGCCGTGATCCTTTCGTGATCATCGTCGCTGACCTCGTGCCCTATGATCTCCACGTCATATTCTGCCAGCTTCTCTTCTATCACCGGTGTAAATGTATCCCGGATCCGTCCGTGATACACTTCATTTCCCGTCGTCACGATCCCCGCTTTTCTGTGCAGATAAGGCTTAAGCTCGAACAGGGGCGTCCCTTCGCATACTTCCCTCGCCCGTTCCATCTTCTCCTTTTCGATCACCAGCGGAATGATCCTTGTTCCGGCAATCTTGTCTCCTGCCTTCACAGGAAAGTTCCCATGCCTTGAGGCAATCATCATCTCTCCCAGTCCGTTAACCAGGTTCAGACGTCTGCGGTCAACCTTTAACAGGCCGCTGCAATCTGCGATCACCTCTATCTTCCCCTCCTTTACCTCCGAAGGGTGCATATGCCGGTTCTCACACAGAGAATACAAGATCTCTGCCGCCTCATTTTCATGAAGCATATCCTCATCCTTCTCCCAGACATAGATGTGGTCCTTCCCAACGCTTAATAATACCGGGATATCCTCCTTGCGGATCACATGCCCCTTACGGAATACCGCGTCCTTTGTCACGCCTTTTATGATCTGCGTAACGTCATGGCAGAGTACCTGCCCCTCTGCGTCGACTGTTCTTATCTCCTTCATATCCTTTTCGTACCTCCTTCACAGATGACAAGGCTGTTACTCCATGAAAATTATCAGTGTCAGTCTGCTGTTTCTTCCAGTATCTTCTCAATAATACGATCTATCTCCTCAAACCCTGCTGTTTCCTCCCCATATCCCGTCCGGTCTGTGTCCGTCACGATTAGAAACCGTCCTTCGGGGTTTGAGACAGGGCTTCCTGATATTCCTTTCCGGATCACTTCTATCTTTGGATAACAGCTGTCCTTCATGCCTTCCAGGAAAATGAGATCGGCCTCGGGAAACATTCCGATCAGCGCTTCCAGCGTCTCCTTCCTTCCGGTCTTATGGATAAATACCCGGTTATCTGAAAATACAGCCGTTCCATACGCGCCCGCTTCTTTCAGCCGGTAACTGTCCGTCCCTTCGATATCACAGGAAAAATCATGCCCGTCGTGCTTGATGACCGCCGTTTTCAGTCCGCGCCTCGAAAGTTCCTCTAAAAGCACCGCCAGCAAAGTCGTTTTCCCAGAATTCTTAACCCCGCAGACAGCGACGATCCCCTGTTTTCTCTCCCTGCGGCTTCCTACAACAGAACGATCCATACCGTTTCTCCCTTCTTAACGCATAAGGTTCCTGCCGGAATCTCAATCAGACAGTTACAGCCGCACATGGAGCTTAAGATCCCGGACGCGTTGGAACCTTCGGGGATCCGCACCCTTCCGTCCTCGTAATATGCCCGGACATATCTGGTCACTCCGCTTTTCTTCGGAAATTCATTCTCCGTCACCGCCGTTATCCTCTTAAGCCCAAGCTCCTTTCTTCCTGACAGCTTACAAAGAACAGGCCGTACCAGAAGCTCCAGATTCACCGCCGCGCCAAAGGGATTCCCGGACAGGCAGATAAGAAGCGTTCCCTGATATGAGGCGCACAACGTGGGCATTCCCGGCTTCACAGCAATCCTCCAGAAGATCCGCTCACATCCAAGCAGCTTAAGCACCTCATGCATGATATCCTTCCTGCCTACCGATACGCCCCCTGTCGTAATGATGATATCCGACACCTGCACGGCTTCTCTGATCCATTCGGCCGCTTCCCCCGGCTCGTCGCCCGAACGCCCTTTTTGTATTACGTCCATACCCAGAGACGTAAGCCTTGTCACCAGTGTATACAGGTTAGAATCGTAGATTTTCCCGGGATAAAGCGCCTCCCCCGGAAGCACAAGCTCATCTCCCGTTGTCAGTACGGACACCCCCGGCCTTCTGTATACCAGAACTTCCTCTCTGCCAAGGCTGGCAAGTATCCCTGCCTCCACCGAGCCTAACACCGTATCCTTCGACAGTATCCTTGCGCCGGCCCTGTAATCCTCTCCTGCATAGCAGTAATTCTCATATGCCCTGACCTCTTCGAAGATCTCCACATTCTCTTCGCCGTAATCCGTGTCCTCCTGGCCGATGACACAATCCGCCCCTTCCGGTATCGGCGCACCCGTCATGATACGTATGGCCGTCCCACGGCTTACGCATTTTGCACTTACATGTCCTGCATCCACCCCGTCGATCACCCGAAGCCTTACCGGCGATTCTTTTGAGGCCCCCTCTATATCCCTGCTTTGCACGGCGTAACCGTCGAGAGGAGACCGCGGAAACGGAGGCTGGTCATGCCCGGCAAAGACATCCTCTGCCAGA
This sequence comes from uncultured Dorea sp., assembly GCA_910579015.1. Classification (GTDB taxonomy): domain Bacteria; phylum Bacillota; class Clostridia; order Lachnospirales; family Lachnospiraceae; genus Sporofaciens. The sequence goes on along the minus strand of CAJTRO010000008.1, from coordinate 29,973 downwards.
ACTCTGCCTGCGGCATCCCACAGAGAGATGCTCTCGGTCTCTCTGATCTTCTCCACCTTCTCAAGAAGCATTTCCTGCGCCTTATTAAGTCCTATTATGTTCTCTGCCATCTTCTTAAAATCCTTTCCTGTTCTTTAACGATCCCTGTTCTTTAACGGTTTCTGTTCTTTGATCTTTCATATTCTTTGATCTTTCATATTCTTTAACCGTTCATATTCTTCTATCGTGTTGATATTGCAGAGCATCTGCGCAAACCGAGCCTCTTTTGAAAGGTCTGCATACAGGATGTTCAGACCTTTCAGGGCGTCCCGGATACGGTAATTTCTTCTCCCGATCTGCTCCTCCAGGAGATCCGCCATATTCTTCCGTCGAAGGCCCGGCCTTCCTGCCCGATAGACCGCCGCCAGGGGATGTATCCGGCCGTCTGTCACGGGAACCGCCCCGTCATAAATGATATTCTCCGTCTTCTCCCTCTTCTCAAGCATGTCCATCAGATAACGATACAGTTCAACCTTCATCAGCGGCATATCGCAGGCCGCAGTCAGCATCCACTCACGCTCACACGCCCTGAGACCTGCGTAGATCCCGCCAATCGGTCCGCATTCCGGATAAATGTCCATCACGACAGGACAGCCGGTTCCTTCATCCTTTATCTCTCGCCCGTATGACACTCTCACGCGCGAAACCTCTCTCTTCAATTCTTTCACAAGAAGATGCGTAAAAGTCTTATCCCCATAGATAAGACTTCCTTTATGGCGGCCGCCCATCCTTGTACTTTTACCGCCCGCCAGAATCAATCCTTCCGCCTGCATTTTTTCTCCTCACACTGATATCAGACTATTAAAAAACAGCAGAAAGACACAAAGTCTCCCTACTGTTCTTTTCATCATAAACAATATGGCTGCTTCGTGTTCTTTTTTTCAGTGCAAGGCTTAAGCTTTGCGGGAAGGCCCAGACGTTTCCATATGAACCCCGGGGACAAAATCGCTTTCATCCCGGCTCAGTATCATATCCTTATGACTTAGATACTTTCGCTCAAAGAACAATCACTATACTTATTATATTCTTTTATACCTCTTTTTTCAATCCCTAACCTGCATAAATGCGATTTTTTTTGCACGAATAAAATTTTTTCTCAAAAATCAGTCTGCTGATTTCAATTTATATCAGCTTTCTCAGGGAGTTCTTTATCTTCACGTCCTTTAAATCTTGTTCTTCCATGCATCTTAACGCCCCTGTCGGACAGTTATTGACACAGGCCGGCTCCAATCCATGCTTTACCCTCTCTGCACAGCCGTCACATTTCACCATTTTGCCGTCTCCTCTGTAACTGGGAGCCCCAAAGGGACAGGCCATGGCACAGCTGTGGCATCCGATGCAGTTCGTGTTATCACAGACCGTGAAGCCGGTCTCTTTATCCTTACTCAGGCAATTGCACGGACATGCCGTAATACAGGGTGCATCCTCACAGTGGAAACATGCGATTGAATAATACTGATATTCCCCATCCTCATCCTCCAGGTCACACACAACCCGGAACGGAGACACACCCTCAGACAGGTCCAGGTCATTCTGATCCATACACGCCACGGCACAGGCGCCGCAGGCAGAACATTTCTGGATATCAAGATCTATAATTTTTCCCATATTCTTCTCCTATCCTTCCTTCATCAACAGCTCTATCAGTTCTCTTGGTATCCCCTCGTGGAGCAGACGCACCCGCGCAGCCGGATTCGGCGGTTCTGTACCGCCGTTTATCTTTCGGAGCATATATGACTTCAACACCCCGCTCGCTCCAAAGGAGTCAAGAAAGTTCATGCATACCGGCTTTCCTTCTTCCATACGCAGGAAAAACTTCTGCCCGCGCTCCCTGTTCTCGTAGACATATTCCCTGCCTTTGCTCCTGACATCACCGTATCCGATAAAATCCATTCCCATGAAATGTGTAATATTGTGAGGCATATTGCCCTGATAGACGGTCCTGACGCCGGCCATGTTCGCCCCTGCCGTCCGCCCCTGCTTCGCCGCATTATCCCAGATACCTATGATCTGCGTCTCTTTGGTCTGAAGATTCGTTCCCTCACTGCAATCGCCGGCGCAGTAGATTCCCGGCATGTTCGTCTGCATCCTCTCATCTACCACGATCCCCCGGTTTATCTTAAGCTTATCGTCCGCGATCTCTGTGTTTGCCCTTGTCCCAATACACATCATAACCAGATCGCAGGGGATACGCTCCCCGTCAGCAAACACCAGCCGGCGCTTTCCTCCTGCTTCTTCAATCCTCTCCAAGGCTTTTGAAAATGCAAGTCTCACACCTTTTTCTCTTAATCTGTCTTCAATCTCTGACGCGATACATGGAACCGCCGCAATCGGGAAGATCCCCGGCGCCATATCCACCAGCGTACATGTGATCCCTCTGGCATGGAACAGCTCCACAAGCTTAATCCCTGCCATGGAGGCGCCTACCACCACTGCGCTCTCAATCTTCTCCTGCTGTAGGACCTTCTTCACGCGTCCGGCATCTTCCATCGTCCGCATAGAAAATACATTCTTACAGTCCAGTCCCTCAATCGGCGGTACAAACGCTCTTGCACCTGTTGCGATCAGGAGCTGGTCATATCTCTTGACTGCGCCGTCCCTCGTCTGGATGCTTCTTTCTTCCGAGTGCACCTTTTCGACCGGCTCCGCTATAGCATGAAAATGATATTTTACCGCCAGCTCTTCCAACGTTCCGAATGGACACGTCGCTTCCCTTGGAAGCTTTCCATATATGTAATAGGTCGTCAGCATCGGATTCGCCGGCGCCCAGGGCGAATCCGTATATACGTCGATCTCTCCGTCATATCCGTGTTCCCGCATCGCCTTTACGCCATGATATCCGGCGCATCCGAACCCTACAACCGCCGTTTTCTGTTTCATCATCTTTTCACCTTCCCTCGTCTTCTGTCATATATCAGCATCCATGCCTCATTCTGATACCCTGACAATCTGACATCTGCTGGACTTAAAGCCCGGGAAACCGCTGTAGGGATCGGTATGGGTACTGCCGATCAGATCATTCGCATTCGCCTCTTTGTATCCGTGATACAGCTGGACGTCTCCTCTGCGGATCTTCACGGACGGATTCGCTTTCATCCGGATCTTTCCGGTGATCGTGCGGATCTCCACCAGATCTCCATGGCTGATCCCAAGCTCCCCGGCATCTTCCAGATTCAGATCCACCATAGGCTCTTTTCTGAGACTCCTTGTCCATGCAAGTTCGTGGATCCTGGAGTGTATGGCATTGGGAAGCCTGGAGCCGGTTACCAGGATATACGGGTATTCTTTCTCATCCATCCCCTCGTCATCCAGCGTCTCCTTATATGTAGGGATCGGGGACAGCCCCTGATCCTTGAACTCCGCTATATAGTTGGAATAGAATTCGAATTTTCCGCTCGCCGTATTCATGCCATTTGCCGTAAATTCCCCCGGTACAACCTCCCGTGCTTCAGGAACCCTGATTGGGAACTCACTTGCCTTCATGTCCTCGATCGTAACGCTTAAATCCCGGATCATATAGTTGATCTCCGCCTCATACCCTTCTCGCAACAACGGATCGTCAAGTTCCATCACATCCGCCAGTTCCTTTAAGATCTGAACGTCACTCTTCGATTCATAGAGCGGTTCGATCACCGGTCTGGTAAATGCCGCATATCCTCCCATATATGCTTTGAATTCTCCTCTTTCGTAGGAGGTACATGCCGGAAGGACAATATCCGCATACTTCGCCGTATCCGTCATAAACAAGTCAACATCGACGAAGAAATCCAGACTTTTCAGCGCCTCATACATCTTTTTCGTATCCGGGAACATCTTGGCATTCATTCCCGCTCCGTAAACAGCCCTGACGGGGTAAGGCGTTCCCTCAAGGATCTGTCTGGACAGATCCATTGCCTGGAATTCATCCATGAATTTGTTCCAAAGCGGATACTTCCGGCATCCGATGGCGTCTGCCTTCCGCTTGGGCTGTACATCCAGATAGTATTCATGCTCGTACATATGATAACCTGCCGGCATGTCGTAGAAGGTGGACTTCTCCGGAATCTGCCCGCCCGGACGGTCGAAATTCCCGGTCAGGCCGTTCAGGCAGATCATCGCCCTGTAATTCTGGAATCCATTGGTATGGTGGGTAATGGAACAGGAAGTCTCCGTGATCGACGCAGGTCCGTTAGTCGCATACAGTTTCACGGCTTCGTAGATGTCCTCCTTCTTAAGACCGGTAATCCTTGCGGTGGTATCCAAATCGAACTGCTTCACATATTCTGCATATTCTTCAAATCCATAGGTATATTTCTCAATATACGCCTTATCATGCCAATCGTTCTCGATGATCAGGTTCGCCATCCCCAGCGCCAGCGCGCCGTCCGTGCCCGGCTTGATCTGTAGATGGATGTCTGCAAGCTTCTTGGTTGCAGGCGTCTTTCGGGGATCTATGATAATGAACTTCTTCCCCATTTCTTTCAGCTTAAGAAGCCTGGCGGACATCAGATGGTTTGAGTGAAACCCGTTCAACGCAAACCCCAGGATCACATTGGAATTCTCCATATCCGGATCGGAATTCAGCCCCACCGTCGCCTCCCATGCCATCTCGCTTGCCTTGAAGCAGGTACTGCACTCTGTTCCGTAATTGATACTGCCAAAGGAATAAGCAAAACGATGCAGATACTGCCTGTACCATTTCGTATATCCTGAGAAGAACGCCACGCTGTCGGCTCCGTAAGTATCCCTTACCTTAAACAATTCATCCCGGATGATCTGATATGCCTCATCCCAGGAAATCGGCTCAAACCTTCCTTCCCCCCGCTCCCCAGTCCTCTTAAGCGGTGTCTGAAGCCGGTCCTTACGATATACATACTGGCGTCCTGCCGCGCCTTTGGTACACAGCTTCCCATGATTGCGGGGATGCTCTTTCGTACCTTCTATCTTGATGATCTTACCGTCCTTCACATAGGCATTTACCCCGCAGTGCATACCCGGACAGCAGATATCACACAGGGTTCTTTTCAGTTCAATCCCATTATCTTCACTTGGAATCTTGGCCTTCGTCAATTCATTTATCTCTGACATCATAATCCTCCTCATCTGGCTCTCCGTTTGAATCGTATCATTGCCTACAGTGTAAAGAGCCTGCCAAGATAAGGAAGCTTATCTCCCACTCTTGCTTTTCTCAATGCTCCCCACAGCGTAACCTGATTACTGGTAAGGACCGGAAGCCCGAAATCTGTCTCAATGGTCGAGATGATATCCAGCACATTCATGCCTGTACAGCTGATGAAGATACTGTCCGCGCCGGTCAGATCGAGAGCCTTCACATGACGATAGATATCGTAGGGACGGTCGCTCAGTTCATCTAACGTACACCGCTCTGACGTCATCCCCTGGATCGTCGTCACATTAATACCGTTATTTTCCAGGAACTGCTTCTCCAATATATTGGTATCATCCGGATAAGGCGTCACCACCGCCGCATGGGACACTCCCAGCGCGGCAAATGCATCCAGCAGAGAGGTGCTTGTCGTAAGCCCCGGATATCCGCAGACCTTCTCTATGGTCTCGGCACATTTCCTGTCAAATCCGCTTCCTCCCACCAGACTTCCCGACGTACATCCGAAAGTAACCACGTCAAAGGGAAGATTATCAGCGAAGATCTTCGCTGAGCCTTCCAGACACTTGACCATATCCATCAGCTCTTCTGGTGTGGGATTCCCGGAAAAGGGAATCCTGTTTGTCACCACCGCAACACCTTCCGGCGCAAATCTGTGGAAATCTGTTTCAATCGCAACACCCGTTGTCGGAGCGATCACTCCGATCATTGCTCTCCAGTTATAAAGCATATCTTCTTCCTCCTAACTAATCTGTGAGACGATCTCTTCCATCGTCATCTCTGTACCAAATCCTACATTCTCAAGTGTTCTTCCCGTCTCATAATAATCCGTCTGATTCACCGCAGATGCAAGTGTGACCACCGCCCTTAATACCGGCATCTCAATCCCAAGCCTCTTTGCGCAGGAAAGCGCCATAGAAGCACATGCGGCCGCGTCCTCCTCCACATAACGGTGTTTCAGTCTGTCTGGTCCCTTGAGTGTCCTAAATACCGAATACTCCGGATGATTCCGCCAGTCCCTGAGCTCTTCAAAGAATTCTGTCGCAGAATCCCTCTCCTTCATTCCAAGCCCGTCCAGCAGGCGGATGCGTTCCTGCCGTATCGCTTCCGTACAGTGGATAGACGCATCGTTAAGGCCGTGCTGGAACAGGATGAATGCATCTCCCATCTCATCTATCGTACTGGACGCTAAAAGTGTCGTTCCGATATGAAGCACATAGTTATCTGACAACAGCGCGCCTTCCAGGACATTCTTATTAGCGATAAAGTCAAGCACTCCTTCATTTTGTTCTATAAATTCTGCGGTTCTTGATCCCGGCAGGGCGGCCACCTTCTTGGCTCTGATGGGAAGTCCGACAGTTACTTCCGCCGGGGCAGTCAGACGGCAGGGACACAGATTACCTTCCATCTCCGCGATGATCACATCCTCTGGCACCTTTATTTTCCGAAAGACATCCCGGAAAATAAAGGAGCCAAGGTTCCCCGGCAGGATAAGCACGCTCTGGCCTTCCCTCATGTATGGCGCGATCCGCTCTGCAATCTCCTGATGTCTGGCCGCCGGCACACAGACCAGTATCAGCCGGGCACGTCCCACCGCTTCGCCGAAGTCATGCGTCACCTTTGATATCTTCCGTACTCCTCTGCCTGCAAGTCCCCTTAACAGGATGCCTCCGGCTTCTTCTATATCATCAAATTCCTTCTTAAACCCTTCATGGTCGCAGAGTACAACGTCGAATCCTCTGCCCGTAAGATACGCGGCGGCCGCGTGTCCCGTAGAACCGCCTCCTATCACTGTTATATCTCTTATCATCTCTTATCACCTCATCTATGAAAACTCCAGGCCCACTCTCCTATGCGATCGTCAGATATCTCCCGGCTTCTGCCATGTCTTCAACCGACTCCAGTCTGTTCAGGATAAAGTCGCAGAGAGCATCCTGCTTCTCCCCGCTCATTAATCCCTCCGTTGCCAGCTTAAAGCATTCGATACACTCTTCTCTTGTATACGGATTCTGCGGATGCCCCTTCGGAAATTGCACCGCTTCCTCATAGACGGTCCCGTCTTCCATCGTCACCTTCATTGTGTAAGACGGATAGGAGCCTTTCTGGAATGTATCAAAATTACTGCTGATCAGAGAAGTCTCTCCCACTCCCTTTACCTTAGAAGCCATCTTGAGGATCTCTGGATCTTTAAGATATTTCTCGTCCAGCCACTCTGTCCCGATCTTCGGCCCTTTCAGATACATGGCCATACAGAACGGGATGCTGAATTGTGCCGCCACCAGAGAATCGTACCCGCAAGCCGGACTGTCCTCGCTCCTCTCCGGAATAAACGGAGATACTTCGATCAGTCGGATCTGATCCGGATCGATATCATGCTTCGTCTTGATGGCGTGGATCATATCCATCGGCGTCTGGATCCACATATTAACCGGCCAGTTCTTAAGCATCAGCTCCATGATCATATATCTGCTGCCCAGCTCCCTGTCGTACCAGTCCCAGTCACACTGATCGGATACGCCGAAGTAATAGCCTGTATCCTCCTCCAGTACCCCCATAAGTGTAGAGATACCCTTCTGGGTGATCAGCGCACACTCCACAGCCGACTGGGCAGTGAGGCCGTGTGTGTAGTGATAGAAATCACTGAAGCTTGAATGAATGAGATTGATCGCAACAGGCGTCATATGTCCTGCCGCGCCAAGCAGCTGGTTCATCTTATCGCCTTCTATTCCAAGCAGCTTGCCTGCAACGGACGCTGGTGCAAATATCTGCCAGCAGTGAAGTCCCCAGCCTTCTTCAAAACGCTTCGGGGACGGCTGTACTGCCATGGCAACTCTCTGGTATACATCGTATCCCCCCACCAGCGCAGTCAGATATTCCTTCCCGCTCTTATGATAGGCTTCGGCAACCGCAAGGCCGGTTGGCACAGCGCCAGCCGAAGGGTGCCCGGTCCAGCTGCAATCCTCCCAGTCCAGAAGATCCGCCAGGGTTCCTCCTGCCAGGACCGCGTTGCCGACGCTGACCTTTGTACCGTCGCCGATGATCGACGCCTCACGCCCTCCCGCTCCAAGAGTTTTCGCCACGTCGATAATATTCTGCCCGGCTTCGGTCTTTACCGCCGATATTGCCGCCCCGATCGTATGTAACGTGACTAATTTTGCCCGTTCGATCACTTCCCCCGGAATATCTTCATACTTGAGATTCGATAAATAGTCTGCTATAATTTTTGTATATTTTTTCATTTTTCATTCTCCTTTTTTACCGTTATGTTGTTATTTATTTCTTTGAGGTATTATTATGCGCATTGATCATTTACAATTTTTAATCGAAGTCGCCCGGTGCAAGTCTATCTCCACCGCCGCCAGAAAGCTGTACATCAGCCAGACCGGCTTAAGCGCCATTATCAACTCCATTGAGGCCGAACTGAACATCCAGATCTTCCGCCGGACCAATAAAGGAACTCTCCTTACTCCTGACGGCGAACAGGCGGTCCGCCTGATGAAGGAGATTCTTGCCAGGAACGACGAGCTCCACTATCTCTGTTCGGATAACAGCCAGCAGCGTCAGATCATCAACCTGGGTATCTTTCCTTCCGGAACCTATGCCCTGTCCCGCCATCTCGTGAAGATCTGGTCCCGCAAGCACCGGAATATCCACCTGCATATCTATGAGATCGGCTATGAAGACATGCACAGCTGTTTTAACGACCGCACCGCCAGTATCGTGATCGGAGCAGAATCTGCCGATTTCCCGAACCAGTTCCATGCACTGGCGGCAAGGAATGGGAATATCTGCATCGAACCTCTCTATACGGACCGGTTCTGCGCTATGGTTTCCGGCCATTCCGAATTTGCCGGCAGGGAAACCATCCATATAGACGACCTGCTCCACAAGCATCTCCTTGTGCACCACAACTATCCCAATCCCCAGGATAAGCCTATCGGAAGTATTATCCATAAATTCAAGCATTTCACGGTCCTGTCCAATATGGAGGTTGCCAAGCAGGTCCTTGTGGACGATCCCGACAAGGTGATGATAGCTCCTTTATTTGCCGTATATCAGGATCCTCTTGCAGCCTCCGGAAAGCTCAAGCTCCTTGAGGTTACAGGTTTCCACACTGCGCTCTCACTGTTCATGGTATATGATTCCTCTTCGGGACTGAGCATTCAGGAAAATCTGCTGATGCAGGAAATCCGGGATTTTTTCTCAGGTTTAACCCGGCCTTTCTAAGTAACGGCCGCACGCTATATTATAAAGCTTGCCGCCAGATACACCGGAACAGAGCAGATCAGAAACAGCAGGCAGTAGAACAGGCCGTATCTGTAGATATCCCTGACCTGGATCCAGTCATTCCCGTACAAATAAGGCGCCATTCCTGAGGACCCCGGAAGGATGAAGCCCATCGTCGCCACAAAGATGATGATCATTCCCACCAGTGCAGGCGAGAAATAGTAATCCCCTACGAACGGTATGATGACCGTCATCAGTACGACACCTGTCGCCATATTACTTCCAACATTTGTAAGGATCATCATCATCACGATCAGTGTGATGATAAATACAACCGGATTCATCCCTGAGAAGATTGGCGACAGCAGATTATTAAGCATCTCCTTCATTCCTGTCGCATCCGATGTCAGCGCTCTGGCAACCGGAATGATGGCGGCGCACATCATAAGGATGTTCCAGCTTAATCCGGTGGACGCTGTTTTGGAGAAATCTAACGCCGGCTTCTCCTTCCATCTGACGATCATGGCAAGGCATAGTACGATCGCAAACCAGCCGGACTGGGTTATCCTGTTCAACAGTGCGATAAACGGCCACTGCGGCGGGTAGATGATCGTCACAAAGACGTATGCAACAATCATTCCAAAGCACAGGAGGAAAAACTTGTGAAGAAAATTCAGCTTTAATTCTCCCTCGCCTTCCAGTTTCTTGATATCCACCTCGTTCAGCTTGTCAAAATCACATTTGAACACATATTTCATAGACAGGACAAACAGGATATTAATCAGCGTCTCGATGATGAAGCCCAGGATAAAGTAGGTCACATAGTTAATCCCGTATCCGGTCATATCTCTGAATGTCTCGCCCAGAACCAGCCACCAGCTCTGGAATGCGAAGAGCCCTTCATACATGATGCATGACATGAACGTCCCCAATATCATCAGCGTACTGTATCGGTCTCCTTTCTTGTATCCAACCATATCCGCAATGTCATAGAAGATCACCCAGCCCATGATCACTGCCGCCGTCGATGAAACCAACAGGGAACATAAGCCCAGCCCTATGATATATACAAGGGTAAAAAGCACCGGCCTTTTATTGAGGAACCGTCTTGTAATCAGCCAGCGTGCAATAACTTCCCCAAGCCCGCTCATATTGATCGCCTCTGCCAGGACCAGTATGATCAGCATCATCCACACCAGTTCACTTCCAAATCCGGAGGAAATTGCCTCCTCAACCGAACAGTATTCTGTCATGCCCAGGGCGATCAGACCGAGCATACTGGGCCATACGATATCCACCAGGCACAGCAGAAAGATCAGACCGATAAAAATACCTGCGATCTGCATCCCCAGAGATGTCAGCGGCTCTATCGGAGGCAGAAGTCCAAAACCGAACATGAACAGCAGGCCGATCACGGATTTCATATAATAACTCATATCTTTACTCTTCATCTAGCGTTCTCCTTACATTTTTTGATTTACACGAGTACTCTTTGTATAAAATTATTATAGAAAACAATTGATTTTTTGTACAATATATATAATTGTTACCTGGCCAACGAAAAATATGATAGCAAAAAAGTCAAAAATACAAAAGCCGGCATGGCAGTATTTTTACATACTGTCCATACCGGCTTTCACAAGAAAGCTTCACCTTTCCTTTTGCTAATCCATCCTCACCTCTGCTTAAACAATCTGCCAGATCTATTTTTGATCCTCCCGGATCAGATTCCTGACTGCCTCGACGGCCACGCGGACCGCCATATCCGTATCATGGACAACCGGATTCGCAAGACCTTCCTTCTCCCGCTCCTGATTGGCAACCACAAGAAAACAGGAACCCGCCCTGACGCGCAGGCTGCCAGCCACTATGAACAGAGCCGCCGACTCCATCTCCGAGGCCAGGCATCCCATCCGCTTCCATGCCTCCCACTTATCCAGCAGCTCGTATCCGACAGGCTTCGTCTCAGGAGAATGCTGTCCGTAGAAGGAATCCTTGCACTGCACAACGCCTATATGATAATCCTGCTCAAGCTTCTTAGCCGCCCCTGTCAGTGCATTGACAACCTGGATATCAGCCACTGCGGGGTACTCGATCGGAGCATACTCCCTGCTCGTCCCCTCCATGCGGACCGCACCGCTTGCGATCAAGATATCTCCGCTCATCACATTGGTCTGCATTCCGCCGCAGGTTCCCACACGGACGAACGTGTCCGCCCCTGACATCACAAGCTCCTCCATGGCAATAGACGCTGACGGACCTCCGATCCCTGTCGAGGTCACACTCACCTTCACTCCGTCCAGATATCCTGTATACGTGACGTATTCCCTGTTGTCCGCCATCAGCTCTGCATCGTCGAAATATTGGGCGATCTTCACGCATCGTTTCGGATCTCCCGGCAGGATCACATATTTCCCCACATCGCCCTTACCTACCTGGATATGATATTGCTTATCTGGATTCTCTGAATAATTCATATATTTCTCAGTCTCCCTTCTCTCATATGTCTCATATGTCTCATTCTTCTTATACTTCCCATACTTCTCATACTGCTTATACTTCCTCAGCCTCTTTCTCTTTTCCAAGACGACGGAGCATCGTCTTCTTTACTGCCCGGAAGATATTCTCATACCCCGTACATCTGCACAGATGACCGGACATCTGCCTGCGGATCTCGTCGTCCGTAAATTCCCGTCCGGCATTAAGAAGCGCGGCCGCGCTCATGATAAACCCAGGCGTACAGAATCCGCACTGTACAGCCGTCTCATCTATAAATGCCTGCTGGATATCCGAAAGCTCTCCGTCTGGTCCGGCAAGTCCCTCTAAAGTCAGTATCTCCTTCCCGTCCGCCCATATGGCAAGATAGATGCAGGAATTAAAGCACTCTCCGTCTATGATCACGTTACATGCCCCGCACTCCCCGACTTCACAGCCTTTCTTTACGCTGGTAAGCCGGAAATCATCTCTCAGCATATCTGTCAGGGATGCCCTGACGTCTACCATCTTCTCTGCCTGCTTTCCGTTGATGGTGCAGGAAACCAGCTTATACTGTCTGCTCATCCGTCTCACCTCCACATCTGCGGACCGCTTCCTTAAACGCTCGTTCTGCCAGTACCACTGCGATGTGCTCCCGAAGCGCCCTGGACGCCCGCCAGCTGTCACGGGGCCTGATATCCTCCAGTACCGCCTGTGCAAATATCCGGCAGGTCTCTTCTGAAACCGCCCTTCCCTTCGCCGCCTGTTCCGCTGAATGCGCGCGCATCGGCACCGGGCCTGCAACCCCGTAGGCAATCCGTGCCTCCTCAACCCGGCTCTTATCCGGAGTAAGCTTTACATTCACGGAACAGCCCATCGCCGCGATATCCATGGCCTCTCTCATTGCATACTTGATATAATGCCCCTGATAACCCGCAAAAGACTTCCGGGGAATGATAACGGCCGTCTGCAATTCCCCCGGACGCAGGTCCACAACCCCCGCCTTTATATAGAACTCATGGATGGGGAGCCTTCGCACACCCTCCGGTCCGGTAAGCTCTATCACCGCATCCCAGGCAAAAAGTGTAGACGCCGAGTCCGCAGAGGTCACACCGTTGCAGGTATTTCCCCCGATCGTCCCTATGTTGCGGATCTGGGGACCGCCCACCATGTCGACCGCCTCCCCCAGCACACGGATATACTTCTGTATGATCGGATCCCTTGTTATATGAGAAAAACTGGTCAGTGAACCGATACGGACGGCGCCCTCTTCATCAAGACTTACTCCCCGCATCTCATCCAGACCGTAGATGCTGACCAGCTCCGCTCCCGCGCGCCTTCCCTCCCGTATCTGAACGAGAACGTCGCTTCCGCCTGCAATGATCTGAGCCCCAGGATGCTCCGTGAGCAGCTGTACCGCATGTTCTATACTTTCTGCCTCGTATAGCGCCTTTATGTCATACATCACATAAACCTCCTCTCTTTTTCATTCCTGTTCTTTCCCGGCCGTCTTTAAGACTTCTATACACGTACTGTCGGGAACACAGGCCGGCAAAACATAAGGTTAATCAAGCTGCTAATCCGGCAAAAGCCCTTCCTCACTGAACTTAAGGAACAGGTTATGCGGATTCAGGGGAGCCTCATTAACCGCCGCCCCTGTCGCCTGATAAACCGCATTGCGGATCGCCGGAGCCACAGAGCACACCGGCGGTTCTCCTAAAGCCTTCGTCCCGAATGCGCCTGTCGGCTCCGGATTCTCCACGAACACCGCCTTAAGCCGCGGATGATCCATGAAGGTCGACAGCTTATAATCCAGCAGACTGCCATTCAGTGTACGCCCCGTCTTCTCATCAAACAGAAGGCGTTCAGACAGTCCGAACCCGATCCCCATACTCATCCCCCCGTGTACCTGGGCCTCTGCAAGCGCCGGATTGATCAGCGTCCCGGCATCATGGGCGTTGACGATATCAAGAAGCTTCACTCTGCACATGGGTATGTCCACTTCCACCTCCGCAATCGTGCACCCAAAGGAGTATGCATTGGACTTGATCTGCGCCGTGCTTTCCGCCGTCAGATGCTGACTGTTGGTCATGCTGTAAAGCGCCTCCGAAGATAATTCCCCAAGCGTCATCAGGATACGCCCGTCCGTAATGCGCACGATATTCCCTTCTTTGATGTCCAGATTATAGACAGGCATCCGCGTCAGATCCCTGGCATATGTAAGAATCCGTTCTTTTAACAGCGATGCAGTCTGGCGGATCGCACAGCCCGCCGTATAAGTCTGTCTGGAGGCATAAGCACCCGTTCCAAAGGGCGTCACATCCGTATCCTGGCAGGACACCACATGCACGTCCTTCAGCAAAACTCCCAGCGCGTCCGCCGTCATCTGGGCAAATGCCGTATCCGCCCCCTGGCCGATCTCCGTCTCGCCCAGCTGTACCTGTACAGAACCGTCCTGGTTCAGCACCATCCGGCAAGATGATGTCTCCAGGGAAATGGGCCAGACAGCCGTATTATACCAGAACACAGAAACTCCTATCCCCTTGCGGATCATCCCTGTCTGGTTCTGATACTCCTTATATTTCCTCTCGTATCCGATCGCCTCCATTGCCTTGTCAAGGCACTGGTTGAAGCTGTCATAATACAGTTCATTTTTGGAAAACGGATCTTTATATCCTTTTGGCATCAGGTTTTTGCGCCTGAAAGCCACTGGATCCATGCCCATCCTTGCCGCCACTTCATCGGTATGGCACTCTGCCGCCCACATGGCCTGCGGGATCCCATAACCGCGCATGGCGCCCCCCACAGGCTTATTGGTAAATACCGTATATGCGTCCACCTCTATATTTTCACACGGATACAGCTGAGGAAACGCTCCTGCGCCCTTCGCCGCGATACTGTGCCCGTGGGACGCATACGCTCCCTGGTCAGAATATGCCTCAAGCTTCCGTGCCGCATATGTACCATCCGGACGCACCCAGGAAATGATATGGCTTCTGATGGCATGGCGCACCCGGTTACACACGAAGGTCTCCTCCCTGGAAACGTTAAGCTTCACCAGATGTCCCCCAAGCTTCATGCTAAGCCATGCACAGAGCGGTTCATATAGTACATCCTGCTTATTGCCAAACCCGCCCCCGATATAGGGCTTGATCACACGCACACGCCCCCAGTCAATCCCCAGCGCCTGGCCGACCACCCGGCGGACGATATGCGGGATCTGGGTGGATGCCGTCACCGTGATACGCTCCCCCTCCATCTGTGCATAGCAGATGAAGTTCTCGATATGGCAGTGCTGGACCGCCGGCGTCTCATACCAGCCCTCCACCCGGACAAGTCCCGGCTCCTTGACTGCTTCTTCATAGTTCCCTTTCCGTATCGTCGTATGCTTCAATATATTCCCCGGATAATCCTTGTGGATCTGAGGCGCCCCTTCCTTCACCGCCTCCTGCACATCCAGCACAAAAGAATACTCCTCATACTCAGTCTTGATGGCGCGAAGCGCCTGTGCCGCCGACACCTCGTCCTCTGCCACGACCGCCGCGATATCGTCTCCATAGAAACGTACTTCTTCTGTCAGCACCAGCCGGTCCGCCACATCCTGATGCTCTGGATCTGTAGACCAGGGATGTCCCGCCGTCGGAAAATAATGTTTCTCCTTCACGTCAAAACAGGTAAATATTCTGACAACTCCCGGAATCTTCTCCGCCTCGGAGATATCAATGGACACTACCCTTCCGTGGGCGATCGACGCGTGCAGAACCCGTGCTGTATAAGCGCCCCTGTCACACAGGTCGTCCGTATATCTGGTACGTCCGGTCACCTTATCATAGGCGTCTGTGCGCGTTACACTCTTTCCTACATACATTATCGTTCTCCCTCCTTCTATGCGCCGTTATATACATGGATCTCTTCTGCAATTACTTCTATATACATTATATTGGATAATGCGCCAGAATAAAAAGAACAATCGTCCTGATTTTTTAATTTTATAAAAAATTAGCAAAACACACAATATTTTGTGTATCTTTTGCTGATATAGCACGAATATTTATGCATTTTCACAAATAAAATAACCCAACTGTATGATCACAGGAATTCATCCTGTCCCACACGGCTGGGTTATTTGGCATGAGCAAACTCTTTATTCTTCTAGATCAGATGGCACGCCGCCATATGTCCCGGCGCAACCTCGCGAAGTTCCGGCATCTCGGAGAAGCAGCGGTCCGTTGCGAACTGGCACCGCTCTGCGAATCTACAGCAGTTCTTCGGATTAATGGGGCTTGGGATCTCGCCCTTGATCGGGATACGCTCGTTGGCCTTCGCCTTCTTGGGATCCGCCTCCGGGATCGCTGACAGCAGCGCCTTCGTATACGGGTGCTGTGTATTCGAGAAGAGCTCTTCTGTCTCGGCCGTCTCCACGATGGTTCCCAGATACATAACCACCACCCGGTCGGAAATGTACTTTACGACGCTTAAGTCATGGGCAATGAAGAGATAGGTCAGTCCCATGGTCTCCTGAAGATTCTTCAGCATATTGATAACCTGCGCCTGGATCGATACGTCCAGGGCTGAGATCGGCTCGTCACAGATGATGAATTCCGGATCTACAGACAACGCTCTTGCGATACCGATACGCTGTCTCTGTCCGCCGGAGAACTCATGCGGGAAACGTGACATATGATCCTTATTAAGACCTACCGTCTCGAGAAGCTTCTCCACCTTTTCATCCACTTCCTTCTGAGACATCCCATGCTGTTTCAGGCCCTCGCCTACAATCTCCTTAACCGTCATACGCGGATTCAGTGAAGAGTATGGATTCTGGAAGATCATCTGTACCCTCTTACAGAACTCCTTCTGCTCCGCCCTTGACAGCTTCATGATATCCTTCCCGTCGTAGATGATCTCGCCTTTGGTCGGCTCATACAGACGGATCATGCATCGTCCGGTCGTAGACTTACCGCATCCGGACTCTCCTACCAGGCTGACAGTCTCGCCCTTATTGATATGAAAGCTTACGTCATCCACCGCTTTCAGTGTCTCCTTACGGCTGATATGGAAATATTTACATAGATTCTTCACCTGTACGAGAGGCTGGTTTGATTCATTATTCGCCATTATTTCACCTCTCCTTTCTCTATCACGGTTTTCTTCATATCTGTATCCGGTGCAAACTCATGTTGCAGCCAGCAGCAGGTCTCATGCTCGTCGGAAAGCCTGTAGGTCTCTGGCGGCGTCTCCATACAGACGTCCATACAATATTCACACCTTGCGGCAAACGGACATCCAACCGGCGGAGAGAACAGATCTGGAGGTGTTCCTTCGATCGGTTTCAGTTTCTCTCCCTTGGCAGTATCCAGTCTTGCAATGGACTGCATCAGTCCCTTTGTATACGGATGGCCGGTCTCATAGAAGATCTCGTCCACCGTACCTCTCTCCACGATCTTCCCGCCGTACATAACCAGAACGCGGTCGCAGAGCTTGGCGATCACTCCCAGGTCATGGGTAATCAATATGATGGAGGTTCCCAGCGTCTTCTGAAGATTCTTAAGCAGATCCAATATCTGCGCCTCAATGGTTACATCCAGAGATGTCGTCGGCTCATCAGCGATAACGATACTGGGACTTCCCACCAGCGCGATCGCGATCATGACACGCTGTTTCATACCGCCGGACAGCTCATGGGGATACTGCTTATATCTGCGTTCTCCGTCTGAGATCCCGACCATCTTAAGGATCTCCAAAGCCTTCTGCTTCTTCTCGGCCGCACTCATATCCTTCCTTCCGACGAATACTTCCTCTATCTGTCTTCCGATCCTCATGGTCGGGTTCAGGGAAGTCATCGGATCCTGGAAAATAAAACCAATCTCCGTCCCGCGCATATTGCGAAGCGCCTTCTTATCCATCTTAAGTACATCGTCGCCTTTATAAAGAATCTGTCCGCCCTCGAAGAATCCGGGCGGTTCCGGATTCAGCCTCATAATGCAGGAAGAAGTAACGCTCTTGCCGCAGCCAGACTCTCCTACGATACCAAGGATCTCGCCCGGACGCACTTCAAAGCTCACATCACGGACGGCCTTAACGACACCTCCATAAGTATGAAAGGAGAATGTCAGATTCTTAACTTCTAATAAATTTTCCATCTTCTTACTCCTTTCCTATTCTGTTCCCCTAAGCTTCGGATCAAACGCATCACGAAGTCCGTCGCCTAACAGGTTAAGCGCCAGCATGGTCGTACAGATCAGCGCTGCCGGTACGACAACCTGATAAGGATTGATACGAAGCTGTGCAATACCCTCTTTCGCAAGTACGCCCCAGCTGCATCCCGGCGGCTTGATACCAAGACCTATGTAACTTAAGAACGCCTCCTGGAAGATCGCACCCGGAATCGCCATCGTCAGATTCGTGATAATAAGTCCCATAACATTGGGCAATATATGCTTAACTATGATCACCATGTCCGGCACGCCAAGGATCCTTGCCGCCGCAACGAAGTCAGACTCCCGAAGCTTAAGCACCTCGCCCCGGACAAACCGGCAGCTTCCGATCCACCCTACGATACACATCGCAATGATCAGACAGTGTACGCCGTTACCGATGACAACCATCAGAAGGATCGTGACGATCATGCTCGGGATACCGTACAGTACGTCTACGATACGCTGGATCAGCATATCTACCCGGCCGCCATAGAAGCCTGAGATACCGCCCATGATCGAACCGATAAATGCATTGATCATACTCGCCGCGAAACCGATCGTCAAAGATACCCTTGCTCCCATCCATGCACGCACCCAGAGGTCACGCCCCAGGGAATCTGTACCGAACCAGTGCTCTGACGAAGGCGGCGTATTCATCTTCTCCACACTCTGCGCCGCATAATCATACTGGCTCAACATCGGTGCAAATATTGCCACAAGAATATATAAACTGATCAGACACAAAGAAAAAAACGCGATCTTATTCTTGCGGATCCGTCTCCATGCATCCTGCCAGTAACCGATATTCGGACGCGAGATGGACTCCATGCTCTTTGTATTCTTTCCAACAACCTTAAATCTTTCTCTTGTTATCTCTGCCATGTCCACTCACCTACGCTTTCTTTCCGCTGAGACGGATTCTCGGATCTACGATACCATACAGGATATCCACGATCAGGATTGCTATAACAAGGAAAGCGCCATAGAAAATCGTCATCCCCAGAACCAGTGTATAATCAGCCATATTAATACTGTCAACATAGTGCTTGCCCATACCCGGGATCGCGAACAGGGCCTCAATTACGAACGTACCGGTCAGTACGGCCGCAACTGTCGGTCCCATGATCGTAATGATCGGAGTGATCGCATTACGGATCTGGTGCTTGAATGTCACGCGGAACTCTGACAGACCTTTTGCTCTTGCCGTCTTCGTATAATCTGAGGTGACAACCTCAAGCATACTGGAACGCATCAGACGCGACACCGATGCAAGAGTGTAGAATCCAACCGCAATAGACGGCAGGATCGTATGCTTGACGCTGGTATACTGGGCAACCGGTAAAATCTGCCACTTAATCCCAAAGAAATACTGCAAAAGCGATCCCATGATGAAATCCGGTATAGATGTTCCGACGATCGCGATCAGGATACAGAAGAAATCAAGCTTCTTCCCGCGGTTCAACGCGGCTATGATTCCAAGTATGATCCCGAAGAAGAACGCAAAACAAAGCGCCCTGATCCCCAGGTCCGCAGAATACGGGAAAGATTCTGCGATGATACGGTTAACTGTACGCCCTTCGTATTTCATAGAATACCCCAGGTCTCCTTTAAATACATTCTTCATATATGTTACATACTGCACCGGAAGCGGTTTATCAAGTCCATAATATGCTTCAAGGTTTGCCTTGATCTCAGGTGTCATCTTCGGATTTGAAAACGGATCACCTGGCAATAGACGCACTAACACGAATACGATACTTGTCAGTACAAATAATGTCACTACAGCAAGCAGAACTCGTTTTATAATATATTTTGCCATGTGCTTCTCCTTTCTCCTATCAGAAACTGCGCACAGCCAATCCGCCCGGGCATCCCGGGGTATCCTGTGCGCGGCTTCTTATCCTTTGGCAATGGTTTGGCAATTTTGATTATCCCACACCTCCGCTTTCGCTGAATAATCAAAATTGTCAAAGAGGGGAACCGCTGTACGGGCCCCCTCCTCTAAAACTATTCTGCTAAATCTGCATATACCAGGTTAAAGTCATATCCAACAAAGTATACATTGAAGTCTTTGATGTTCGGGTTCACAAGATATGTGTCCTGACGAAGCTGAAGCGGAACTAAAGCAGCGTCTTCCTCAAGGAAGATTTTCTCAGCCTCAAACAGCAGATCCTGTCTTGCCTTTGCATCCGTCTCAGTCGTGGACTTAGAAAGAAGCTCGTCGTACTTCGGATTGTTGTATCCGGAGTGGTTGTACTGTCCGTCGCTGATCCACAGCTCAAGGTAGGAATATGCATCAGAGTAATCCGGCACCCATCCGGTAACTACCATATCATAGTCAAGATCCTGCTCTCTTTGCAGTCTCTCTTTGTAAGTTACCTGGTCGATCTCAACCTTGATGCCAAGATTCTTCTCATACTGCTCCTTAAGAACCTCTGCCTGCTTCTTCGCTCCCTCTGTATCAGTTGTAAGAAGTGTAATCTCGATGTCTGCCGCAGAGCCTACACCCAGTTCGGAAACAGCCTTGTCAAGGTACTCTTTTGCTTTTGCGTTGTCATTCTCAAGCGGGAACGGCTCGTATGGATAAGCCTCGCCGTATGTAGTATCTGCGGATGTCACATTCGGAAGAACAAGTCTCTGAGCCGCCACATAGGTATCATAGTTAACCAGTGTATTGTACTCTTTTCTGTTCAGACCATAGTTCATGGCAAATCTTAAGTTCTTGTTCGCAAGCGCCTTACCCTCTGTCTGGTTCAGCATGATATAATCATCCGCACCTGTGAAGTATGCTTCTGTGTTAAACTCGCCTTCTGCATACTGAGGCACCATCTCAGAAGGAACAATTGTAATATCAACCTCACCCTGCTCGAACATTGCCACACCGGTCTTAGCGTCCGCCACCGTCTTGATGCAGATCTCGTCAAGCTTGATGCTGTCAGCATCCCAGTAATCCGGGTTCTTGGTCATGATCAGCTCATCGCCGTGCTTCCACTCAGACATAACGAACGGTCCGTTGTAAGCGGCCTTCTCAGGATCTGCCGCATACTCTGCACCATACTCCTCAACAAGGTCTTTTCTGGCCGGCCCAAAGGAACACATGGACACCATCGCATCAAAGTAAACAGCCGGATGCTCCAATGTAATCTCTACAGTCTTATCATCAAGCGCTTTAACGCCAAGCTCTTCTACTTTAGCCTTACCGTTATTCACGCTAGCGCCGTTCTTCAATATATATCCGATGAATGCATAATCAGATGCAACTTCCGGATCCATCAGTCTCTGCATACCGTATACGTAGTCCTCAGCTTTAACATCTTCGCCGTCGCTCCACTTCAGACCGTCACGCAGATGGAATGTATATGTAAGACCATCGTCAGATACGTCCCAGGTCTCAGCCGCATCCCCTACTACTTCGCCTTCTTTATTTCTTGTCAGGCAGGCAAGCACATGGATGTTGGCAGATGAAGAACTGATAGAATTACTGTTCTGCGGATCCATAGACGGTACATCCTCACGCAGAGTATATGTAATCCTCTTCTTCCCGCCGGCATCGGAGCTTCCACCGTCAGAATCTGAACCTGATCCGCCGTCTCCTCCTCCTGATCCAGGCGTACTACAGCCCGTAACCATAGCGGCTGTCATAGCCATTGCTAAAAATGCGGCTAATAATCTCTTCTTCATAAAAAATCCTCCTTCTATTATAGTTCTATTAGCTCATATGTAGCACCTAACAGGTAATCATACCCGTCCTCTGTGACGACGCCCTGCCGTCTAATGCAGGCACCGCCCCATCCCGTAATATAAATCCCTGGTTCTACCGTCAATACATTAACGTTAATCTATTAACGTTAATCTTTCGCCAAGTAAAAACAATTCCAGTTCATTTTATCACTTTCCGGGGGGATGGTCAAGAAATTTTGATGAACAAATCAAGTTTTAATACTGTTAATTTATTGAATTTCTCCAAAAACAGGAAGATTTCAGAAATTTAATCCCTAGTTTTTAGAGAAATTTAATAAAAACACGTTTTTTACCTGTTTATTATTCTGATAGAAAAATATTATTTTTGTGAAAATTTTTTCAAGATGTATATTATTTTAACGTCGACCTTAAAAGAGGCTGCTGCGTTATTTCGCAACGGCCTCTTTCATCTATTAATAAAATTGCAGTTCCCCCGTCTCCCTGTTATGGCGTTCCACCCTGTCGATCACAAACACCGTAAGAGAGACCATCACTCCCAGGCATACCAGCAGTCCCAGCAATTCTGCCTGCCACCCGCGGCCGCTCTTCTGTATATCCAGTGCAAAACGAATGATATTGATGCAGTAAGTCAGCGGAAACGCCATAGATACCACCTTCGCCCAGTGCGGGAAGCTGTCCACCGGAACCCTCGTCCCCGAAAATAATGTCATAGGCATATCAAACAGATCCATTATGATAGAGGTATCTCTCGAAAACAGGAACAGAGCATTCAACATTCCTCCCCAGATGGCAGAGGAAACGATCAGAAGCACCAGCAGTACCGGAAGCAGTGCAAGATTGCTCCATCGTACTGCCCCTGTATAGATCAGGATAAATATGCAGAAGCAGCCAAACATCCACACCTCCTGGATCAGCGCGCCCAACGCTCTGCCCCAGCACATAGCCAGTCTGTTCGCCGGCGAAAGAAACGTAATCTCCAAGGTTCCTCCTTTTCTCTCCTGCCCTGCCATCGACCACGCATTCTGGACCATGGACCAGAAACACGTGTACGCCATGAATCCTGTTCCCAGGAATGCAAGCAGTCCTTTATTGCCGGAGATTCCCATATATTTCGAGAATTCAAACGGCTTGTATGTATAGTACACCTCCAGGAATCCCAGAACCGGCCAGATAAGCAGGGAAAAATACACAAAATACGAATGGTAATCATGTTGTTTCTGCTTAGCAATCTCTGCTTTCATTATTAACAGCGCCTTCTTCATGTTCCTCTCCCTCCCTTGATTTTCTGATAATCCTCACCAGGATCTCCTCCAGGCTGAGATCCTGTACAAACAATTCTCTTAACTCCTGTTTCGTGCCTTTGGCGATCATTTCCCCATGGTCTATCACATAGATGTAGTCGCAGAGCTCTTCCGCCTCACTGATATAATGGGTTGTCAGAAGAATGCCTTTCTCTTCCTCCCGCGCCTGTTTCAGGATCAGTTCCCTGATCTCCTGTGCTATCATGATATCCAGCCCTAAAGTGGGTTCATCCATAAAAAGATACTCCGGGTTGTTGATAAGTCCCCGCGCAATCTGAAGTCTCTGTTTCATTCCTTTCGAATACCGCTCCACCGGAATATCCCGGACCTCCGTCAGCCCTACGGTATCCAGCAGATGCGTAATCCTCTCCTCAAGCATCGGACCGCTCTGACCGTACAAGCTTCCAAAATATCTTAGATTCTCCTGCGCGGTCAGACGCCAGTAAAGATTCCGCTCCCCGCCTGTGATCATATTGATCCGCTGTTTCACCCACAAATGATTCTTCACGGCGTCGACTCCATTCATCGTCAAACTGCCCGAAGTCGGGGAAATGATGGATGCAAGCATACGGATGGTCGTCGTCTTCCCTGCACCGTTAATCCCCAATACCCCGATTATCTTCCCCCGCGGGATCTCCAGCGAAATGTCTCTGACTGCATGGACAAGCTTTTTTGACTTCCGGCTGAATAATCCGTTCTTTTCCTTCAAAGTATAATTTTTCACCAAATGCTGCGCAATTATTTTTCTTGCTCCCTGATCCTCAGGCCGTTCCTTGATCTCGCTATACATCACACACTCTCCTTTATCCGAGTATCTCTTCTGGTCTCCGGCTCCTTTGCTTTCAGGCGGGCAGATCATGATTTACAGATTGGTTAATCTCTCCTGCCCCTGCCTTAAGTGGGTGTATTATAGAGATGTTTCATATATTTGTCAACGATTTTTCACTGCTTTATACCACAGTTTTATCATGGAATCCGCCAGCACAAGACCTTGACAATCAGCAAATATTTACTTATCATATCACGAAAGAGTTTAAGCATCTTTCGTCTCTGACGGAAAATATGACGGAGAATATGATGAGGGAGAGTATGATATGGAAATAAAGGTAATGACAGACTGTGACAGACAATTTGTTATGAGCATAGATGATCACGTTGATGATACAAGCTATGCCAATCGTGTATATACAAAGTCCGGGTATGTCATATGGGAAAAGGATCAACGGATCGGAATAATCGTGCATTGCATCTTGTGGGATAATCTTCCATTTATGAATCTTATATACATCAAAGAAAAGCACCGCAAAAAGGGATTCGGGAAACAGGCCGTCATTCTTTGGGAACAGGAGATGAAAAAGCAAGGCTATAAGATGGCCTTGCTTTCAACACAGGTTAACGAAGAATCGCAACATTTGTACCGCAAACTGGGATATGTTGACTGCGGCGGGCTGGTATTTCACAATACGCCTTTTGACCAGCCTATGGAAATGTTTTTCAGAAAAGTTTTATAGATCTGGCGGCTTAACCAAAGATACTCTCCATCATCCGTCTTTCCAGTCTCTGGTTCCACAGCGCCCCTGTCAGCAGATAGACGGCCGACAGGACAACCGCCTGCAAGATCAGCAGATGATTCTCCATCAATGTCTGATTCTGTATCACCACATTCCGGAACAGAGATACTGCCGGAGTCAGCGGAAAGACCTGCGCCGCCATCTGCACCCATCCCGGAAGATACTGGATGGGGTAGGCGATCCCGCATATCAGGCTCATCGTTATAAACAGCGTATTCTGCGTGATATACGTATCCCGCGTGTACAGCATCACCGAGGACAGCGTAAGCCCCATACAGAAAAAACTGCATACCGCAAGGAGAATCACGGCTAACGCCCTCAAGGATACCAGCGCTCTTAAGTCTGCTCCGAACACTGCCCCCAGAAGGATCACCGTGCCGAATTCCAGCATTGCCCTCGTCGTCTGTTCCAGCAGACATCCGATGAAATATTCTCTCCTCGGCGCCGGTGACAGCAGCAGCATCTCAAGCGTCCCTTCTCTGAGCTCCGTGATCAGTGCACGCCCCACATTCATCAGTGTCGAGACAGCCAGAACATTCAGCGCCGATCCAAGAACAATATACGTCATATAATCTGCACCATTGGTATACTGGCTGAATTCATCGCTGATCTCCCCTTTCATCAAATGAAAACAGATCACATACGGAAAAATGATCTGTGTTGCGCCCGTTACCACCCTGGATACCATAAACGACCATGGTACGGCCCGCCTGATACCGATTCGGTTCTTCCTGTAAGTAGAAAAAATTATCCCCATTCTCTCATCTCCTGTCCGTTTTTTCTTTATACATCATCATTTATAACATCATCGTTTCGTAAAACGTATATGGAATAAAGTCAATCATTTCCGTAAGAAAATTGTATTCTACAAAATGGCCTTTCATAGACTTGCTGACCAGCCCCGCCTGGTTCAGGACCCGCAGATGCCTGGATACTCCCGCCTCGCTGATCCCCATCTTCTGCGCCAGCTCCTGGGTTGTAAGGGTTCCCTGCATCAACAGCTTCACGATATTCAGTCTTGTCGTATCTCCGAGCGCCTTAAAAACCAGAACACATTTCTCAGGCACTCCGTCCTGTGCCTGTTCCACCAGAACCGCTTTCACCATCTCCAGTTCTCCCTCCCCCTTGTACATCCACAAATGAGGATTCACGAATGAACTGACCATGACATAGATTCTGCGGATCTGAGACTTTTCATAACAATATTCCCGGTTTTTCAGATAGATGATGCGGTCTTCCTCTACCAGAAGCCGGGGATGGATTCCAGAACACCACTGCCAGATCCCAAGCTTTCGGCACCGCTCCTCTTCCTTCTTAAGTATCCTTGTCAGATAGGGGCGCAACAGCCGTTCTTCTCTTTCAAAGATGCGCTCATAGTATTCCTTAAGCGTTCTTACCACGGCATCCCTCGCGGCTATATCCATCTTTCTTCCAGTATATCCGATCATCTCATTCCATTGATAGATATTTTTCTTCTGTAAAAATGAAAGCATCTCGCCAATCTCCATCTGCCGGATCTGCCCCCACCAGGGCGCGTCGATCACGAAATTCCATTTGTCCGTAATCTCTCCAAGGCCGGCAATCCGCTCTACAAGCTTTGGCTCTTTCCCGTATATCCGTTCCGCCCATCTCCTTCGGTACATATGGTGGTCCCAATCGGCAAGGACATGCATGGAGAAAAACATTTCCCATGCGGGCAGATAGGAGAACAGAACCTCTGTGTTGTCACTGTCTTCATACGTGTCCAGAATCATATTGTCTCTCCTTCTGTTAAGGCTAGTATAACCTTACGCTGTGTTATACTAATGGATGATTTACTGTCTGGTTAATCTTTCATACCCCAGTTTCAGGCACGGACATTATAGGGAGCCGTCCGAATTTTGTCAAGGGGCAGATTACCGTTTCTTTTCCCCTCGCGCCGAACCTGTTACTGTTCACCCTCTATGGGTGCTTCAGTAACAGTATCCCGAACCCGCTGCGTATGTTAAGAAAAAGTGCAAAACTGAAACGATACATTGGTAGTATTCTTGTAATTTCACCGGTATAATGATGACTGTACCCGCCAAACAAAGAGCTTCCAGGAAGCTCGGAAAACAAGGAGGAAATGCTATGAGTTTAGGAAACAATTTTTTCAATGCACGGAAGAAGAAGGGCTTGTCACAGGAGGATGTGGCAGAAAAATTAGGCGTGAGCAGGCAGACCATTTCAAAATGGGAGACGGATGAAACCCTGCCTGACATCCGCCAGTCTAAAAAGCTTGCCGTTATGTATGGATTGTCGCTGGATGAACTGATTGAATTCGACATAGATGTGAAGGAGATCCAGGAGACGATCGACCGGACCAGTGATGAAGTTACCGACAAAATAGACTGGACAAAGGCGTGGAGCAAAAAGTATCCGGTACGATCTGAATGCGTTCCTGGTCTTAAAAGATATTCTGGCGGCTGTATGGAAGGAACGGAAAGGGTTATAAAACCCTTTCCCGAGCCGTCTCCCGGTTAAACGCCACCACAAACAGAACACCTTTCACCATAGACGACGACGCCATTGCCCACCAGATCCCGTTCAGGGCAAGCGGCGTCATAGAAAGCAGGATTGCAAGCGGCACCCTGAAGCCGGTAAGCAGGATGCTGATCATACTGCAAAGCTTCGTCTTGCCAAGTCCCGATAACGCCCCCACCGTCATCAGTTCCACACACATGAACGCCTCGCTGAGTCCTACAATGATCAGATAATCCACGGATATACCGATCACCTCCGCCTCGTGAAAGAATATCCGCGAGATCTGCTCCGGGAACAGGACGAAGGCAAGCGTGATCAGACCGCCCCATACCGCGATCGTCCAGAAGGAGATGCGGTATCCCTTCCGCACCCGCTCCATCTGCCCCGCTCCGTAATTCTGCGCGGCAAATGCATTGAGCGCCGCCGCGAATCCGTCTGCGGTGTTCCAGGACACGGCTTCTACCTGTCCTCCCACCCGCTGTACTGCCACGGCTCCCGGCCCAAACACAGCAACCATGCGGGTGAGTATCATGGATATCCCGCAGTATACCGTGCCCTGTATCGCGGTAGGCAGTCCGATCCGAAATACTCCTTTATAGTACCTGCGCTCTGACGGGCTGAATAATCTGATCCCGGCCAGAATATTCTCATTCCCCGGTCCCTTCCAAACTCCGGCGATCATAACCATCATAACAATAAACTGGGCGCTGACTGTGGCAACCGCCGCTCCGATCACTTCCATGCGCGGAAACGGCCCGATCCCAAGTATCAGCAGCGGATCCATGATGATGTTGATGATAAGCCCGATAAAATTCGCCAGAAGCGGTGTCTTAGAATCTCCCTGCGCCGTGTAGATCCCGGTCAGTACCACCGTCATATAGGAAAATATCACCATACCGCAGGTTAATCTCATATACTCCTCTGCATATCGGACAGTCTCCTCATCCCCGAGATGAAACAGCGATACCAGGCCTTCTGTAAAGACTACGCTGATCAGCGCAAACAGCGCTCCGAACACCAGGGTAAGCTTAAGCGCGGCGCGGGCATACTCCTTCGCCTCATCCTTCCTGCCCCGCCCGAAGGACTGGGCGACGTTGACCTGGGCGCCCATCCTTGCAAGGGAGGATAAGCCCTGCGAGAGCCACACATACATGCCGCCGACACCGACTCCCGCCACAGCCTTCGAGCCAAGCATCCCGATCCAAGCCATATCCGTAATGCTGTAAACAGTATTTAAAAAGGACGATGCCATGATGGGCACCGCCAACGCAACCAAAGACCTTAAGATCGGTCCCTCTGTTAAACAAACCTGTCTGTTCCTCATTTTATTCCCTCTTTCGTCCCGTGAATGATTTCACGTGTTATATCTCCATATTAATGCCTGCATGTTCACCATAAAATGGATTTTATTCATCCATCTTATCATACACCTCATTGCTTTTCAATCATTTTCCCTTCACAAATTATATTGACACAGCGCCCGCAAGTCCCTACAATAAACAATACCAGATAAATTGTGAATCTACATCCAAGGGGAGGATCCGAATATGGGAAGAAATGAAAATACAGCTGTTTTTCAAGATACCGAAAAGCTCTGCAAAACAAATGAAATATTAATACAGGCTGTCAGGCATTCCAGCGAAAACCAGAGATTCGTGCCGGAATCAGAAACCATCGCACCATCCAATGGTACTGACAAGAGGTATGAGACGCCCGCCACATTGACCGTATCCAAAAAACGCACGCTTGAGGCAGCGTCCTGTTACAAGGGGCTGAAGACTGCCGTCTTAAACTTTGCATCCGCCGTCAATCCGGGCGGAGGCGTAACAAAAGGCGCAAGCGCACAGGAGGAAGCCCTCTGCCGGTGCTCGAGCCTTTACTTCAATCTGAATGAACGCTCCATGTGGGACAGCTTCTATACCCCGCACCGGACGGCGAGAAATCCTCTGCACAATGACGACTGCATCTACACGCCGGACGTCGTGGTATTCAAATCCGATACATCCAATCCGGAACTTCTGCCTGAAACGGAATGGTATAAGGTGAATGTGATTACCTGTGCGGCTCCGAATCTGCGGGAACGTCCCGGCAATTCCATGAATCCCGGGGACGGCAATACTCCGGCAAGACTGACTGACAAGGAACTGCTGGTAATCCATGAAAAGCGCCTGCGCAGAATCCTTGACCTTGCTGTGACAGAGGGAAATGAAGCCGTCATCCTGGGCGCCTTTGGGTGCGGTGCCTTTCTCAATCCTCCGCGGATCGTCGCACGGGCAATGAAAAATGTCGTGAAAGAACGCAGGTATGACTTTAAAGTCATCGAATTTGCCGTATACTGCCCGCCGAGGGACGACAGTAATTACAGGACGTTTGAACGGGTTATGAACTTCTGATGTGTTTGCCGACTAACCGTGATGAATGTAATGGTGTAGGGTTGCAAGCGATCGACAGCTCAATGAGTTTGCATGAAGATATATAAATAAATATAACAAATTTTATTTTCTATATTTGTAGGTTATATCAATGTATTTTCCCTTAAATTTGTGTATAATATATGTAAGAAATCTGTATGGTTTCTTACATATATAGAATGTAGCAAATATGTCTACTAAGATTGGCTATTGAAGTGTATGCCGCGCTAGGAAGTGGTTTACATGGAGGTCTACAAAGGTGTGAGGATTTACCATAGCCTAGCTAGGATTATCTGAAAGAAAGTCCTCTATAAGGGGCTGTCGGGAAATAGCGATTTTTCCCCTTTTTAGAACAAAAAAGAAGAATCCCTTGGGAATCCTGTGATTTATCACATCTATTTCCCCGAGGGGTTCTTCTTATCCTCTTCATTTTATCTCTAC
>CAJTRO010000007.1:76455-100744 GCA_910579015.1 uncultured Dorea sp. | reverse complement strand
TCAAGGAGTTGCGCCACTTTGCTTTTTTTCAAGTGTTAAAAATGGGATTGTACTAAAAAAATCAGGGTATTACAACTCTTTTATGCAGGATTTACAATTTAATTATAACTATACTTTTTCACTTTAAAGCGACATAGCATTGACAAACCGGCCGTCCACGGGTAAAATAGATTATATTCACACAAATAAGGAGAAGCATCATGAAGCATAAGATCGGTTTTATCGGTTTGGGCCTTATCGGCGGTTCCATTGCCAGGGCAGTACGGCAGTATTTTCCCGACTGCGAGATCGCGGCCTTCGACAAGAATAAAGAGACTCTGGCTCTGGCCACTCAGGAATCCGTCATAGACGTGGCGGCAACAACCATCGACGACAATTTTAAGCACTGCAATTATCTGTTCCTCTGCGCCCCGGTTTCCTATAACACGGCTTACCTTAAGCAGGTCAGAAACTATCTCCACAGTGACTGCATCCTGACTGACGTCGGAAGCGTGAAGACGGATATCCACAGGGAGGTGGAAGCTCTTGGGATCGAAGAGTATTTCATCGGCGGACATCCCATGGCAGGTTCAGAGAAAAGCGGTTATGTCAATTCAAAGGCAATGCTGATCGAGAACGCATACTTTGTGTTGACACCATCTGAAAAGGTTCCGCAAGAAAAGATAGCACGCTATACAGATTTTGTGCAAGCTCTGCACGCTATCCCGGTTCTTCTGAACTACCAGGAGCACGACTATGTGACCGGGACCATCAGCCATCTGCCCCATATCATCGCGTCAAGCCTGGTTAATTTCGTGCGGGACACTGATACCAGGGACGAGCTGATGAAAAATCTGGCCGCAGGAGGGTTCAAGGATATCACCCGTATCGCCTCCTCCTCTCCGGTCATGTGGCAGCACATCTGCCTGAAGAACAAGGATAATCTCCTGAAGATCCTGGATGAATACATCCGTTTTCTAAGCAGTGCAAGGGAAATGATCGACCAGGAGGATGAACAGGGAATCTACCACATGTTCGACACCTCACGGAATTACCGTAACTCTATCCCGGCGTCCTCTGCCGGTCCCATCAAGAAGGCTTACGAGGTCTACTGCGATATTATCGACGAAGCGGGCGGGATTGCGGCGATCGCAACGATCCTGGCATCCAACGGCCTGAATCTTAAGAATATCGGTATCATACACAACAGAGAATTTGAAGAAGGGGTTCTGCGCATAGAATTCTACGACGAAGCGTCTATGAAAAAGGCGGCGGAGATTTTGCAGAAATTCAGGTACATTGTCTATGAGCGTTAAAAGTATTTATCCAAAAAAAGATTTAAGAGGCGAGATCACGGTTCCAGGTGATAAATCAATCTCCCACCGCAGTGTCATGTTCGGTTCCATAGCGCTTGGGACCACCGTGATCACCAACTTTCTAAACGGGGCAGACTGTCTGTCCACGATCGACTGTTTTCAGAGGATGGGCGTTAAGATCGTCAAGAAGCCGGACGCCGTATATGTCCACGGCAAGGGGCTTAGGGGGCTGTCTGCCCCGGCAGGCACGCTCAATGTCGGAAACAGCGGAACTACCACGAGGCTTCTGGCCGGCATACTGGCCGGGCAGTCCTTCTCTTCGGTCATGTCCGGAGACGAATCGCTGAACCAGCGCCCTATGGGACGGATCATGACGCCTCTTGGCCGTATGGGAGCCCGCATATCAAGCATCCAGGACAGCGATTGTGCCCCGCTTCGCATAGAGCCGGGAGACCTGCATGGTATCCACTATCAGTCTCC
This sequence comes from uncultured Dorea sp., assembly GCA_910579015.1. Taxonomy (GTDB): domain Bacteria; phylum Bacillota; class Clostridia; order Lachnospirales; family Lachnospiraceae; genus Sporofaciens. Next base: position 98,969 of record CAJTRO010000007.1, on the reverse strand, counting down.
GGTCGCGTCTGCCCAGGTCAAATCCGCTGTTCTTCTTGCGGGACTATACGCCGACGGCGAAACCTGCGTAACGGAACCTGCCCTCTCCCGCAACCACACGGAGCTGATGCTTTCAAACTTCGGCGCCGATATATCCTCCGTCATCCATGAAGACGGAAGTGCGTCCGCGCGCATATCCCCCTGTCAGGAACTTTACGCTCAGGAGATACAGGTTCCCGGAGATATCTCATCCGCCGCCTATTTTATCGCGGCCGGGCTTCTTGTTCCCGGCTCTGAGCTTCTCATCCGCAATGTGGGGACGAACCCTGCCCGCGCCGGGATCCTCAAGGTCTGCCAGGCGATGGGGGCGGATATCACCTGCCTGAACACCAGAAATATGCCTGCGGCCTCCGGCACGTCTCCTCTTTTTGGCCAGACAGGGGAACCTACGGCGGATATTTTAGTCAGATACAGCCCGCTTCACGGAATAACCATAGGCAAAGACCTCATTCCGGCTCTGATCGACGAGATCCCTGTCATTGCGGTGATGGCGGCCTGTGCCCAGGGCACAACGATCATCAGGGATGCATCCGAATTAAAGGTGAAGGAAACCGACCGGATCGCCACCGTCACAGAGAATCTCCGTGCAATGGGCGCAGATGTCACGCCTACAGAGGACGGGATGATCATAGAAGGCGGCGCCCCGCTTAAGGGCGCGCATATCAACAGCTATCTGGACCACAGGATTGCTATGGCATTCTCGATCGCCGGGCTGACAGCGGCGGGCGAGACCGTGATTGAGAACAGTCAGTGCGTAGATATCTCCTATCCGGATTTCTTCCAGACTTTGGACTGCCTGTAAGCTTCGCGTATTCCATTTTCCTTACGGCATCCTGAGGAAAGACTTAAGAAACAAATGCTTATACATAGATAACAGGGGAACGGAAAAATTACCGTTCCCCTGTTATCTATGCTCCGCAGTCGTCCAGAACTTCTATCCCTTATTCCGAGAATTGAAATCCTTAACGATAGGCGGAATCTGTGACAACATATTATCTATATCTTCAAACATCGTACTCTTCGTGGTCCCAAGTCTTCCGGCCTTATTAATATGGCTCATAACCTCCTGATACTGCATCTTGATCTGGTCAAAGAAACCGCACAATACCTGAAGCGCAGACTTCGACTGATCGATCACGCCTGAGATCTCCGTATGTACCGTCGCCGCGCCTTCCGCCGACTGTGTGATCTCATCAAACATATTGTACGTCTCCTGCACCTTATCAAGGCTCTCCCCAAGCGCGCTCTGAGACGTCGTGATACTGCTGCTCAGCTGATCCGTTCCCTGCTCCACGTCCTGGATACCGGAATCAACCTCGCGTGTCAGGTTCTTGATCTCGTCGGCAAGCTTCTTGACCTCTACCGCAACTACCGCAAAGCCCTTCCCCTGCTCGCCGGCACGGGCGGCCTCGATGGACGCATTAATTGCAAGGATATTCGTCTGATCGGCGATAGACACGATCTTATCCGTACACTGCTTGATCTTCTCAACCGCCTTTTGCAGATCCTCAAATGTATGCTCCATCTCGCTGAAATAATCGGCAACCTGTTCGGAGCTGTTCTTAAGCTCCTCTACCCCGCCCTGCGCGCGGGCAACCGACTGTGATATCGTATCCTTCACCGTAATAAACTCACCGGAAACCTGCTCGATACTTGAGAAATTCTCTCCGAACTCCAAAAGCTTCACCTGAAAATCTTCCGCTTCTTTCACGACACCGCCAAAGGATCTTCCTATCTCATTGAGTTCCCACAAAGAGTCAACCTCTTTTTGTACCATCTCTTTATGATAATCCTTAAGGCTCCCCATTACATGAAGCACCGGATACAGGCTGTTCTCGTTCTCGGATACCGCTTTTGTCTCTTGCCTATTCTTCTTCCAAAACATATCTCTTCCCCCTTATTCAAATACCACACAGGTCATGGACTGATTCACGAACCGGTTGTTATAATGCTCTCCATATCCGACAAGGCCTGCATGATCTCCAAGCCTTCCCATGTCATTCAGATATTCCTGCATATACTGGTTCTGTGTAAACAGTAGATAACGGAAGAGACAGTTAACAGAAAAGACAGCCGAAACCTTCGGGAAATCCCGCTGTATCATAGAAATCGTATCCTTTACGATCGCACGGTAATCTCCCAATTCAAGCAGAACAAGAACGTCTGAATCATTGACCTGCCTGAAGCATGTCAGCGCATTCCCGCTCACTTCCTTGATCGACACGATACAGGTATCATCCCCGTTCAGTTTGCCGAAAGGATTCTGGAAGGTCCGGGTTGTGATCTCCTGCTCAGACACATGGAGGATATCCTGGTAGACCTGCTTCGCCGGTCTTCCGTTCAAGGCTCCGATGACATAATTGGCCTTATCGGTCTCCGAGGCTATAAAACGATAATTCTTCAACTGATGGTAAATATTCTCTTTATATGCCTTCACCCGGCCGCCTGAATTCTTCACAACCGCATAGGCAACTGCATCCTCATACACCCTTCCGTTCGCAGAGACCTTGCCTGCATCGCCTGTTCCCCCCACGAGAGAGATATCCCTGCGCTTCAATACAGAATAGATCGTAGTCAGCACGCAGGCATCATTGCCGCAGCACAGATCGATACAGATCGTATCATTGTGCGATCCTTTCACACTGTTCACGTCCCGCTCAAGCCGTTCGATATACTTTACCGGCATAACCGACACTTCCTCCAATACATTCGCGGCCGCAACAACCCCTTCTGTAAATGCAATAACGCCGACTCCCTTCTCTACAATCTTCGTATCATAGCACATGCCGATACATCCGATACTGGGCACTCCTGGATAGAGTTCTTCCAGCTCCCTTACATGTGATTCAAACTGATCTCCGTTCGAGAACAGCATCAGAAACTGAGGTCTGCTGATTCCCCTGACAGCTTCCTTCAGATTCCCGCTCTGGCTTTTTCCAAATATCTGCTTCATTATGTATTCCTCTTTCTCTGCTTGACTTATATAAAACGTGACTTTATTATATGGGATACGCTATTTTGCGTCAATCCTTTTTGTTAAATATTTACTTATTGCGATTCTTGTTAATAGTATTTTACGTTCACATTCTTCCCCAGATTCTGCGCACATTCCTTCAGCTGTTCCACCAGATTCATCCTGACGCTTAAGTCAAACGGCAGATTTGAATTCTTATGAGCCACATTCATCGCCCTTCCCACGAAAAGATTAATCTGTGTACACTCCTCGATGATCAGCTTCGCAAGCTTTGCCGCGCCGTTATCCGCATCCAGTTCATCGAAGAACGCCTCGTCAAATTCATCCTGTTCATAACGTTTCAGAAGTCCCAGCGACTTGCCGATGGTCAGAACACCCTCTGTCACAAGATCCAGTCCCTCTATCGCCGCAGTCGGCGGAACGGTCGGATCCGCATAATTTACAGAGGTTACGATCTCCCTCTTTAATACCCTTGACGTGATATTCGCACTGGTGCCGCCGCATACCACCTTCTTTCCTTCCTGCTTCATGAAGTCGCGGACCACTCTCTCATCGTCCTCCTTATGTGTCGGCGGGCCGGTAAATATATTAATGATCCGGCGCTCGATCACCCTTGCCACGGCAACCGTCGTATCATCCCCGGGCTTGTTGCCGTACAGATCGTCGCACAGCTGGCTTAACATCGCCGCAAGCCTGGACGCCGACAACGTCTGCTTCGTACATTTCAGCGTATAATCCGCCATATCCTCCCAGGTCCAGCCAAGATTCATGAGTTCACCCTCGCCGGCCCAGATCACTCCGTCGCTCATCAGCACGAAACAATCCTTAAGCTTCACCTTAAAACGGTACTCCCGGATATTCTTTCCCTCAATCTCTCTCTCCTGATAAGGATAATCCACGATCCTGCCGTCCCTCACAAAGATACAGCGCGGATTGTCGAATTCCACCAGATATGCCTCTCCATCGTGAAAGATCTGAAGAATACTGAACGTGGCATAAGCCGCCTCCCTGACCTTGCAGACCGGCAGTGTCTTCGCGATCGTCTCGACACAGGATTCTATCATGGCTCCCTCAAGAAACATCGTGCCTAATATCTTGGACGTAAGTGTCGCCAGGATATTCGCCTTTACCCCGCTTCCCATACCGTCCGCCAGTATCACGATCTCAGAATCCTTCGTCTTTAACACTTCAACCTTATCCCCGCACAGCTCTTCTTTGTGTTTGTTCAGGCTTTTCCAGGATATATCCACACTCACGCTCATATTATCTGTCCATTCCTTTCATTCCACACGTGTTTCATAGTTCTTCTTCAAATAAGATCGAATCCCGAAGCCTTGACAGCGTAACCTTCGTCTCCGCCGTCGTCTCCCCCAGCAATCCCGCGATCTCCTGTGCGACCATCATCTGCTTGTCGATCACCTTCTGGGCCATCTCAACCGTCTCCATCTTCAGGTTAAAATGCTGTTCCTTCGCCTTCTCTTCCTTCGTGATATCCTGATAGGTCACAAGGACCGACTCCAGACTGTCGATGTAGATGATCGTCTCCACCACCTTAAGCTTCACGGTATCCAGGCTCATCTTCTTGTGGATGATCTGCTTCTTAGTGGATAGTACCTCTGCGATATCCCTATCGTCTATGAATTCAAAGATATAGCGCTCCAGCGCCTCTTCCCTTGATACCCCAAGCATCTCCATGGCCTTCTTGTTGCACTCCCTTATCCGCATGTCCTTGTCGACGATCAAGATCATGCTGGGCGTCACGTCCATGACGATGTTGGACATGGACTCTGCCTGTGCAAGGGCATATGGAAGACACATGCCGATCTCCGCCTTCTTCTGGAACACTGCCGCAGCCTTCGCCCGGCAGGTCGCGTATCCGCAGGCGCCGCAGTTCAACTCGTCCTCCCTGGTATACTTGCCCATGGCATGAAGCACCTCCTGCATCTGCTTATCATCCGGCAAGGCGTCGACCACGCGCCGGTCTGTAAATACCTTATGCAGATCGACAGCGCCTCCGTCAATATCCACCGCTTCCGCCCTGTGCTCCACCTGCTTTTCAATATCCATCTTCGCCCGTACCAGAGACTGACGCCACTTATCCGAAGCCGGTCCCTTGATACAGCCTCCTTCACAGACATTCACCTCGAAGAAACAGTCCCGTATCCCTCCTTTCTCTAATTCTTCGAACAATTCCATACAATTCTTAAGTCCGTCAATATGTACTTTATAATAATGCCCCTCGTCTGTACCCGCAAGAACCGACTGAATCACTCCCCCGCTGATCGGATAGAGCTGATTCACTCCCGGATCCGGATTACCCATCGGCTGGTCCTCGCACTGATGGATATCGATCCCCTGCGCGCTCCACCACTTCGTGATCTCTTCGAAGGTCAGGATCGCATCAACCGCCCCCCGCACACGCTCGTCGCCGATCGCTTCTTCCTTCTTCGCGATACAGGGCCCCAGGAAGACAACCTTCACATCCCCGCCGTAGATGCTCTTGATCAGACGGCCGTGAGCCGCCATCGGGGACACCACCGGAGCCATCATAGGCACAAGCTTGGGATAATACTTCTCAATCAGATCGTTAACGCTCGGACAGCAGGTAGAGATAATGTTCGTCATCTTTCCTTCCTTAAGGAGCCTTCTGTACTCCTTCGTGACAAGCGCCGCGCCTTCCGCAGTCTCCCGCACTTCAAAGAATCCAAGCCTCTTTAAGGCGTCCACGACCTGTCCCGGCCTGTTGTATTCCAGAACTCCCAGGTAGGACGGCGCTATGGAGATGATGACCTTCATCCCCTGCCTGAGATACCCTTTCACCCTGTCCATATCGCTGGCAAATGTCTTCGCATTCTGTGGACAGACCTCCAGACAATGCCCGCAGTTAATACAGTGATCCTTCATGATATGCGCCTGCTCGTGCACAACCGAAATCGCCTTTACCTCACAGTTGCGCACGCACTTATAACAGTGTTTGCAGCTTGCGTCCCTAAAATCAATTACACGCATCTTTTCTTCTCCTCCCTGACCTGTATCGTATCTGTACTCCCTTAATTATAGCAAAACACCGATACCTGCTCAAGCCATTTCCAATCCAAAAGACAATAAAAGCGGGAAACCAAAGAAGGGAACAGCACCGCCGTTCTCAATAAAGAAGGGTGCTGTTCCCAATGATATATCCTCTAATACACAGTTCTCTTCACATAGCTGGTATGCAGCGTCTCATGCGCCTTATGGCTTCCCGGTTTCTCAAGATACTCGTCATACAGCTTCTTGATCTCCTGATTCTCATGGGACTTGCGGACCGCCTTCGCCTCGTCATTACGGTACAGTACGCCTGCACGGATACCGCGCACATCCGTAAAGTTGCGGACATCGCCGGATACCTGCGGCTGGCCGCCTCCGTTCACACATCCGCCCGGACAACCCATGATCTCGATGAAGTGATAGTCAGCCTCTCCTGCCTTCACCTTATTGAGCAGTTCTCTTGCATTGCCAAGTCCTGACGCAACGGCAACCTTCACGTCCATTCCCGCCACATTGTAGGAAGCTTCCTTGATCCCTTGCGTTCCGCGCACATCTGTAAACTCCAGGTTCGCAAGCTCTTCTCCGGTAAGGACCTCGACCGCAGTACGAAGGGCCGCCTCCATAACTCCTCCGGTGGCTCCAAAAATCACACCCGCGCCGGTGGATTCACCCATCGGATTGTCAAACTCTTCGTCAGGAAGCATCGTAAATTCGATACCGCAGCGCCTGATCAGCCTTGCAAGCTCCCTGGTCGTGATCGCGATATCCACATCCGGAACACCCGCCGCGCTCTGGTCGTCTCTTCCGATCTCAAACTTCTTTGCCGTACAAGGCATAACGCTTACGGACACGATCTTCTTCGGATCAATGCCCTCCTTCTCTGCAAAATAAGTCTTTAACATCGCGCCGAACATCTGCTGCGGAGACTTACAGGTCGACAGATTCTCCGTCATATCCGGGAAATAATGCTCACAATACTTGATCCATCCCGGTGAACAGGAGGTGATCATTGGCAGTACGCCGCCGTTCTTGATACGGTCCAGAAGCTCCGCCGCCTCTTCCATGATGGTAAGGTCTGCCGCCCAGTCGGTGTCGAATACCTTGTCGAATCCGAGCCTTCTAAGGGCCGCCGCCATCTTGCCCTCCACGTCTGTTCCCATCGGATAGCCGAATTCCTCTCCAAGTCCCGCACGGACAGACGGAGCGGTCTGTACTACCACGTATTTCTCCGGATCTGCGATGGCTTCGATGATCTGACTCGTGTAGTCCTTCTCATACAGCGCGCCGGTCGGACAGACCGCAATACATTGACCGCAGGATACACAGCTCGTCTCGCCTAACCCCATCTCGAAGGCAGAACCGATCATTGTGGCAAAACCACGGTTATTCGGCCCGATCACGCCTATTCCCTGTGTCTTCTCACACACTGCAACACAGCGCCGGCATAAGATACACTTATTATTGTCACGGATCATATGAGCCGCGGAATCATCCAGCTCATAATGATTCATCTCGCCCTCATAGAAATCCTCATCGTCTACGCCGTACTCATGGCACAGCTGCTGCAATTCACAGTTGCCGCTCCTTACGCATGACAGACATTTCTTGTCATGGTTGGAAAGGAGAAGCTGCAAAGTCTTCTTCCTGGACTCAATCAGCTTCGGGGTATTGGTGTATACCTCCATCCCCTCATTAACCGGATGCACGCAGGCGGCAACCAGATTCCTTGCTCCCTTTACCTCAACAACGCACATACGACACGCGCCGATCTCATTGATCTCCTTTAGATAACACAGCGTCGGTATCCGGATCCCTGCAAGGTGCGCCGCTTCAAGGATCGTAGAGCCTAAAGGAGCAGATACATCAAGGCCGTTGATTTTAAGATTGATATTTTCCATATTCTCCATCCTCCATTACTCTTTGTAGATTGCTCCGAAACGACATTTTTCCATACAGGCGCCGCATTTGACGCACTTATCCTGGTTGATCACATGCGGTTCTCTCACAGAGCCTGTGATCGCGTCGTTCGGACAGGTCCTTGCACATAAGGTACATCCCTTACACTTATCCGCGTCGATCTTGTACGACAGAAGCGCCTTACATACGCCGGCCGGACATTTCTTATCTACAATATGTGCTATGTATTCATCCTTGAAGTAACGCAGGGTGGAAAGTACAGGGTTAGGGGCCGTCTGTCCCAGCGCGCACAGGGAATTGGACCTTAAGTGCGCCGCCAGATCCTCAAGCTTATCCAGGTCTTCCATGGTTCCCTGTCCGTTGGTGATCTTCTCTAAGATCTCCAGCATACGGCGGGTTCCGATACGGCACGGCGTACACTTTCCGCAGGACTCATCCACAGTAAATTCCAGGAAGAACTTCGCGATATCCACCATACAGGTATCTTCATCCATGACGATCAATCCGCCGGAGCCCATCATGGAACCGATGGCGATCAGGTTGTCATAGTCGATCGGCACGTCAAAATGCTCTGCTGGGATACATCCGCCGGACGGACCGCCGGTCTGGGCCGCCTTAAACTTCTTGCCGCCCGGGATACCGCCGCCGATCTCTTCTACGATCTCTCTGAGCGTCGTTCCCATCGGGATCTCAACCAGTCCCGTATTCTTTACCTTGCCGCCGAGGGCAAATACCTTCGTTCCCTTGGACTTCTCGGTTCCCATGGATGCGAACCAGTCCGCACCGTTCAAGATGATCTGCGGGATATTCGCCAGCGTCTCTACGTTATTGAGAATGGTCGGCTTCTGGAACAGTCCTTTAAGCGCCGGGAACGGCGGACGCGGACGCGGCTCGCCCCTGTTTCCTTCGATGGACGTCATAAGAGCTGTCTCCTCACCGCAGACGAATGCTCCCGCACCCAGCCTAAGTTCTATATCAAAATCGAATCCCGAGTCAAAAATATTCTTCCCAAGCAGGCCGTACTCCCTCGCCTGATCGATAGCTATGTTCAGTCTTTCTACCGCGATCGGATACTCCGCACGGACATAGATATACCCCTGGGACGCCCCGATGGCGTAACCCGCGATCGCCATAGCTTCTAATACCACATGAGGATCGCCCTCTAACACGGAACGGTCCATGAACGCTCCCGGATCTCCCTCGTCAGCATTACAGCAGACATACTTCTGATCGGCCTGATTGGCCGCCGCGAACTTCCACTTAAGCCCGGTAGGGAAGCCGGCGCCCCCGCGCCCCCGAAGTCCGCTGTCCAGGATGATCTTTATCACATCTTCCGGCTTCGTCGTCGTCAATACAGTGCCAAGCGCCTCATATCCGCGGGTTCCGATATATTCTTCAATATTCTCCGGATTGATAACGCCGCAGTTACGCAGCGCCACCCGGTGCTGCTTCTTATAGAACTGCGTCTCCTGCAAAGGCAGTATCTCATCATTGGCCTTGACCGTCTCATCATATAACAGACGCTTTACCACTCTTCCCTTTAACAGATGTTCTGACACGATCTCCGGGATATCCTCTTCCTTTACCATCGCATAGAAAGAGCCTTCCGGATACACGATCATGATCGGACCTAATGCACACAGACCAAAACAGCCGGTCTTAACCACACCGACTTCTTCTTCCAGTCCGTTTCTCTTAATCTCTTCTTCTAATCTTTCCCTGATCTTCTGGCTGCCAGAGGAAGTACATCCTGTTCCACCGCATACCAAGACGTGCGAACGATACATAAGCCTTAGTTCCTCCTTTGTCTATAATTGCTGAGCCGCCAGCGTATACTTGGCAACTGTCTGCCCCTGCTTCAGATGAAGATCGAACACCTCCATCGCCTTGTCAGGATCCATCTTCACATAAGTTACCTTCTCCTTGCCCGGCTCCATCACCTCTACGATCGGCTCGTACTGGCACAGCCCGATACAGCCTGTCGAAGTCACGCTGATCCTCTCTGTCAGCGCTTCTTTCTGCACCGCGTCGGACAGCGCCGTAAGCACCGGCCTTGCGCCGCTTGCGATCCCGCAGGTCGCCATGCCTACCACAACTCTTGTCTGTGTCTCGCTCTCAGAACGGACACCGATCTTTCCCTGATTTCTTTCCCGTATTGCTTTTAATTCTTCCAGAGATTTCATTCTATTCTTATTCCTCCCTTAAATGCTCGTCATAATGTTCTTCGGTCGTTCACCTCTGCCTGGTTCGCATCAAGATAATCCCTGATAAACTCCGAAACCTCCGCATTATGAAGCGGCAGACCGCCCAATATCTGCTTCATCTCCTTTGTGTCCAGCACAAATTCCCTGTCGTCATATGCATATCTATAATGAAAATCTATCCCTTCATTGAACACTGCCAGCGTATAGATGGTCGAATTGATATCCCCCAAAGGCATCCTGTCGATGTGGGACAGGCCAAACACCGCCTTCACCGTCGTCCCCTCTCCTTCGCGCGATATGATCTTCAAGCTTCCTCCCGTTCCATTTGCCGCCTGTTCGAAAAACGGAAGCCCAAGCCCTACTCTTCTGGTTGTCCTCGTAGTGAAAAACGGATCTTTCGCCTTCCTTACCTGTTCTTCACTCATCCCGCATCCGTTATCCCTGATCGACACCTCCAGCGTATCCTTTTGTGTATCCGCCGCGACGTCGATCTCTATGTAATCGGCACCCGCACGCACGGAATTCTCCGCGACATCCAGAATGTTCAACGCGATCTCTGTCATCATATCCATTCATACTTTCTATTCATATTTGGCCAAAATATCGTCAATGTCATCCACGGTCAGCCGGCCGTATACCTCGTCGTTGATCATCATGACCGGCGCAAGGCCGCAGGCTCCCACGCATCTACAGGCATCCAGAGAAAACTTTCCGTCCGGGGTACATTCGCCTCCGACGATCCCAAGCTTCTCCATCAGTTTATTATAGATATCCCCGGAACCCTTCACATAACAGGCCGTCCCAAGACAGACAGATATGCGGTAGCGTCCCTTCGGGCTTAAGTTGAACTGAGAATAGAATGTAGCGACTCCATAGATCTTCTCCAGCGGGATCCCCGTCTCGCAGGCGATGATCTTCTGGACTTCATAAGGCAGATATCCGTAGATATCCTGCGCCTTCTGCATGATCGGCATCAAAGCGCCTTTCTCGTCTTTCAATTCATGGATCACAGCTAACAGCTCTTTCTCCTGCTCTTTCGTTCCATTGAACTGAACCGTAGGTTTTTTAGAAAGCATTCGTGTTTTACCTCCCTATTGATTCTCTTATTTTCAGGTAACGTTTTAAAAACATTGTCCATATGGTTTTCATTCTAGCATATAAATTTTCAAAAATCTACAAATTCCGCTCCCAAATTGCGTTAATTTTCCGACAGTTCCGTTTGATATTTCACTATCTATCTTATCAAAAAATGCACGAACTAATTTATCATTTTTTGTATATTTTGTACAAATCAAGGTTGTATTTCCATTTTTTCAGTGCTATACTAAGAAAAAATCGGTAACTATTGCTGTAACCAGTCCGTAAAGTTTCTTGAGGACTATATCAGCAGACTTACAACAGAAAGGAAGATAATATGATCACAATCCACACACTGATAGACGCCGGCATCTTCTCCCTAAAATCCAGAGGCGTCACATCCAGAAATATCACCGGAGTATTCTGCTGCGATCTTCTGAGCATCGCCATGGGAAAAGCTCCTGCCGGATGCGCATGGGTTACCGTCACAGGTAATAAGAATACCCTTGCCGCAGCATCCCTGGCGGACGTCTCCTGTATCATCCTTGCAGAAGGCGTCTCCTTGAGTGAAGCGGATCTTTCGTGCGCTGTACAGGAAGGCATCACCGTCTTCGAAACCGCCCTTCCGGTCTTTGACGCCGCGCTGAAGATCAAGGAGCTGTTATCATGAGCACCTTCAATCATCTCCACCGCATACAAAAAGAACATCCTTACTTCCTGCAATGCAACATTGCAAGCAGTTCGGATGCTCATTATCTCACGGATATCCATGAACCCTGTTATCAGATCTACGCAAAATCACGGTCAGCCGGGGATATTCTTGACGCCTGCACCGGCTAACCTTCTTTCAGCGCACGTTCCATCTTCTCTCTGGCTTCTTTTACTTCCCTGTGGCTCATTCCGCCGGAACAGATCCCCATCACCAGATCTCCCTGCCTTATGATCCCCGGGAAGTAAAAATCGCACAGCTCTTTCTTATGGGAAGTGTTCACCAGGATGCCCCGCTCCCGGCAGTCTTCTACAACCTTCTCGTTACATACGGCGTCGTCGGTGGCCGCAAGCACCAGATCCGCCTCCTCAAGGACCTCCTCCTGATACACACCGTCCTTCCAGCTGATACGCCCGCTGTCACAGAGACACCGGATCCGGTCCGTGACCTGCGGCGCCACGACGCAGATATCATCCACGAATTCCAGAAGAGTCTCCACCCGCCTTGCCGCAATCTTTCCCCCGCCGATCACAACAACCCTTTTTTTCGATATATCTGCAAATATCGGGAAATATGGTCTATTCATCATTCAGTCATACCGTCCTTCCTTAGAAACGATTTCCTTCATACTTCAAAGCGAGTCGGCCAGTTCCCGCAGACGTTTCCTGCGCTCCTGATAATCCGGCAGTACCTGCTCCACGATCTTCCAGAACTTCCGGGAATGGTTCATCTCCTTCCTGTGCGCCAGTTCATGCACAACCACATAATCAAGTATTTCCATCGGCATCAGCGTAAGCTTCCAGTTAAAATTCAGATTCCCCTTACCGCTGCAGCTTCCCCATCTCGTCTTCTGCTCACGAATGGTGATCCTGCCGTATGAGATCCCCATAAGACGGGCGTAATATTCCACCCGCTCCGGAAATATCTTCATGGCTTTCTCCACGCCTTCCCTGCGCATCTCCTCTGTGATCACTCTTCTGTGCTCCCAGGCTTCCTTTTGATTCCTCTGGTTCTCAAGAATCCACTCCTTATGCTCCTCTATAAACCTCTCTGCCTGTGCGCGCGATACAGAATAAGGCGTCCGCAATGCCACACTGCCGTCTTCCCTGATCTGGACCGCAATTGTTCTGCGCCGGGACCGTATCCATTCATATGTGATCCTTTCCATCTTTCCTCTTCTTCTCCTTCTATATCTATATCCACACTATCCATGCTCGAATCTTCACTCGAGTCCACACCTGACACGTTTTGAGTTTACAAAGAAACTTTTAAATACCCTAAGAAATTCATATCTTGACAGATGTCTGTCAGTCTTTCCTCAGTCTGCCCTTCTCTACATTCGGCGTAATGAACTTCTGGTACGCATACTCCCACAAGGTCTTTGAACCCTCTGCCGTATTCTGGTTACGTCCCAGAACCTGGCTCAGACGAATCCCATGCTCCTCCCAGCTCTTGCCGTCCGTCGCCGCATTCAGCATCAACGGCTGGATATGATCCATCCCATGGGCAAATTTCGCCTCCGCCGTCTGGCCTTCCTCGAATTCATCCCACAACGCCCTGAGCCGCTCTTTCTGGTCTTCGGGGAGAAGCCCGAAGATACGGTCTGCCGCCGCCACTTCACGCGCCCGCTTAGTCTTCTTGCCTTCCTCGTCATAGGCATAGGTATCGCCCGCGTCGATCTCCACCAGATCATGGATCAGAAGCATCGTCACCGTCTTTAACACGTCGATCTTTTCATTGGAATACTCGCTCAGAAGGATCGTCATAATCGCCATATGCCATGCATGTTCCGCGTCATTTTCCTTCCTCACGGCATCCGTCAGATATGTCTGCCTTCCAATAAATTTCTCCTTGTCAATCTCCCGGAAGAAATCGAACTGTCTGTCTATCCTTGTCTTGTCCATTTTTGTTATACTCCTTTCTCCTAGAAACGCCCTTTCTTCCCGCGGCATACATAATGGCATCTGAGACCTTCATCCGCTTTCTCGACCTTCTCAAGGACACTCTCTTTATGTATCTGAATCCCGCGGTTTGCAAGGATTCCTTCAAGCGCATCGGAGAATTCCTCACTGGTCATCACCCCCGGCAGATCGAACCCCGCCTTCTCTGCATACAATCCGAACCTTCCGCACTCCGCCATATCACGATACAGCGTCGCCGTATGGACCGGCGTCGATGATTATAAGATCATATTGTTTTCCCATAACAGTCCTCTCTATTCAATCTGCCAGTCTACCGGCTCGATCCCGTGTTCTTCCAGAAATGCGTTCGTCTGACTGAAAGGCTTGCTCCCGAAGAATCCCCTGTAGGCGGACAGCGGACTTGGATGCGGCGCTTTCAGGATCAGATGGCTGGGATTCGTCAGCATCTTCGCCTTACGCTGGGCCGGAGAGCCCCACAGGATAAATACGATCGGCCGGTCCTGTCCGTTACAGGCAGTGATCGCCGCGTCCGTGAACTCTTCCCATCCAATCCCCCGGTGGGAATTCGCCTGATGCGCCCGGACCGTGAGTACCGTATTCAGCATCAGTACGCCCTGCTCTCCCCATTTCGTCAGACACCCGTGATCCGGAATCCGGCACCCCAGGTCATCATGCAGTTCCTGATAAATATTCACAAGAGACGGCGGAACCTCTACCCCCTTCTTCACAGAAAAGCACAGGCCGTGCGCCTGCCCGTGGTTGTGGTAGGGATCCTGCCCCAGTATCACCACCTTCACCTTATGAAGCGGAGTCAGATGAAATGCGTTGAAGATATCGTCTGCCGGCGGAAAGACCAGCCTCGTCTTGTACTCCTGGTTTACAGTTTCAAATAATTGCTTGTAATAGGGCTTGCCAAACTCCTCTCTCAGAGCTTCCAGCCAGTCATTGTTGATTGCTGCCATATCTCCTTACCTCATCTTATCTTTTTGTAAATAAAACTAAAGCCGTACCGCCGTGCCCTGAGCACGCAGATACTCCTTCACTTCCCGGATCTCAAGCTCCTTATAGTGGAAAAGTGATGCCGCCAGAGCCGCATCCGCACCGCCTTCTGTCAATGCTTCATGAAAATGCTTAAGCGTCCCGGCACCGCCGGATGCAATGACCGGGATGGACACCGCGTCCGCCACAGCCCGCGTAAGCGCAAGATCGTATCCCGCCTTGGTGCCGTCACAGTCCATACTGGTAAGAAGGATCTCCCCCGCACCCAGCCGTTCTACCTGCACCGCCCACTCAAGAGCGTCTATACCGACGTCAATCCGTCCGCCGTTCTTATAGATATTCCATCCACTCCCGTCGTCTCTCCTCTTCGCGTCAATCGCCACTACCACGCACTGGCTGCCGAACTTTTCAGCCGCATCACTGATCAGCCGCGGCGTATTGATCGCGGAAGAATTAATAGATATCTTATCCGCCCCCTCTCTGAGAAGCGCCCTGAAATCGTCAACCGTCCGAATGCCGCCGCCCACCGTGAACGGGATAAATACAGTCTCCGCCACCTTGCGGACCATATCCACGACCGTTCCTCTCGCATCGGATGACGCCGTGATATCCAGAAACACCAGCTCGTCCGCACCGGCCTTGTCATACGCCCGTCCGATCTCCACCGGATCTCCTGCATCCTTAAGGTCTACAAAATTCACGCCCTTGACCACCCGCCCGCCGTTCACGTCCAGACAGGGGATAATTCTCTTCGTATGCATCCTAACCCTCCATTTTTCAGAATGTTCTTTCTATTCGCTCCTGCGCCTTCTTTAGGCATCGTTCCTCTATACTGCAATGAAATTCTTAAGTATCTGGATTCCGACATCACTGCTCTTCTCCGGGTGGAACTGACATGCAAATACATTCCCCTGCTCGACAGATGCATGGATCTGCGTACCATATTCCGTGGCCGCCGTCACGATCCCCTCGTCTGCCGCCTTCAGATAATAGGAATGCACAAAATACACGTAGGGCTCGTCGGGCAGATCCGCAAACAGCCTTCCATGATTCTGAAGCTTCAGGGAATTCCAGCCCATATGCGGGATCTTAAGCCCCGGCGTCTCCGGAATACGCAAGATCTCTCCTTTCAGCACTCCAAGTCCCTCAGCCTTCGGCGACTCTTCGCTCCTCTCAAACAGAAGCTGAAGTCCCAGACAAATTCCCAGAAACGGCGTGCCCTTGTCCACCACCTCATGGATCACCTCGTATAAGCCATACTGCCGTATCTTATCCATCGCATCGCCAAATGCTCCTACTCCCGGAAGTATCACCTTGTCCGCCCTAAGAATCGCCTCCCGCTCTCTCGTGACCGTTACCTCCTGCCCGAGCAATTGCATGGCCTTCTCCACACTCTTGATATTACCGGCATCATAATCTAATATCGCTATCATCTCATATCTGTCCCTTCTTTAGAGTTATTGTATATCAAGTTCAAACCAGAATTCAACACCGTTGTCGTAATTATTTACCCCGTATTCCTGATGGAAAGATTCCATAACAGCCTTCACAATAGAAAGACCGATCCCGTTGCCTCCGTACTCGCGGCTGTGGGCCTTATCCGCCTTATAGAACTTCTCCCAGATATGCCCGATATCCTCATCTGCGATCGGTCTTCCAGTATTAAACACAGTCGCCCTGGCCTTCCCATCCGCAGTCTGAAGCCTGATCTCCACAACCTTCTCTTCGCCTGCATGGTGGAACGCATTGCTGATATAATTACGTACCACCTGTTCCACCTTGAACTCGTCAGCCCACACATAGACCGGCTTCTCCTGCCGGAAGATCACATGGATCCCCTCCTGCTCCGCAAGAATCTCCATACTCTGCAAGACGCCCCTTATAAGCTCCGTCAGATCGAACCTCTCAAACACAATGTCCTGATCCCCGAATTCCAGTTGATTCAAGGCCAGCAGGTTCTTCACCATCTGATTCATCTTCGCGGCCTCGTCTATGATCACGTCACAGTAGAATTCCCGGCTCTCCTGATCATCGCTGACACCTTCCCTCAGACCTTCCGCATATCCCTGGATCAGCGCAATCGGCGTTTTAAGCTCATGAGAAACATTTCCCAGAAACTCATTGCGCATCTTCTCAAGCTGTTCCTTCTGTTCAATATCTTCTTTCAGCCTGTTATTGGCGCCCTTGAGTTCGGAAATGGTACTCTCAAGCTTCTCCGACATCCGGTTAAAATTCGCTCCCAGCTCCCCGATCTCATCACTGCCGCCGCTTTCATATCTCGCGTTGAAATCCAGATTGGCCATCTGCTCTGACAGCACGGCAAGCTCCAGGATCGGATCCGTCATACACTTGGAGAAGTACCAGACAGACACCACTGAGATCACAATCAGTATGCTTCCGATCGAGAGCAGAAAACGGTTGGAAATCTTCGCACTCTCCTTGATACCTTCCACCGGGCTTCTTAGCAGAAACTGGCTCTCATCTTCAAGCGCTCCCCACATCTCGATATAATCCGTATGATTCCACGGATTCCATGACTTGGCGATCTGATAGTCCTGTGTACTATCCAGAATCTTGCTGTCCTTCTGGGCCTGATTCAGAAGATATCCCAGAAGCTGGTTGTTAAGCTGTTCCTTATCATGCACATTCGTAAGATATCCGCCTCTGTCATCCGCGATCAGAAATGAAATGTTGTTCTTCTCGGCCAGATATGCCAGTTCTCTCGATACCTCTTCCTTAAGTATCCCATTTCTCAGCATCCCGTCCCGTATGGCCTGATTCAGCTTCTCATACATCTCGATAAACTGTGTCTTCTTGTTACCTATATAATAGGGTTCCAGAAAATATATATTAATGATAAAAAGCGCCGCCACAAAGGTCAGAAGAAGTCCGAGAAATACCGCAATCATCTGCCACTTAATCGAATGTTTCATCTTTATTCCACCTCAAACTTATAGCCCATACCCCAGATTGTCCTGATATAGCCGCCCTTCTCTCCAAGCTTGCTCCTTAGCTTCTTCACATGCGTGTCAATGGTCCTCGCGTCGCCAAAATAATCATAGTTCCACACGCTGTTCAGAATCTTTTCCCTGGACAGCGCAATCCCCTGATTCTCAATGAAATACGATAAGAGTTCGAACTCCTTATAGCTGAGCTCGATCTCCTTCCCGTCAATCTTCACCTGGTGAGCCGCCTTATCTATACTGATCCCTCCTGCGTCGATGACCTGTCCGGCATCCAGCGCGTTCACCCTTCTTAAGATCGCAGTCACCCTCGCGACAAGGATCTTCGGGCTGAACGGCTTGGAAATGTATTCGTCCACCCCCAGTTCAAATCCCTGCAACTCGTCCCGCTCCTCCGCGCGGGCCGTCAGCATGATGATCGGAACCTTTGAAGACTGGCGCACCTCCCGGCATACCTGCCATCCGTCCATATTAGGCATCATGACATCCAGGATCAGAAGCGCGATATCCTTATCCTCGTAGAAGCGCTCCATCGCTTCCACTCCATCTGCCGCTTCCAGAACACGAAAGCCTTCCCGCTCAAGAAAATCCCTGACCAGCTTGCGCATCCTGCTCTCGTCATCTACTACCAATATCTTGATTCTGTCCATATCTTATGACCTCCGTCTGAACTTTCCTGCCGTTAGAAGGCGGGGAAAGTATCTTTAAATCTACTATAACAAAAAATAGGAGTGCAGACAATGTAATTATTGGAATTATTCGAGAATCTCTTGAGAGGAAATTAGATAATTATAATAGATGTGCTGTCTAGTATTCTTTTTCATTATATGGCATGTCTCCTTTTCTCAAATACTCTTTTGCAGACTTAATAAAGCTTGCAATGATCAGTAAAATCACCATCGCAATCGGAAATGCCGCGATAATAGAAACCGTCTGTAGATTATTCATGGATCCTTCCGAAAAAATCAATGCAATTGGCAGCAATATCAAAAGAATCGCCCAAAAAAACTTCATCTGACTGCTTGCTTCCTCATCATCCTGAAACTCTTTATAACTATATACCGATGCAACCAATGTGATACTGTCAAATGACGTAGCATAAAATGCAATCATAGAAACTACCAGAAGAATCAGCACAATCCAATGTGCCGGCAAAGTACTGATAATTGCAATTACAGTCTGATAAAGGTCCCCGCTGGCTTCATAAAAGGCAAATGAATCGAATCTCCCCGTCATCTGAAGCCCTAAACCATAGTTTCCAAGTATAATAAATGATATCAATGTACTGCTCACTCCAAACGTATAAGCCCCAAGGATCACCTGCTTCACTGTTCTTCCCCGGCTGATGCTCCCCATAAAGAACGGCGACGCAACACACCATACCATCCAGTATGCCCAGTAGAAGATTGTCCAGTTCTGCGGAAATGAAGAAGTTCTTAAGGCATCTGTCCACGTGCTGAGACCGATAAAATTCTGAACCATATTTCCAACTGCTGTAAATCCGGTCTCGATGATATACCGAGCCTCCTGACCAAAGACGAGGACATACAACAGTAATATCCCAAACAGCCACATACAAACATTTGCCAGCCATGAAACCCCCTTCATGCCTTTCATAACAGAAACCGTATACACGATACAGATTATCACCAGAATCCCGATCGTAAGAAATTTTGAATCCGGTATACCCGCCAGGCTCGTAACAGCCGCTGAAAGCAGCGGTGTCGCCACAGAAAATGTTGTTGCCGTTCCTGCTATCAATGCGATTACTGCCAGTATATCAATAATCTTTCCAGGCAGTCGATCTGTTCTGTCTCCTAAAATCGGACGACATGCCTCTGAATACTTTTGTTTCCTTACCCCCTGTACATGCAGCATAAAACCAAAACACGCCGCAAGAGTTGCGTAGAAGCTCCAGGGAATCGGTCCCCAATGAAACAGCGGATAAGCAGACGCCCAATCCTGTACAGCCCCAAGTTCAGCCGTATGCGGCTCCTGGGCATAAGAGATCCATTCACACAGAGAATAGAACAGAATATCAGCCGCAAGCCCGCAGGTAAATACCATCGCCCCCCAGGACCAGAAACCATACTGTGGTTTTTCTCCTGGTTCACCAAGTACAATCTTACCCATGTCTGAAAATGCTATCCACAAAGAAACAATCAATACACCTAATCCTATCGCAAGATAATATATTCCGAATTTATCTCCTAGAAAACTCCGGATCGACGTCAACATACCCGTTGAACCTGCCGGACTTAAAACAAAGAAAACACATAAAATTAATATAATAACAAAAGGAATGATAGTGGTTGCCGGATCAATTCTTCTCATAATCTTATTTCTCCTGTCATGCTCATATATTTTAGATAACTGTTGTCAATCTCCACTAATTCGCACAAGCTGTCAATCTCAGTTACATCATCCTTCTTCATTTCATAGATACCAAGTTGATATTCCTGTGGATAACAGAACATCGCCACGTCATCCCAGTAAATCTGCCTGTGCCTCTTTCTCTTGAATTCTGTCTCCAGATGTCTTCGAAGCTTTCTTCCATCCTCTTCATTCCATCTGGAGATACTATAAAGCTGCCATCCTCTGCTCCCGCCTAAACGGCTGCATCCTGTCACAAGCCCCTGCTCTACCGTCATCAGCCACTCGTCCGTCGGCTCTTCTGTCCAGACAGCATTATAACCGGAACGTTCAAACTGAGGCGCTAAAACCGCTTCATTATATATCATCTGGTCCCCGTCAAGGATCATTGCATTTTCAAGATATTCTCTTGCCATATACAGGGATGAAATATTATTGCTGTCAGCATAAAATGGATTTTCTATCAGTTTCAGCCCTGAATATTCCCTCTCCAACGACATAAACTGCTCCTTATGATATCCGACAACTACATAAATCTCACGGATACCATTATGAATCACACCCTGAATCACCGTATCTATCATCCTTACTCCATTCACCCTGATCAATGGTTTGGGCGTCGTAAGCGTCAGTGGATGCATCCTTTTCCCGATACCTGCCGCCATAATAATCGCCTTATTCACACATTCCATCATAATCCCCCATCTCTTTCACCGCATATCGATAATAATCCTTAGCAAAGCGGTATTGCTTTAAAGAATATTCTCCAAACTCAACTCCAAGACTTCTCTTATACTCACACCAATTACTCCACAAAAGTCCGCAAACGGCAACATAACAGTAAATCTTAATCTTATTTGCGCAAGTACATTGACCTGCAAAATAAATATGAATCAGCCTGTCAACCTGCTGCTTATTATAGAAACTGTATATACAAAACATAGCGATATCTACATGTGGATCCTGCATTCCCGCGTACTCCCAGTCCGTCAGCTGGAGAGATTCCCCGCCTTCTTTTTTGTCCGTTTTTTCTTCTGTATAAAACAAGAAATTATCCGGAACTGCGTCAATATGAGTCAATGCCTTCCGCTCTATATGAGCTTCAATAAATGGTTTCAAAGACAAGACTTTATTCTTTGTTTCCTGATAATCTTTGAACACAGAGGGCTGACCGTTCCACAACGATTCATAAAATTCAATCTGCCCAAAAAGATCAAACTCATGACCAACTTTCAAATTCATATCATGAAATCTTCTTAGTTTGTCCATGCATCTTCGCAGATCAGTAATATCATAAGGATCCGCTGTTCTGACGCCCTGGAGATACCGTGTAATCTTATATCCATTCTCCGGATTCATATAGATCAGATCATCACAAAAGCCGCGTCCTTTTATGGTCCGGTAAACTTCGGCTTCCTGTCCGCGGTTGATCAATCGGGCTGTACCTTCTCCCGGAATACGCATGATATAATCTCCGCCATTGCATGAAAATAAAAACGATCGGTTTGTCATACCCTTTTTCATTACTTTTATGTCAACAATATCATCAACGCTGACATGAAAAACATCCGCAATTACATCCAAAGCATCTGATTTCAGATGGTTTGATTCCTCATCCAATTCCCGAAGCTGTTCATATGTATTAATTTCAACAACATTGGAAGCATGTGTAACCCTTGCCGGCACAATCATTTTTTCATTATCATACAGAGCCTGTTCCCAAAAAAGATTATCATTACACGAATCCCTGCATAATTCTTCTATTTTTTTACGCACAATCCTGCATTCCTCATCCAGAAGATAAGCAATCCCGATCATGGCATTTCCTCCACTGGATTCAGAAACTTTTACGAGTTCCATTTTCCGATTAACTCTGACATCGCTTTCATTTTCCACAATATCGCTGACCATATACCATGAATACAGTTCATGCTGATGAAATGGATTTCTGTCACACCAGATATCGCATGGAACAATGTATGTATTAGAAAGATGTTCCAAAACAAGTTTCAGAGAATGCATATTATTTTTTACGGCATAGTCCGGATTGAAAACCAGTTCTACTCCATATTTATCAATAAGATACTCATACTTTTCTTTTAAAAATCCAACTACGATATAGATTTCCATAATCCCGGCTTTCTTAAGCTGTTTGATCTGACGCTCGATCAATGGCTCTCCATTTACTTCCAATAATCCTTTTGGGATTTCCCGATTAATAGGAACCATTCTCATTCCAAAACCCGCCGCAAGGATAACGGCGTTTCTTGGTGACTTGGCCTCATATTCCCGCTTTGCTTTCGACGTGGG
>CAJTRO010000007.1:67928-76445 GCA_910579015.1 uncultured Dorea sp. | reverse complement strand
CAAATATCCTGTCTCTATCAAGCGTCTGACAGAACGATTGACGACTCCCAAGGAATGCCCGGATGTCTCCGCAAGAATACGTTGGTTAATGTAGGGTTCTGATAGCAGCGTTTTTAAGATATCACTTTCCTGTTTGTTCTTGAACATTTTGTCTACTCCTTTCATGAACTATGCAATACAAAAAAAGCTGCCATTGGCAACTTTTTTTGTACTGATAATCTTACTAAATATCTCCTCCAGGCGCGCCAGGAGCCTCCGCCCCTTCTGCACCTTCCGGACCTACAACCATGTTTTTATAATCCGGCGAGCATACTTGAAGCGAATGTCCCCCGGGACCTTCTGAAATACTGACGGCGAACGATTCAATCTCTGTCTCGGCGCTCCCATTTATATTTTCTGCTGTCCAAGTCTCCACCGAACCGCCAAAGGCTTTTGCACAGTTCTTTAAGAAATCCGCATAATCCTCTCCTGATGCAGTAAAGATCGCATTATACACGTTCCCATCTGCATCTGTCTGTATATCACAGGAATAATTCCCTTCCTGCAAAAACCAGCTGGTCGAACCGTCCGGCGCTTCCATACCCTCATCGGCAGAAAAACCATATTCTGACAATGCTTCCAGCACCTGTATGCCCCCTGTATCACTAATCCCTGTAATCTCTTCAATCACAGGAGCCTCGGCAGGATCCTTGATCTCAACATCTTCGTCATCATACTCCTCATCCGCCGGTGACTTTGGCTCGGCCTTTGCTTCAATCTTATCTGAGTCTTTGGGCGAAGCTTCTGTATCCTTCTTACTGCCTGAACAGCCGTTCAGACATACACTACAGGCCAGGCATAGAAGAAAGAATACTATTTTTATACATTTATTTCTGTTCTGACAAATATTCCGCCTCATCATTTATCTCTTCCCCCTGGTTGCATCCCATTTTCCATCCGGACCGACGTGGTATATGCCAATCCACTCTTCCTGCGCCATTGTACCGTCTGCCTTCATATAATACTCTCCGAGAACCCACTGACTGGTCGCCATCGTCCCGGACGGGTTCAGATAATACCACTTTGAGCCCAGATGGAGCCAGCCGGTCTGCATATAGCCGCCGCTATTGAAGTGATACCAGTAATTTCCAATCTTCTTCCAGCTGTTCTTCGGATAGGAGCCGTCAGAATTCTGATACCACCAGCCTGCGGCGTTCTTCTTCCAGCCTTCTTTGACCTTTTCTTTTCCCGGCACCCATATTCCGTTGCCGTCCACGTAATACTTACCGTTATCTACCCATTCATTTACCGCCATGGCGCCGTTGGATTTTACATAATATTTATTCGCAATCCATTGATTAGATGCCATCTCTCCTGTACTGCTGAAATAGTACCAGCTGTTTCCTATTTTTTGCCAGCCTGTCCGCATAGCCCCGCTTGCACCAAAATAGTACCACTTCGAACTGATCTGCTGCCAGTTCGTCTGCATGTAACCGCCTGAATTGAAATGATACCAGTAATTGCCAATCTTCTTCCACGCATTCTTCGGAAATGTGCCGTCTGCATTCTGATACCACCAGCCTGTCGCATTCTTCTTCCAGCCTTCTTTGACAGGAGTTGGGTTCACGCCTGGTTTATATCCTGCGATAAATGGTATCGAATGATTATTGGCATACTCCTGCGCATAAGAACCCGAAACACCATATATCGTCAGATTATTATCATCTCTGAACGTATTATTCCCAAATACGGTCACACTCTCCGGAATATATATCTTCTTTAGCCCTGCGCAATAAGCAAATGCATAATCATTAATTACAGTTACACTCTCTGGAATATGCACCGTTTCTAATGAAATATTATTACGAAATGCATATGAACCGATCGTTGTTACTGAATCTGCAATTGCCAATTCATTAAGTAATTTACAATTATAGAAAGCTTCATATCCAATTGTTGTTGTTCCGTTATAAATATATACTTTCTTTAATGACGAACAATCGGCAAAACAATTATTGGCTATATCAGCCGTCCCATAATAATGAACAGCTTCTAAATTTGCACAATAGCTAAACGCCCCGCTTCCTATAGACCGGACACTGACAGGTATCGTACATGACTTAACCGGTGTTTTGTAAAAGGCGCCTGCTCCTATCGATAAAAGCCCGTTATTGAAAGAAACATCTGCCAATGACTCACAATTATCAAACGCGCTGCTTCCAATATTCTGCAATGAAGAAGGAAAAGACACTGCCCTCAACGCATAGCAATTATTAAAAGCTCTCTCTCCTATACTCTGTAATGCAGATGAAAATGCAACTGCCTGCAGCACTTCACAATCTCGAAATGCATAACCGCCGATTTCCAACAACGTCTGAGGAAAATTAATCTTCCCAAGTGATGAACATCCTCGAAAAGCCTCGTATCCTATTTTTTTGATCGGAGCATTAATAGTCACTGTACCCAAACTGCTGCAATCTTTAAAGGTGTAATTACCTATTTCTGAATAGGATCCGTTTAACCCTGCAGAAGTGAGTTTTCCACACCCTTCAAATACTCCATTTCCAAATGATACTACGGATGTGGGAATTGTAACGCTTGACAACGCCGTTTGACTAAAACACCATCCTCCTATCGTATTCACGTGATTCCCTATCGTAATCTGCCTGAGCGCCGTACATGCATAAAATGCCCTTTCTTCCAGCGACGCGACCGTATTAGGAATATTAATACTTGAAATCGCCGTACACCTTTGAAATGCCCGCTCCCTGATTGCGATCAACCCAGAATTCAGAGTAACTGTCCTTAGACCTGTACAACCATAAAAACTTTCATATCCTATTGTAGTTACAGATCCAGGTATCGTTACCGACTGCAAACCTGTACAATCCTTAAATGCATAACTTCCAATCTCAGTAACGCTGTTAGGAACTACTACCTGTCCGCCTGCGCCGGTATATTCCCTGAGGACCGTCCCCTCTATTACAAAATCACTGGCTGCACTGGCCATCTGAGTTTCCGTTTCTATGCTTATGATCTCATCACTGATGTTTTCCCCGGCTTCTTCTTTTGATTCTTGTTCTTCATCTTCCTCATCCGCCTCTTCCTCATCAGATGTATCGCCAGCTCCTGATGCCTGCTGTTCGGAATCTTCGGGAGAGGTTTCGGAAATCTCTTCAACAGCCTCTCCTTCATCTGCCGGCACATTCTCCTCTTCCTGTTCGATATCATCTATCGAATCTAAAAATTCCGGCTCCTCTTCAATGAGCATTATGTCCTCTGAGGGGGCTTCCGTTTGTAAATCCATTCCCCAGGCAGTTGTATTGAAGCACATGGAAAATAATACAGACCACACAACTGCTTTCTTTTTGATTTTTCGCATTTGAACTCTTCCTCCTGTCAGTCATTATGATTATCATCTGGTAGCATCCCATTTTCCGTTTTCATCGACATGGTACTTTCCAATCCATTCGTTCCTCGCCATCGCTCCATTGGATTTCACATAATATTTGTTCGCAATCCATTGATCAACCGCCATTACTCCTGAACTTTTGAAATAGTACCAACTGTTTCCGATTTTCTGCCAACCGGTTTTCATCGCGCCATTTGTCCCCAGATAATACCAGCCGGCTCCAATCTTCTGCCAGCCGGTCTGCATATAACCGCTGGCATTAAAATGATACCAGCTGTTTCCTATCTTCTTCCAACTGTTTTTGGGATATGATCCATCTGCATTCTGATACCACCAGCCTGTAGAATTCTGTTTCCATCCTTCTGTTACTTTTTGTCGGAATGTAAGAGTAATTCTGGCTCCATAATTAGGCCAAAATGTATCATTACATTTTATACTTACTGTTCCAGCCTTCTTTGCTGTTACTTTTCCATTCTGGTCTACACTGGCGACATCTTCATTTTCACTCGCCCAACGTACAGTATTATATACAGTATCAACCGGATCAAATGTTACCTTTAACTGTATATTTTCATCGACATCCGCAGCCGTGCGGTCTGCAGAAATATATAGTCCTTTCAGCACTGTTCGATGCTCTTCAATCTTATATATGGCAAATTGCTGTGCATGTGAATTATTCTGCGTATATATCGCAACATTTGTACCATCATCCGAATTACCGCCATATACATCTAAACATGAATTCATCGCACACTTAGGCACCAATTTCCACCGATTATCATCTGCCATCCAATAGATATACCATTTTTGTGCTGTATTATCTGCTCCGCCCTGTGGATATACGGAAACATTTGTATTATCTGCTGCCCCTCCATAATATACATCCAAAACATTTCCATCATAGCATGATTTAATAACATACGCTCCGTCACCTTGTCTTTGAAAAAACCACTTTTCATTTGATACATTTTTTTCTGTACACAGTTCAACATTACTTCCTGTATTTTGGATTGGTTTCCATACGTCTCTTTTCAATATTATTGCAAAAAAATTATTTCCAAGATCAGCTGGTGCCGGCGCTGTATACCAATTGGGCCGGATTACCCCCCAATACGGAGAACCTAAGCCATTATATCTATATGTAATTCTTTCCACATATTGATGCGAGTTAAAATTCTGATGATATGTAGAATAATCAGATTCATATATTGCGACATGCCCATATCCTCCCGTATACACCAGTATGTCTCCTGGCTGCGGAACTGCTCCCTGTATCCGGCTCCATCCGCTCGGCAGTGCGTTATGCGTATAATCCGTCCCATTTCCTGACGCGCGGGGAACTCCAAGATAATCATAATATGCCAGGATTAAATCCACGCACTGCGCCCCATATACTCCGTCAGCATCGATAGACTGCCCCAATTTCGATTTCACCCACTGGATTGCATCCGCCTGAGTTCTGTTCGCGGCACGGTCTGTCATCGCACTGCCTAAACTTCCTTCATTGATTTTTGTATCGCTGATTTCCTCTGTATTCTCATTACCCTCAACAGGACTGCTTTCTTCTGTTGTATCTGACTCATCAGACTTCTCTAATTCATCATTCTCCTTGGATTCTCTCTCCTCTTCTCTGCTCTCTGTCACAGACGCTGTTTCACTCTCATCATCTTTATGATCATCTGTTTCTTCAGCTGTACCCGCAATAGGAATCCTTTCATCCTCCTGCACATCAGCAGCATATGATAACGAACTAAAACAACTATTCCCTAATAGTGCTGCAAATAGAATAACTGCAGAAATAATTTTTCCTCTTCTTTTTGAGATCTTTGTCTTCATAATTTCACCGCCCATCTCTTCTCCCTCTTATCATCAGATACCTACTTTAAATCTCTGTATTTCTTATACCATTTTGCAAATTCTCGTAAACCTTCCTGCAGACTTATTGATGGTTTAAAAGAAAAATCCTCCTCCAGCTCTCTTACATCTGCATATGTCATTTCTACATCGCCAGGCTGCATCTCTACAAACTTCATATGTTCATCCAGATTGTATTCCTTCGCCAGTACCCCTGCAGATTTTAGTTCTGTCTCAAGAATTTTCACAAAATCTAATAAATTTTCCGGCTGATTATTACCAATATTATATAGTTTATATCTCACCCCCTCTTTATCATTACACGGGCGTCTCTGCATCACTTCGGCAATCCCTTTCACAATGTCCTCAATATATGTAAAATCTCGTTTGCAGTTTCCATAATTGAAGATCTGTATTGTCTCATTATTCACCAGCTTATCTGTGAATCCAAAATATGCCATATCTGGACGGCCTGCCGGTCCATAGACCGTAAAAAAGCGGAGTCCCGTAGACGGAATATCATATAATTTTGAATACGCATAAGCAAATAACTCGTTCGATTTCTTTGTAGCCGCATACAGCGAAACCGGATTGTCTGCCTTATCATTCGTAGAATATGGAATTTTTTTACTGTTCCCATATACCGAAGAGGAACTTGCGTATATCAAATGATCAACGCCTTCTTTCCCCTCATCGTAACTGTGACGACATGCTTCCAAAATATTATAAAATCCCATCACATTAGCCTCTATATATGCATCTGGATTTGTAATGCTGTATCTTACTCCTGCCTGAGCCGCTAAGTTTACAACAAGATTAGGGGTATATTTACAAAACAGATGTTTTACCAAATTAAAATCTGCTATATTTCCCTTCACAAATATAAAACTTCCGCCCGAATTCTTCTGCACCTCCTTTATCTGAGCAAGACGGTATTCTTTCAAAGAAACATCATAATAATCGTTCATACTGTCAATTCCAACGAGAATCACATCCTTAAATTTCTCCAAAAGCATACAGCATAAATTTGCACCAATAAATCCGGCCGCTCCCGTTACCAATATAGTCTTTCCGTCCAAGTTAATATTCTTTTCCAACATATCTCTTACCTTCCAATACTGTAATATTCTATCCCGGCTTCTTTCATCTTCTTCGGATCATACAGATTACGTCCGTCATACACACACGGGACTCTCATTAACTGTTTATATCGCTCAGGTTTTATCGCTTTGATCTCATCCCATTCTGTAAAAACAAAACATATATCCGCCTCTTTTAATGATTGTTCCGGATCAGACACATAAGTGATACTGCCTTTTTTAATCATTCCTTCCGGATATTTTTTCTTAAAATTCTCTGTTCCTATGGGATCATATGCAAGAATCCTGGCGCCATGTTCAAGCAAAAGCCTGACATTGTCCAACGACGGCGCCTCCCGCAAATCATCCGTCCCTGGCTTAAACGTTAGACCTAATACAGAAACTCTCAATCCAGAAAAAGTAATCATTCGTTCGCTTGCTTTTTTAAAGAGACGTGTTTTTTGCATTTTATTCACTTCTACTGCCGCATCAACCGTACATAACTTATAGCCATATTGATTCGCAAGAAAACGCAATGCTTTTGTATCCTTCGGGAAACAACTCCCTCCATATCCAATTCCGGCATTTAAAAAACGATCGCCGATTCTGCGATCATATTTCATTCCTTCTGCAACATCTTCAATATCTGCTCCTACAAGTTCACACAGATTAGCTATATCGTTCATATATGAAATCTTCAAAGCAAGAAAATCATTACATGCATATTTAATCATCTCTGCCGAACGACGGCTTACTGACACAATCGGAAGATGAAACGGCTCGTAGATTTCTTTTAATAACGCTTCTGCATACTTACTTTCTGTTCCGATAATAATCCGCTCCGCCTCTAAAGTATTCCTGACTGCAGTCCCCTGAGCCAAAAATTCCGGATTGGACGCTACTTCTATCCTGACGTCCCTTACCAGAACGTCTTTGATCAACTGCTCTACCTTATCATTCGTTCCAATAGGCACTGTCGACTTGACTACTACAAGACAATCCTGTTCAACACTCTTTGCTATTTGTCTTGCGGCTTTGGCTATGTATGACAGGTCTGCACTTCCATCCGGCATTTCCGGCGTACCTACGCCTATAAAAATAGCATCCGCATGAGCATATGCAGACGCATAGTCCGTAGTATAATGCAAACGGCCGGATTCATTGTTTTTTTTCATCAGTTCTTCCAAATCCGCTTCATAGATTGGCGCTTTTCCTGACTCCATAAGTTTTACTTTTTTTTCGTCCACATCAACACATGTCACATTATGTCCTTTTTCAGCAAAGCAGACACCTGCAACTAACCCCACATAGCCTGTTCCGGCCACTGCAATATTTTTTTTCATAATCCCTGCTCCTTTATCTGGATGTCTCAAAAAATTTTAATCTTCTATAATGAAACAACAGCTCCTCTATTCTATCCTCAATAGGCGGAACTTGTTTATAATCCCCATAGATAATTTTCAATAACTTATCATATTCTACCGGTATTCTCCATACTCCGTCCTGTGTCTCAATCAGTTTCGTTTCCTTCAAATATTCGCTGGGGAAATAATACCAATCAGCATAACTGTCTGCACTTACACATGCTTCTGTCCTTACCGCAGAATATTTATCACAAAGTCTATTATATTCAGAGTCTATTTTCGATAAAGGAACAAACAACGTCC
Source organism: uncultured Dorea sp. (assembly GCA_910579015.1). Classification (GTDB taxonomy): domain Bacteria; phylum Bacillota; class Clostridia; order Lachnospirales; family Lachnospiraceae; genus Sporofaciens. The sequence continues at coordinate 68,454 of CAJTRO010000007.1, read as the reverse complement.
ATAATTTATTTTTTATCAAAAACAACAGCTTGTGAAAATTCCCATCCGCCTCTTCTCTGATCTTCACTAACTTATAATATCTTTTTTTCGAAATATTTTTAACTTTATCTACATATCTCTTTCTTTCAATTGCGTTATCCGGTACGCCTATGAAGTAAAAAACATCTACATGCAGCATCTCCGTCCGGTAACCATGGGGCGCCAGGCGCATAATAACGTGACGACACTTTGGATTTGTTTCAGGGCAATAAAAATAATATTTATCATCTAAATCTTTTTCCAATGCTGATATCAATTGTTCTTTTGCTTCATATGGCACCAAAACGTCTACATCATAGTCCCATGGTATCTGTCCGCCGTCACGAATGATTCCCAAAAGTGAACCATATGATAACTGATAAGAGATATTATTTTTTTCACAAATACGGTGGAATTCCTTTAATGTATCCCATACTAATTCCTGATATATTTGAAAATCCTTAAATATTTCACTAAAATTTTCCGGACATTCATTACTATCTAAAAC
>CAJTRO010000007.1:64410-67918 GCA_910579015.1 uncultured Dorea sp. | reverse complement strand
AAACAAGATATAAAAGAATAACTACGCTTTTATATCCAAAATTCAACAGGCTAAATTTATCTCGATACTTATATACAGACAGAATCAATCCTACTCCCATAAATACAGCAATAATGAAAAAATTAATCAAAAAATCTCTGACACATAGACCAATGTCATCATATCTGCGGCTTATCACTACGATTATCAACACTCTGATAAACATTGACAATCCGTCAGCCAAAAGTGAACCATATACTCCCATAGAACCTATCAAAAAGTATGAAAGCATAACATTTATCAAACTACTCGTAAGTGTTGCTGTAAATAAATATTTCGACGCTCTTTTATAATAAAACAAAATTTCAACATAAAAATAGTACATCGTCTTAACAGCAAATACCAGAACAATAAATGACACATATTTCCAGGCTTCCACATAATCACTGTGAACAAACAATAAGATATAATCCTGGGAATACAGCGCAATTCCTATAAAAAACAAGCCTATAACTGCACACAGCATTCTTGCCGTTTCGCGAATAGATTTCTTGAATCCCTTTTCTTTCTCATGCAGTTTTTCATACAGCCACGGGCCATAAGCCTGATCGACATATCCTTGGATTGTATCGGCTATGTTACCAAATTGCGATGCAACCGAATAAATTCCCAGACTTTCAAGAGATGTTGTTCCGCTTATCAAAACTTTAGATATCAATAAAGCAATCTGCGTTGACAGATTATGAGGCATAATCGGTACAGAATACTTCAAAGCTTCTCTTAATAATTCTAAATCCAGGCAATAATAAATCTGTCCCTTTTTTATCATGAAGACAACAAAATAAACTGTATATATAATATAAGCAAGCAGCATAGATAAGAGTGAACCCAATGCACCCATCTTAAAAGAAACAACAAATATCAGATTCAAAATTAAAGTAACAAGAAAAAAACAGATACTCAAAATTGAACTTTTTAATGCCAGCTGCTGACTTCTTAATATATTATCGAATATTGTATGCTGACAGCTAAAGATCAATGAAAACAAACAAACCAGTATTACCGGATAATAATCAATGCCCGAGAATACATAAGCGGATAATTGTCTCCTGAATAATGTAAATAAAATAAAAAACACACATCCGGAAAGAAATGAAAATAACGAAATAGTCCCATAAAATCTTTTTAATTTTTCCGGTGAATCTTTTAAATCAACATAAAAACGCATTACAGCTGAGAATAACGAAAACGTCACAACAAAACTCATTGTACTGATAAAACTATTGGCTATGCTCGTTATCCCATAGTCTTTTGTTGTTAAATAAGCTGTGTATAGCGGCAATAGAAAAAAACTGAAACACTTTAACAACAAACCACTGAATGTATATATGACGGAATTAACCACAACCCTTCCAGCGGATGAATTTTTACCCATTTTTGTACCTTTCCCAAATTATTTATTTACTTTCTCCCTTCACGTAAAATTGTCAAAATCAGTTCACGATGCGACTCACATTCGATACAATTTTCGATAGACGGCAATAACTTTGACGGATAATTGAATTTTAACAAAGCATTTCCCGATATCTTGTTAATTCCTCTGACTATAATTGATTGGCCTATCCGGCCAAAAAAATGAGAATAATACTTTTTTTCATATTTTTTCGACAAGTCCCTATAATTTTTTTCAACGCGTCCTGTTTCTTTGATTTCTATACTCCTATCCTCGAATTCCTGTAAGATCCTATCTGCTTCTTTCTCACAAGCTAATCGAACCGCGTTACCTTTCTTACATAGAGGAATATAACTTATCTCCGCTTCTTTTCTTCCATATTCTATTTCAATTTTAATCAACAGAGATGTGTTCCAATACTCATTATCCGCATAATCAAACAAAAAATTGCCTTGCCCATACACTAATGTACTATCTAAATACTTTTCCCGGCTTCCAATACAATGTGTATGTTGAGCAATCACAATATCCGCTCCGGAATCAGCAAATTTTCGAAATATCCTTCTCAGCATAGGAGAGGGATATCTATATTGTTCTCTTCCACCGTGATATAACACAATTAGATAATCACATTCTTTTTTTAATTGCCTCACGCTGTCAAAACTTACCAGAGGATCGTATGGATTTGCACCTGCGTCATTTTCTGCTGCGATCGAAAATTCATTCTCTGTGCAGCAATATATACCAACTCTGATGTTACCAAGGGTTACAATATATGGTTGTTCTGCATCTTTCAGATTACTTCCTGCTCCGGAATAAGCAATTTTATTCTCTTTTAATATATTTATTGTTGAATACAGTCCTTCGATTCCCTGGTCCAAAATATGATTATTTGCAAGTGTAAAAAAATAAGGATTTATGTTTTTCAAACCATTGATTACATTAGCCGGAGCCGCCAAATTGGGGCCATACTTTATAATCGGTGTCTCTCGATCTGTAAGTGGTGTTTCTAAATTGAATATCGTATAATCCGCTTTCCTTAAAAATGTATATAAGTCCCTTCCCAACAGCGTTTTCATATTACCTTCCTGAAAAAGCTCGAAATTACTTCTGGTGGGTGCTATATCCGCTCCTACTATAATTGTACTCACCGTCTCGCTCCCTTTTATTCACCTTTTAGATAATCCGTATTTGCCAAATTAATCCAGGATCCTAACACATAATCCCATTTTTTCGGTGTAAATTCTTCTAATCCGCTTCCAGGAAAAAATGTCATTTCTCCAAAATAAATCTTCCCATCAACCTCATAGAAATCAACTCGGACAAACGGGATGTTCTTTGATAAGATTTCCGCCAATCGAATCATTTCTTCATATTTCTCCGGTCTTGGAAGCGGATATGTGCTTTTGGGATAATGGCGCTCAAATGGCATTTCATTCCAATCAAGATCATAAAATGTAACCTTCAGTCCTTCCATGCCATGCCGCTCACTCCCCACGAATGAACATTTCACTTCTCCGTCAAAACACATTAATTTATAATCAGGAATATCTGTACCGTCTTTTGCTATATATTTTTCCGCTATGATCCGGGGTTCTACGTCTTTATAGGGCCATTCCCGATAAGATAGATAATAATTTCGTTGCAGGCAACGCTCTATTTTTTTTCGAGCTTTCTTTTTATCCAAACTTTTTTTGTCTGTACAAATTATAATGCCGCCAGAATCGTGCGTACATTTTAATACAAATTGATCCGGCAGCACGTTAAAATCTATTTCTTCGAATTTATCCCACACCCCATATGTAGGAATAATATATTCATCTCCAATTTTATCAGCAACGTATTGTTTCACCCGGTATTTATCGACCAATGTTGTATACAAATCTTTACGGTCATACACTTTTAACCACTGTAGTTTTTCGTTGAAGGTCTGAGGATTTTCTATATTAAGCGTTTCTCCCATCGCAGCCTGAAACTGTCTTTTTATAAATTCATCATCCGGCAAACTATCATAAAATCCTCTTGACGCAAAACTTAAAAAACGATAATTACTATCCAGAATTATCTTAAATATAT
>CAJTRO010000007.1:58543-64400 GCA_910579015.1 uncultured Dorea sp. | reverse complement strand
CCCTTATTCTTCCTCAGTTTCTTTAATTGAAACAGGAAAATTATTTTGAAAATATATATACCTTTATTCAAATAAGATACTACGCCATAATCCATTATTAAAACTAACAATAACAGAGTAAGGCATATATTGTATTCTTTGTCATTAAAATCTCTGTATTTAATCATTCCTCCAAGAACATACACATAAAAAAAATAGTAAAGTGCGAAACCAACTATTCCCCCATTTGCTAACATCTCAACAAAATTATTATGAAGATAGTAGCTTTCTTTGTTGAAAATCCCTGCCGCTAGTATAGATGTATTATCAATCCCAAGTCCGATAAAAGGATGTTCCTTAAATACATCCATTCCAATTTCTATAAGTCTTAATCTTGTTACTGTAGATGAATCAGCGGCTCCGCGTCCCAATATTGTTGACAGCATACCCGCCATTCTAATCTTAACCTCTTCAAATATTGAAAGACGCGACAGAAAAATAAATACTATTAAGATCAGAAGCACTGCAAGTACTATTCGCAACATACCTCTGACTACATTACGCCTGTCAATATTCTTTAATGTAAACAAAATGAGAGTACCGCCTATTACCATTAAAATTGCTTTTCTGCTTCCGGAAGCGGCAAGCATTATTATCGAAGGAATCATTACGATATTCCAAAGATGTGTTTTATCATAAATAATATAATACAAGCTGATCAAAAGAGAATATGCCGAACAAATTCCCAGACTATTAGCATTAATCAATGTACTGTCAATTCGAACATGCTCTCGAAAAACATTAAATATCCCGCCGGCTCCATAATAGAAAATCACGTAGAACGAGACGCAGAATCCTCCCCACATAACCGCTTTTAACAAGAAGTCCACAGCATTCTCTCTATTTGCACAATAGAATACTGCCGTAGTCAGAAGCAGAATCTCTAACAACGTATTCCCTTTTCCAATTGCCAGATCCTTATAGACGGCCCATGTTGAACTCAAATAACAAAACAGACAGAACAATAGCAGATGTATATGATATATAGTAAAATAAATCTTAACTATTCCTTTATTTTCCACGGTATAGACAAGCAAAAGGACCATAGTAAGACTCATAAATATATATATCTCAAATTTATTTTCAACTATTATGTATGACAAAAAATACGTTACTACGATCAATAACCAGGCTATTTTTTTGTTCATTACCGATTGTGTATTCATATATTCCTCCCACACAGCATACCACTATTGTATTACATTAATTTCAGCCATCTATCTCCAATATTGGCAATCTGTAATTTATCTCGTACCTGATATGCATTGCGTGACAACTTATCAGACAGTTCCTTTTTTTCAACCACGCTGACCATCGCATTGCTTAATGCTTCTACATCCCCAACTGGAATCAGCATCCCATTTTCACCGTCCGTAATCATTTCTCTGGCGCCTCCCACCGGACAATCTGTAGATATTGTCGGAAGCCCCATCCCCAATGCTTCAATCATCGAATTAGAAATACCCTCATAATCTGACGAACAGACATACATCGCACAGTCATGCATCTTTCCATGGATATCTTCTGTAAAGCCAGGAAGAAACACCGAATTTTGTAACTCCATATCCCTGATCATCTTTTCTAATTTTTTTCTTTCTTCGCCCTCACCATATATTTCCAGTCTGTAGTCAGGATATTTCTTTATAAAAGCAGAAAAAGCTTTGAGCATCATCTCAAGATTCTTTTGTGCAGTAAGACGGCTGGCTGAAATAATTACTTTTCTTCGTTCACCGCTATAAGGTTCCGGCAGATCGGGGTTACATGGATTAGGTATCACTACACCCTTCTTCTGAACTTTTAATGGAAAATGTTTTTTTGCATCTTCAGTCTGAAAAACACAGATATCCGCCATACAAAATGCATAATCTCTCATTATTCTCTGGATTGCTCTCTTTGGCCATCTCGATGGATCATTTCGTTCTGAAAATATAAGTTTATTTTTAACAAACAATGAGCTGATCGCCAGAATATAAAAGGACCTGCTGAGAAATGCCAATGCACAAGCATTCTTATGTTTTTTCAAAAGCCTGACAACATATCTTATTTCTCTAAAATACCACTGGAAACGATTTCTCCGGTCAAAATGTAAATTAATCAGTCGGACTCTTTTATCCAATGTATAATTACATGAATTTTTATTATAATCTGTCTGTACTACCATAACTTTATGGCCGCATCTTACCCATTCATCCGCCAACTCTGTAAGAACTCTTTCAGCGCCGTCGTTCCCAAGTGAAGTTGTAATAATTATTATTTCTTTTTCTTCTATTTTCTCCAATACTTTTATAACCCCATCAATATATCTATTGTATGTCTTACTCCTTCTCTGGTATCGAACATTGGTATCCACCCTGTTTCTAAAAGCATAGATGCATCAAGACATGAATGCTCCATAAGATTATATCCTGCTTTTTCATCATTCGAAGGCATTATATATTGTATTCCCACACCTGCGGTATCAGCTATGATTCCTGCAAGCTCTCTTATAGACAAATCTAATGATCTGTGTGCTATGTTATATGCTTTCGCCTCTTTCCCATTCAGAAGTACCGCAAAGATTGCTGATATACAATCTATGACATAACAATACGATCTTTTCTGTACCCCCAGGCTTTTCATTACAATCTTATTTCTGGATACTGCATCTCTAAAAAAGGAAGTAGCCGCTCTGTTATCCTGCTTTACCGCGGTCGGACCATAGATATGCCCTGGCCTGACTATTACACTTCTAATGCCATATTCTTTATGGTACGCCGCACACAAGGTTTCTGCCACGCGTTTTGCAGAAGGATAACACGCCCTGGGATTAAGTATATCAATCATTCCATAATCATCCTCTGAATATCCCTCAGCTCCTCGTCCGTTCCCATAGATCTCTCCCGACGAAACAAATAAAATGTTCTTAACTTTATGTTCCTGTGCAAAAGTAAATATCCCATTTGTTCCCTGAATGATAGAAAGCATTGTTTCTACCGGCGAATCTGCATATACTCTCGGGTTTGCCGGACTTGCAGCATGAATGATATAATCTACGGTTGTATCAAGACGTACCGGCTTTTGGGTATCATAATTAAAGAATTTCAAATCAATTCTATGAATCCTATCCCCGAATCTCATTCTATACTTTTCAAAATCTCTCATTCCTGCATATATGCTAATACCTAAATGCCGGCTGTCATTTATTTCCAATAAAAAATCAACAATTGCAGATCCTATCAATCCTCCCGCACCTGTTACCACGACGACAGAGTTATTCAGCTTGTCTATATTGGGAACCGCAGACTGTACCAGTCTCAAATCATTGATATATGTATTTGAATAGATCATATAATCATCCTTTTATCCAATCCTCTTGTCTTGTATGTAACAATGCCTTAAATATCTTAAGGTCATCTAATGTAGTTATCTTTATATTCTCTTCTGAACCTTTTGAAAAATATGTCATTTTTCCTAATTCTTTCATCAACATACAAGAAGCCGCCGTTCCTTGTATCGTCTTCTCCTTTGCCTCCTCGTGTGCTGCTATTAATTCATCTAACTGATACGTATGCGGAGTCTGCGTTCGAAACAGTTTTTCTCTCTCCGTAGATCTGCAGGAAGAATAGCCGTCCTCACTTTCAAACACCACCTCCGTGCAGGGAATCACTGCTACGGCATTTCCATATTTTGCATATGTTGCCAGACTATCTGAGATAATTTCCGCAGTTACAAGAGGACGATTACCATCATGGATCGTTACAACAATTTCTTCTTGCGGAAATTCTTTTTTCAGAGCGTATAATCCATTTCTAATAGAGTCCTGCCCGGTGTCACCGCCTGGAACCACCCATCTAAGTTTTGTAATATTGAACTGCTTTGCATATGCCCAGACAACCTCGCTCCAAGATTCAATCGTCACAACAATAATTGCATCAATATTAGGATGTGCTTGAAACGCCTCCATTGTATGAATAATGATCGGCCTGTTATCCACATGTAAAAACTGTTTTGGAATATCCTGATGCATACGCACACCTGCTCCTGCTGCTGTTAAAAGAACAATATTCATTTTTCTGCCTCCTTAACGCCTTTAAAAATTGATTTCAATGAAATTATCATCTTTAACAAATTCAGCATAAAATATACCAGAGTATACACATCTAACCGTTCTGTCAATACCGCAGCAAGCAGTAAAACCATTGATCCTCCACTGATAGAGGTGATATTGAGAGCCGCAATTTTTACTATTCCATATTGTGCTTTATCTTGAATGTCTCTTACAATGGAACTATCCATGAATGAAGATATAACTTTATGCATCATAAGTCTTGGAAAAATTCCCGATATACTGGAAAGACCACCTAAAATTATATAGTTATCCCGGCTTAATCCTAGCAACCCATTACGCCCATGTGCCGCCGCTATGCCCGCCGCAAAATACATCAGCGCAATTGCCATATACCCGCCCATAGTATCGTATATGTCACCAAGCTTTGAAAACTGGCATTTATATCTCGCAACATTGCCGTCCACACCATCTAATAAGCTCCACAAAAAGAATAACAGCCATCCACCCAGTAAGGCCGCTTTGGTTTCCGCAATACAAAATATTGGGAACCCGGCTGACAGCATCAGAATAGACAGCCCTGTAATCATATCCGGTGATATACTGGTATATAAAAAAGGGATTGTCATTATGTAAGTAATTTTTCTTCCGATGTAAAATGAAAAAAGGTCATGTTTACATTCTGCACGTTTCTCTGGAGGCATTACCCTATTCTCAACATCTTTATATGTTATCATGAATATCCCCTCCCCCGCGATTTTTTATCACTTTGGCTGGGCTTCCAACAGCAATACTATATTCTGGAATTGATTTTGTAACAGTTGAATTCGCCCCTATCACACAGCCGTTCTCTATTTGTACTCCCGCAAGAACTACAGTATTGCATCCCAGCCAGATATCATTACCAATTATGGTTTGCTTCAGTTCTATATCCTGATATTTAATCGGTTTATCAAATTGTTCAAATGTATGACTTGAAGAAAGTATCGTACTTCCATGGGCTATAGATACATTATTACCGATTTCTATACCGCCTGCGGCACCGATAAAACACATCGGCTGAAATGAAACGTTATTTCCCACCTTAAGATTTTCAACATATTTGAAATAACATCCTGGAAAAACTGACACATTTGATCCAATTGATTTTGCAAGACTGCTGAGCAGAATATATCGTACTACCAAGCCTCTTTTTCCATTTGTATTTCTATGTGCTTCAAAGAGACTCCATCTTAATTTTCTCGGGAGCACTTTGACAATATCAAGTAAAATATCCAGTATTATTCCATATTTACTAAAAAGCTCTTTGCCCGTCATTAATTATCTTATCCTTACCTAATTTTCTACTATCCTATCAACTCAGCTATCATATTTATGTATGCATTAACTACCAGTTCTCTGGAAAAGTTCTCTGCCGCATATCTTCTCCCACACTCTCCCATCGCTCGTCTTATATCATTTTTAAGGCCAAGAAATTGCTCGATCTTCTCAACCAGTTCTTCCACATTTCCTCCCTGATAAATAAATCCTGTCATCCCTTCTATCACGGTTTCTTTACACCCCGGATTGTCTGTTGTGATAATAACTCTTCCAGATGAAGCTGATTCCAATAAAACATTACTCATTCCCTCTCCATATGTTGAAGGATGTATGATTGCATGTGATCTCTTAATCCATGGGATCACATCTTTTTGCGCCCCTCTGTAAATTACAATATTATCTTTTTTAAGTTCTTCTAATTTTTTTTCATAATAATTTTCTGTAGGTTCAATA
>CAJTRO010000007.1:20000-58533 GCA_910579015.1 uncultured Dorea sp. | reverse complement strand
AAATCCAAGAATATTAAATTCTGTGTTTGGATATTTGCTCTTTATCCTCTTTGCGGCAACAATATAATCTTCAATACCCTTATCATGAAGAACGCGCCCTATATAATTAAATATAACTTTCTCCCCATCAATACCATTCCCGCCTGACGGATATTCCTGCAGTATAAAACGCTTGATGTTTACCCCTGAACCGGGAATCAAAACATATCTCCCTCTAATCATTCCATACTTTTTTGCCAATGCCATATTGGCGCTGTTCTGAAACATAATACAGGAGGATTTTGAATATGCCTTTTTAAACAACCATAAAATAAAAGTTCTTTTTAACCTGTTTTCATTAACTACAGAACCAAAACCTGTTACATTATTGATAACCGGAATATGTAAATGATGAGCAGCAACACTTGCATATACGTTGGGTTTTGCCGTATATGTTAACACTATTGACGGCTTATACTTTATTAATAAATTTCTATAATGGAGCAGTAATTTCATATCGCGAAAAATATTTGTACCTCTGCGGTCAATATTGGGATTGTCATAAATAAAGTCTCTGTTTTTCTTCAATCCGCTTACTTCCATCACTTCAAATTTGGGCCCGTCAGGACAAGATATTAATACCCGGCATCCTTTTTCTAATAATCTCTGAATTAATTCCAAACGAAAACAATATATATCATCATCATTATTGGTCATTAAAGCTATCAGGTGTCCACCCTTCATCTATCCTCACCTTTTCTTTTATACTTGTATCCTTTTTTACAGCATTATCATAGTTTTTCCCTAATACTGCCAGTATTGTTCGTGCCAGTGTATGTGCATCCTGCGCAAGCCGGAAATCTCTTATACTTTTTAAATTCCAGAACATCTTTGCCGGAAGAATTTGCTCCAGATAAATTTGATCTATGTCAGCAGACAAACTAAGCAATTTGCTTTCTTCCCTATATCTGACACTTGCTTCGCTTGTAATTCCGGCTGGCACCAGAAGCGTCGCACGCATCTCTGGTGTGTACTGTTTTACATATTTGGGCACTTCCGGTCTGGTACCTACAAAACTCATGTTTCCTGAAAGAACATCAAAAACCTGCGGAAACTCATCCATTCTCATTCGACGCAATATTTTTCCAATTCTGGTCACCCTATTATCGTCATTAGCTGTAATCGCACTTCCGATCCTGTCCGCGTTATCCACCATTGTCCTGAATTTATGTATCTTAAAAGATCTGCCATATGTTGTTATCCGCTCCTGCCGATAAAGTACAGCACCCTTCGAGTCCAACTTGATTGCGATCGCTATCATAATCATAGGAAGTGCAAGAATTACAAGGATAACCACTGCCATTACAATATCAAATAGTCGTTTCACCATCAGATGCACTTGTTTCTTCGCAAGAATATCATAATATGGCCTGACTTCCGGAACACGCATAAAATCCGGCAGTTCTTCCCATCGTTTGAGCATCTTCACTCTCCTGCCTTTTCCTTCATTCTTTACATTTTGAGTCGCAAGACATACTCGTTCCTCAGGCGGAAAAATAAAAGTCCTGCACTGACGGCAAGTATTCTTTCACAGTCTCCATGTAATTTTTTACCACATATTCGACATCATCGTTCGTAAGTTTTGTATGTAATGGTAAAGTTATTTCATTTTCAAAGTAATGAAATGCATTCGGAAAATCCTCTATATTCCATCCCATTTTCTTATACGCCGTCATCATAGGAAGGGGTTTATAATGGACATTGCAGGCCACTCCCCGTTCTGCCATCTTCGTGATAATCTGCGAGCGTTGTTCAGATGATATTCCGGGTATTCTGGTTATGTACAAATGTCCGCTGCTTGCAAAATCTTCTCCATAATGCTTCATGTGATATATTCCTAATGAATCACAAACTTCGTCGTACCTGGCAATGATCTGTTTACGCTTTTCTAACATCTTTTGATAACGTTCCAGCTGTTTTAATCCTATAGCAGCTAATATATCAGTCATATTGCACTTATACCAAGGACCTGCAACATCATATTCCCACGATCCCATCCTGGTCTTTTCCAGTGCATCTTTCGTTTGCCCATGCAGACTGAACAGCTGATATTGATGATATATTTCTTCATCATCAATTCCTGTGATTTTTTTCCACGTCGCCGCGCCGCCTTCTGCTGTAGTAAGATTTTTGACTGCGTGAAATGAAAAACTTGAAAAATCTGCAATTTCTCCACTCATTTTGCCTCTCTGAGCAGAACCTAATGCATGTGCGCAATCCGCCACGACCATAACCCGCCCAAAAGCTTTCTGAATCCTTTTTCCCAATTCTGTATTTCCACTTACGGTAAACAGCTCTTTTTTGTTCTCAACTGCTTGAAAAATCCTGTCGTAATCACAGATAACACCGCCTAGATCAACCGGAATAATTACTTTCGTTTTCTCAGTAATTGCATTTTCCATTTGATCATAATCCATCTCCCATGAATCAGGCTGGCAATCAATAAATTTGATCGTTGCTCCTACGTGGATTGCAGCCGCAACAGATGCTGTATATGTATACGCAGGAACTAATACTTCATCTCCTTCTCCAACACCTAAAATTCGGAAATTTAATTCCTCCGCAGCTGTCGCAGAATTTAAGCAGACAAATTTATTTGTATTACAGTATTTTGCCAGATTATCCTCTAATAACTTTGTTTTCGGTCCTGTAGTAATCCAGCCTGAACGGATTGTTTCTGCAATCTCCTGAATCTCTGTTTCAGTAATATCCGGAGGACTAAACGAAATATTTTTCTTCTTCATATCCCATTCACCTTTATTTTTTCCCATTCTCTCTTATGTTATTTCTATTCCAAAATTTATCAATATTCGGTCTCCCATAAAATCCATCTCCACCTCTGCAATCCTCTTGTGCAGATTCACCTTCTTAATCTGCCCTTCCAGATCCACAAGCGGTCCTGACAGAATCCGAACCTGATTCCCATCTTCCACAGCAACCTTAGAAATCTCCACTTCCAGATTCCCTCCGCCGCCTTTTCCATTCTGAAGCTTCTCCATCATACATACATCCTCTTCCGACAACGGAGTAAAATATTCTCCACATCTTCCAAGCATTCTTGTCAATGCCGGAATCTGTTTCAATTCTTCATATAATAACCGCGGCTGCTTCGAAATCATAAAAACATAACCCGGAAATAACTTCTCCGTCACTTCATGCCATGCTCCGCGAAACTTCTTTTTCAGTTTACGCACTGGTACAAAACAACTTTCCAATGCCCTCTTGGAAACGATTTCTTCTACAAGAAAAACTGTTCTGTTTTCCTGTCCCGAAATTACTTGCATTACATACCACACACCTGCACACCTCCCTGCATGAAGCTGTAATCAGTATCCTTTCAAAACGACATGGCTCCGCCATCCATACCTGCACGGATAATTTATATCGCTTACAGCTACAGCCATTATCAATATGTTTATCATTCATGTACTCAAGTGCCAATGCTTCAAGAGACATTCCTGATATCTTGTAAATCCACTTCTTATGCCGACATTACTATTCGCAAATTATGGAATGCCAAGCCCAACAAGATTAAATACAGATTATCTACACCGGATCCCCGTCAACCCGAATCCCAAACAGCACATTCTCCCTCCGATTAAACAACGGCACCTCCGCCGTCACATACCGATGTCTGAGCCTCTGTCTGGTAATCCTCCCGACATACGGCTTTAACGCCCCGCTCGCGCTTCGCACCTGGCCTTCCTCATCCACCCGCACCGTTGACAGCCGCATATCATGAGCGAGATCCCTGCCGCATACATCTTCCAGAAACCTGAGATCTTCTTCCTCAACCGGCACAATATCACCTGCCGCACTGCCCAATAGTTTTGGAAACTGTCTTGCCTTTCGCAGTTCCTTCTCAAGCTCCTTCGGGAATTCCGTGTTAATAAAAATATATCCGGGAAACATATTCTTCCTGCCAAGCAGGTATCTCCCCTGCGTGCGGAACAACTGCTGTTTCCTCAGAATCCGGCAGTCACGCCATAGTTCATGGTTAACTTTTCTCTCCAGAAGATCTGTCATTTCAGCTTCTTTGCCCGGGATTGTCCGCATTACATGCCATCTTCGATCCATATTATCCGCTCCATTATCCGGGGGTTCCAAGATACCATGATCTTCTTCTGCTATCTTTTTCACCCTTCTTAACAGGAAATTAGAAATTTACTGCTTTAAACATCTTCATTTTCGTATAGTTGGATACTCTACGAATTTTTTGGTTAATTTTAGGAATAAGTTGAAAGAATTTTTCTGATAATTATAGATAATTTTGATTTAACTGATCAATAAACCGATAATTTAACACTGTCGATGTATAGAATCCTGTCAAATTTGCGCCAAATTATTACAAATACAAAATAAGTATTGATTTATGAGTTTCAGATAGTTATAATAGATGTGCTGTTTAAAAAAAATTCGTAGAGTATCCAACTCTACGAATTTTTTATCTTACACTCTCACAATCCCACACTAACCGCCTCCCCCACGCTCTTCACCCCGATCACCGTAACTCCATCCACCTCCCCGACGGACTTCACCGACACTGCCGGGATCACGCAGGTCTTAAATCCCAGTTTCTTCGCCTCCGCCACCCTCTGTTCCGGCATGGTGACCGCCCGCACTTCTCCGCTTAGCCCCACTTCCCCGAACACGATCACATCATCCGCAATCGGACGATTCTTATAGCTTGAGGCAATCGCCATCACAATCCCCAGATCTGCCGCCGGCTCGTTCAATCGGATCCCTCCGGCAATATTGACATAGGCATCATAATTCGACAATGGCAGCCCCAGACGCTTCTCCAGTACCGCCATGAGAAGATTAACTCTGTTATAATCCAGTCCCGCAGCCGTTCTTCTCGGCATCCCGAAATTACTCTTACATACCAGCGCCTGGATCTCCATCAGCATCGGCCGGGTTCCCTCCATGGCACAGGCGACCACCGAACCGGATGCGTGCTCCGGCTTTCCGCTCAGCATAAATTCCGACGGATTCTTGACCTCCACAAGTCCTTCCTTTCGCATCTCGAAGACGCCGATCTCATTGGTTGATCCGAAACGGTTCTTTACACCGCGGAGAATCCGGTAGGAAGCATGACGGTCTCCTTCAAAATACAGCACCGTATCAACCATATGCTCCAACACCCTTGGCCCCGCAACCGTGCCTTCCTTGGTCACATGCCCGACGATAAAGATGGAGATATTCAGACCTTTCGCAAGCTGCATGAAGATATTCGTGGATTCCCGGACCTGGGAAACACTTCCGGGCGCGGAAGCCACTTCTTCATTATACATGGTCTGGATAGAATCAATCACCACCATGTCAGGCTTCTGCTGTTCGATGATTCCCCGGATGACGTCAAGGCTCGTCTCACACAGAAGATACAGATTCTCCGTAAATTCTCCCATACGGTTCGCCCTGAGCTTGATCTGCTTTAACGACTCCTCACCCGATATATACAATAGCTTCCGGCCCGCTGAAGACAGCCGCTGGCAGACCTGCAAAAGCAGTGTGGATTTCCCGATCCCAGGATCGCCGCCTACCAGTACAAGAGAGCCCTTCACGATCCCTCCGCCAAGCACACGATCCAGCTCCTCGATCCCTGTCAGCATACGGTCGTCCTCGTCCGTCTTGATCCCCGACAGTGTTACCACCCGGGTTTCCCTGCGCTCCTTCACAGTCTTCGCACTTACCGGTGTCACCTTCTCTTCTACAAATGTATTCCATTCCCTGCACGCCGGACACTGCCCCAGCCATTTTGTCTCCTCGTGCCCGCAATTCTGGCAGAAATATACACTTTTCTTTGCTTTTGCCATACCAATTCTCCTGATCTTCTGTCTTTTACTTTATCAACTACACTTTTGCGATACGATATAAAAGGGCCGCCAACGCAGCCCCCTTTACTCATATGTCAGTTCCTTACCATGTAAAACGCTTAATAGAATCCGCACGCATCAACGGAACACGCCAAAAGCCCGGCAGATTACTTCCTGACTACCTTCACCTCAACGCACCGCTTTGGCTCAAGTTCCGCGCTGACACTCAGCTTTCCACTCAGATTCGTCTTCATATCCCCGACATTCACATCATCCATATACACCTTGTACTCGCTGTCAGCTTCAAGCTCAAGCGTAAACTGTGCATCCTTCATACCAGATACCCGGAATGAAACGGTATCCTCATCTGCCTTGAAATTCTCAACAGCGGTTCCCGGAACAGACTCATATACAAACATACCGTTCTTCTCAAGCTTGGTAATCTCGGCAAAAGTCTTAACCTTGTATATGTCGCCCTGAAATTCGAATCCGTCAAGCTTCGTCTTGCTGTCTAAAGTATAATCTCCAAAACTAAGGGTTCCATCTGCTTCAGTCTTCAGTAATTCTTTCACTGCTGCCATATTTATCTCTCCTCCTGAGGTTCTTCTTTTGTACCCCTATTATATCTCATATCCTGACTAATTTGTAGTCTTTGGTATAAATTTTATTTCTTTTTTAGATAGTCCGATGATAACCTCCGAGTCTCTTGTAATCTCTCCATTCAGGATCGCTTCTGCCAGTCCGTCCTCAAGCTGGTTCTGCACGGCTCTCCTTAACGGCCGGGCGCCGTATTTCTGATCCGTTCCGGTCTCCACGATATGCTTCTTTACCGAATCTCTGATCGTGATCAGGATACCCAGCTGGTCTTCTGCACGTCTGACAAATTCCTTACACAGAAGTCCCACGATCCGCTTCATCTGATCGCCGTTCAGCGGATGGAATACCAGGATCTCGTCAATCCGGTTCAAAAACTCCGGCCGGAAGATCAGCTTGATCTCCTTCATGACATTCCCCTTCATCCTCTTATAGTCTCCCGCGGCATCCTCCTTGACATTGAAGCCCAGCTTCTTCGGATCAATGATCGTCTGTGCCCCCGCATTGGACGTCATGATGATGACTGTATTGCGGAAATCTACTTTCCGTCCCTGGGAATCCGTTATGTGCCCGTCGTCGAGAACTTGCAGAAGAATGTTGAATACATCCGGATGCGCCTTCTCAATCTCATCAAACAAGACCACCGAATACGGCCGGCGGCGTACCCGTTCGCTCAGCTGTCCGCCGTCGTCATGACCGATATATCCCGGAGGCGCTCCGATCATCTTGGCAACACTGTGCTTCTCCATATACTCCGACATATCAACCCGGATCATGGATTCTTCATTTCCAAACAGAGCCTCCGCCAGAGCCTTTGACAATTCGGTCTTGCCGACGCCTGTCGGGCCAAGGAACAAAAATGAACCGATCGGGCGCTTCGGATCCTTCAATCCGACTCTTCCACGCTTAACCGCCTTGGCTACCGCCGCCACAGCTTCTTCCTGTCCGATCACACGCTGATGAAGTACCTTCTCAAGATTATTAAGTCTTGCGCTCTCTGACTCCGCCAGCTTCTGGACCGGTATCTTCGTCCACTGCGATACAACCTCCGCAATATCCTCTTCCGTCACGGCAACCCTCCGGCTGGAATTCTTCTTGTCCAGACGCCTGCAAAGCTTCTCAAGCTTCTTCTCCGTCATCTCCTGATCCTTGCGGATCAGCGACGCCTCTGCAAGATTACCGCTGCGGATGGCTTCCTCCAATTCATTGGCCAGCTCCACGGCCGCACGCTCAATCTCCACTACATTCTCCGGAATCTTAAATCCCCTGAGGCTTACCTTGGAACATGCCTCATCCAGCACGTCTATCGCCTTATCCGGCAGGAACCGGTCATTCACATAACGGCTCGCCAGCTTCACGGCCGCTTCCAACGCCTCCTCCTCGATCTCTACATGGTGGTGGTCCTCATATCTCCTCTGAAGCCCCTTTAAAATATCAAGACAGTGCTCTTCTGTCGGCTCCTCCACAGTAACCGGCTGGAATCTCCGCTCCAGCGCCGCATCCTTCTCCAGATACTTACGGTACTCCGTAATCGTGGTCGCGCCGATCAGCTGTATCTCTCCTCTGGCCAGAGAAGGCTTCATGATATTGGATGCATTGATCGCACCCTCCGCCCCTCCCGCACTTATGATGGTATGCACCTCGTCCAGGAACAGAATCACATTGCCTGCCGATTTGACCTCCTGGATCAGACGCTTCATCCTCTCTTCAAACTCTCCCCGGTACTTGGAACCGGCAATCATACCTGCCAGATCCAGCGTCAGGATCCGCTTATCCTTCATCCCCTCCGGAACGATCCCTGCCGCAATCTGGGCCGCCAGCCCTTCAATCACAGCGGTCTTGCCAACGCCCGGTTCTCCTACCAGGCAGGGGTTATTCTTCGTTCTTCTGCTCAACACCTGTATCAGACGGTTGATCTCGGCCTCTCTCCCGATGACCGGATCGAGCCTGCCCTCTTCCGCCTGCACCGTCAGATCCGTCCCGTACTGCTCAAGAACTCCCTCCCGCTTTCTTCCTCCATCCTGCATCCGTTCTTCCTGATACTCTCTGGGATCGCCGCCGATCACCGTAAAGATATCCTGGTATAACTTTTGCAGATTAATATTAAGAGTCAGCAATATCCGGGTTGCCACACAGTCCGTATCCCTGAGGAGCGCAAGCAGCATATGCTCCGTACCGATCTTCTCTGAATGAAAATGTGCGGCCTCCGCCTTACTCTCCTCCAGAATATATTCAAGTCTCGGACTGATCTCCGGATGATGCGCAGCCTCCACTGTTCCGACCGGAGACACCAGCTCATCCACAACCTTGCGGATACTCTCTTCATTCACTCCATTCGCTCCCAGTACCTGCCCTGCAACTCCGGTATAGATCTCCCTGAGGCCGAGCAGAAGATGCTCCGTCCCTACATACGGATGCCCCTGCTTCTTTGCAGTATCCTTTGCTATCTTCAAAACTTCCTTCGCCTGTTCTGTATACCTCATCTAAATAAATTCCTTTCTGCCTGCTGTCTTTTTCTGCACGCTGTCTTCTCTCTTCCTGCATTCCCTGCATACTTCTTCTGCACTCATCACATATCCCCATACTCGCCGTAGATCTCTTCCACCAGAGTATGCACCTCTTCCCGGGAAATATTCTTGCACCTCCCGCGCGCCAGCAGCACGCGCAACTGCTCCTTCATCTCTATCAGCGCTCTCGCCTTATCCATATCAATGGCGATCACCGCGCCCTTCCTTCTGTCAAGCCGGATGAATCCCTCCTGCTTAAGTATTGCATATGCTTTATTCACCGTGTGCATATTAATGCCGACCGTATTCGCAAGCTGTCTTACCGACGGCAGGGAATCCCCTTCCCGTATCATGTTCATGGCAATTCCCATGATAATCTGATTCTGTAGTTGAACATAGATTGCTTCATCACTGTTAAAATCAATCTCTATCAGCATTGTATCACCTTTTCTTAATCTGTTTCTTTTGTTATAGGCATACTATCACACCTAGATTTCCTACCATTATAGCAGGTTTTATTTGTGTTTTCCATAGTGATATTTGCTTAATTCTATCCATATTACTCACACTGTATGCTATTTTAGTATCATTTTAGTCTACGCTTTTATATTTAGAAGAATCATATACAAAAAAGCCAAGAACGGGGGTACAGAAAGCCCTCGCTTCTGTACCCCCCGCTTTTTACGCCTCGTCAATCGCTTTCCCGATATCATGGCGCATATACTTATTATCGAATTCCACCCATTCAGCCGCCGCATATGCATTGGCTCTGGCTTCCTTCAGATCCCTGCCCTTCGCAGTAACCCCCAGCACGCGTCCGCCGTTGGTGACGATCTGCTCTCCATCGAATCTGGTTCCCGCATGGAAGCAGTAATATCCCTCATGCTTTTCAAATTCCTCCAATCCGCGGATCGGAAGTCCCTTCTCGTAGGACACAGGATATCCTTCGCTTGCCAGGACCACACAGACTGCCGCATTGTCTTCAAATTGCAGATCTACCTTGTCAAGTGTTCCGTCAATACATGCCTCCACCACTTCGATGATATCATTCTTCATCCTCGGCAGAACGACCTGCGCCTCCGGATCTCCGAATCTTGCATTATATTCCAGCACCTTCGGCCCTTCCTCTGTCAGCATCAGCCCGAAGAATATAACACCCTTAAACGGCCTTCCCTCAGCCTTCATGGCGTCCACCGTTGCCTGATAGATATATTTGCAGCAGAACTCCTCCACTTCTTTCGTATAGAACGGACTTGGAGAAAATGTTCCCATCCCCCCTGTGTTAAGCCCGGTATCCCCGTCCCCGGCACGCTTGTGATCCTGCGCGGACGTCATGGTCTTGATGGTACTGCCATCCACAAAGGAGAGAACCGACACCTCGCGGCCTGTCATAAATTCCTCAATCACCATCTCATTGCCGGCGTCTCCGAACTTCTTATCAAGCATGATCGTCCTGACACCTTCTTTTGCTTCCTCAAGTGTAGTGCAGATCAGCACGCCCTTGCCAAGCGCCAGCCCGTCCGCCTTAAGAACAATTGGAAACTTCGCCGTCTCAAGATATGCAAGAGCCTTATCCGGATCCG
Organism: uncultured Dorea sp.; assembly: GCA_910579015.1. Taxonomy (GTDB): domain Bacteria; phylum Bacillota; class Clostridia; order Lachnospirales; family Lachnospiraceae; genus Sporofaciens. The sequence goes on along the minus strand of CAJTRO010000007.1, from coordinate 47,994 downwards.
TAAAGTTCTCATATCCTGCCGTCGGAATATGATACTTCTTCATCAGGTCTTTGGAAAATGCCTTGGAACCTTCCAGGATTGCCGCATTCTTCCTTGGTCCGAATGTGCGGATACCCGCCGCCTCCAACTCATCAACCAGACCTCCTACCAGCGGATCATCCATACCCACGATCACAAGATCGATCTCTTTCTCCTTCGCAAATGCAACAATCTTATCGAACTCCATCGCACCGATCGGGGCGCACTCGGCATACTCGGCAATCCCGGCATTACCCGGTGTACAGTAGATCTTATCCACTCTCTTGCTCTTCGCCGTACAATACGCTATCGCATGTTCCCTGCCGCCGCTTCCGACAATTAATACTTTCATCTTCTGGCCTCCTACCCTTGTAACCTCAATCTATGTTCTTATCTTATCAACTAATAACCCTGTATCAACGACAGGAATTCATCCTTCATCGCCGCCGTATCGTCTCCGTATCCGATGGACATTACCATCACATATCCGTCCTCAATACGCACATACTGGTCCATCCGGATCTCTGTCGTCTGAGCATACGACATCTTCTCGTGGAGACAGTGATAGGTCTCCCCGCCAATCGTCTCCTCCGTGATCCCCTCGAACGTCAGTCCAATCTCCTCAGACATATCATGATCCAGGGTTTTCTGCGCCAGATCCAGGTATTGCTCGACCGTCATCTGACTGGACCACAGCTTCTCTATCCCGACATTGACAGACATACTTCCGGACTCCTCATAGGCCGCCATCACGTACCTCACACTGCCATAATCCTTGGCGGCCTCAAGCTTATCCCTGCCCTCTTCCGTCATAAACTGATCAGCGCCGATCCCCTGTGCATACTCGAATTCATCACCGGACAACACGAGATAATTCTCAGGAAACTCCACTCTAAACCGAAACCATTCATTCGAATAGCATCTGCCTTCCATGACGCCATACATGGTCTCATCTTCTTTGGCTGTGTCCTCATCTTCCTCTTGAAGCTCTGTCTCTTCTTCCGGCTGCCCCTCTGCCGTCTCCTCCATCTCGTATTCCCGCTCATCGGCTTCTTCCCGCCGGTTATCTCCAATCCCTCTTACGCTTGCCGTCTGGCTGTATACATGGAAATTCGCAACCAGCAGACGCGCAGACTGTGCGATCCCTGCCACTCCGCATATGACCGCCGCAACAGCCAGCGCTATTTTACTTCCACGCTTCATCCTTTCCTCCCTGTACAGCCGTTCCTTCCCTGACGTCCCTTCCCTAACGGCTCACGAAAGCCTTACCGCCGCGGACCTCTACCTTCCCGTTGGCGATCAGGTCGACAGCCCTTGGAAGGATCTGCCACTCTGCCTGTTCCATCACGCGCTTCTGCAAGATCTCGGGGGTATCCCCGTCTTCTACTTCCACCGCCTTCTGCAAGATGATCGGCCCTGTGTCGGTTCCTTCATCCACAAAATGCACCGTCGCACCGACCACCTTCACGCCTCTCTCAAGAGCCGCCTCATGTACCTTAAGTCCATAGAACCCGGTCCCGCAAAAAGCCGGGATCAGAGAAGGATGGATATTAATGATGCGGTTCTGGTAACGCTTCGTCATGGCCGGCGGGATCACAACAAGGAATCCGGCCAGAACAATAAGATCCGGTTCCCACTCGTCTACCGCACTGATAAAATTCTCATTGAACTCTTCTCTGGACGCAAAATCTCTGGGCGAGATACACCGGCTCTTTATCCCGTGCTTCCTGGCCCGTTCAAGGGCATAGGCATTCTTATTATTGCTGATGACACCGACGATCCTTGTATTGGTGATCTCACCGGATTCCACCGCATCAATAACCGCCTGAAGATTCGTTCCGCCTCCTGATACCATTACAACTATGTTCAGCATAACGTAACTCCCTTTTCTCCTGCCTCGATACGGCCGACTACATATGGCTGTTCGCCTGCCGCCCTGACTGCCTCCATCGTCCTGTCTGCGTCAGACGGATCGACCGCAACCACCATGCCAAGTCCCATATTGAATGTGTTGTACATCATCTCTTCCGTAATCTGCCCCTTCCTTGCCAGAAGCCCGAAAACAGGCGGAATCTCATAACTGTCCTTCTCTATCACTGCATTGACACCCTCCGGAAGCATCCGCGGGATGTTCTCATAAAAACCGCCGCCCGTGATATGGCTGCAACCCTTGATCCTCACACCGCTCTCCTTAATGCTCTTCAATGCCTTCACATAGATCCTGGTCGGCGTGATCAGCGTCTCGCCCAGCGTCCCGCCCAGTTCTTCATAATATGTATCCAGCGACTCCTTCGTCATCTCAAACACCTTGCGCACAAGGGAGAAGCCGTTGCTGTGAACACCGCTTGAGGCCATGCCGATCAGCACGTCGCCCGCTTTGATATCCTCGCCGTTTATGATATCCTTCTTATCGACCACTCCGACAGCAAAGCCGGCAAGATCGTAATCATTCTCCGGCATAAGTCCCGGATGCTCCGCCGTCTCCCCGCCTACCAGCGCACAACCTGACTGCTTACAGCCTTCGGCAACACCGCTGACGATGGATGCGATCTTCTCCGGATAATTCTTTCCACATGCGATATAATCCAGGAAGAATAATGGTTCGCCGCCAGAGCAGGCGATGTCATTGACACACATGGCGACCGCATCAATCCCGATCGTATCATGCTTGTCCATGATAAACGCAAGCTTCACCTTGGTCCCGCATCCGTCTGTCCCGGACAGAAGGACCGGCTCCTCCATCTTCTTGATGCCGCTTAAGTCAAATGCACCTGCGAATCCCCCAAGACCGCCCAGTACCTCCGGACGCATCGTCTCCTTCACATGCTTCTTCATCAATTCTACTGATTTATAGCCTGCTTCGATATCAACTCCCGCATTCTTGTAATCCATATCACTGTCTCCTTATTTTTGCTCTGTCAGTATACTTAATCCACAGCCCTGCCGGGCAGACGCCTCTATGCCAGATATGCCTCATATCCGATCTCGTCTAACTTCGCCGCTTTTGCCTGTACCGTCTCCTTCATCTCTCTGGAATAGTCCTTAAGCTTATCCAGTAATTCTGCGTCCGATACGGCAAGGATCTTTGCCGCAAGGATCGCCGCATTCATGCCCCCGTCGATGGCAACCGTCGCAACCGGAATCCCCGGCGGCATCTGAACGATGGAAAACAGGGCGTCCTCACCCGCCAGATTCTTTCCTGACATCGGCACGCCTACTACCGGCATCGGAAACAGCGCCGCACACATCCCCGGCAGGTGGGCCGCCATTCCTGCCCCAGCGATAATAACCTTTATTCCTTTACCTTCCGCAGCCTTCGCCCACTCAAAGAATACGTCCGGCTCCCGGTGGGCTGAGATGATCGTCATCTCATAATCAATCCCTAACTTCTCAAGCATCGCGGCCGCCTTGCTCATGACCTTCAAGTCTGAGTCGCTGCCCATCACAATTCCAACTCTTGGCATACCTAATCTTCCTCCTCTTCTTGTATCTGTTCTTTTCATACTCTCCATTCAACAGTGTATTACATGCGTTCATAATACCCTATCCGTTATCATTTTTCAATGGCTCATTTTGCTTTACTCAAATGCTTCGTTCAGAATATCCGTCCCCGGAAGCACGAATCTGCCGTCCGCAAGAAGAATGATCTCCTCTCCCGTCCTTGTGACCACCGCAATCTTTTTGAGCTCCTCATAGGGGATCGTAATATCCGTGTGGCACTGGTAATATGCCTTGGATATGTCTTCTCTGCGCAGAATGGACACCGAATTATCCTTCGCCACAATCTCCTTCCCGTCCGGGTTATATACCTTAACGTCTTCACTCCAGCTGTAACAGGTATCTCCCACGGCAAAATGGGGTCCCATCTTCTCTGCGATCAGTATCGGCATCTTCTCCTCGATCCCGTACTTCTTCGCCGCAACATAGGCCGTCGTATTGGTCCCGATCGCAAATTCCCCAAGGGGCAGCGTCGCGTGCTTATGAAGGATATTGTCCCGGATATATTCCTTATTCTCCAATTCCCTGTCGAAATTCCCGCAATTGTAATCCGCGATCATTCCATTGGCAAATGTGATCTCAAGATCCCTGTACTGCAATTCATGAAGGTAGACCTTGCTCACATGGAGCACTCCGTTCGTTCCTTCCAGCACAGGAGACGTAAACACTTCGCCCGCCGGGATATTCACATCGGCAACACAATTCTCGAATGCCGTCTCCTTCCCTGGATCCTTAAGCTCATGGATCTGCACTCTCAGATCCGTCCTGTTACCATTTCCTCCAAGGATATGAACATATTCTCCCTGATCAAGAGCGTCGATCAGAGCCTGCTGTACTCTCTCATAGACCTTCACATCCAGCGTATTGATGCGGATGATCTCATCAAAAATCTCCTCATACCGCTCCCCGATCTCCGGCACCGGGTAGGCGATGATGGTAAAGCTCCTCTCGTCGCCTCTGATATACTGGTTCACGATCTCGCTCTGACGGCTCTGGAACTTAAGCTGCAATTCCTCCTGCTTCTTCGTAAGCCGGATCACCGCTTCCTTCTGCTCCGGTGCAAAAGGCTCCTCGCCGAACATCTCGATACATGCCGGCCCTGCGTACTTCCCGGCAAGCTCCCTGTGATGCTCGTAAGTCGTTCTGACCACTTCCAGTCTGCGCTCCAGAAACTTCTTATCCAGGAACAGCCCCTGGTCATTCCTGTGGTCATATTCAAACTGCTTGCTGGCAATCGCTCCGTAATAACCGGTCTTCAGATTCTGGCGTTTCGTCCACACGTTGACCGGTGAACGGAAGATAACCGGCTTAAGCCCCATTTTCGCAAAATTCTCTATCGCCTTCTTAACCACGCGCTCGAAGCCCAGCACATAGCGGATCTCCACGACTTCCTTCTTCGACAGGTCCTTCCCTGTATTGACGAATCCCATACGATAGCCTTCCGTATAGACGTCTGCCATCCTAAAGATCGTCTCCGGAGGCAGTTGTCCAAGATGTCTCGCCGTCCGCAGTTCATTCTCACTGATATATTCTCCAAACCGGTACAGATATCTCAGATCATCCAGTGAACTGTTCATGATAAGATCTGTCGCAAAAGATTCAGACGGATCGATCTGCTCCCTGATCCTGTCCGCCGCAAATACATCGCAATAGTCACTGACGAACCAGTAGATGCAGTCCTTAAGCCGGGCGGCATCCGGTCTTGCCTCTTCTTCAAACTGGTTGTAGATCGCGATCAGCAATTCAAACAGGATATCCAGATATTCCGTCCTCTGCTCAAATACATACGCAATACATCCTCTCAGTTCGGTATAGAGAAAGCTTAAGATCTGGCCGTACTCTTCTTCGAATACCTGCACGGCATAGGATGGATTGGCATAACTGGTTTCGTAAGCCTCCCCAAGGATATCTTCATACAGCCGGCGGTTCTCCCCGGCAAGCTCTTCTATGTCTCTCTTAAGAAAGCTCCCTTCCAAAAGCTTTGTCCTGACTTCATCGATCATCATGACAAAATCCGCCATCTTATGGAAATAATCTGCAAACAGCGTATCCTTCGTCTCTTCATTCTTCATCTCTTCGATGCGCTCAACCGCCAACTCGTATCTCTCTTCTATCATCTGACAAGCCCCCTGACAAATATTGCCGCAAGACCGAGGAATACTATGCCGTTTACACCGATCCCGATCTTGCAGGTTATGTAGTTTTTCTCTCTCTCCTTCATTCCCCGCACGCCAAGCCATATCCCTATCGCCGCCAGGGCGATCGTCCCCAGGCCGACGAAACCGAACAGGATACTGACCTCGCCTTTCCCGCGGAAGGAGACAGAGACCATTAAATACAACAGAAGAAGAACCACAAAAGCATAACAGCAGGAATAAATCCCCTTCTTTGCATGGCGCGGTTTCGCCTGTCCATACTTCGTGATCCTCTTACGCTGCTTCTCTCTGGCCTTCGCCAGCGCTTTTGCCCTATCTTCTTCTGTGACGATTTTCCTTATAAACATATCTTCTCCTTATTGCTGCACAGACTGCAAATATGACATAACCCACGAGCCCTCCTATGGTATTGAGCAGAAGGTCGTCTACGTCAAAACACCCCACCTTCGTGACCAGCTGAAACGTCTCCACACACAGGCTGAGACCAAAACTGTAAAATACCGTAGAGAAGAAATTCCGGTATCTGCTTGCCATTGGCATAAAGAACCCGAACGGCATGAAGATTATCACATTTCCAAACAGATTCGTGAACATGGCAAACAGACCTACCTGATCCCGGTAATTCCAGAACCGTTTGATCTCCTTGAAGAGTACAAGATTATAATGATATTCCTGCATCTCTCCCGTCCGTCCGTACCAATCAGAAAAAATCAAGAAATAAATGATAAATACAATATATAATACAAATAATATCTTTCCGAAAAAGCGGATTCTCCTATTCTGCTTCGTACTCAAATGTCAAGCACCCTTTCTGTCCAGATCTTTTCTAACATAATCTGATGTCTAAAAAGTAAGTCCCCGCTTTTCCTTGAACAGACGCGCGCCGCATATGATTGAGATAATCCCCGCCGCCGTTCCCACTACCACTATGATGATCCCCACCGCAACATTCGCGGCCGCGGCAAAGCTCATGGCCTTGTATGCCTTCTCATTCATCGATCCTCTCACTCCTTTCCTGAAACTTTACGAAATCACACTCCATACTGTTTATAATATGCGTCAATTGCTGTTTTTAATGTATCGTCGATTATAATTCTGCCCTGACATTCTGTGTTGTACAGATATTCCACCACTTCGTCCATGGTTACGATCGCCCTTGCCTCAAAACCGTACAGGTCTGTGATCTCATCAAGCGCGCTCTTTACGCCTCCTTTTCCCACTTCCATACGATTAAGAGATACCATCAAGCCCTTGATCTTGACATCTCCCTGTGCCTTGATGATCGGGAATGTCTCTTCGATGGACTTGCCGGAGGTCGTCACATCCTCGATGATCACAACTCTGTCGCCGTCCTTGATCTTGCTTCCAAGCAGGATCCCGGTATCGCCGTGATCTTTGACTTCCTTGCGGTTCGAACAGTAACGGATATCCTTCCCGTACAATTCGCTGATCGCCATCGTCGTCGCGACACTAAGCGGGATCCCCTTATATGCAGGTCCAAACAGTACGTCGAAGTCCAGGCCATAGCTGTCGTGGATCGCCTTCGCATAATACTCTCCAAGCCTTTTGAGCTGGCTGCCTGTCACGTAGGCTCCCGCATTCATGAAGAACGGAGACTTCCTTCCGCTCTTGAGTGTGAATTCTCCGAACTTGAGGACATCGGATTCTACCATAAATTCTATAAATTCCTGCTTATAACTTTCCATACCGTAAAATTCCCCCTTATTTAAAGATTTCCCACGATTCCTTCCGCCCTGTGAAAGTCCAGAAAGAATGTTAGATATATTTCCTAATTTTAACACACCTTAACCCCATTTTCAATTCACCCTGCCAAAGAATTTGCTATAAACCAGGAACCACTGCCATCCAAAATAAAAGCTTTATAAGACTATATAAAGAACAGCCTCACCGCACAGCCCCCGTCAGTTCCCGGACATCTTCTATGTGATTCTTCTCGAGATATCTTTCTATCCCGTCCACGATCTCCATCGTCACAGTCGGGTTATGGAAGTTCGCCGTGCCCACCGACACCGCGCTCGCCCCCGCCAGCATCATCTCTATGGCGTCCTCGGCGTTAGCGATCCCTCCCATGCCGATGATCGGGATCTTCACGGCCTGTGCCGTATCGTACACCATGCGCACCGCGATCGGATGGACGGCCGGCCCCGATACGCCCCCTGTCCGGTTGGCCAGTAAGAAGGTCCGTCTATGGATATCTATCTTCATCCCGGTCAGCGTATTGATCAGTGAGACCGCATCCGCACCGCCGGCCTCCACAGCCCTCGCCATCTCTGCAATATCCGTCACATTAGGGCTCAGCTTCATGATCACCGGCTGTTTCGCATACCTCTTGACCGCCCTTGTGATCTCCTCCGCCGCCTTCGCGCTCTGCCCAAAGGCAATACCGCCTTCCTTCACATTGGGACAGGAGATATTGATCTCCAGCATATCCACCGCTTCATCCGCAAGCCGTTCTACCACCTCGCAGTAGTCCGTCTCCGATCTTCCGCATACGTTCACGATGATCTTCGTGTCAAACTTACGCAGAAACGGGATATCCCTCTCACAGAACAGGTCAATGCCTGGATTCTGAAGCCCGATGGCATTCATCATACCCCCGCAGATCTCCGCAACTCTCGGAGTCGGATTGCCTGGCCACGGGACGCTGGCAACCCCCTTCGTGGTGACCGCGCCCAGCCTGTTCAGATCAACAAAGTCCGCATATTCTGCGCCGGAGCCAAATGTCCCGGACGCTGTTGTTACGGGATTCTTCCATTCTACTCCTGCAATATTCACCTTCATATTCATCACAGTTCCACCTCCGCCGCAGGAAATACCGGACCGTCCTTGCAGATCCGGCTGTTATGCACATTACTGTGGGCATCCTTCTTACTGGTCTTGCACACGCACCCAAGACAAGCGCCGATCCCACACGCCATCCTCTCCTCGAGAGATACATAGCATACAATATTTTTTTCTTCGGCGTATGCCTTGATTGCGCGTAACATTGGAGTCGGCCCGCAGGCATAGATGATATCTGCCTCCAATGCATGTTCCCGGACCGCATCCAGCACATTTCCCTTAACGCCCGCACTTCCGTCTTCCGTGGAAATATAGACTTCCCCGTTCTCTTCGAACTCTTCCTTCAAAAATGTGTGCATGTCACGGTATCCGGCCACGATCTGCTTCTTCTCGCACTCTATCTGCTTCGCAAGCTCCAGGATTGGCGGCACGCCGATGCCTCCGCCGATCAGGAATGCCCGTCTTCCCTTCGCCTTTTCAACCGGAAATCCATTGCCCAGAGGACCGATAAGCGGTATGGTATCGCCCCCGCGAAGCCTTGAAAACTGCTCTGTCCCCGTATTCTTCCCGGTTACCCTGTATACCACCCGGAGCTTTTCCTCTTCCTTATTGATCTCACAGATACTGATCGGCCTTGGAAGCAGCTTGCCGCCATCATCCGTGTACATGGATATGAACTGTCCGGGCTTCGCGCTCACGGCCGCCTTCGTCCGTATCCACATACTGAATATCCCGTCCGCCAGTACCTCCTGAGATATCACAAGCGCATTCTCTTTTCTCTTCTCTCCCATGCTCTTCTCCTCTTAAAATACATTCTATGCTATCTAATATTCTCAAGCGCTCCGCTGATATCCGCCTTCATATCTTCCACAGCCGCTCTGGAAGCCTCAGCAAATGCCTCCCCGCCGTACTTCGCGTATTTCTCCTGCTTATAGGCCGCGATGATCCCGCGGGAAGAATTCACGATTGCACCCATACCATCCTCGTTGAAGAACGGGAGCAGATCCTTGCCCTGACCGCCCTGTGCGCCATAGCCGGGCACAAGGATATAAGCCTTGGGCATGATCTTGCGCAGGATCCTTCCCATCTCCGGGTAGGTGGCGCCGACTACCGCGCCCACATAGCTGTATTCCTCTCCCATAAGCTCTTCGCCCCAAGCGGCGACCTTCTCTCCGACCAGTTCATATAGCGGCCTTCCGTCGACCAGACGATCCTGGAACTCCCCGCTCGATGGGTTCGAGGTCTTCACCAGGATGAATATCCCCTTCTTCTCCTCCTTGCATACCTTAAGGAAGGGATCTATTCCGTCCGAGCCCAGATACGGATTCACCGTTGCAAAATCCTCGTCAAACGGCGCATACGTCTTGCTTCCCACCTGAACCCTGCCAAGATGTGAAACAGCATATGCCGCGGATGTGGAGCCGATATCTCCGCGCTTCACATCACCGATCACCACCAGCCCCTTCTGCTTGCAGTAATCCACCGTCTTCTTGAATGCCTCAAGACCTGGAATCCCAAACTGCTCATACATGGCGATCTGAGGCTTCACTGCCGGGATCAGATCCCAGATATGATCCACAATCTCCTTATTAAACTGCCAGACAGCCTCCGCGGCTCCCTCAAGTGTCTCCCCGAATTCTGCATACGCCTTCTTCTGAATATGCTCCGGCACATAACCAAGCATCGGATCAAGCCCTGCCACGATCGGCGCCCCTGTCTTCCTGATATTCGCTGTTAACTGATTGATCATGATTCTGATTCCTCCCTCTATCTTTCATTATTACTCACTATGATGACATACTCACTGCCCATACTTACTGCCCAAATTCACTTTACATGCTTACCTTACATACTCACTGCCGGATCGGACCGTAGACCACTCTGCCGTCGACGATCGTACACACAACCTCGCCCGACACCTCATATCCGTCAAACGGCGTGTTCTTCCCCTTTGAGGCAAATGTGTCCTTGTCAATCTTATAGGTCCTCTGCGGATCGAAGACCGTAACGTCCGCGGCCATCCCCTCCGAGATACCGCCCCTGTCTTCAAGCCCCAGGATCCTGGCTGGATTGCTGCTCATCTTCTCTACCATCTCCGTCATGCTCAGCACTCCCGTCTTCACAAGAGACGTATAGGTCAGCGCCGCCGAGGTCTCAAGTCCTACAATCCCAAACGCCGCCTCTGCCATAGACTTGTCCTTCTCCTCCCGCGCATGGGGTGCATGATCCGTGGCGATCACATCCATCACACCGTCCTTAAGCCCCTGGCACAGAGCCTTGACATCTTCCCTGCTCCGAAGCGGAGGATTCATCTTATATCGACCATTATCCTCTTCTATGTCATCGGAACTTAAGATGAAATGGTGCGGACACACTTCTCCGGTCACAGGCAGTCCTTCTTCCTTCGCCAGACGCACCATCTTCACACTGTCCGCCGTCGAACAGTGGCAGAGATGAAGCCTTACCCCCGTCTCCTTCGCAAGCAGGATATCTCTCGCCGCGATCACATCTTCCACAGAGTTCGTGATCCCCTTAAGGCCGAGACGCTCTGCATTCGCATCTGCATTCATTACGCCCCCTTCCACCATCGTCTGGTCCTCGCAGTGGGCAAACACTGAAATACCGCTCTCGCCGGCAATCCGCATTCCTTCCCTGTAGAGGGACGCGTTCATCACCGACTTCCCGTCTTCACTGACGGCATGGCATCCCGCCTCTGCCATCCCGCGGATATCCGCCAGCTCCTTTCCTTCCTGCCCTATGGTGACAGCCCCAAGCTGGATCACATGTGCCAGTGATTCCCCTGCCGCACGCTCATGCACGCTCTGCACCTTCTCCTTCGTGTCCGTCACCGGCTTCGTATTCGGCATGGCGCACACAGTTGTCACGCCGCCCTTCACTGCGGCTCTTCCTCCTGTCGTCAGAGTCTCCTTATACTCAAGTCCCGGATCTCTCAGATGCACATGAAGATCAATAAGCCCCGGCATCACATAGCACCCTTTGGCTTCAATCACCCGGTCCGCCTCCGCTTCAATATGCTCTGCAACCTTCCCGATCCTGTCCCCTTCGATCAGCACGTCATAACGGCCGTCTCTTTTGCCAAGCGGATCGACTACATGTCCATCCCGAATCAATATCGTCATATCCCAGTCCTTTCCGCACGATATCTCCTGTATACCGTGCTTCTATGCATTATTTTACCACGCTGTACCTTATTCTATCATACAAAATCCAAAAAGGGAATGCCTAATAGCATTCCCTAGAACTGATCCTTCAGCACCTCAACCGCCTTCTCAAGCTGATTATCTGCATCCGGATCCTCTTCATTCTTCTCGTATTCCACCTCTACATCCGGCGTGATTCCCTTGCCATGGATGTTTCTGCCCTTCGGCGTAAAATACTCTGCGATCGTAAGCTTCACGCACGTGCCGTCCTTTAAGTCAAAGATCTGCTGGACCACGCCCTTCCCGTAAGACGTCGTTCCGACAATCTTGCCGATCCCGTAATCCTGGATTGCACCGGCATAGATCTCCGAAGCGCTGGCGCTGTTCCCGTTCACAAGGACCGTCAGCGGAAGCTGGAACTGATGCTCGTCATCCGACTCGATCTCCTCCCTGTTCCCGTCCTTATCCTCAGTATATACGATCAGCCCTTTCGGGAGCATGAGATCCAGCATGTCACATACCGTACTCAAGTTACCGCCGGGGTTATTCCTTAAGTCCACAACCAGTCCCTTCATCCCCTGAGCCGCAAGAACGTTCATGGCCTCCTGATACTGATCGCAGGTCACCAGATCGAATTCCGATACCGCAATATATCCGATCGAATCCTCCAGCATCCGAAAGCTTACGGTCTGCGCCTGGATCGTGTTCCTCACCGCCGTAACGGTAACCTCTTCTCTCGCCTCTCCCCTGAGAACCGTGAGAGCAACCTTCGTTCCCTTCTCGCCCTTGATATGCGAAACCACCTCATTCAGATCCATACCGGTAACTTCAATGTCCTCAACCTTATACAGGATATCGTTATCCATAAGACCGGCTTCACTGGCCGGTGAACCATCATAGATCTGGACCAGCGTAACGACGCCGGTATTGATATCCTGGCTCAATACCGCACCGATCCCGTCATACTCTCCCTCTGTCGACTCTATCAGCGTCTTCGTCTCCTCTTCGTCATAGTATACGGAATAGGGATCTCCAAGACCATTGACAAACCCTTTGTAAACGCCCTCCCTGAGTGCCGCTTCGTCCACATCGCCCATATAGCTGTTGTTGATCAGCCCGCGAAGCGTCGATATCTTCTTATCAGTACTGCCGGAACCCGAATTCCCGGCCAAAACACCATTTCTCACTCTCAACCCGCAGGACACAAGCCCCATGGTCAATAATATAGCGAGGGCGCCGCAAAGCGCCCCCTGTATAAAGCTTTTCTTATTCTTCATCTGAACCCTGCCTTTATATACTTAGAGGTAATTACGCGGATTCACAGGCGTCCCGTTCACCATAACCTGGAAATGCAGATGCGGTCCGGTGGACTGTCCCGTAGAACCTACCGCCGCAATGTTCTGCCCCTTGCTCACAGACTGGCCTTCCGCCACATACAGCGCGCTGGCGTGCATATAATACGTCTGCAATCCATTGCCGTGGTTGATCACCACCCAGTTTCCCGCACTGTTACTATACCTGGCTATGCTGACCGTTCCGGCCGCCGCCGCGTAGATCGGCGTACCGGTAGGAGCGGCAAGATCCAGCCCCTTATGAGTATTGCCTGCGCCTGCGATCGGCTCGTCACGCCATCCGAATTCGCTGGACACCCGGGCTCCCGGACACGGATGGGTGAATGTTCCATTCCCAGTCACGACAGAAGCGCCTGCTCCGGAACTGATATTCGCATTCGCCTGAGCACGCTTCGCCTGCTCTTCCTGCTCCTTCTGCTTGCGCGCCGCCTCCTCAGCCGCTTTCTTTAACTGCTCCAGCCTGTCTCTGGTTGCGCCTAAGTCATCGCTCAGCTTCTGGATCTCCTCTTCCTTGCTCGCCATAAGCTCATTCAGCTCGCCCTGCTTCGCAATCAGGCTGTTCTGCATGGCCTCAAGCTCTGCATACTCTGCCTTAAGTGTCTCCTCCTGCTCTGCAACCATCTGCACGATATGCTGAAACTCTACCAGCATATCCCTGTCATACTCAGAAATCGTCGTAATGTACTCTGCGTTATTAAGGAACTCCCCGATGCTCTTAGATTCACACAGGATCTCGATAAACTGGGTATTCCCATTCTCGTACATGAACTTGATCCGCTTCTTCATGTTCTCATACTGGTCGTTCTCGTCAATCTTCGCCTGTACCAGTTCTTCTTCCTTCTCGCGGACCTCGATCTCCTTCGCTTCAATCTTCGCTTTCGTCTCGTCCATCTCTGCAAGGATCGCGTTCAGCTGATCTACAAGGGACTGCTTCTCTCCTTCCGCTTCCTGCTTCTTCTGCTCTAATTCCTCTGCCTTCTTCTCCGTCTCGCTGATCTCTGAGGCGTGCGCATTAACAACCATACCCATACAAAGCGCTGTTACCAGCAAAAGGCTGACTATCTTCCTTCTTAATATCATATGTCTCCTCCAAAATGATTATACCTTCAGATGCTTGCGTATTGTAAAGAAACTTCCCAGGAAACCAATCCCCACACCCAGAGCGAGCCCTACCGGAAGCAATGTCTTATATACATCAAGTACCGGAAGAAAATCTACTATATTATTCAGCAGGCTGAACTTTGACATAATATATGTAACAGCTCTGTCGTACATGAAATACAACATGACCAGGGGAATGACCGCACCGACCGCGCCGATGATCAGTCCTTCGATCACGAACGGCGCCCGGACGAATCCGTCCTTCGCTCCGATATACTTCATGATTGCAATCTCTTCACGCCTTACCGTGATACCCATCGTTACCGTGTTGCTGATCAGGAACACAGATACGGCAAGCAGAATCGCAATGATCGTAACCGACACATATCCTACCAGCTTATTCACACTGGTCAACGTCTTAGCAACAATATCCGACTTATTGACCTTGCGCACCCCGTCAAGGCTCATTGCAAACTCAACAACCTCCTTCTGCTTGGAGACGTCGGCCATGTATACCTCATAGTTATCAGAATTACCTAGCGGATTGTCTGTCTTGAAACCGTCCGCAAGATCCTCTGACTCCTTGAAATAATCCCCCTTGAAGTTCTCCCACGCGGTCTCGGCGCTGACATAGTTCACTTCCAGAACTCCTTCGGCGCTCCTTAGCTGTTCGCCGATCCGGTCCTTCGCCGCCTGCGTCGTCTCTTCATGGAAGAAGACGGTGATCGCCACGCCCTCTTCTGCCTTCTCTACTATATAATTAAAATTGACTACAATGGAATAAAATAGTCCGAACAGGAAGATACAGGCCGCCATAGTCGCAATGGACGCCATGGAGAACATCTTGTTTCTTCCTATGTTCTTCACCCCTTGTTTCATTGAATATCCAACTGTACTAATTCTCATGCTTATACCCACCTTTTTTCTCGTCGCTTACGATGACTCCCTTCTTCATCGTAACAACACGCTTCTTCATCGCGTTCACAATCTCCTGGTTATGTGTAACAACCAGAACGGTTGTCCCTCTGTCGTTCGCCTCCTCCAAGAGCTTCATGATCTCCCATGAATTCGTCGGATCCAGGTTACCGGTCGGCTCATCCGCCAGAAGAAGCGTCGGCTCATTCACGATCGCCCTGGCGATCGCAACCCTCTGCTGCTCACCGCCTGACAGTTCCTTGGGGAACGACTTATACTTCTGCGCAAGCCCTACCAGCGACAGCGCAGCAGGAACCTTCTTCTTAATGATCCTTGTGGGTGTCTCTGTCACCCTTTGTGCAAATGCAATATTATCATAGATGTTGCGGTCCTTCAGCAGACGGAAATCCTGGAACACAACCCCGATCCCTCTGCGGTACATCGGAATCTTCCTGTGCTTCATCCGGTTCAGGTTATGTCCGTTCACAACAATCGTCCCCGACGTGGGATCTAACTCCTTAAGTATCAGCCGGATCAGGGTTGACTTTCCTGAACCGCTGTCTCCTACAATAAACACAAACTCACCCTGTGCAATCTTAAGATTGATACCATTAAGGGCCGCAACCCCTTTCGAGTATTCTTTTGTCACTTCTTTTAATTCAATCATACTTTCCTCCTGATCATCAATACTCCATGGATTCCATGTACTTCATATACCTTACGACCATCAGCGCGATCTTAAAAGTAATGGCATCCTCAAACACACGAAGATCCAGGCCGGTGCTCTTCTGAAGCTTATCCAGCCGGTATACCAGTGTGTTGCGATGAATATATAATTGTCTGGATGTCTCCGAAACATTCAGGTTATTCTCGAAAAACTTGTTGATCGTCGTCAACGTCTCCTCGTCGAAGTCATCCGGTGATTTACCCTCAAAAATCTCGCGTATGAACATCTTGCACAGCGGGATCGGCAGCTGATAGATCAAACGTCCGATTCCAAGCGTGCTGTACGCGATCACATTCCTCTCTCCAAAGAATATCTTGCCCACGTCCAAGGCGAGCTTCGCTTCTTTGTATGACTTGGACACCTCCTTAATATCATTGACAATCGTTCCATATGCGATCAGAACGTCCTCTTCTCCGTCTTCCACCAGAAGATTATACAGGTTATGCGCCTCTTTATCAAGCTCTGCATGTCCGTCTCCCGGTTCTAATTCCCTGACGATGATGATATTCTTCTCGTCAACCGCAGTCACGAACACCTTCGCCCTGTTCCCGATCAGGTTGCGGACGTTATCGAGGGCGTTGCTGTCCTTCTCCTGCTTAGTCTCAATTATAAAGATAACACGTCTGACCTCAGTGTCAATATGTAATTTTTTAGCACGATTATAAATATCCACCAGAAGCAGATTGTCAAGCAGCAGGTTCTTGATAAAATTATCCTTGTCAAACCGTTCTTTATAAGCGATCAGAAGATTCTGGATCTGGAAGGCTGCAATCTTTCCCACCATGTATACGTCATCGCTCCCGCCGTTGGCAAGAAGCACATACTCCAACTGATGCTCGTCGAAGATCTTAAAGAACTGATACCCCTGCACTACCTGGCTGTCCGCCGGGGATTCGACAAACGGGACTACCTCTTCTTCATAGTTCTCCTGTTCTGCGAATGTGCTTGCGAGAGACTTCCCGTCTGTATCCATCACACAGAAATCAATCCGCGTGATTCCCTTCAATCCTTCAATTGTATTCTGAAGTATCTGATTAGATATCATATTCTATATCCTCCCATCATTTCAATATGCATAATTCACAACAAAAAAATGGCTCAAATGATCAGAATGCATATCACTAGTCTCTATCTTAATACATTTAGACAAAAAAATAAAGAGGAAATCACACATTTTTGTTGATTTCCTCGTATTTTTATAAATCCATCCAAATCCAGGCACATGTACATAGTGACGAAAAGTTAAATATGCTTTCTTTTCTCCATCTCTTTTTTGAAGATCCGGTTCACGAAAAACCGGGCGATCCTCCCCTGCGCAAGCCCCGGCCTGCCGACCGGTATGTTCTCTTTCCCCAGTCCGAGCCACAACCTCGCATCCAGAACGCTTCTGTTCTTCACTATGAATTCCTCCTGAAGAGGAGACTTGAGCGTAGAAAGAATACAGTCCACCTCTCCGCCGTTGATGTCATTCACCAGCATATCATCCGCCCGGTTCTGCGCAGACACCTTCGCAAGCCCGATCACTTGCAGCCCGTAATAGTACCGCTGGAAGTAATCGTACAGCTCTTGTCCTTCCGCTTCGGACTCCACAAGAAGATAGATCCTCTTATGGTTCTTATGCAGATACCGCATAAACATCCTTAAGAAGACACGTCCTTCCGTCTCCTTAAGGTACTTATGATCCGTGATATCCGCGGCTTCCAGTATCGTCTTATCTCCCGCCAGCACCAGGTCAAAACCGCAGATGTCCTCCTTAAGCTGCTGCATACTGTCCATCTGCATCAGCCCGTTCACAGTTGCCATCTCTATGATGTTGACCGGTTCTGTCCCCATGTACTCCATGGTCTTCTTCATTGCTTCTTTCGCCGAGCAATTGTCTATATCTATATCCAATACGCTAATCTTACTGTTCATATCTCCACCCGCAAATGATTGTTACCAGTTTTTCGATTATAGCAAATGGATCTGTCCTTTTCAACCTTTATCACCAAATGTTCACACTAATTAATATTAATTAATATTCGTAATAATTTTGTCACTTTTCTAACAGGCGTCTTTCTGCTCCTTGCGTTTCTTCGTCATCAGGCCTCCGATCCGGCCGGTCTCTTTAGAAGACAGGGATCTCCACCCGTCCGCCATCACTCTGTCAAGAAGCCCCAATTCCTCAGCAATCTCGTATTTCAATTTCTCATCTGGTGTCAGTTCATCCAATTTGATCGGTTTGTTCTTTTTTCCTGCCATGGATATACCCCTTTCCTGTCAATCTGTAAGTTATTTCACTATCAGTATTGACAGGGGTATGTGGGATTATACAGATAAGACTGTAATTTAGTATCTTCCCGGAGCTTCGGGAACGATGATGGCGGCCATGATGTAGGCAAAAATCCCTGTGCCTGTGAAGGCAAATATTGCCAGCACCAGCCTGATCAACGTCGCGTCAACGTTAAAATATTCCCCAATGCCTCCGCATACTCCACAGATCATGCGGTTATCTCTTGAACGATATAATTTTCTAGATTCCATACTCTATTCCTCCTATAATCCTAATGTAATGTACGGTCTTCAAAGTTAATGGTGACAGAACCGATCCCGCCTTCAACGCTGATCTCCTTATCGGCGCCGTTATCAAAGCTCTGTTCCCTGCCAAGCCCTGAATAACTGTGGCTGCCGCAGATGACCTCTCCGATCCCGCACTCAATCTCATAATTATATTCTTTCTCTTCTCCAAACGCGGTATACACAATACTTCCCACACCGCATTTCAGGTCTGCCGAGTTTTTGACCTCTCCTCTCGCCTCGATGGTTCCGGCTCCGCAGTCAAACTCTGCTTCGTCTGCCTGAAAACTGCTTATTATCACCTCGCCGGCTCCTACCCCTACATAAAGCTCCCGTGCATTGACCGCCTCCATCTCCATGGAGCCGGCCCCTATCCCGAGCCATACCTCTTCAAACATCCTGTCCTTCGGGAGAGTGACCGTGATCGTTCCCTTGATGCCGTTTAAAGTATGAAGCTTCTTTTTACTGGTCATCTTAAGCTCCCCGTCGTCCATATAGCACTTAAAACCCAGCTTCTTACTGAGATTGTCCGTATCTACATGAACGCTGTCGCCGCTTCCTTCCACGAATATCACTTTACCGGCGGCCAGCTCCATATCAATCTCTCTCACACCTTCAAAAATTTCATGGATATCATCAGCGGCGGCCGTCGGACCGTCAGCCTCCACCCATCCGATTCCATATGGAAAACGATCATTCAGCATACCTGTCGTAACCCCCATTCCCCATGCGACCGCACAGCACACGAAGCCGAGCGCGGCCATCGCGCCGCATACGATCCAGAAGATCTTCCATCCTCTTCTCATCTAAGCCACCACCCTTCTCTGAAACGGCCATCTTAAGATCCATATAAATCCCCGGCAGATTCCCGGCAGGACAATGAGACATAACCTTGTGCTTGCCACTGTCGCCACAACACCGATCGCCGTAAGTATCAGCCCCGTTCCGATCAACGCCAGACCGACGGCAATCTCAGGGATCAGGCTCAACACGCCTGCAATAAAGACACACACGCCTGCAAATACAACCGCCGCAGATGCAACAATCAGTGACAGAAAAAGGGCAAGCAGTGAGACTCCGCACGCGGCAAGCACCGCGATAACAGCAACGGCAAGTGGTATAATGACCGGAGCCCCGAAGATCACAAGAAGAATGATCAGAAAAATCTTCAGAGCGTTGTTCGTCTTTGGCGGTGTCTGTTCACCGTAACTTTCGTATCCTGTTCCCTGATAGTCTCTTCCCTGATAGTCTCTTCCCTGATAGTCTCTTCCGGCCGGCATCTCCTTATTCTCGAATCTGGAATCTCTAAATCCCTTCTCTGTGTATTCGCCCTGCTCTCTTGAGGCGCTCCCAAGATCCTCCTTGATGGTCGCGGCCACCTTCGCAGGATTCTCAAGCTCAGCAATCACCTGCTGTTCATTCTCTTCTCCGGCGTCATCAAAATAGTCATTGTAAAACTTCATCGCGTCTCTTCGTTCCTCTTCCGGAACATCTTGTAACAATGCTGCCAGCTCTGTCATAAATTCTATGCGGTTCATACAGACATCCCTCCCTCAAATAATTCGTTGATCTTGATCGAATAATTCTTCCACTCCGTGCGGTACAGACCAAGCTGAGCCGTACCCTTCACCGTAACCTTGTAATATCTGCGGTTCCGCCCGTCGATCTGCCTGTCATATACTTCCAGGCATTCATCCTTCTGGAGCCTGCGCAGCACAGGGTATAATGTAGATTCTGATACTTCGATCGTCTTCCTGACATCCTGTGTGATCTTGTATCCGTAGGTTCCTTCTCTCTCCCGGGATACGACTGCCAGTACGATAGCATCAAGGAGAGCTGCTCCGGTGTTAAATACCATGTTCTCACTCCTTTGCATGTAATATAATAATATTAGTTAATGTAATATTATTTCCATGCTCATATTATATGTTATATAATATGATTTGTCAACCTATATTATTAAAAAAATTCAGGAAGACATATTTCCCTGCAACATGCCTTCCTGAATTTCTATAGTGATCTGAGAAATACAATTAACGGACCAGCACTCTATATGCCAGCGCACATTGTATTGCCGCAACCGCCGGTATCCCGATCCGGAATTTCCAGTGCCTGGTCTTATGCCGGAATACCTGCATCCCCGCATAAGCCCCGACGCTCCCGCCAAGAACCGCCGCCATAAAAAGCGTCTTCTCCGGCACCCTCCACCTGTGCAGTACCGCGCACCGCTTGTCATATCCGAACAGCGCAAAGCCCAGTATATTGAGCACGATCAGATACACCGGTATTATCATTTCTATCCCCATCTTCCTGTCATCTCCTGTCCTTAAACGCAGTAAGCCCCGGCTCTTCTTACACATACTCATTGTCCCCGGACCATTCTGCCTCATCCGGTTCCTTAAACGCAGTAAGCCCCGGCTCTTCTTACACAGTAACCGCCGTCTGAAGCGTAAATGAATAGATGATCTTCTCCTTCACTTTCTTCTGCGTCATCTGCTCTAACGCCTTCGCATAATAATCCAGCTGGGCATGATACTTCTGTGCAAGCTCCTCTGTGTGAAAAATCCTGTCCGTCTTGTAATCCAGCACGACAAGGCCGTCCGCTTCTTCAAAGTACACATCTATGATCCCCTGTACAAGAATCTGCTCCCCATCCTTTGCGCCTGGATATATCTCCTTCGCCTCCACACCAAGGACGAAGGGCTGTTCCTTCCATAATCTCTGTCCCGCAGCCGCCTTCGACATTCTCTGTCCCGCCGGGCTGTTAAGAAACTTAAGGATATCCTCCGTGCGGATACATTCCGCCATATCCCGGCTTATCTTCCCCTCCTTCACAAATCCATCCAGAAGGGCGCCGAGCATTTCCCCGTCATATTTCTCTGCGAAATCCAGAAGCTCCATCAGCCTGTGGTACGCCGTACCCCTGGAGGCTCCGGTCAGCTCCACATCCTTCTGAAGAAATCTTGGGATCAGCGGAACCACATCCGGCTCCTCATAGGACATCTCCCCGTTCTCCTCTGTCTCCCCGCCAAAGGCTTCTGTCTGATAGATCCGCTTCTTAAGCTCGGATACCGTAAACTTAAGCTTCTGCTGCCTGCTGAAGTCGAAAGGATAACGGTAAGAGAACTGCTCCTCTAAGACCTCCCTGAGCCCGGGTTCATAGACTGCCTGCGTATCCCACTGCTCCAGCACAGCTTTGCTTAGCCGTCCCGCAGTTTCTTCCTCCACCTCTTCCCTGACAATATCTTCAAATGTCAGCACCCTGCCGGTGATCGGCACCTCCTCTGTCACCCTTGCCAGAGCCGGAAGTATAAAGTCCCAGTAAGTCACGGCCTTACTGAGCCGTCCAAAAGACAACGCTTCCTCCTTCTGCGCCTTTATCCTCTCACAGCCGGACCATTTCTTCTGTGGATCCGGAAGTATCCCGGTGATGATCAGCTTCTCCTTTGCACGGGTAAACGCAACATACAACACGCGCAGTTCTTCCCCCAGACTGTCAAGAGCCTCTTCCTTCTGCATCGCCTTCTTGATAATACTCGGACTCTTCGTTCTCCTCTCGATATCCACGGCATCAAGACCGACGCCCATCCTCGAATGCAGGATCACGCTGCTTCTGGCATCCTGCATATTAAAACGCTTTCCCATCCCGGCCGCGATCACAATCGGGAATTCCAGCCCCTTACTCTTATGGATCGTCATCACACGCACGGTATCCGACTGTTCATCCTCAATACTTGCCTCCCCATAATCCACGTCATACTTCTGAAGCTCTTCGATATAACGCACAAAATGAAAGAGACCTTTATAACTGGTAGACTCAAATACCCGGGCCTTCTCCACCAGCATGTCGATGTTCGCCTTTCTCTGTACGCCTCCGGGCATGGCCGATACATAGTCCCCATATCCTGTCTCCCTGAGGATCCGCCACAGTAATTCATGGATCGGCGTATATGGAACAATCCTTCGGAATTCCTCTATCTGCCCCAGACATTTCCCAAGCTTCTGTGAAATCCTCTGATCTGCCCCGCCGTCACAATAGCTGATCACCGCTTCATAAAACGGCTGATCCTTATATTCCGCTTTGATCACAGCCAGTTCTTCCTCCGTCAGTCCCCCAAAAGAGGAAGCAAGGACCGCCGCCATCGGTATATCCTGCCTGCGGTTGTCAAGCACCCTCAGATAATCAAGGAGCACCCCGATCTCCTGAGCCGCGAAATAGCCTTCTCTTGTCCCCGCATAAGCCGGGATCCCTTCCCGGTTCAGAACCTCCGTGAAAACGTCCGCAAATCCCTTCACGCTTCTTATCAGGATCACAATGTCAGAATACCGGACCGGCCGGAATTCTCCGGTCTGCTTATCGATTACCCGTTGCTCCTCTTTAAGCTTACGGATCTGCCCGGCAACCGCCCTCGCCTCAAGCTCGCGGCCGCTCATTTTCACCGGATTCTTCGTTCCGTCTTCTTCTGCATACGCCTCCTCCAATTCCCCGAGATTGCTGTCGATGATAAGGACTTCCGTCTGCATATTCTCACCGTCCTTATAATCCGCTCCCACATACAGCGCCGCCTGGTCATCATAGGTGATCCCGCCAAGCTCCCTGGTCATGATCTGCCGGAAGATATAATTCACGCTGTCTAAGACCTCCCGCCTGCTTCGGAAATTCTTATGCAGGTCGATCCTCTGCTTCTTACATCCGTCCTTTTCTCCTTCGTCTGTCTTCGCAGCGCAATCTGACGCGTCCACCCCGCCCGCCAGAGAATATGTATGAAACTTCTCCATGAAAAGCTCCGGCCTTGACAACCGAAAGCGATAGATGCTCTGCTTCACATCCCCTACCATAAAGATATTGTACCGACCTGTCGATACCGTTGAGATACTGG
This sequence comes from uncultured Dorea sp., assembly GCA_910579015.1. Taxonomy (GTDB): domain Bacteria; phylum Bacillota; class Clostridia; order Lachnospirales; family Lachnospiraceae; genus Sporofaciens. The sequence goes on along the minus strand of CAJTRO010000007.1, from coordinate 24,828 downwards.
TAAGAATCGCCTCCTGAATCAGATTGCTGTCCTGATACTCGTCTATCATGATCTCTTTGTACTGCTCCTGGTATTCCCTGGCCGCGGCAGACGGCTCAAATCCTTTCCCGTCCTCGGTCTTCTTTGTCAGGATCCTGAGTGCATACTGCTCCATATCGGAAAAATCTATCATATTCTGGGCGCGCTTCTTCTCCTCAAATCTTTTTGCGAACTCCTGCACCAGCTCTGCCAGCTCCTCCATCGCAGGCTGACAGACTTTTATGTCTTCGAGCATCTCTTCTGCGTCCTGGAAAAAATACTGTTCTGTCAGATCCTTGACAATTCCTTTGACCTCATCCCGGATCGCCTTGACCTGCGCCACCTTCTCCTCCGATACCGTCTTATCCCGGTTTGCGGCAAGCCGTACCCAGCCGGCCTCTGACGCCGCCCTTGTCATCTTTGTAAAGCTGTCGATGGATGAGAGCCTCTCCACCACCGCAAGATCACTCAGAAGCGTCGTCTCGTAGACCGCAGGTCCGTCCGCCTCCTGGCAGATGGAGATTCCCATATCCAGCAGGGACTTTGCCTCTTTAAGATAACTTGCCGTATTCTTCATGATCAGACGGACCGGCTCGCTGTCTTCCAGTTCTTCTATACTATCCATCCGGTATGCATCCACACATCTGTCTATCCACTCCCCGGCATCCGGATAGCTCCGCGAGAATTCGTAAATCTTAAGAATCAGCTCTTCTATCTTCTTGTCATTCTTCCCGTTTCCATACGCCAGCGTAAAATCGAGAAATCTCTTGCTTCCCTGACGGTATCTCTCCTCCAGGACCTCGCCGGCCACATCCTGCATAAGAAGCCTTAATTCCCCTTCTTCTCCGGTCCGGAATCCCGGATCGATGTCGATCGCGTGGAAATGATCCTTGATCACAGACAGGCAGAAGCTGTGGATCGTCGTAATCTGCGCGTTGTGGATCAGGGTTGCCTGCTGTTTCAGATGCTCGTTATCCGGGCATTCGTCCAGCTTCTTCTCTATCGCGCCGCGGATACGCTCCTTCATCTCTGCCGCCGCCGCCTCTGTAAATGTCACAATAAGCAGACGGTCCACATCCACCGGAGCCGTATCCGAGGTCAGCATCGAGATGATACGCTCTACCAGGACCGCCGTCTTGCCGGAGCCTGCCGCCGCCGACACCAGGATATTCCGGTCTCTTAAGTCTATGACCTGCTGTTGTTCTTTTGTCCATGTCATGCCCATCTCTTATGCACCTTCCTTTCCGCCGTCCCGGGCCGCCATCGCGGCCAGCGCCTCTTCCCGGCTCATCTTTCCAATCTCGCGGTAACCATAACCCGGAATCTTCACATCGAACCCGCAGACATGCCGGTAACGGCAGTAGTCACAGCCGGTCTCCTGACCTTTTCTGTAAGGAACGGCTTCTGTCCGCCCTTCCAGAATCTTTAAATGGGCTTCTTCCACCTTCCTTGCCGCATGGCGCATCATCAGCTGAAATTCTTCCTCTGTCACGGCCTTAGAGCCCTTCGCAAGGCTTCCGTTCTTATTATATCTGACAGGAACGGCCAGTGATTCCCCGCTCTTTGTGTGATCCAGATGCTCCAGGACCTCATCTTTCAGATTGATGATCCCGTCCGGCTTAAGTTCCTTAAGGAGCAGTTCTTCCTCTTCCCCCGTCTTGCTCTTATCCACCAAAGGATCCTGGATGCGGTAATAGAACACACCCGCCGGAACAATCTCTTTTCCGGGATTTTCGGCCTTCTCAAGCCGGATGGCCGCATCCATATAGACCATCAGCTGAAGCTCGAGACCATGGTAAAGAGACACGATATCAAATGCCTTTCTTCCCGTCTTATAATCGACGATCTTCACATAGACCTTTTCCTCCTCCCGGCAGGTATCAACTCGGTCGATCTTGCCGTTGGCGAACCGCAGTTCAAATGCCGACGGACGGAAATCTCCCGCCTTAAGCTGCATGGTCAGCGCCCAGACCGTCCGGCCAAGCATCCGCTTCATACGGACGATCATATACTCATCACGCGCGGAACTGTAGAGCACCGGACTTCCGTAGTCCGTAACCGCCTCTTCCACACTTTCCTCTATATACCGGCGTCCCTCTTCCTCTGAAATCTCTGTCCAGCCGCACCCTTTTGCCGCTATCTTCTTCGAATACCGTTCCAGTGCGCTGTGGCATATATTTCCAAGATCCAGCGCCTGAAATTCATACTGCTGCCTCTCCTTAAGATTCAGCCCGTAGGCGAGAAAATGCGCAAACGCACAGACCGAGAAACGCTCCATCCTGGTAATACTGTCCTCAAAGTCTTCTCCATACAGCCTCCTTGCGGCCTCCTGCGTCAGACCATCCATCGGACGCCGGTAATACCCGGCCTTAAGCAGGCTCTCCACCTTCTCTTTCCATTTCTCATCCCGTTTATACCAGCTGTACAGTTCCAGGAAAACAGTATCCATACCGCCTGTCCCGTGCAGGCCGCGGATCAGATACTCAATCCCCGATTCCTCCGTAAGCTCTCTCTCCACAAGCTCCTTCTCCTCTTCATCCCGGATGCTGACCTGCGGATACATCCGTCTAAGCTCCTGTATCAGATACGACGGCCGGATACTCTTCCCCTGTGACGACACCTTGCTAAAGTAGACCATAAGCTTCTTTGTCGGCTTCGTCAGGTTCATGTAGAGATAGAATTTCTGGATATACGCCCTCTCCTTTCCTCCCGGTGCAAGCGCAAGCTTCTCCTTCAGGAAATGCTCCCGGTCACGTTCAGACAGAAGACCTGTGCGCAGTAAGGAGCCCGGAAGATACGTATCGTTGGCGCCAAGGAAGAACAGCGCCCGGATATCCTTAAGCCTGGTCCGCTCCACATCCCCGGCAACTACCTGGTCGGGGCTCGGCGGGATCACGCCCACCCTGGCTTCCTCAAGTCCCGCATCCAGAAGCTTACAGTATTCAAGGAGCCCTGTCTTCTCATCTCCCAGAAGCTCTACGAACTTGTCGAATAATTCCACGACGATCCGGTATACCTGCGCATACTCCTTCGCAAGCGCCAGCTCTCCCGCCGCCTGAAATTCCTCCTCCTGTCTCTTTAAGCGGACCTGTAGATCCTCTTGGACCATGAATTCGTACACCGCTGCCGTAATGTCCTTCACCGTCTTCTGGCGCTGCTTCAACACAAACATCAGCGGATCGATCTTCTCCACCAGCGCTGTCCGCAGATGATTCAGGCGTTCCAGATCCTCGGCCTTCATGCCCTTTAACGGACGCACCCATTTTTCCTGCCACCGCTTATAGCCTTTGATCCCAAGCCCCAGAACGTAATTCTCCAGCTCGTCCACCTCGTCGCGGGTAAAACCTGCCAGATCCGTCCTCAAAAACCGGAATACACTCTCATAGGTTAGGTTCTGTTCGGCCATATTAAGGAGGCTTCTGATATACTCCACGAAGGAATTAAGCAGAATATTTCTCTTATGATCCATGAATACAGGGATATCGTACAAATCAAAGGCACGTTTCAGGTAATCCCCGTACACCTCCATATCGCTGACAATCACTCCGATCTCCCGGAACCGAAGCCCTTCTTGGCGTACCATGCGCCGGATCTCTCCTGCCGCCGATAAAGCCTCCTCTCTTGGATTCCTTGCCGCACGAATGCTGATGGAATCCTGCTCTTCCTCGAACACACCCGCCCCATACCGGAACAGGTTTCTCTCAAGAAATGCAAGAGCGGCGTTCTCTCTGAAACGATACGGCGGATCCGTATATTTGCAGACAGGCTCTTCCAATTCTATCTTATGTTCCCTCGCCAGCTTAACCAGCGAAGCCGTCATGTGCTTGCTGAGCGCGAACAATTGATACGGGTGGCTGTATATGTACGGATCCTCCCGCTCATCCATCGTCACCGTGACCATGAGCTTACGGCAGTGGAGCAGAAGCTCAAGGATCAGCCTGTTCTGCACCGGGGTGAATCCGGTAAAGCCGTCCAGGACAACCGTACTGTTCTTAAGGATCTCTGACTTCTCCACCATCCGGCTCAGGACATCTAATAACTCTTCCTTTGTAATATATTTCTCTCTCAGGTATTCCGTAAACCCTCGGTACAACACCTGGATATCCTTAAGCTTGTAGTAGAGCCTTGAATCCTCCCCGATGGATTCCATGACCTGATCAAGCTCTTCTTCCCCGATATCATACTGGGTAAATTCTGAGATTACTGATTTGACCTCGCTGATGTATCCAAGCTTCTTCATATTTCCCTTAAGCACGCAGAGCTCATCCTCATAATCCCCCGCAATCTTACGCAGGATCAGGTTCTTACCCTCGTCATCGAGAACCGGCAGCATATCCCCGCCGGTCTCCTCGAACACACGGCAGGCGAGCCGCCCGAAGCTTAAGATATCAATATTCATAATTCCGTGTCTGGGATGCATACTGACCAAATCCTTCTGCGTCTGCATGGTGAACTGCTCAGGTACGAGAACAATGTAGTTCCGGTCCGGATGACGGATGGATTCCTCTATAATATGATGGTAAAGATGATATGATTTCCCCGAGCCGGACGGCCCGAATATGAATTGCAGTGACATCCTGTTTCCTCCTGTGCGGTGCATGATTTTGCTAATCTTTTCTTTATTATATATATTAACATCGTATCTTTTATCCGCCAACCTAAAACATGCAATAATCGAACAAATACTTTACACCCTCATTACTCATTTCTCTGTTTGATCAATTAACCTTATTAGAACGGATTGAACGGGAATTGGAACGAGGCGGGACAGAGGCCGGCAAAAAGGAAATAGAGATCATAAAAAATGAAA
>CAJTRO010000007.1:0-19990 GCA_910579015.1 uncultured Dorea sp. | reverse complement strand
CCGTTCTGCTCTCTGTGCCGGCGGCCTGAAACACGCCTTCCATTAGAGCAATTCCGCTCAGACAGCAGTATAAAAGAGGCTGTTGCGAAGTGCAGTTTACACGCAACAGCCTCTTTTGAAAATCAAAGGTATCCAGATTCCCGGAATCAAGGACGGCCTTTCTGTTACACACTTCTTAACTTCTCTGCAAATTCATTGCTCAGAGTAAGCTTCGCAACATAGAAGACATCTCCCGTCATATAGACGGTCCAGTCGTCCTCAATCTCCACCTGGAGGTCTCCGCCGGGCATATGGACAATGACCTTATTATTCGTCATGCCAAGCTTATAGGCAACTCCCGCCGCCGCACAGGCTCCGGTTCCCGATGCAAGAGTATAGCCCGCGCCCCTCTCATAGATCTCGATCGCAACATGCTCCTTGTCTGTCACCTTCATGATCTGGGTATTGACACGGTTCGGGAAATACCTTGCCATCTCTGCATAATCCCCGATCTTGCACACAAGCGGCTTGGAGATCTCACGCATCGGGATGACACAGTGAGGATTCCCGATCGACACACAGGTAACCGGATACAGGGTTCTTCCAAATACCATATCCTCATTGATGACCTCGCGGCTCTCTCCCGTCACCGGAATATCATCGCTCTTAAAGGACAGCCTGCCCATCGATACACGCAGACGGCTTCCGTCCTCATTCAAGAAGGTCACCTCCACCGGTCCGTTTCCGGTAAATAACCGGAAATTCTTCTTCTGTACATAGCTTGCGTCCTTCAGATACTTTGCAAAAATACGTACTCCGTTTCCGCTGGTCTCCGACTCGCTTCCGTCAGGATTCCACACCTTAACATGCATCCCGTCCTCGCTTAAGACGGGACCTTCCAGAACTCCGTCAGAGCCAAGTCCCGCATTGCGGTCGCAGATCATCTTCACATTCTCCGGTGTCAGCTTAAGTTCATTTTTATTCGGATCAAATACCACATAATCATTGCCAAGTCCATGATAACGCTCTAATACTACCTTCATAACATACCTCCATACTGCTTACGCTCTTCTACTGGGTTACGAATCCTTCTGTAATCTATCATAACAGGCATTATTTCCCAATTCAATACAATTCATGCCAATTATATTGCAAATAGTGCTCTTTTGTTATATGATTTCTTTATTAAAAGCGGACGGCGGTTCGGGGAGGGTTTATGGAGCAGTATGTGAAGAAGGGATATTTAAACAGTGAGTTCCGTTTGTTTCATCTGACGGACCAGGAGACGCGCGAGGTGGAGTATCATTATCATGACTTTGATAAGATCACCATCTTTCTGAAGGGAAACGTCAGTTATATGGTAGAAGGGAAATCTTATGAACTAAAGCCCTATGATATCGTGCTGGTCAAGCATAACGATATCCATAAGCTGACGGTTGACAATTCTGTGCCCTATGACAGGATCATCGTATATATATCCGTTAATTTCATGAATGCTTACAGGACTGATTCTTATGATCTGAGTTACTGCTTTCAGAAAGCCGAGGAGGAACACTCGAATGTGCTTAGGATTCCTTCGCTGGAGAAAAGCTCTCTCTTCCGTTCTATCTCGCGGCTTGAGAAGTCTTTTCTGGATAACGGTTATGCGGCGGAGCTGTTCCGTCAGGTGCTTTTTCTTGAGTTCATGATCCACCTGAACCGGAGCGCGCAGAAGAACCGTCTGGAATTCATTGACACAGCCAGCTGTAATTCCCGGGTTCTGGATATCCTTCAATATATTAACGAGAATCTTGACGGCGAACTGGATATCGACACCCTGGCCGGGCGCTTCTATATCAGCCGATATTACATGATGAGATTATTCAAGCAGGAGACCGGATATACCCTTGGACAGTATATCTCCCAGAAGCGTCTCCTGCTTGCCAAAGAACTGATCTTATCCGGCGTGCCGGGCACGCAGGCTTGTTTTGACTGCGGATTTAAGGATTACTCCACATTTTCACGGGCATATAAGAAATTCTTCAAAAGCACCTAGTGTGATGACAGTACATTAAACCGGCCCGATCTTCGCATATATCCGGCCCGGGACATACGCCCTCACAAAGATCCCGTCCTCACGGTAGTCTTCTTCCTGTAACTCCCCGTACTTGCGGATCAGCTGGATCTTTCCCGCCTCCTGATAAGAGTAGAGCTTCTCGATGAAGACCTTCTGTTCCCGCAGTACGGCTTCCACCGTCTCAAGGAGTTCCGGTATCCCCATGCCGGTCCTGGCGGAAATCTTCACCGTGTAATCTGCGTGAAAATCCCGTATAATCCTGTCATCTTCCACCTTATCCTGCTTGTTGAACACGGTGATGACCGGCTTATCCGTCACCTGAAGGCTCTTCAGCGTCTCATATACAATATACATCTGCTCGTCCATCTGAGGGTTCGAAGCGTCCGCCACGTGCAGGATCAGATCCGCGTACTTCGCCTCCTCAAGCGTACTCTTGAACGCTTCGATCAGATGATGGGGAAGCTTGCGGATGAAGCCTACCGTATCCGTCATGAGAATCTCCTGGCCTCCCGGAAGCTTCCTCTGTCTGGTTATGGGATCCAGTGTCGCAAACAGCTTGTCCTCAGCAAGGACATTTACGCCGGTCAGTTCATTTAACAGCGTTGACTTACCGGCATTGGTATAGCCTACGATCGCCGCAACCGGAATATGGTTTCTGCTCCTTGACTCTCTTGTGACCTCCCGATGCCGTCTGACATCCTTAAGCTCCCTTCCAAGCTGTGCAATCCGGCTCTTGATAAGCCTGCGGTCCATCTCAAGCTTCTTCTCTCCCGGCCCCCTTGTGCCGATACCGCCTCCAAGCCTGGACATCGCCGTTCCAAAACCGGTCAGCCTGGACTGCCGGTACTTAAGCTGCGCCAGCTCCACCTGGATCTTTCCCTCGCTGGTAGACGCCCTGGCGGCAAATATATCAAGGATCACCAACGTCCGGTCCATGACCTTCGTGTCAAGCTCATCCTGAAGATTCTTCATCTGTACCGGCGACAGCTCGTCGTCACAGATGATACCTGTCGCCTCTAATTCCCACAAAAGATTCTTTAATTCCTCAATCTTGCCCTTTCCAATATATGTCGCCGGATGTACCTGTTCCCGGTTCTGCACCACTCTGCCGACGGTCACGGCGCCGGCCGTATCCGCCAGATCCTTTAATTCATCCAGCGACATCCATGTGTCGTCCTGGTCCGAAGTGCTCACCCCTACCAGGATCACCCGCTCTGTTTCCTTCGCTAATTCAATCATATATTATCTCGTTTCTAAAAATTGCAATTCCTTCTTTGCCGTCTCATCCTCCGGATAGGACGCAACATAGTTCCTTAACTCTACCTTCGCACTCTCCCAGTCCTTGAGCTGTTCGTATGCCACGATCATGTTATACTTCATCTCCTGGATCAGTTCTGCGCTGCTTCCCTCCTGAGCGATGCCCAGCCGGAAATAGTTCTGCGCCGACGCAGGATTATTAAGCTTCATCTCGCAGCATCCGATGAAATTATAGAGGGTTCCGGTGCTCTCAGCGCCCGCTTCCACCGCCTTAAGAAAGGATTCCCTTGCACCCTCATAGTTCTCCTGCTCCCATCTGGCAATGCCGATTCCTCTGTAGGCATCCCCCACATTCACCTCTTCTTCAACAGCCTTCTCAAACTGCTCTATCGCTTCTTCATATTGACCATTTTTCAGATATTCCACTCCTTCTTCCGAAGGGTTCTCACAGCCTGAAAGACACAGGCCAAGAAGGAGCGCGGATATCCAGACCACTACTTTCTTCATCTCTTCCTCCCTTGAATCAGACGGTATATCTTGCCACCCCTGCGGAACTCATAAGCGCAATAAACATCACGCCCACCTCCGCAAATATCGCTTCCCACATGCTGAAATACCCGATGATCGCAAGCACCAGCACCAGCGCCTTGATAAACAGTGCAAATGATATATTATGGCTCACCACCCTGACCGTCTCTCTCGCAATCTTGATGGCGTCAACAATCCCTGACAGTTCATCCTCCAGAAGAATGACGTCCGCCGCTTCAATCGCCGCCGCGGAACCCAGCGCTCCCATGGCGATACCCACGTCCGCGCGCGCCAGTACCGGGGCGTCATTAATCCCGTCTCCCACGCAGACCAGCCGCTCCATGGCGCCCTGGATGCCGAGGAAATCTTCCACATGCTCCAGCTTATCCTCCGGCATCAGATTCATATACGCATAGTCCATGCCCAGTTCTCTGGCCACCGGTATACTGGCCTTCTCCGTATCTCCGGTCAGCATCACCAGTACCGCATTGCACTTATCCTTCAGATACCTCAGCGTATCCTTCGTATCCTCCTTCACCGTATCCTCGATCACAATATATCCGGCGTACCGTCCCTCCACAGCCACGTAGAGCACCGTACCCGTCTGGTTTACATCCGCACAGACGATATTCTGCCACTCCATCAGCTTCTTATTCCCAACAAGGACCTGCGCCCCTTCAAACATGGCGCTCACTCCGAAGCCGGGCATCTCTTTCATACGGTATACCTTCCTCTTATCGACCTGCCTTCTGTACTCTGTCATCAATGACTGTGCGATCGGATGATTGGAATGACCTTCTACGTGAGCCGCAATCCTCAGTAATTCTTCCCTCGTCATACTGAACGCCCTGACATCCGTAACCCTGAACACGCCTTCCGTCAGCGTGCCTGTCTTGTCAAATATAAATGTATCCGCCTTTGACAGATCTTCCAGATAATTCCTTCCCTTGACCACGATCCCCTGACGCGCCGACGCCGCGATCCCGCCGAGAAAAGCAAGCGGTATCGACAATATCAGGCCGCAGGGACATGCCACTACCAGAAAGATCAGTCCCCTGTAGATCCAGGTATCCCAGTTGCCGTAGGAAAATGACAACGGCGGATAGCACATGATCCCCGCCGCCAGCGCCAGAACAAACGGCGTATAAACCTTTGAGAAACGGCCGATAAAATCCTCACTTCCAGCCTTCTTCTCCTGCGCATCCTCTACCATCTTCATAATACGTGTCACAGCCGAATCCTCATACACGCCAACCACCATCGCCTCTACAACCGCGCTTAAGTTAATGCATCCGCTGTATATCTTGTCCCCGGCTCCTACAGATCTTGGCATCGCCTCTCCTGTCAGGGCCTTCGCATCTACGTCCGATATACCGTAGGTGATAATGGCGTCCGCCGGTATACGCTCTCCCGGCTTAATGATGATGGCATGTCCCGGCCGCAGAGAAGCCGGATCCACCTTAAACTCCCTGCCCCGTACAAGACGTGTGGCATATTCCGGCCGGATATTGATCAGCTCCTCAAGGGAGCGCTTCGTATTATCCGTCGAGAAGGTCTCGAACAACATCCCCAGATTGAATAACAGCATGACAAATACACCCTCAGCATATCGCTCAATGCCAAGAGCTCCGATGGTCGCAAGAATAATCAGCGTGTACTCTGTCATGAACTTCTTCTGCATCAGGCTGTCTCTGAATCTTCGGAACGACTCGAACCCGATGATCAGGTATGCGGCAAGAAACCACCCGAACTTCACCCTCGCATCCAGCGCTGTCTCTGCCGATACCGTGACTGCCGCCACATATACGATCACTCCTACGATATAGACTATACATCTAATCTTCAATTGCTTCGTCATGCCAACTTTCCCTTTTTGATAACTATATGAAAATTATTCTGTAATATGCTCCATCCCCTGGCTTATGATCGTCTGTATATGATCGTCGGCCAGTGAATAATATACCGTCTTCCCTTCTCTTCTGTTCTTGACCAGCTTCATCTGCTTTAACACACGCAGCTGGTGTGAAATCGCAGACTGCGTCATCTCAAGGACTTCCGCAAGATCGCAGACACACATCTCTGATTCCAGCAGTACACACAGGATCTTAACTCTTGTACCATCCGCAAACACCTTATAAAAATCAGCCAGTTCCTTTATCAGCTCTTCCTTCGGCATATTCCTGCGGGCACGAAGAACCCTGTCATCATGAACATACGTCACATCACAGCATTCAACTTCTGTCTTCTTCATAATTTATCTTCCTTTCCGCCCATCTACTAATTATGCCAAACGGCATCCGTTATTTCAACCGTTTGGCACAAAATGAAAACAAAATTAATATTTTCGTAATCTTTTCTTCCTGGTATTTTTCCGCATTTTATACATGCTTTTTCATATACAATACACGGACAGAATTCAGAACGCAGAGCATTGCAACGCCCGTATCGGCAAAGACTGCCATCCACATGTTCGCATACCCCATAAAGCCAAGCAGCATGGTCAGGAACTTGATGACCAGTGCAAATACCACATTCTGCATCGCAATCTTTCCCGTCCTTCTGGCAATGTCCACTGCCTCCGGTATCGCGTCCACACTCGACGTCATGAACACCACATCCGCCGCCTCGATAGCCGCATCCGCTCCGCTTCCCATAGCGGCTCCGACATCCGCACCCGCAAGGACAGGCGCGTCGTTGATCCCGTCTCCGACGAACATGACCGCCCCGTGCTTCCCGCGGATCTCCTTGAGCTTCTGAAGCTTATCCTGAGGCAGAAGCCTGGCATGGACTTCATCGATCCCGGTCTGCCCTGCCACAGACAGCGCGCTCTCTTTCGCATCGCCGGTCAGCATCGCCGTAACAAGATTCTGGGACTTCATCCGCCTTACCGCGCCGGCGGCCTCCTCCTTGATCTCATCCGCGATCACAAGATATCCGGACAGTTCTCCATCCACCGCTATCAGGACCTCCGTACCGTATGTATCCTTCTGATACCTCCCTGTATCCACATGATACATCTCCATCAGCTCTGTGCTTCCGCACAGCACCGTTCCTTCCGGAAATATTGCACGGATACCCTTACCGGATATCTCCTCCGCCTGTTTCGGCCTTACCAGACCAAGGTTTCTCTCCCTGGCCTCTGTCACGATACTGATCCCAATAGGATGTGTCGAACTCAACTCACAGTCCGCCGCGATCGTGAGGATCTGTTTCTCTGTCAGACGATTCAGAGGCACGATCTTCTGTACTGCAAAGTTCCCTTTTGTGACGGTTCCCGTCTTATCCATGACTACGGCTTTGATATCCTTAAGCGCCTCAATCGCAACACCGCCCTTGAACAGGATCCCCTTTCTAGAGCCGGCGCCGATCCCTGAGAAAAATGCAAGCGGAACGCTTAGAACCAGCGCGCATGGACAGCTGATGACAAGAAACGTGATCGCCGTATAGATCCAGTAATTCCATTCTCCGGTAACCATCGACGGCACCACGGCTGTCAATATTGCCGCCGCTACCACCACCGGCGTATAGATTCTTGCGAATCTCGTGATGAAACGATCAATCTTCGGCTTGCTTGCGGCCGCATTTTCCACAGAATCAAGAATACGCGTCACCATAGACTCTCCCAATGGCTTTCTGACTTCCAGCTTCAAAACGCCGGTGTCATTGACACAGCCAGAGTAGATTTCCTTTCCCGGAAACACCTTCACAGGCACCGGCTCACCGGTCACGGGAGAGGTATCAAGCTGGCTGGTCCCTTCTATGATCCTGCCGTCTAACGGAACGCGGTCGCCCGGCCGGATCAGTATGATGTCCCCGGCCTTTGCATCCTTTGCCGGAATACTCACAACGCCATCTTCACGCACCAGATTGACCGTCTCCGGCCGAAGGTCGACCGCCTCCATGATCTGGGAACGGCTTCGGCTGACCGCGATATCCTCAAAGATCTCGCCTACCCGGTAGAATAACATCACCCCTACTGCTTCCGCAAAGTCTCCGATGGCAAATGCCGCCAGTGTGGCCGTACTCATCAGGAAATTCTCGTCGAATATGTGCCCTTTCAGAAGATTCTTCACAGCCGTCCATACAATCCCAAGTCCAAGGATTGCATAAGCCGCCACGAATATGATGATTCTGCCTATCGAATCCGGCATCGTCCGTTCCAGGACCTCTCCTGCGGCAAACAACAGCGCGCCTGCCGTCACGGCTATGATCGCCTTCTTATTCTCTTCAAACGGGCTCTCTTTCTTATGCACCGGAGCATCCTCTTCGCGGGGAGTGACCGTTACCTCCGATTCAATGGATGAACAGATCCTCTGGAATTCGGGCAGAAGCTCATCCTGATTGTCTGCCGCCACGACTAACTGCTTCGTTGCAAATGTGATCACCGCCATCTTAACCCCCGGCAGTTCCCGGATCTGACGCTCCATCTTCGCGGCGCAGTTGGCACAGCCTAAGTTGTCAAGAATATAGACACGCTTCTTGACGCCTTCCGGCATGGGGGGCATCTCCTGGGGATGGGACGGCGCGTGGGAGTGAGTGTCGTGGGTATGGGCGCTGTGGCTGTGGTGCGCATGGGTATTGTGACTATGGTGCGTATGAGCGTCGTGGGCGTGGGTGTCATGCGCGTGGGCGTGACTGCATCCACAACTGCAACCGGTATCATGTTTATGTTGAGCGCTGTTCTCGTGAGAATGGGGATGCTCCTGCGGATTGCTATGAGCTTGGGCTTCTTCATGCTCTTGTGGATGGGTATGGCCGTGACTGCATCCACAACTGCAATGGGCATTATGTTTATGCTGATCATCCTCCGCATGAGAATCCGTATGTTCCTGGATTTGGTCATGAATATGGCTGTGACCGCAGCCGCAATGATCATCATGTACATGATGGTCATGTGAATTCGTCTGATCTATTTTTCTTTTATTTTCTATCATGTCAGCGTCCTCCTGTAGTATATATCTAAATCCAACATATGAACAACTATTCATATGTTCATGTTTTAATATAACCACATTTTCGGTATTTTGTCAATAGGATTTTAGAAAACAATGCATGAAAAAAGCCGTCGGAAAATATAATATTTCCCAACAGCCCGTTGTCTCTGAATGGCCGGATACTTCTTTTCTTTATAAAGAGCGCTTTTCTTTATAAAGAGCACATAACCTTCACATAATCCTCCGTCTTATCCCTCATGATACGGAACCCCTGCCCCAGCTCCTTAAGCGCAAACCGGTGCGTGATCAACTCGGAAGGCGCGATACGCTTCTCCTCAAGCCTTTTCAGCACATAATTCCAGTCGTCTGACTGCTCATGAAGAAATGTAGAATTCCAGGTTCCCTTCACCGTCAACTGATTCCGCAGTATCTTCCAGTATACAGATTTCTCCAGATGCATATCGCCAAATGGATTACCCACCAACATAATCCTGCCGGAAAATGCCGTCTGGTCCAAAGCCTGCACCAGTGTATCGTTCTTGCCGACACACTCGAAGAACACGTCCACACCTATCCCGTCCGTCCTCTCCATCAGCCAGCGCCCTGCGTCATTACTCCTGATATCACAATAGAAATCCTCCGGAAGTCCCAGCCTCATAAGCGTCTGCTTCTGAAATTCTTTGTTTCCAAACACATAGATATTCTGCATTCCGGATTCCCGCAAGAATAAATACAGCAGCAGACCAATCGTACCGACACCGCAGATGGCGATCCTGTCGGACACACCTGCTCCAATCTGTCTCATGGCATGGACCGCCACTGCCATGGGCTCAAGCATAGCCGCCTCCTCAAAGGTTACATTATCTGGAAGATGTACCAGATTCTCCTCAGGAACTGCCGCGTACTCTGTAAATCCGCCGTCCCTGCGGGATCCAAGATAACTGTAATTCCGGCACATCTCAAACTTCTTCTGTCTGCATGGTGCGCATTCCCTGCACGGAATCAACGGAAATACACCTACACGGCGTCCCTTCCACACAGGATCTGTAGATATACCCGTCTCCACCACCTCGCCGGCAAACTCGTGTCCGGGAATCAACGGATGGCTGTAAGCTCCGTTCTGATAGATACGCGGAATATCTGAACCGCAGATACCGACCGCTTTTATTCTTACCAGTACCTCCCCGTCTTGTATGACCGGCTTCTTTACCGTCTCAAGCCTGAGATCCCCGATATTGTGCAAAACCCATGCTTTCATCATAAGTCTTTCTCCTCCTAATCTATCCCCATTTAAATCTTTTTCGTCTCTTTTAGTAAAATACCTTAAATCTCCCGGACCATCTCCCGAAACCTTTCAAGATCCTCTTTCGTCGTGATCTTAAAGTTCCTCTCATCCCCGGGAATCATCGCAATATCCAGTCCTGCCATGACCGCAGGTTCCGTGGAGCCGTTAATCTGCCAGATACGGTCAGGCAGAAGACAGCAATTCGCTTCATAATAGACGCCAAGCCGGAACAGCTCCGGAGCCTGTCCCGCATAAATCTCGCTCCTATTGAGCAGTGCAGTTACCCTCTTTCCATCTGTACTGGAATAGACAGTATCCTTCATTGGCAGTACCGGAAGAACTCCGTCATGTCCTGAAACTGCTTCTATACAATCACTAATCTGCTTCTTTGTCAGCAGTGGACGTGCCGCGTCGTGGATAAACACGTAATCATTATCTTCTGACTCCGCGTAACTTCGAATATCCTTAAGACCATTCAATATAGAAAGCTGACGGTTCTCCCCGGGCGCTGAGAATCCCCGGAACTTCTTATCAAATCCATCCTGTACCAGCCGCTCTTTTATCTGTTCCTGCCAGACAGATGCCGCAACAATCTGGATGGCATCAATTCCGTCATGCCGGTACAGACTCTCTATACAATAGGAAATGATTGGTCTGCCGCCGACTTCTATATACTGCTTGGGAACATCTGTGCCAATCCTGCTGCCAGTACCTCCTGATAAGATCAATGCTGCAATCATAGTCTGCTCCATCCTTTCATTTATCATTACCCGCATTAAAATAACAGCCCTGTTGTTGATAGTATATCAACTTTGGGCTGTTGATTCAATGATAATTATCCGAATCCCATGCCACGATCTTTCCGCAGGCAATCATTTCTCCTGCATCTCCCGACGGCTGGGTATGAAAATCATCACTCTTCTCATGTATGATGACTGTGCGCCCGATAACATCCTCTGGATAAAAACGCCCCGTATACACCGACATCCAGGCAGAGCCGTTATTACTCAACAGGGGCGGAAGATCTCCGGCATGTGACGGATGCAGGGTATCCCACGGATTGTAGTGGCCGCCGGCAGAAGCAAATTCTCCCTGCCCATTCTCCGTACAAGCATTACCGGTGTGGATATGGAAGGCATGGAAGCCCTGGCTTTGCTCCACCGATTTCCCCGGCTGGCTATGATTGCGTTCCTTCGGTTCTGCTGAAGCAGCCGCCGGATTGCGTTTTCCTGCTTCTTCGGGCAGGCCGTGAACGGACGCTGCAAGCACCGTTCCTCCGTATGTATCGTAGAAATCAACTCTTCCTTTGATGTCTGGGTAGTTCTTATTTCCTCTGATGTCTGCATATGCAACAGGTTTTTCTTTGATATTCATCATGCATGATCACTCTCCTGATGCTATCTTATGCGGTATGGGGTATGGTTTATGCTGCTAATGCCTTGGATTACAAAAACAGACCTGCATTCAATCAAAAAATCAATTCACGGATATTCTTCAAGGTCTCTTCATAAGACTGCTCTTTTCCGAACAGGAGCGTCGTACCCAAAACAAACCCAGCCACTCCTTTGGGTGCGTATTCGAGAATCTTATCCGCACTACAGGCGCCGTCCCAATAAATCTCAAAATCCATATCTTCCTTAAGTGCAAGAAGCTTTGTAATCTTTTTCCCTACATAGGGCAGATACATCTGCCCGGCATTGCCGGGATTTACAGACATTACAAGAACCTTCTTTACAATGCGGAGCATTTCCATCACAGTCTCCACCGATGTCCCGGGATTTATTGCAATACCTGGAATCAAACCCGCATTAATGATACTCTGCAAAGTCGTAGACGGATGATATTCTGCTTCTGGATGAATATAGACCGTGTCTCCTTTGCGCAAAGATTCTAAAAATAGTTGAATTCTGTTATTGGGATGTTCAATCATAAGATGGACATCCAACGACTTCTTTGCAGCACCGGCTATATATCTCATATCATTCAGGGACATCGCAAAGTTTGGTACATAGCGTCCATCCATGATGTCTATATGGAAAGAATCAATGCCTCCCTCTTCTAAATTTTTAACCTCTTTTTCCAGATTTCCATAATCAGCACACATCATGGATGCCATCAGTTCAAACTGCATATGAATTATCTCAACTCCTATACGAAATGTTAATATCAACTACTGATACAAAAAGTAACTATTACGTCAAAAATCTACATCCGACATGCATAATGTTCAATTCTTTCTTTTGAACCATAAAATAAAACGTTGCCAGTGTCTCTCCTATATACCCTATATACCGGTCCGCCCGGTCTGCCCCTTTGGGAATGCTCAGTTCTTCCACCCGCTCCAGAATCGAAAACAGCCAACTGCAATATTGAGCCAAAACATCTTTCCTTGCCAGTATCATATTGTAATTATAGAAATATTTCTGATTTAAAATACGACAAAATTCCTCCGCATATTCTGGACTTATTTCCTGAACTGCTTTTTGCACTGCTTCCCAGTCCTTTTCCTTCAGATATCTCTTATGATGTTCCTCAATGTTCGGTTCATAGGGCATGGGATAAGGCAAAACCACATCTACTCCATTATCTACAAGCCTTAATACATCATCTTCTGTAAAATCCAAAATTCTTCTATAATGCGCCAGGCCATAGTATTCCATTTCCGAGTTGTCAGCCAGGCAAAGCTTCTGGTTATCAGGCAGCTGAAATCTCAGCTGGTCTGATAGATGCGTCAGACGGTTTTTCCATATCCAATAAAGTGCCGTGAGTTCAGAGTAATTACCATTTTTTGCAGAAATATTCTCTCCGTCGCAATCCAAGACACCGGCAACCCGCCTAGTGCTTAGTACTGCCCCCACCTGAATCGGCGTAATCCATTCCGGCAGAGTATAACTACCTGATAACGGCTTGTCCTTATGGAACTTTGCCATAAAGATATGTATATCCGCCTTGCTGTAACCGACCGGAAGCGCCCGCAAAGGCATATAAGCTTTACCACATACATAGTGATAATCCATAAGCTCCGACCATCTTGGCGAAGTCAGGCGCACATGGCAGAACAAACCGTATTCCTCCAAAGCTGCTTCGATTACGGGCATCACATTTTCAGGTGTTGCAATCAATATCTCAATATCCGCCTTTTCTTCCTCTGATAATGCTTCAGAGAATTGCTTTAGTTCCCATACCGGAATTCCAGATAAATATTCTGCATTGTTTCCCCTTTCCGATACTAAAAAACACCGGATATTTCTGACTGGATATAGATTATGTATGGCTTCATACGCCCCAAGAGCGATACCCTGAGCTCCAAATATGGCCAAATCCATACTTTTTCTCCCCTTTCTCTATACCTTATACAAACGCAAGACTTATCCATAACAGACTTCACACTGTAAAGCTATTATGGTTTCAACTAATAAAATGTTTTCTTGCATGAGCGATTTTATACTCCTCCCTATGATACAGAAAATAAACTGACATCAGCCGTTCAGCCAAAAAACCAATATAACGCATTTGATATGTATCTTCTTTTACCCCGCAGTTCCTTTCGCAATAGCTCAGGATAGGAAACAGCCACTCACAATAACTATTCAAAATTTCTTTTCTTGCTATAAACATATTATATCCGTAATAGTAATTGCCATTTTGCAGCTCTATGGCTGCTGCCAGATACTCCGGTGACAACTTCCTGACTGCTTCCAACATAATATCCCAGTCCCGCTCTATGTGATCATGCCGATACACTTCCCTGACACTCGGAAAATTCAGAATTGGTATTGTCAATACTACATCTATATCTGAATAAGGCAGATTTTCCAGAATCTTACTGTCTAATTCAAAATGTCTCCGATAATGACAAAGTCCGGTATAATCCGAATAATCATTTTTCCAGATCCAATACAATGCTGTTAATTCACAATATTGCCTGTTTTTATAAGAAATGTTATCTCCGGTATTGTCTTTGATTTCGCAAATCTGTCTCTTGGTTAATGCCGCTCCGGCCTGAATTGGTGTTTCCCATAAATACCTTGAAATATCCTCCCCGGCCTGCTTATCCATATGAGATCTGACAGTATATACCCTGATAACCGAATTTCCCTTTGTATCATGTTCTGATATTCCAGCTAATTCTTCCTCTAAAATAAGATAGGGTTCTTTTTGCATCATCCAGTGCTCTCTGTAGTAATTTCCCTGAATCTCACTCCACAGATCACTTTCAAATGTCAATGGAACACTGTTAAAAAAACCATATTTACGCAGAATGTCCTGTATTGATCTGAGATGCTTCTCCATTGTTGCAATTAAAATCAACACATCTTTTTGGACAATACGGCCCGCTTCTTCCAACTCAATCACCGGTATCCCCGTAATATATCCCGGATTCTCATTCAGTTCCGAAACTATGCAATAGTCAATCTGTAATTGGTATGGTCTGCTCATCAAACAGTTTGCCGCTTGAACAGCAACAAGTCCTGCCCCAAATATCACCACTTGTCTGCTTTCCTTCAACTTTTTTAATATACTATCCGCATAATACATAGAACTGCTTTCTCCTTTTCCAGCTTCAATCATATGCAGCCGCCAACTTTCTTATATTTCCGGAATAATGATCTTATTCTTTTCAACTCCCCAGGAAAATAATTTTTCTGCAATATTGCAGGCAAGTATCTTATTTTGAATAGCAATTACCACATAATCAAAACTATATCTTTTAATTTCTTCAGGAAGTATTCTTGGAATACCTTCAACTGTATTACCAATATGTTCAGCTTTTATGTCTGCCCAGGCGATAATATTGCAGCAACGAGTCTGTATTATTTGTCGATAAAATACATTCCCGGCCTTTCCCATTCCATAAAGAATAATCTCCGAACCCGGCTGTACTTTATCATAAGGAAAAGAAAAAGAATTTACTTGCAAATATGCCGCAGGATCCTTTTTCCAAATCAAACGTCTCATGTATGCATCTAATTGCTTTAACAAAACCGCACAATATTCGCTTTGTCTGAAACATGCATACAGCTCCTGATAAAGATATGATGCATTTAGATATGCATCCTGTGTATCTGTTAATGATACAGAAGACTTATGATATATATAATGATATTTACACTCATCCGTCAGAACTATTCTTTGAGATAATAAAAGATATTGATATACAACTGCCGCGTCTTCCCCATCAAAAATACGCTTATCCGTTTTTTCCAGCATTTGCTTCATAAAATCTTTCCGAAACATTTTATTACACATATATGGCAGCACACCAAACCGATAGGGAGCTTTGGAATATAACATTTTCTCGTACAGTTCCCGTTTCTCCAATTCATTCTCATATCTTCCGGATGGAATGTCATTATACTCATAAATAGTATTTCCAGGCTGTCCTTGTACTTCTCTTGCAATACCGGCCGCAACGACATCTGCATCTTCCATATAAGACAGCATCGAAGATATATAATCATTTTCAACCCAATCATCTGCATCTACAAATACTGCATACTTTCCTGTTGCTTTTCGAATCCCTGATAGCCGTGCAAAAGAAACACCACAATGACTACAGTGCACTACTTTTATCAATTTCTTATAATACTCTTGATATACGTCACAGATATATCCTGTTGAGTCCAGCGATCCATCATCTATTACAATGATTTCTATATCTTTATAGGTTTGACGCACAAGGCTGTCTAAGCAATCCTCGATATAGCGTTCCGCATTATAAGCTGGTACAATAATACTTACTTTATGAATACAATTATTGCCCACTGTACTGTCCCGCTTTCACAAAAATCTTCCTCAAAAAAAACTCCTCATCATCACATATCAAAATATCTCTGCTCTGAATCCCAAGCTCCAAAAGTTGTTTCCGCATTTCCTGTGCATGACTGATATTCGCAATGATATATCTTCCATTCGGATAACAACTTGCAAGTCTCTCCGGCTTATATACCTTATCTTCTTTCAGGCCATTCTGCTGCAAAAGCACACTGTTATCCATTAATAGAACCTTTTTATTACACAGTCTAAAAAATTCCAGCAAAATATTTCCGATATGTCCAGCCCCAAACAAAATGATCATCTTATCATACTTCAAAGAACCTTCAACATATTCCAATAGTTTTTTCTCATTCTCTGTTTCAGATAATATAAATTCTGTAAACTCTGATCTACTATCTGATAAAGCTTTTGCAAGACTTCTTACTGTTTCCATTACATAGTTTTCATCATATTTTTCATCTTCCATCTGTGACTTTATATGATAATATATTTTATCAGCATTATCCGCCTTCAAATCCCCGGGCAATTCACCAAGAAACCACCTGTAACTAACCAATTCCCAGCTAAAGAACATATTCTTGTATTCATCCCATCTGCCTGAAATTTTCAGACGTTTCTTTAATTCCTCATATTCGTTTATATGTAACTCAACACCATGCAGAGAATTGACAGACGCATTCGGATTATCAATCCGGTAACAATAGAAGGTTTCATTCATAAACCAAATTCTCTCTGCATACATCTGCGTCAGAAAAGAGAATGAGATATCCTGATAGGCTGCCCCCTTTGTCTCATTCATCCAAATATGATTGTCCAATAAAAACTGTTTTCTATAAAGTCCATTCCAAAAGCCATTGATTCCCTGCTCCAAAAAGAAATTACTTTTGTCGGAGATGATCACTTTCTCTGTTATTCTTTCCTGATAACAGGGTTTTAGCTTAAATCGGTATTCTTTATCATTTATATTGAAAATCTGATAGTATCCGGCTCTGATTACATCAAGCCGATTCTCGTCCGCAATCCGATATTGCCTTTCATACATTTCAGGAAGTATATAATCATCCGCCTCGCAAATACCAATATACTGCCCTCTTGCTTCTCTCAAACCCAAATTAAACTGAGCTCCCACACTGGCATCTGAATGAAAAATACGAATTCGGCTGTCTGATTGCTGTAATTTCTCAATAACCCTTAATGTGCCGTCCGTACTTCCCCCATCTATAACCAAAATTTCTATCTCATAAAGCGTTTGATCCATCACACTTCTAATGCATTTCTCAATATAATCTATCGTATTCTTTACATATACGATTACAGATACTTTAATCTCATTCATCCTTCTAATGTTCCCCTGCATATTCTACAATATCAGATTTCTTGAACATAATGCCGTAATGCACGATATATATACTGGTCAAAAATCTGAAACTGATTCACTCCAAGCTGTTTTAATGTCTTCTGCATAGCCATACGTGCCTTATATGCAATCACAGACAAAATTACCCGGCCTGGTTTCTTTATCGCTTCATTTATAGGAAAAATTGGAATATTATCAAGAATTGCAGATTCGTCTGTTGTCCCGCTTACAGCATAACACAGCACCTTCCCGCTCAAACCTTTATCCTGCAAGAACCGGAAGAACATTCTTCCTGCCGCTCCCGCGCCATAAAGAATAACTCCCTCACTATCTGCAACAAGCTTCTCCAATCCGTTCAAAATTACCTCTTCATTCACCTCTATACGGTATTTTCCTATCTCCATTGTTTTCATCAGTAACAGGTCTAATGGTTCCATTCTCTCATCTGACGGTTCGTCGATCCTAAACTCATCCATATACTTTGCATGGGATGCAATCAGAGAAAGATACTCTGCCAATGGTTCCTGCAGTCCGGCCTCATCCTTCCTAAATAAAGCAGACAAACTCAGAATTTCCCGATACACTACCAGCCTGCTGCGAACATTTTCCCAGCAGATGCTGCCGGTCATAATTGATTTTTCTCTAACTCTATATGTATACAGTCTTTCTGATAGATGAGCCATTCTACCTGCATAAAGAAAGCACTGTGTACAAAACAAAGCATCCTCATAAAGGATTCCGGGGTAAAAGAAAATCCCTTGTTCCAGAAGCCACTCACGATTTATAAACATCATACATGAAGAATCGCAATACTCATGCTTGGACATCATATCTATAAAAAAATCTATCCCTTTCCGAATACCCGGATAGACATGATCTTTATAATAATAAAAATCTTTATTATCAAGTTCTTTCATATTGCCTTCATATAAAAGCTCTGTCTCGAAACCTAAAAGCTCCAGCGCATTCTCCTCCGCGTTCTGGAAAAGCTTATCCAGAACACAACCATCCACATAGTAATCATCTGAATCCAGAAAAACAATATATTTTCCTCTCGCATTTCGTATGCCGACATTCCTTGTCTCAGCAAGTCCTTTATTTTTCTGCCGTATCATCTTGAAGCGCTTATCTTTGCCCATATAGGATTCGACAATTTTATATGAATCATCTGTTGAGCCATCATCAATACAGATGAATTCACAATTCAACAAAGATTGTATTAACAGACTGTTTAAACAATCTTCGAGATATTCTTTCACATTATAAATAGGTATGATAACAGAAATATCTACCATTATTATTCCTCCAATTAATCTACTCCTGAAATATCACACATCACTTCCGCATTCTTATCCCTGTCTATTAAATACTGTAATGTCGTATCCGGCACCCATTTAACTAAACTATTATAGTCTTTTTTTTCATAATACTCTCTAACTACCGATGCAGATACTGCTTTCCCTGCAACGCATTTTCTAGGGATTTCAATTACATTAATTCCAAATTGCGGAAGAATTTCTTTCATTTTTTTATTATATACTATCTTGGCGCGATATATTGCGAGAATATCTTCAAATCCATACTGACCGAAATTTTTTCTTTAACCTGTGACGCCTCATGTCTCTGAAAATAAGCCGGAAAAGTATTCATACTGGCTATCATCCCGCCACTTCTCACGACTAATATATTCTTTAAATCCCGAACCCCTTTCTCCACCAATTCAAATCTATCCGCAAAAGGGAAATATGACTTATCTTCTTCCACAACGAAAACATATAAATAATCTACTTTACCCAGAGCATATTCAATCAAATACTTATGCCCAAACGTAAAAGGATTACAATTTACAACAACGCATCCTATCCGTTTTTTCTTATCAATTTGTGCTCTTCTCATTTTGTTTTCAAGCTCTTCAATATAAGATTTATAATCAAAAAAGAGATTCAAATCCTTAAAATTTGTCCGAAAAATTCCATATAATATATTCTTTCGAAAATCGTTAACCCGGAAAAAATCTTTTAAATGCTTTTCTAACTCTCCATAGATAATTTCAGAATACAAAATATTTCCATTAGTTCCGCAATGATGAACCATATTGAAGAAGCACTCTATACCTGCATATTTGCTTTTTCTAATATCATTAAAGCACTTTCCTATTTCAATAACTGACAATTCGTTTTTTATTTTTTTAGTAAGGAAAGGAAATAGACATATAAAAAGGTCATTATTACTGATAATAAGACTTTCAAGCAGATTATCCACATTTAGAACATTACCATTCCCAAGATTTACTACTCTATATTTTTTATCTGCACGATTTATATATTTTTGAATAAGAGAAGGAATGGTATACTGATCCTCAACGAGCCATCCCCATATTGTACATCCGCCAAGTACATATATC
Source organism: uncultured Dorea sp. (assembly GCA_910579015.1). Taxonomy (GTDB): domain Bacteria; phylum Bacillota; class Clostridia; order Lachnospirales; family Lachnospiraceae; genus Sporofaciens. The sequence goes on along the minus strand of CAJTRO010000007.1, from coordinate 412 downwards.
GTTCCCGCATAATCCTGGGGTTGATAACAGGTTTTTCGTAATCCATTTTCAATATTGACTAATCTGCTGCTTAAATCTTCAAATACAACCATATTATTTTCAAATGTCCTTTTACGTTGAAAACATAAGGACTCTGTTAATTCTTCCAGATATTCTTTACTATTTTCTCCCAGGCTATACAGTTCTGCATAATCTTGCAATCTATTAGAAAAATGTAAATGGCCTTCGTATTGTCCCTCCTCTATTCTTGACTTTTCTGCATCTGATACTTCGACATTTTCACTAAAAACAAAATTTAATACAGGTACTTGATCTGATAATCTTTTGTTCAATCTATATAATTGTAAAATAATATCTCCATACTCTATTAATGTAAGTTCATTATCACCTCTGACTTGGTTTACCTCTATTC
>CAJTRO010000006.1:398-106842 GCA_910579015.1 uncultured Dorea sp. | reverse complement strand
CAGCCCCTCGCCGAAGGCGACTTAAAATGGGCTGGATACTGTTACTGGAGCACCCATGGGTGTGAACAGTAACTTATTCTTGGTATAGTATAGCATATATTTGACTTTTAGAGGGAAAAACAGTACAATATTGTCATATATGCGTTAGAAGTGCGGACCGAGGCAGAGGAGTGATGACCTTTAGTGGGAAGAGATAAGGCGAAGACAACAAGAAAAAGAGAAGACAGAGACGTTGTTCTGAGGATATCCGTGTTCCTCATGCTCCTCATGCTCATGATCGGGAGCCTGGTAGTTACGGCAGGCATGATGAATCCCAGGGAGGATCCAACCGAAGGTCTTAAGCGGCTTAAGGAGATGGAAGGGTTGGATGTGAAGGCGATCGACGGGCAGATCCAGGTATTGGAGGAGGAAGAACGCGCGGCAGACGAGGCATGGGCGAACCGCACGATCGGAGAGAAGTTTGCCAATTCATTCGTGATCGGGGATTCCATTACCCAGGGGCTGTACGAGCATGGCGTGCTTGAGAAGGCACGCGTGACGGCAGAGGGTAATTCCGGAGTGTGCGATACGGAGGAGACAAGAATAGAGGGGCATATCGAGAAGGCTGTCGAGACAGCGCCTCAGGTACTGTTTCTTTCGTATGGGATCAATGACATTGTGGCATCGACGGGGCATGTCTCGGTATTTACGGACGCATACAGAGATGTGCTTGACAGGCTTAAGGAAGAACTGCCGGATACGAAGATCTGCGTCAACAGCATTCTTCCTGTACAGCAGTCTGTGATAGATAAGAATCCGCTGTACGGCAATATCTCCAAGTATAATCAGGAATTAGAGGAGCTGTGCGGGGAATTAGACGTTCTGTTCATTGATAACGGCAGTCTTGTGGAGGACGAATACTATACTGAGGACGGGATTCATATGGGGAGCGGCTATTATGAGAAATGGGCCGATCATATGGCAGAAGAGGCAGAGCTGTAAGCCGGCACGGCAGGATGCCGTCGTAAACTTTCATTAGAGAAGGAAAAGTTTGGTCATGATATTTGACAGTATTATATTTATATTTGCATTTTTGCCGGTCGTCCTGATCGTGTATCATATAGCGCCGGACTGGCTGAAGAACGGGGTGCTTCTTCTGGCCAGCCTGATCTTCTATGCGTGGGGCGGGCTGATCTATCTGTGTTTCATGTTGGTTTCTGTCATCTTCAATTACGTCTGCGGTCTGTGGATCGCGGGGAAGGCTAAGAAGCGCCGGGGCGTCAGGATGCGTCTGGCCGTCTGCCTGATCGTGAATATGGTCATGCTGGGAATGCTTAAATATGGGGAATCATTGCCTGGCAGTCTGTATCCGGCGCAGAATGCAGGAGAGAGTGCAGGCTTTGGCATAGAATGGCTGGTGCCGATGGGGATCACCTTCTATACATTCCACAGCTTGTCCTATATAATAGACGTTTATCGGGGAAATGCAAAGGTGCAGAAGAATCCTGTGGACTTTGCGCTGTATGTTACGCTGTTTGTGAAGCTTCCGGCGGGGCCGGTTGTGAGATACTCTGTGTTCGAGAGGCAGCTTCATGACAGGAAGGGCTCCTGGGTGAAGTTCGGCGAGGGAGCGATGTTCTTTGTCAGAGGGCTTGTCAAGAAGGTGATACTCGCGGATAATCTGGGGAGGCTGTTCGAGGAGCTCATGGCGATGGAGGAAGGGCAGATGTCGGTGCTTGGAGCCTGGATCGGCCTGGCGGCGTTTTCGTTCCAGATTTATTTTGCTTTTGGCGGATACTCGGATATGGCGGCCGGGCTTGGATGGATGTTCGGGTTCGAGCTTCCGAAGAACTTCGATTATCCCTATGCGGGAGGCGGTGTGACAGCATTCTGGCGCAGATGGCATATCTCCCTTGGCGCGTGGGTGGAAGAATATGTTTATCGTTTCCTCGGCAGAGGGAGTGCGTTCAGTATTCTGCTCATCTGGCTTCTTGCCGGGCTGTGGCACGGCATCTCGTGGAATTTCGTGATATGGGGGCTTTACTTCGGGATTCTGACTGTGATCGGGATGAGTATGCTCGGGGAGAGTCTAAGGAGGATACCGGGGGTTTTAAGGCATATCTTCAGTGTGATACTGATATTTGCCGGATGGGTGTTTTTCTTGTGTCCAACACCCAAAGAGGCGCTCGAATATCTTCAGGTGATGTTCGGGGCGGGAATTAACGGCCTGAGCGATCCTTTTGTCCGTTATATCCTGGTCACGAATCTGGGGCTTCTGATCGCAGTGCTTTTGGGGCTTACGCCGGGGATGTACAGAGGGTTCGAGAAACTGTTCAACCGGGGAGGCAAAGGAAGGGCTGTCGTGAACGGGATCATATATGGGGTATTGTTTTTGCTGTGCACGGCATATTTAGTGACGGGTGTCCACTATCCCTTCTTATATCTGAGATTTTGAGGAAATTCAGGGGTTATACGGAAATAATCGGAGGCGGTTTTAGAGCGTGGGAAATAGACAGAGACAAAAGAGCGGGAAGCAGAGTCAGAGGCGCAGGGAAGATAAGAAGGGGAAGATATACAGAAGAAGAGCCGTGGCGGCGGTATTTGCCGTACTTCTGGGAACCATAAGCCTGATCGATCTGATACCGGGCGAGAAGGGATTTTCCCATAGGGAGGACAGGGAGCTTACGGTTAAGCCGAAGATGTCCCTTAAGGGAGTGCTGGACGGCGGTTATATGCGGGAATATGATGCGTACAGGACAGACCAGTTTACAGGGCGCAGTCTCTTAAGGCTTATGAAGACAGGTACGGACCTGCTTGCCGGAAGGCGCAGGGAGGGCGGCGTGTACAAGGGCCGGGACGATTACCTGTTAGAGGAGATAGCCGCGCCTGATGAGGAACAGACCGATAAGAGCGTAGAACTGATCGGAGAATTTGCCAGAAGATATGAGAAGGTTCCGGTCTATCTGATGCTGGTTCCGGGGGCGGCGAATGTTCTGGATGAAAAACTGCCGGATTCCGCTGTCGTAAGGGATGAGAGACAGAGCTTCGAATCCATCCGGCAGACGTTGGAGACCAGCGTCCGATGGGTGGATGTAAGCACTGTGCTGGAAAAGCACATGAAGGAGGAAATCTATTATCACACGGACCGCCACTGGACGTCGCTTGGGGCGTATTATGCGTATCAGGCTCTGGCGGAGGTGATGAAGCTTGACATGGAGAAGGCGCCTGGGCTTGAGCCGTATGCGGTCACGAATTCATTTAACGGCATGTTATCTTCTGCAAGCGGGTATAATACAGGATATGCGGAGCCGATCTTTATCTATACGCCTAAGAACAGGGACGAGGAGATAAGCCTGGCGGTGGAGTATGTAGAAGAAGGAGTGAAGACGGCCACGCTGTATGACCGGTCGAAGCTGATAGGAAAGAATGAATATGAGGTCTTTCTGGGAGGCGGTCACGGGATGGTGGATATACGGACGACGGCGGATACGACAGACAGGCTTCTGATCGTTAAGGATTCATACGCTAACTGCCTGATTCCTTTCCTCACGCCGTTCTACAGGGAGCTGATCGTGATAGAGCCCGGGCTCTATGAGGGGGATCTTGATACGATCATGGAGGAGAATAAGATTTCGAGTGTATTATTTCTGTACGGAGGAAATACATTTGTACAAGACAGTGGGATCAGCAGGTGTCTAAAGTGAGGATTTCCCGGATAAGGAGTAATGAAATGGTGAGGTTGAATAAGTATCTGAGTGATGCGGGGATATGCTCCAGAAGAGAAGCAGACCGCCTGATCGAGAACGGACAGGTGACGGTAGACGGAGTGCGGGCAGTCCCGGGGACGAAGGTGGAGCCAGGCCAGGAGGTCCGGCTTGGAAAGAGGATCGTCGGGGGCAGGCCGAAGAGGGTTGTGCTTGCGGTGAACAAGCCGGCGGGGATCGTCTGCACGGAGGAACGAAGAGAGAGAAAGAGCATCATCCGGTATCTGGATTATCCGGAGCGCATTACCTATGCCGGGAGACTTGACAAGGATTCGGAAGGACTGCTGATCATGACCAATGACGGAGACCTGATCGACAAGATGATGCGGGCGAGATACGGGCACGAGAAGGAGTACAGGGTTACGGTGGATAAGCCGGTTACGGAGGAATTTATCAGGAAGATGTGCGAGGGCGTCAGGATACGGGATACAGAGAAGGGACTGGATGCCGTGACCAGGCCGTGCCGGGCGCAGCGCATCGGAAAGTATACGTTCTCCATCATACTGACACAGGGGCTGAACCGGCAGATACGCAGGATGTGTGAAGCCCTGGGATATAAGGCGGTCAGGCTGGTCAGAGTCAGGATCATGAATATAGAGCTTGGCAGACTGAAGTCTGGTGAAGTAAGAAAATTATCGGAGCAGGAGTTAAAAGAGTTATATGAGCGGATCGAAGAAAGCCAGAATGTTAGAATTAGTGGAGAAGCTGAATGACGCGGGACGTGCGTATTATCAGGAAGCTTCGGAGATTATGAGCAACAGGGAGTATGACGGGCTGTATGATGAATTGCTGGGGCTTGAAAAGGAGCTTGGCATAACCCTTGCAAACAGTCCGACGGTGAATGTGGGGTATGAGGTCTTGAGCGAACTGCCCAAGGAGCGTCACGAGAGCCCTATGCTGTCCCTTGACAAGACGAAGGAGGTTGAAGAGCTTAAGCGTTTTGCGGGGGATCAGAAGGTGCTGATCTCCTGGAAGCTTGACGGGCTTACGATCGTGCTGACCTATCGCGGCGGAGAGCTTTATAAGGCCGTCACCCGCGGAAATGGCGAGGTGGGCGAGGTCATCACGAATAATGCCAGGGTGTTCAGGAATATCCCTCTTCGGATCGCATATCAGGGCGAACTGATCATACGGGGGGAAGCCGTCATAGGGTATAAGGAATTTGAGCGTATAAATGCCGGGATCGAGGACGTGGATGCGAAGTACAAGAACCCGAGGAATCTGTGCAGCGGTTCGGTGAGACAGCTGAACAACGAGATCACGGCGAAGAGGAATGTAAGATTCTATGCATTTTCGCTGGTACAGGCGGAGGATGTGGATTTCCATAATTCAAGAGCCTGCCAGATGAACTGGCTTAAGGATCAGGGGTTCGAGGTTGTGGAATTCCATGAAGTGACGGCGGATACCGTGGAGGCCGAAGTTATTAATTTTTCAGAAAAAATCGCGGAGAATGATTTCCCGTCGGACGGTCTTGTGCTAATATATGATGATATAGCGTATGGACGGTCTCTGGGGCGGACGTCGAAGTTTCCAAGGGACTCCTTCGCTTTTAAGTGGGCCGATGAGATACGGGAGACGAAGCTTGTGGAGATTGAGTGGAGCCCGTCAAGAACGGGGCTTATCAACCCGGTTGCGATCTTCGAGCCGGTGGAGCTTGAGGGGACGACGGTCAGCCGTGCCAGCGTCCACAATATCAGTATCATGGAAGAGCTGGAGCTTGGGATCGGAGACCGTATTGAGGTATATAAGGCGAATATGATCATTCCGCAGATTGCCAGGAATCTGACGAGAAGCGGGGTTTCTGACATTCCTTTAAGATGCCCGGTGTGCAGCGGCGCTACAGAGATCAGGCAGGTTGCTAATGCGAAGGCATTGTATTGTACCAATCCGGACTGTCAGGCGAAGCATGTGAAGGCTTTCGCGCTGTTTGTCAGCCGGGATGCGCTTAATATCGAAGGATTGTCGGAGGCAACCCTTGAGAAGTTCATTTCCCTTGGGTATATACGGGAATTTGCGGATATCTTCCATCTGGACCGGTATCAGGAGGAGATCCAGTCTCTGGAGGGCTTCGGCGAGAAGTCTTACCGGAACCTGGCCGCCAGCGCCGAGAAAGCAAGGAATACGACGCTGCCACGGGTGATCTATGCGCTTGGGATCGCCAATATCGGGCTTGCCAACGCCAAGGTGATCTGTAAGGAATTCCGGTACGATGTGGAAGCGATGCTTAAGGCCACGGAGGAGGAGCTAAACGAGATCCCGGGAGTCGGCGGGGTGATCGCGAAGGCGTTTGTGGATTATTTTGCTTCTGAGCGTCATGTCAGGCAGTTTCGGGACCTTCTTGGGGAGCTTGTGATCCCGGAAGAGGTTATGGAGGAAGCAAAGCAGATTTTTGCGGGTGTAAATTTTGTGATCACCGGAAGTGTAGAGCATTTTGCCAACCGCGGGGAAGTGAAGGAGCTGATCGAGAGCCTTGGAGGGAAGGTGACGGGATCGGTTACTTCCAAGACCAATTATCTGATCAATAATGATGTGACGAGTACGTCATCTAAGAATAAGAAGGCGAACGATCTGGGGGTTCCTATCATATCGGAAGAGACATTTCTTGAGATGATCAAGGAAAATGAGACTCAGAAGGAACCGTAGTGAAATATATTATAACATTTAGGATAAGAGACGGGCGGCAAGAAAGTGGCTGCGCCGCGTTCGGGAAAGAAGGGATTGAGGATGTCCGAACAGGATAAGAATCAGGATAAGAATAATGTAGAGAGTGTGGGAGAGGGACAGGTGGAAGAGACGAAGAATCATGAAGATGAATATGAGAAGATCTGCTTCGTGTGCAGGCGCCCGGAGACGACGACGGGAAAGATGATTGATCTCCCCAACGGTATCTCGATCTGTAGTGATTGTATGCAGAAGAGTTTTGACGCCATGATGAGCGGGCAGATTGATTACAGTCAGTTGATGAATATGAACATTCCGGGGGTACAGATCCTTAATATGGCCGACATGGAGCAGAATGTCCCTAAGAAGCAGAAGATCAAGAAGAAGAAGGAGGGGGAGGAGAGAAAGCCCCTGATTGATATCCGGAATATTCCCGCGCCTCATAAGATCAAGGGAAGGCTTGACGAGTATGTTGTGGGGCAGGAGTATGCGAAGAAGGCGATGTCCGTGGCGGTCTATAACCATTATAAGCGTGTGGCGACGGATACCATGGATGAGATAGAGATAGAGAAATCGAATATGCTGATGATCGGGCCGACGGGTTCCGGCAAGACTTATCTGGTCAGGACGCTGGCAAGGCTTCTGGATGTTCCGCTTGCCATCACGGACGCGACCTCTCTTACGGAAGCGGGATATATCGGAGACGATATCGAGAGTGTCGTATCGAAACTTCTGGCGGCGGCAGACAACGATGTGGAGAAGGCGGAGCAGGGGATCATCTTCATAGATGAGATCGACAAGATTGCCAAGAAGAAGAACACGAATCAGCGGGATGTAAGCGGGGAGTCCGTACAGCAGGGGATGCTCAAGCTGCTGGAGGGCAGTGACGTTGAGGTCCCGGTGGGGGCGAACAGCAAGAACGCCATGGTCCCGCTGACCACGGTGAACACCAAGAATATTCTCTTTATCTGCGGCGGTGCATTCCCGGATCTGGACATGATCATCAAGGAACGGCTGACGAAGCAGTCCTCCATCGGATTCGGCGCGGACTTGAAGGACAGATACGACCATGACAAGACGATCCTTGAGAAGGTTACTACCGAGGATCTGCGTAATTTTGGGATGATACCGGAGTTTCTGGGACGTCTGCCGATTGTATTTACCTTGCGGGGACTGAGCGAGGAGATGATGGTGCAGATCTTAAAAGAGCCGAAGAATGCGATCCTTAAGCAGTATCAGAAGCTGCTTGCGCTGGATGAGGTGAAGCTTGAGTTCAATGACGGCGCGCTCCATGCGATCGCGAAGAAGGCGATGGAGAAGGATACGGGCGCCAGGGCGCTCAGGGCGATCATCGAAGAGTTCATGCTGGATATCATGTATGAGATCCCCAAGGATGACAACATCGGACAGGTAACGATCACGAAGGAATACATAGAAGGGACCGGCGGTCCGGTGATCATGCTGAGAGGACAGAAGCTATAATAAGAATAGAATATACGGAATACCTCATATACTTTATGGAAGAAGTGCCCGTAAGAGGCACATAGAAGGATATGAGGTGTTTTTTATGGATAGAGAGGAATGCAGAGAGAGAATCCTGTCGGAAGATTATCTTGATTTTATTTCCCCGGTCTACAGGGCGGTTACGTCTCAGGAAATAGAGGGAAAGGATGTGTGCGTGCTGGATATGGACTTCGGATTCCGGGCGGTCTATGCGGATAAGGGGATATTGAAACCGTTATCCTTAGAGAATTTCCACTATAATTCCATTCCTAACTGTTATGAGCTGATGGATTTGGAAGCGATGGATGATGCGGGGATCCGTGTTGTGCAGACATATCCGACGTTGCAGCTTATGGGAGGCGGTATCATGATAGGCATTTTAGATACCGGGATTGATTACCGCAATCCGCTTTTCAGAAATATCGACGGTTCTACGAGGATTGCGGGTATCTGGGATCAGACCGTACAGACGGGAACTATGCCGGAAGGACTGGATTATGGGAGCGAATATACGGAAGAGATGATCAATGAAGCTCTGCGCTTTGAGAATCCTCTTGAGATTGTTCCGAGTATGGACACAAACGGACATGGGACGTTTATCGCAAGTGTGGCGGCGGGAGGCGCGAATCTGGAACAGCGGTTCATAGGAGCGGCGCCGGAGGCCGAACTGGCGGTGGTGAAGCTTAAACAGGCCAAATCCTATCTGAAGGATTTCTATGCGATCCGGCAGGACGCCGTGTGTTTTCAGGAGAACGATATCATGCTTGCCATGAGATACTTGAATGGTCTGGCTCGGAAACGAAACATGCCTCTGGTGCTGTGTATTGCGCTGGGAACGAATCTTGGAGGTCATAACGGATCATCCCTTCTCTCCGCCATGCTGGACGCCTATTCATCGGTGGAGAACCGCAGTGTGGTAGTCAGCGCCGGAAACGGAGCCGTGCACCGGCATCATTTCTTCCGGGAATTTCGTGATATGAATGATACGGCAGAGGCGGAGATCCGTGTGGAGAAGGGTGTGGAGGGATTCGTTGCGGAGCTTTGGACGACACTCCCAAACGTTATGACGGTTGCGTTTACCTCGCCGTCCGGGGAGCGGACCGGATACCTGACGATTAAGCAGGGGCGGGAATACAGGGAGAACTTTGTGTTTGACCGGACGGAGGTGGAGATAGAGTACCGGCTGCTTCTTGAGAACAATGATTCACAGCTGATCTTCATGAGGTTTCGAAATCCCTCTCCGGGAATCTGGAAGATTGACGTGAAACCGGTCCGGATGTCTGACGGGAGATTCCATATGTGGCTTCCGGTCCAGGAATTTCTGACGGGGGAGGTGTATTTCCTTGAGGCGGATCCCGATACGACACTGGCAGAACCGGGAAGCAGTCTGGTGTCGATGACGGTCGCGTTCTACAATGGAATCGATAATTCGGTTGATATTAATTCCGGAAGGGGTTATACTAGAGACGGAAGGGTGAAGCCGGATTATGCGGTGCCCGGCGTCATGGTGACGGGGGCGGGGCTGAATAACGAGTTCGTGGTCCGCAGCGGATCCAGTGTGGCGGCCGGTATCGCGGCGGGAGCCTCTGCGCTTCTGATGGAGTGGGTGTTAAGCCAGCCCGGAGCACGGGGGGTGAATTCCAGCCAGATCCGGAATATCATACTGCTGGGGGCGCAGCAGCGTCCGGGAGCAGAGAACCCGAATCAGGAATGGGGTTACGGAACGATGGATCTGTACCGTTCCCTTGATATCCTGAGGCAGTTGTAGTGGATGAAGCCCGGCAAGGCTCGATCAAGGAGAAAGAAGGAGAATAACATGGCAGATTTTTTTGGCGAATTAGGTAAGAAGATCAGTGATACAGCGATGGAATTAAGCAAGAGAGCGGAAGATACTCTGGAGGTGCAGAAGATCAAAGGGGATATCCGGTCGATGAAGCGTGCGAATGAGAGAGATTTTAAGGATATCGGCCGTATGGTATACGAGAAGTTCCAGAAGGGCGAGGTGGACGATACCGAATACATCAGTCTGTGTGAGCAGATCGAGAAGCGTGAGGAAGAGATCGAAAGTCAGGAAGAACAGATCGTGAAGATCAAAGAGGCGGTTTAACATGATCTCCTGGATGACGGCTGTATTTGCAGTGCTTCTCGGGACGGATGTGATGATCAAGCAGCAGGTGGAGGAGAATCTGGACCTGCAAGAGACGAGAGAGCTTCCGGGCGGGAGAGTGGTCATACGCAAGGTATATAACCGTGGATTTCTCATGAATCTGCTGGACGGCCATGAAGTGCTCGTCAAGGGGGCGTCGATCGCCGCCAGTATCGGGATTCTGATATGGGATATACTGGTATTTTGGAAGAAAGGGAGCTTCTTAAAGAAGCTGGGACTTACACTCTTAAGCGCAGGCGCGGCGAGCAACACGTTCGATCGTCTGGCGAGAGGCAAGGTCATAGATTATATCGGGATCCGCACCGGGAAGAAGCTTCTGGCGCGGATCACAGCGAATCTTGGAGATATTTATATTGCATGTGGGGGGCTTCTGGTTATGGCAGGTGAGCTGATCCCGCGAAGAATTCCCTGATCTGCTCCAGTACAATTCCCATCAGCCGGGTTCTTGACTCCACGCTTGCCCATGCGACGTGGGGTGTGATGAGGAGCTTTTTGCTGTCACGGATCCCAAGAAGCGGGTGATCCGGACGTATGGGTTCCTCGCGCAGTACATCCAGTCCGGCCGCGGCAATCTCATCATGTATCAGAGCCTGGGCAAGAGCCTGCTCGTCAACGATGGCGCCTCTGCCAAGATTCAGGAAGATACAGGAGGATTTCATCCGTCTGAAGGCTTCTGCACCGATCAGATCTTCGGTATGCCGGTTGAGCGGTGCGTGGACGGAGATAATGTCTGATGAGGCAAGCAGTGTATCCATATCCGTCTGGCGGTATCCGGGCTGCGGAGCGCTGCCTGACGGTGACGAATAGATGACACGGCTTCCGAAGGCCTCTGCAATAGAAGCAACCCGTCTTCCGATATTGCCAAGTCCGATGATCCCCCAGGTCTTTCCGTTCAGTTCGTGAAAATGTTCTTCGAAGTGTGTGAAAGAGGTGTCGCCTGTGTAGCGGTTTTCCTTCACATAATCGTCATAGAAGCTCAGCTTTTCAAGAAGATAGAACAGCATGGCGAATGTGTGCTGTGCGACAGATTCCGTGGAATATCCGGCAACATTTCTCCAGGCGATATTGCGGCTTTTCAGATAGTCCTTATCAAGATTGTTGGTCCCGGTTCCTGTCACACAGACCAGCTTAAGCTTTAAAGCGCCCCGGATGGCTTCTTCATCAATCCGGGGCTTATTCAGTACAAGCACATCTGCATCCGCGGCTCTGGCGGGTATCTCCCCAGGAGCGGAGAAGGGGTATCTTACGACCTCTCCTAATTGCTCATAGCCTGACAGATCAATGTCTTCACCGATGGTCTTCACGTCAAGAAATACGATCTTCATCTTGAAATACCTCCTGTGTATTGAATATATCCGGGTACAAAAAAAGCGGGTGATGGGAATCGAACCCACGTATCTAGCTTGGAAGGCTAGTGTTCTACCATTGAACTACACCCGCAGACGCTATCGGGGTGACAGGATTCGAACCTGCGGCCTCCTGGTCCCAAACCAGGCGCTCTAGCCAAGCTGAGCCACACCCCGATATTTATTAAATTGTGGTTATTTTAACAACTGATGGATATAATATCATCTTTTGGTAAGAATATCAAGTAGAAATTAAAAAAAATTTATAATAATTAAGAATACTTTAAGTTGCCACTGAAAGAACAGTGGGGTATAATTAGGATTATGAGATTTGTAATATATTGTTGCTTAAGGGAGATTCTTCTTGAATACTGACGAAGAGATTTCGCGTGATTCGACAGGAGCATAATCTGATTAATTAACGAGGGGAAGACAGATGCAGTCTAATAGAAGAAGGATAAAGTATATCAAACGGAAACGTCAGGTACAGCGTCAGATCATCATGCTCAGCTGGCTGCTTCTTTTTATGGTGGCAATACTGGTCAGCTGTTATGCACGTAAGACAAGGACTCAGAGCGAGGCAAGGCAGGTAGTGCAGGCGGAGAAGCCTGCCGGTAAGACGAAGAAGATAGATGTGGATATAGAGACGCCGGAGGAGCAGGCAGAACGCGTGAAGGCTGAGGCGGTACAGAAGGGGTATCCGGAAGATCTCATAGAGATGGTGGAAAAGAACTCAGATACAGTGAATTTTGTGGATCATTACAGTGAGAAGAAGGATCTGCCGGCGGCAGAGGATATCGGAGACGTACTGGAAGGCGGGGGGAAGATACCACAGCTCTACCAGTGGGACGAGCGGTGGGGGTATTCGACATACGGCACCAGTATCATAGCTGTCAGCGGATGCGGGCCGACCTGTATGGCGATGGTCGCTTCCGGGCTTACGAACGATTCTTCCATCACGCCTGCGAAGGTAGGGGAATACAGCATGGCCAATGGCTATGTAGACGAGAATAACAACACCTACTGGAGATTCATGAAAGAAGCGGCGGCGAACTGGAATCTGTCATGTTATGACGCACAGCTGACGGAGGAGCAGGTGAAGGAGGAGCTTCTTGACGGACATCCGATCATCTGTAGTATGGCGCCGGGAGATTTTACCGACAACGGACATTTCATTGTACTGACCGGATACGAGGACGGAAGTGTGAAGGTGAACGATCCGTTCAGGCGGAAGAACAGTGAGAAGATGTGGGTATTTGCTGATATTGCGGACCAGATCAGGGCTATGTGGATATATTCAGTGGATTGACGTATGTATTTTGTGAAGTCAGTAGATATATGGCTTCACAAAATTTTTATAAATGAATTAGCACTCACTTCTTGACAGTGCTAACAAATTGAGTTATTGTTATATCGTAAATAGAACAATGATCCATTCAGCATTTTAAAAAGGAGGCTGTACTATGAATATAAATAAGTTTACGCAGAAGTCGATCCAGGCGGTTCAGGGCTGTGAACGCGCGGCAATGGAATATGGAAACCAGGAGATTGAGCAGGAGCATCTTCTGTATGCGCTGCTTACCCAGGATGACAGTCTGATCCTCAAGCTTATGGAGAAGATGGGGATTGATAAGAACATGATCGTCAACCGCACGGAAGAGGCGCTCAGGAAGCGGACCAAGGTGCAGGGCGGCCAGCAGTTTATCGGTCAGGATCTTAATAAGGTACTGATCCATGCGGAGGATGAGGCGAAGCAGATGGGGGATGAGTATGTCTCTGTGGAGCATATTTTCCTTGCCCTGCTTAAGTACCCCAACAAAGAACTCAAGAGCATTTTCAGGGAGATGGGAATCAAGCGGGACGGTTTTCTTAAAGCTTTGTCCACCGTCCGGGGGAATCAGCGTGTGACCAGCGACAACCCGGAGGATACCTATGACACGTTGAACAAGTATGGTTCGGATCTGGTGGAGCGTGCGAGAGAGCAGAAGCTGGATCCTGTCATCGGACGTGACGCGGAGATCCGCAATGTGATCCGGATCCTTTCCAGGAAGACGAAGAACAATCCGGTATTGATCGGAGAGCCGGGCGTCGGGAAGACGGCGGTGGTAGAGGGGCTTGCACAGAGGATCGTCCGCGGGGATGTGCCGGAGGGACTGAAAGACAAGACTATTTTCTCGCTGGATATGGGAGCTCTGGTTGCCGGGGCCAAGTACCGGGGAGAGTTCGAGGAGCGTCTGAAGGCGGTTCTTGAGGACGTGAAGAACAGCGACGGAAGGATCATACTTTTTATCGACGAGCTCCATACCATTGTGGGGGCGGGCAAGACAGACGGAGCCATGGATGCGGGCAATATGTTAAAGCCGATGCTTGCCAGAGGGGAGCTGCACTGTATCGGTGCGACGACGCTGGATGAGTACCGGCAGTATATTGAGAAGGACGCCGCCCTGGAGAGACGGTTCCAGCCGGTGCAGGTGGATGAGCCGACGGTGGAGGATGCGGTATCTATCCTCCGCGGCCTGAAGGAACGGTATGAGGTGTTCCACGGCGTGAAGATTACGGATGGTGCGCTGGTAGCGGCGGCAACCCTGTCGGAACGTTATATTTCCGACCGTTTCCTTCCGGATAAGGCAATCGACCTGGTGGACGAGGCGTGCGCGCTTATCAAGACGGAGCTGGATTCTATGCCGGCAGAGTTAGATGAGCTGAGCAGGAAGATCATGCAGATGGAGATTGAGGAGGCGGCGCTTAAGAAGGAAGATGACCGGTTAAGCCGGGAAAGACTTGAGCACTTGCAGCAGGAGCTTGCCGAGCTCAGGGAAGAATTTGCGGGAAAGAAGGCACAGTGGGATAATGAGAAGGTAGATGTAGAGCGTGTCCGTAAGCTCAGGGAAGAGATTGAGCAGGTGAATAAGGACATTGAGAAGGCACAGCAGTCGTATGACTTGAATAAGGCGGCAGAGCTTCAGTATGGCAGGCTTCCCCAGCTTCAGAGACAACTTGAGGAAGAGGAAGAAAGAGTCAGGGATGAGGATAAGTCTCTGGTGCATGAGAGCGTGACGGACGATGAGATCGGTAAGATCGTGTCCCGCTGGACCGGGATACCGGTTGCGAAGCTGAATGAGAGCGAGCGCAGCAAGACGCTCCATCTTGCGGAAGAACTCCATAAGCGCGTGATCGGCCAGGATGAAGGCGTAGAGCTTGTGACAGAGGCGATCATCCGCTCTAAAGCAGGAATCAAGGATCCAACGAAGCCCATCGGATCGTTTTTATTCCTTGGGCCGACCGGCGTGGGAAAGACGGAGCTTGCGAAGGCTTTGGCAGAGAGCCTGTTCGATGATGAGAGCAATATGGTGCGCATCGATATGAGCGAGTATATGGAGAAATATTCGGTATCCCGGCTTATAGGGGCGCCTCCGGGATATGTGGGATACGACGAGGGCGGTCAGCTGACAGAGGCGGTCCGCAGAAAACCATACTCAGTCGTGCTCTTTGACGAGGTGGAGAAGGCGCATCCGGATGTGTTCAATGTCCTGTTGCAGGTGTTAGATGACGGAAGAATCACAGATTCCCAGGGGCGTACCGTTGATTTCAAGAACACGATTCTGATCATGACGTCGAATATCGGATCTTCATATCTGTTGGAAGGGATTGATGAGCAGGGAAATATCAGCGCAAAGAGCCAGAAGCTTGTCATGAACGATCTGAGGGCTCATTTCAGGCCGGAGTTTTTGAACCGGCTGGATGAAATGATTTTGTTCAAACCGTTGACGAAGGAAGATATTTATGACATTATTGAATTATTGACTGCTGATGTCAATAAGCGTCTGGCGGACAGGGAGATCTCCATTTCTCTTACGGAAGCGGCGAAGAATTACGTGGTAGAGGGCGGTTACGATCCGACCTATGGGGCAAGGCCGTTGAAGCGGTATTTGCAGAAGAATGTGGAGACGCTGGCGGCGCGGCTGATGCTCGAGGGCGGTGCAGGCGCGCAGGATACGATCGTGATGGATGTCGTGGACGGGAAACTGAAGGCGTATGCTTCGTCTGTGCGTGGAAAAGCCTGAGTAGAGGATTTATACGGGAGATGAAACTAAAGGCGTATGCTTCGTCAGAGCGCAAAAAAGCCTGATAAGAGGAAGCTTACAGGAGAAGAAGCGGTCAGCATATGGACGAAAGGGGCAAAGTGGTATGCCGGTGATATTTCATATAGATGTTAATTCTGCCTACCTGAGCTGGACGGCGGTGGAGGAACTGAAGAATGGCGCGAAGAGAGACTTGCGGAAGATTCCTTCTATTATCGGGGGAGATCAGAAGTCCAGGCACGGCGTTGTACTGGCAAAGTCTATTCCTGCGAAGAAATACGGCATTCGTACAGGGGAACCTGTTGCGAATGCCTTTCGCAAGTGTCCGGGGCTTGTGATGGAACCGCCGGATCATAAGCTTTACAGTCGTTACAGTGAGTGTCTTATGGAATATCTGCGGGGATATACGCCGGTGATCGAACAGGTCAGCGTGGACGAATGCTATATGGACTTTACGGAGAAGGTGAAGGACTATCATGCCCCGGTGGAAGGCGCCATGGAGATCAAGAACGAGGTATACAGCCGGTTCGGCTTCACGGTAAATGTAGGCATTTCAGATAACAAGCTTCTGGCGAAGATGGCGTCGGATTTTGAGAAGCCCAATAAGATCCATACCCTTTTTCCGGAGGAGATACAGGTGAAGATGTGGCCTCTTCCGGTATCCAGGCTCTATATGGCAGGGCGTTCCAGCGTGGAGGTCCTACAGAAGCTGGACATACATACCATTGGAGACCTCGCTGTTATGGATCCGAGACTTCTGGAACTTCATCTTAAGAGCCATGGAAGAAAGCTGTGGGAATTCGCAAATGGCGTCGGGGACGAGGTGGTGGAGCCGGAGCGCGCGGAGGCGAAGGGGATCGGCAATTCTACCACCCTTGCCAGGGACGCTGTTACGGAGGAGGAAGCGTGTGAGATCCTCAGGAAGCTTGCCGCAAGTGTGGGCAGGAGACTTCGCGGCGCAGGGCAGAAGGCAAAGATGCTCAGTGTGGAGATCAAGTACCATACTTTCGAGAGTGTGTCCCACCAGAGACAGCTTGCCAGGGCGGTAAACCAGGATGAGGAAATATATAGGGAGGCTGTACTGCTGTTTCAGGAGCTGTGGGATAAGACGCCGATCCGTCTGTTGGGGATCCGCAGTTCAAAGCTTTCGGAAGCAGATGAGCCGGAGCAGATGACCATCTTCGATCCACAGTTCAGGCCGGATCCGAAGCGGGAGAAGAAAAAGAAGCTCAATCAGGCTCTTGAGAAGGTCAGAGCAAAGTATGGGGATGGAATCGTGACGCGGGGGATGTGATCGTAATACGGTGCTTGGAGGAAGGATTTGCCAATCGCCGGACTTTGTGATAATATAGTCCGAAACAGGAGGTAATGCACAATTGGATTTATACCAGATTTTCATCACACACAACCGGGCATGGACAGTCCGGGAGATTATCTGTTTCTCGATACTTTTCACCATAGTTGCGATCATTTCGTTTAACTTGGTACGGCAGCAGAAGATTGCAGTTTCACAGGCAGTGTCAGGTCTGCTCCTTCTGCTCTTCCTTGGGATCGTATTCGCATCCACCGTATTTACAAGGAATCCAACTGGCGTGCACCGTTACGAGTTAGAACTGTTCTGGTCCTGGAAGGCAGTATATCATGGCAGCCGAGAGATGCTGAAGGAAAATCTGCTGAATATGATATTACTGTTTCCGGCAGGTCTGCTTCTGCCATTTGTTTTCCAGAGGAGGCTCTCCTGGTGGGCGGGACTGATGATAGGAGTGATGATCTCCGGTGCGATAGAGACTTGCCAGCTTGTATTCTGCCGCGGCCTGTTTGAATGGGATGATATAGTTCATAATGGGTTTGGATGTATGGCAGGCTGTATGATAGGGAGCAGATTGCAGTATATTTTGGTAGAGTAAAATGTTGATATACATACATAACCAGATTGAAGATTGAAGTCCGGCAGAAACCGCTCCATCTCCAGGGGCGATTCTGCCGGAGCAAAACCAGTGACGTTGCCAGTCGAGTGGTCTTTATGAAATTCCGTATTCAGCAATCAGATGCTTCTGATATTCGGCATCCTCTGTTGCACGCTCCAGTTCCTTGTACTTACCTTCTTTAATCAGCCTGTTGTGTAATTTATTGACTTCCTCTCTGCCTTCACTTCTGCCTTGAGTTCTGCCAATCTTTAAACCTTCATTTCTGCCCATTTCCACCAGCATCTGACCTAATCGCGTCATACTGATCCCCTCCTTGATTTCTTCCATATCCACCTGATCCAGAAATTTATCTGCCATCACATACACCACCGCTTCAATCTTGCTTATATCTTCTGTACTGATACCTGTTGCCTTCTTGGTAATCTCAAACGTTTCCTTTACCCGCTCCTTAAGTGGCATCGTTCCATCCATCAACAGACACAGCGTCAATGGAACCAAGTCTTTCCTTGTTAAGCATTCGCCCTGTGCCAGCTTTTCCTGAAGTTCACCGATCACCTTATCGGCGTTCTTATTCTTCATGATAATGGGCACAATCCGATAAGTATATTCGCCCTGTGCCAGTTCCGTCATCGGATGCCGGATAGTGCCTGAGAACAGGACATAGGTTGTAACAGGCACATTATATTGGTATTCGGCCAATGCCTCGTAGGCATGAAAACGTCTCAGCCCTTTGACACCTTCATTTACACTCTGGAATTCAAAATGCTTCCAGGAACCGTCCTCCATGACCAGATTGAAATCCTGTAGAAACTTCTTCATCTCCAGATGGACCAGTTCTGTGGGTGCAAAGCCGATGACCTTGCCTTCGATCCCAAGATAGGGGAGGAGTTCTTCTACAAAGAAGCCCATCCCGGCTTTTAACGCGGCATCTTCGTGTTGATATAACGAAGATGTCTGTTCTGTTGCCTGTACCTTTCTATCTAACACGGAATCTCTATGCTGACATAACGAAGATGTCTGTTCTTCTATCTGTGCTTCATTATCTTTTGTAACGGGCGCTTCCATTATCTTTGGAACATACTTGTTGTTTTTATCCGCCCTTCTGCCCATATAGTCTCTCCTTTTCACAGTGCAATACGGAGAAACTATCCTTACAGTTACTATAACAAAAAATAGTAATACAGACAATGGCATTGCTGAAATTTAAGTTATTTATCTGCGTTTCCCAGACGGTGTGCTTACGTCTTTATTCCTCTTAATATGCTTGAATATTCCCGGAAATCGGGATGAGTTATATTAGAAAAATGGAATATAGCTGAAAATAATGCCTGAATCCAGAATAGTGACAGCTTCTCCGAAACCATCGTCTATATAGGATAGTGTAAAAGATAAGATTTAGTTTGTCAAGAAAAATACAGGTACATTTTTCACGCGTTTTGTAGTGGCTGTGGATTTACAAGCTTTTAAATTAAAATACGGGATTTCGCTATGAAATCCCGTACTCGGCAATCAGATGCTTCTGATATTCGGCATCTTCTGTTGCACGCTCCAGTTCCTTGTACTTGCCTTCTTTAATCAGCCTGTTGTGTAATTTATTGACTTCCTCTCTGCCTTCACTTCTGCCTTGAGTTCTGCCAATCTTTAAACCTTCATTTCTGCCCATTTCCACCAGCATCTGACCTAATCGCGTCATACTGATCCCCTCCTTGATCTCTTCCATATCCACCTGATCCAGAAATTTATCTGCCATCACATACACCACCGCTTCAATCTTGCTTATATCTTCTGTACTGATACCTGTTGCCTTCTTGGTAATCTCAAACGTTTCCTTTACCCGCTCCTTAAGTGGCATCGTTCCATCCATCAACAGACACAGCGTCAATGGAACCAAGTCTTTCCTTGTTAAGCATTCGCCCTGTGCCAGCTTTTCCTGAAGTTCACCGATCACCTTATCGGCGTTCTTATTCTTCATGATAATGGGCACAATCCGATAAGTATACTCGCCCTGTGCCAGTTCCGTCATCGGATGCCGGATAGTGCCTGAGAACAGGACATAGGTTGTAACAGGCACATTATACTGGTATTCTGCCAATGCCTCGTAGGCATGAAAACGTCTCAGCCCTTTGGCACCTTCATTTACACTCTGGAATTCAAAATGCTTCCAGGAACCATCCTCCATGACCAGATTGAAATCCTGTAGAAACTTCTTCATCTCCAGATGAACCAGTTCTGTGGGAGCGAAGCCGATGACCTTGCCTTCAATCCCGAGATAGGGGAGCAGTTCTTCTACAAAGAAGCCCATCCCGGCTTTTAACGCGGCATCTTCATGCTGATATAACGAAGATGTCTGTTCTTCTATCTGTGCTTTGCTGTCTTTTGTAACGAGCGCTTCCATTATCTTTGGAACATACTTTTTGTCGATATCCGCCCCTTTGCCCTTACCCATATAGTCTCTCCTTTTCACAGTGCAATACGGAGAAACTATCTTTACATTTACTATAACAAAAAATAGTAATACAGACAATGGCATTGCTGAAATTTTAGCTATTTACCTACGACTTCCTGCGGCAGTCTGCTTGCGTCTTCGTTTCTTTATTATCCTTGAATATTCCCGGAAATCGGGATGATTTTACTGGAAAAATGGAATATAGCTGAAAAATATTTATATTCAGAATTGTGACAGTCTCTCCGAAACCAACATCTGTGCCTTATAGTATAAAAGATATCCCAAGAAGCGTCAAGAGATATTTCTGATAAACTTTGGCTCTATTGATTGTATTTTCTGATATTTATGTTATACTTTTTAACGTAGTACCATATGAAAAGTGATAGAAGTGAAACTGGAAATGAGGCGTTATTATGACAGAAAAGGAATTTCGTAAACTGCGGCCGTTAGATTTGATTCAGCTTCTGCTGGCACAGGGGAATGAGGTTTCCCAGATGCAGGCAGAACTGGACAAGAAGAACGAGAAGCTTGCACTGCTCAAGGAAGGCAACGATATTCTGAAAGCAAAGCTGAATGACAGAGACGCATTAGTGGAACTTTTGAAGGTCAGGCTCGATGAGAGTGATGCCGGCATCCGTGAATTGGAGAGAAAAGCAGAAGAATTGTATTCGGACAAATGGATTGATCTGGATAAGATGGGATCTCTCACGGAAGCGGCACAGGAATTATATAAGATTTTCGAGGTGGCCCAGCAAGAAGCGGAGCAATGTCTTCAGGAAACAGAGCAGAGACAGGGAGAACTGCCACAAGGCTTAGAGTATATGACGGCAATTGAGACAGTTTATGTAGATGAGCCTCAACAGGTTGAGACACATTCTGTTAATTCACCACCTATTAATATAGAAGAAACAGCATCAGAAATGGAGCCGGATACATTGGAAATATCCCCGGAGGAGAAAAAAGCGGAAGAACGGGAGAAGACGGACGCAGAAATCGAAGGCCGGGAGAGGACGGAGGCAGAGGCGGAGTGTGAAAACCGGAGGGAACAAGAGACTGAGAGTTTGGAGGAATTAACCACAGAGCCATTTATGGAAAAGTCTGTGCCAGTTTCCGAACATGCGGTGTTGGAAGAAGCTTCGCCTGTTCTGGAACATGTGGTTTTGGAGGAATCAGCACAAAGTCCAGAATATGAGGCCGTAAAGGAGTTAGGGAAAAACGAGAAATTAGAAGAACTCGAGGAGTCGGAGGAGTCCGAAGAATCCAAACAACTCCCGCCTGCCCAACACGCATTTTCAGAAGAGACGGAATCCAAATCATCCCCGCCTGCGCAACACGCATCTTCGGAAGAACCGGAAACAGGAGGAAATATAACAGAAGAAGAAAAGCTTCAAGTTCATAAGGAAGCCCCGTTAAGCCGTCAGCAGGAAGCCCGCAAAGAAGCGTCCCGAGAAGCCTCGCAAAAAGAACGTCCCAAGAAGTTCTTTGGCCGTTTTCTGTTCGGAAGGCACAGATAGTTAAAAAGAAACATAGAATCAGACAAAACATAATCAGGAATCAAATAATCATGAATCTGCAACTCTTATAGTCAAAAGAGTTGCAGATTTTTTGTATTTAACCCATTTTCTATGTGTTTTTTGACGCATCCTTTGACTATCGGTTTGCTATACTAGGCCTAAGCTAAGAAACTGAATGTTTAGAACCATTAATATAGACCGGAAAGAGAGGCCGGGAATGACTGTAAAAGAATTACAAAGATTAAAAAGACAGGAACTCCTCCAATTGCTGCTGACACAGAGCAAGGAAGCGGCCGAACTGCAAGCGGATCAGGAAGAGGCGGATCGAGAGATTCTTGCATTCACAGACAGCAACGAACGTCTGTATGCGAAAGTCCATGAGAAGGACCTGCTGATTGATAAGCTCTCAGGAAGACTTGACAGCAAGACCGTCCGTATCCAGGAACTTGAGACGGGGATTGAACGGCTGCGGGTGCACAGGCAGGCAGAGATCAACAGGACAGATTCCGTTGCAGGAGCCTCTTTAAGGCTGAATGGGATTTTCGCGGCGGCACAGAAGGCGATAGACCAATATCTGTACAACATCAGACAGAGATGCGAAGGCCGGACGCACAAGGCCATATATGACAGCGCGGGAGAGATTACAGAGCAGATGCAGATATATTGCGACAGCACAGGAGAGACTGATGGCCGGCAGCAGACGATTTTTGAAGACAGCATAGAAGAATTCAAAGACGGCTGTGAGCAGAACGAAACGGCATTTGCCGTCCAGGGAGGGGCCGAGGAATAATGGGTGATAAAGAGACACTGAATATAAAGGAACTGGAGCTTCCGAGCATGGAACTTCTGGAAGCAGAACTTAAGAAGGAACGGTACAAGAGCAACTACGGCAGGGCATTGAAGAGTACAGTGTTCTCCCTCATGGTAGTGGCGGCGGTGGCAGTTCTGATAGCGGTCCTGCTGCTCCCGGTCCTACAGATCAGCGGAACATCCATGACAAATACGTTGCAGAACGAGGATATCGTAGTGGCGGTCAACAGTTCGAAGTTTAAGACGGGAGACGTTATCGCATTCTATTATAACAACAACATCCTGATCAAGCGGGTGATCGCAAGTTCGGGAGACTGGGTGGACATCGACGAAGACGGCAACGTATATGTGAACGAAGTGAAGCTGGATGAACCTTACATTAACGAGAAGGCATTGGGGGACTGCAACATCACATTGCCCTATCAGGTTCCGGATAAGAAATGCTTCGTGATGGGAGACCACCGTGCGACGAGTATAGACAGCAGGAATTCGGCGGTAGGATGCGTCAGCAGTGACGCGGTAGTAGGTAAGATTTTAGTCCGTGTCTGGCCATTGTCAGAGATTGGGATTATAAAGTGATTGATATGTATAGGAGGGAGGCTGCATTATGGAATCTTCAATTTTAAAACAAATTACCAGATTCTTGCAGGAACAGAAAAAGCATAAACGGTGGGCGGTGGTATTTGTCTGTCTGGCAGTGATCGTAGGCTTTGGTACTGTGACGGCGCTCAAGATGATGGGGCAGGCGATGACGCATAAGGAGAGAAGGCTGGTCTGCCAGCTGCAAGTCCATCAGCATGAGGAAGGATGCTATGACGCAGAGCAGAATGTGGTATGCGGATACGCGGATTATGTAGTACATAAGCATAATGACGACTGCTATATGGAAGACGGTACACTGGCATGTGCATTGCCGGAGCTTGAGGTTCATGAGCATACCGAGGAATGCTGGAGTGAAGAGCAGACGGTCGTATGCGGACTGGAAGAATCAATCGGACATGAGCACACAGAAGAGTGCTATACACAGCAGACGGGCGAGATACAGTGTGGACTGGAAGAACATCAGCATACAGAAGAATGCAGTGATGAAGAAGGTAATCTGGTTTGTGTACTGGAAGAACATCAGCACGCAGAAGAATGCTATCCAGTGGAAAGTGTTCTGACCTGTACGGTGCCTGAGGGCGAGGGCGCACACACCCATGCAGAGACATGTTATGAAGTGCAGAAGACTCTTGTATGCGAGAAGCCGGAGGTCCGCCTCCATACTCATGCAGACGAGTGCTATGAGATCATAGATCCGGAACAGGAATACAGTGAAGAGAACCGGAGGCTCATCTGTGAACAGTTACAGGTGGAAGAACATGTTCATACAGAAGACGGCGGATGCCTTGAGATTATAGAAGTAACTGCTGTGGGAGAACCGGTTGAGGATACTCCGGTAGAAGAGCAGGAAATCTTCACGACAGATTTGGACGGTGAGAATGCAGAAGACCAGACAGAAGATGAGAATGACGCTGAGAATACAGAAGATGCAGATGAAGAATCCGAGAATACAGAAGATGTGGATGCCAAGGATGAGAAGACATATGAGCTTACCAAGACTTATACCGGCGACGGATATACGGTAACGGCAGAATATAATGAGGATGCGAACATTCCGGAGGAAGCAGAACTGATTGCAGAGCAGATCACGGTTGACAGCGACGAAGAGCATTATTCAAAGCGTGAGGCTGAGTACCGGAAGTCTACTGGCGATAAGAATGCAGTTATGAAGGCATTGTTCAAGGTTGGCTTCTACGTAGACGGCGAAGAGGTAGAACCGGAGACGGCTGTGAAGCTTACCATACAGCTCTTTGATGAAAATGGTCTGCCGGAGGGGACGCCGATTACAGTTGTTCACTTTGCGGAGAAGGGTACAGAAGTACTGGATGGAAGTGAAGCAGAGAGCGGCAGTACATCCTTCGAGATGGAGAGTTTCTCGGATGTAGCGATTGGATTCAGAAGGGCGGATGTAAAAAAAACATCCGTCCATATATCAGAATCTACAACATATGAAGATGAGATTTTTAAGGCGGTTTTTCGCATTGAAGGTGAAGTTGAATTAGATGGAGAAACAGATATGGAGTCTGCCGATGAGGGAAAAGACAACGATGAAAGTTTAGACACAGGCAGGGTAGAAGAAGAGGAATCATTTTCTGACGAAGGCGTAACAACGGAAGGAGAAGAAACTTCTCCAGAAGGTGACACAGAGTTAGATGGTGAGGCAGACGGAGTAGTTGCAGATGGAGCAGGGACGGCAACAGACGGAGAAAGTGGTGCCGGAGATGCAGTGGAATCAGAGAGTACTGAGTCGAATGAAAGCAGTAACAATGGACTGAAATTTGAAGTTGAAACAGAGTTCCTGAATAAAAACAGTGATAAATATGCGGCAATAGCTAGGTATATTGGAAAAACAAGTGAAATAGAGGAAATGCTGAAGCTCCAGATGTTATCTTGTACCTTGTTATATAACGGAGAAGAGGTAGATATTTCGAATTGTAAAGTTACGGCAAAAATTACTGCAGCAAAGTCGTT
This sequence comes from uncultured Dorea sp., assembly GCA_910579015.1. GTDB lineage: Bacteria > Bacillota > Clostridia > Lachnospirales > Lachnospiraceae > Sporofaciens. The sequence goes on along the minus strand of CAJTRO010000006.1, from coordinate 82,068 downwards.
AGCTGATGAAGCGCAAGAATCCGTCCCGGAAGCAGTGAAGCAGTTGGCTGATAATGAGGAGGGGATAGCACCGATTAGCGAAGAAGAGGCAGAAAGAAAGACAGAGATATTGGTTACGGCTATGAAAGTTAAGGGGACTCAGGTGAGTACCCTGGGAGATCTTTCTGTAAATGAAAATGGTATTGGTGAGCCAATTGAGTGTGAATTTGATGCTTTTGATGAAGAAATTGCTTTGTATGCGGAAAGTTCCACGAATCCATTGTTTACTGTACAGTATTATGCATATGCGCAGATTATGGAAGATACACAGCCTACAAATCCCGATGGAACTGCCCAAACGGGAGTTGAGGCAATTAGAATTATTGATACTAGCCGAGAAGGGGGTACTGCTGTATTACCTGAAAAGGGTTATATAACTAAGAATATGTATGTTGGATATACAGGAAAAGATAATAATTATCCTGATGCTCCTGATGGTCTTGTGTCGTGGGAGATTTATAAGCCATTATATAAATCAAGAGAATTAAGTGATAATGGAGAAATGCCTACAGATTCATTAACAAAACTCTATACAGCAAATAAATATGAGTTTAGAGAGGTTGCTAGTGGATTGGATCATATTGATAAGTTTGCTAAAGAAGGCATGAATTTTGAACTTTATGAAGTTTGGGTATTAGAGAATGCGGGGAAAGTTGACAGTACATCTAAGGATGGTTGGAAAGTATATAAACAAGCTGACATCCCAAGTCTTCAATTTACAAATAATAAGACAGAGGTTAAGCCAGGGACAATACTAATTACAGATGATACTGTGATTCGTTTGGTAGGTAAAAGTAATACAGAAGAAAAAGATTATCCTACGCGATTTTTTGATTATGATATTACTGATGGACACATGACAAAAGATGAAATAGAAATATACAAGACGAATATGAGAGAGGGGGGTAATCAGCAGGGGTATTTTAAAGGGATTAATGATAAAACAAATTTTGAAAATTCATCAGAACCAAGATATGGATTCGGAAATAATAATAATGGTGTGGGATTAGCAAATGACATGCTTGCTGGTAAATATATCAATAAGGCTAATACATCGGATCCGAAAACTATACTAGGAAAATGTTCTTATGGATTAGTGGAACATAGTTTGTCAAAGGAAGGATTGCCGGTAATTAAAGCTAATGCGCCAGATTTATTTAGTCCGACGAAAGCGGATGCTGTATCAACAAAGCAAGTGCTTGGCAAGACGGAGATTTCTGGTCGTTCGCTTAAATTTGGCCGTGATGGAGATACGTATACGTTGCAGTCTGTAGTAGGAAGTGAAGCTAGTGCTCAAGATTTAAATTTATTTCAAAAAGGTACAAAAGCGTATGGAACTGAGGATTTAATTTGGACGAATCAGTTTTGGCCAATGGATAATGCTGAAACTTTTGGCGATACAGCAAATGGGCATGATCCAAAGTTTGGAACAAAGACGCAGGAAGAAAGCACAGGATTGATAAGGTCAGATGATGGAAAAGAGCATAACAATTTTTTTGGTATGACTTTCGAAGTTGATTTTAAATTAACGGATGACTATGTGGGACCATTAAATTATTATTTCTTCGGTGATGATGATATGTGGGTGTTTTTGGAGTATCCAGATGGGAGTACACAATTGATATGTGATATCGGCGGTGTTCATCAGGCGGCAGGAGAATATGTGGATTTATGGAATTATATTCAAAAGCCAGAGGATGGAGCGGTGACAGTGAATCCTGATCAGGAAGAAGAGCGCCCCACTCAGTCCTATAGATTGAAATTCTTCTATACAGAAAGAGGAGCTTCTGGTTCCACTTGTTGGATGCAATTTACGTTACCATCCGTAAATGCAGTTCCAGTAATTGATTATACGGGTAATGTAAAAAGTACTTTAACAATGGGAAAGAAAGTGGAAGGAGCAGATCCTAAAGAACTCTTTGATTTTACAATAGAGTTTACGGGTAAAAGCGACAATATTAAAATTAATAATTATCCATATGAAGTAAAGGATAAGGATGGAAAAGTTATAAGAAAAGGAGAAGTTAAATCAGGTGGAATATTTAAGTTAGGTAATGAAGAAACAATTGTTGTTTATAATCTTCCTGATGAAACAGAGTACAGTATTAAAGAAGTTGATAATGGTAGTTATCAGCCGGGATTGGGTACTACAAGTACTGGTGTGATTTTAAAAGATGAGACGGTTGAAGGGAATATTGACTGGGATAGAGATGATCATTTCGAATTTATCAATAAACCTGTCAAATATGAACTTCCAGAAACCGGTGGTTCCGGACCAATCATATATACTATGGCAGGCGTCCTGGTAATTATCTTCGGCGCAGGCTTTATGTATAGAAAAAAAGTTAGGGAAAGGAGGGTGTAAGTTTCCTCTGGGAACTAACAAACTATGGATTCGATGAATTTGACAGACATTGGATCCAGACAACTTTAACAGCAATAAAAATAAAAAGTAAAGGAGAATGAGATTATGAAAAGAATCAAAAAATTAGCGGCCCTCATGATGGCGGCAATTATGGCATTAGCTATGAGCATTACAGCTTTTGCGGCACCAGAACAGAAGATGATAACGATTTCAAACCCAACGAAAGGGCACACCTATACAGCCTATCAGATTCTCAAAGGCGAGAAAGTTGGGGATGAACTGACGAACCTTAATTGGGGAGATGGAATTACAGATGCTGGAAAAGCTGCGTTAAAAAAACATTTAGGTCTTGGAGATGGTGCAACTGTTGCGCAGGTTGCAGTTGAACTTGCAAAGAAAACTACCAATTCAGGTGCAATGGATGCGGTTGCACAGATTCTTGGTGATAATAAGGCTGGTGACGGTGTTGTTTTAACTGGAACAGATGAAGGCGTTAGTGCAACTGTGGATCAAGGATACTATGTAATAATTGACACATTAGGAGAAGATGCAGCAGATGATACAACTATTTCAAAGTATATGGTGCAGGTTGTTGGTGATGTAAGTATTCAGACGAAAGCAGGAACTACAACATCTCAGAAGACAGTAAAAGATGAAGAGAATGCAAAAGCTAAATTTACAGAAGCAAATATTGGCGAAATAAGAACATTCTACCTGACAGCAACACTTCCGGCTGACTATGCTGCATATGATGCTTTCTACATGATGTTCAACGATGTTATGAATCATATGGATTATGTTGACCTGACAGGGGTGACTGTAAAACGTAATGTAGAGGCAGATAATGGAACACTTGATCCGACAACAGGAGACAAAGTTGGAGAGATTTCGGCACAGGAAGGAACAGATAAGATCAATGGATATAAATTAACTGCTCCGGAGGCTCCAGCAGAGGGTGAGGTTACTAACGTTGAAAGGAATACATTAAGTATTGAACTTATGGACTTAAAGCAAATCTGCAGTGATGCACAGGCAGGGGATTGCGTAATTGTTGAATACCGGGCAAAATTAAATTCTACAGCAATAATTAATGGAGCAAACGTAAACGAATTTGATCTGATATTTTCAAATGATCCTAACAGCACTGTAATACCTGAGACTCCAGACGATACTCCTGATATTCCTACGGGAACAACACCGAAGCAGGAGGCAGAAGTATACACAACAGAGATTGAACTGTTGAAAAAGGATGGAACTACAGGCGATATTCTTACAGGTGCAGAATTTACTTTGACAGGAGAAACAAATAATGTAGTTATTAAAACTTTTACAGAGTTTACTGTGAATGCGGAAGGTGAATATTGGAAACTGAAAAATGACACCTATACAAAAGAGGCACCGACAGAGGATACAAAGGATTACTATGATAGTACAGAAACGAAGTATGCTCCGGAAGTTAAGACAGAGGTAGTATCTAATTCAGAGACAGCGACAAATATTAAAGCTGTTGTTGGAAAAGATGGTAAAGTGACATTCTCTGGTCTGGGAGTAGGTTCTTACACGTTAACAGAGACTAAGACTCCAGAAGGATATAACACGATGGATCCAATTGATTTTAAAATCACCTTTGATAAGGTTACAAAGAAGTTTGCGGCTACGGGAGGATTGGGAAGTCTTGCGGCTGATATTGACAACTTCTCAGGCTCCACACTTCCATCTACCGGTGGTATCGGTACTACAATCTTTTACATCGTTGGTGCAATTCTTGTAATTGGTGCAGGTGTTATCTTAGTTACAAAGAAGCGCATGAGCAGAGAGGTTTAACTATCAGACAACATAGAAGTTAGATAATTTTACCGGGGATGGGGGATCTCTCCCCGGTTATACCGCACAAGCTGACACCTTCCCGTGGTGTGCGGTGAGCAACGGATAATGCAGCATATCCGGCCGACGTCAGCAGGCAGAAGAGTCTGCCATAAGAAAGACAGCCCATCAAAGACGATTGTGGGGAAACCTATGAATGAGGAAACAAATAAAAACGAAGAAATACATACGAATGAAGGAGTGTCTGGGGATGAGACATTTCCGGCAGGCGGTGAAGATTCTGTAAGCAGGGAAAGGCAGGCTGACAGAGGAGAGTCTGTCGGTAAAGAGAGTGTGATAACCTCAGACAGCCAGAAAGAAAAAAAGAAAAAAACAAAAAAGAAAGGGCGTGTATCTGTCTCAACGATCATACTGGTTGCGATTATGCTGGCGGGAACGGGGATTTTTCTCTATCCATCCATCAGTGACTGGTGGAATTCCATGCACGCTACCCAGGCCATTGCAGGTTATGTGGAAGCGGTAGAAAGTATGTCTGAAGAAGAGAAGGAAGAAATATTGGAGAAGGCAAGAGCGTACAATGAGTCTCTGGCTAATGGTGTGAACTTTAATCTGTCAGATGAACAGTATGCAGAGTATGAGAGTATCCTTGATGTGACCGGAACCGGAATCATGGGATATGTGCAGGTCAAATCCATAGGTGTTAACCTTCCAATCTATCATAGTGTGGATGAGAGCATTTTGCAGATAGCAGTAGGGCATATTCCCGGATCGTCCTTTCCTGTTGGTGGTGAACGAACACATTGCGTTACGTCTGGACACCGAGGTCTGCCAAGTGCAAAGCTTTTTTCAGACTTGGATAAGTTGACGGAGGGAGATACGTTTACCATTACAGTCTTAGATCAGACCGTCACTTACATGATAGACCAGATACGAATTGTTCTTCCGGAAGAGACGGATGATTTGGCAATTGTTGATGGTGAAGATTACTGTACCTTAACTACATGTACCCCTTACGGTATCAACTCCCATCGAATGCTGATGCGCGGCCACCGTATCGACAACCTTGACGGTATCGCCCTCCCGGCCGAGGCAGTTCAGATTCCGACCTATGTCGTTATCCCGGCAGTAGGCATCCCGATTCTGTTCATGGTTCTGCTGGTAATGCTGATCTATTACCGCAGAAGAGGCCCAAGGAAATCGACGCAAGAGATGTTAGACGAACTCAGAAAGCAGCGCTAAACAAATCCTGACAGGGATTTCAGAGATAAGATGTTATAAGAAGGAGGAGAGGTTTATGGAAATAAAATGGAGAGGCCGGCCGGAAGGCATTAAGAAGCGCCTGATCTGCCCGTTGCTGGCATTTTCACTGGTACTCGGATTGGTGGCAGTGATGCCGGGACTTAACGGCAAAGCGGAGGCGGTGGATTTTGATAAGAAATGCTCCGTCACGGTGGCGCCGGTGGATCCTAAGAACACAGAGCTTGCATCGGACATTGCCAATGCCGATGTGGTGGTGGATCTTTATAAGGTGGCGGACGCCGTGCTGGTGGAAGGGTATGACACCTATACTTATCAGTTTTTAGATGGTTATGAGAAGCTTGGAGATATTTATAAGGAAAATGCGGACAATGCAGACTGGCGTCAGATGGCGCAGAGCGCGGCCGGATATGCCTTGGATAACGGAAAGGCTGTAAAGAGTGAAATGCCTGTTGGCAGCGCGATTGACAATCTGGACTGCGGGTTATATCTTCTGATCGCAAGAGGAAGAGGGATTGCGGATTACCGGACTACGGTGAAGCAGGAGGACGGCAAGGAGAACATAGCAACCGTTGCACATTCCGAGCGGTTTGTGTATACGTACCTGCCGGAACTCATTTCTCTGCCGGGCAGGCAGGCGCAGAATGCGGATGGTTCAGTGACGAATACGACAGCAGGAAACGGCGAGTGGCAGTATGCCATGAGCGTGAACTTAAAGCCGGAGCAGGATCCGCGCTATGGAGCGATCGAGATTGTCAAGACTTTGCAGAGTTATAACTACAATGCCAATGCCGAGAACAGGAATCCGGCAGAGTTCGTATTCCAGATCGAGGCGGAGCTGAATGGAGAGAAGGTACGGAGTACGACTGTATCCCTGTCCTTTACAGAAGCAGGACAGAAGAGCGCCATTGTGGATCAGATCCCGATTGGGGCGGTTGTTACTGTGACAGAGGTCTACAGCGGTTCCAGCTATGAGTTGATTACGGACAGAGAGCAGACGGCGACGGTAGAGGCGGAAGATATCGTGTCAGTTGCATTTACCAATGACTATAATGAAACGAATCACGGCGGCGGTTCGGCTACCAACCATTTCGAGTATGACGAGGCGGGCGGTCAATGGGGCTGGACGCGTGTGCCGGATAACAGCACGAGTGGAGAGTAAGGAGGGCGAAAGCAGATGAAGAAGAGAAATATATTTCTGGCAGTCCTGTCGGCTGGGCTGATTCTGACGGCTTCCATTGGCAGTGCCTGGGCTTATTTTACCACATATGTGGAGGCGGAAGGCGGCTATACCATTTCCCTTGGCGATGAGACCACGGTGGAAGAAGATTTTTCTGCATGGATGAAGAGTCTGGTGATCACAAGCACGGAGGATTCAGAGCCGGTGTATGTGCGGGCGAAGGCATTCAGCGGAGACGCTTATCCGCTGACTTACAGCGACGGAGAGGCTTTCAACAAGGAAGATCCCAAGGATAACCACCATGACGATGGAGTTTGGAGTGATAAGAACGGATCCTGGGTGCCGAATGCGGATGGTTATTATTATTACAGCAAGATCATCTACGGCGGCGGGAAGACTAATGAATTGCAGGTGAAGATAGAGAATGTTCCGTCGGAGGTGACAGAGAAGGAGTTTAATGTGGTCGTGATCTATGAGACGACGCCTGTTCAGTACAAAGAGGACGGGAAGGCTTTCAGGCCGGATGAGATTGACTGGGATAATGCGAAGCTTAATGTTGACAGAGTGGAAGGAGGGGCCGAGTAATGAAGCGATTGAAGAGATTTCTGAAGTCCCCCAAGGCCACGGTGATTACATTTGCCTTAGCGGTGGTACTGCTTCTCCTGTCTTCCATCGGAGGGACGAGGGCGGCGCTGACATACTTCTCCGAGACCTATGCGTCGCGGGTACAGATGTCCAACATCGGAGTGACTTTGATGGAGAAGGGGCATCATGATAAGAAAGCGGAACCTGTTTCCATGCGTGATTACAGTGATTCCTCCAACGGAACCTGGAGTGAGAGTACGGGCGCATTGCTTGAAGGGATGCTGGCTGAGGAAGAAGAGCTTGTAGTCGGGAAGAAATATAACGAAGAACTGAGTGTTAAGAATACCGGCGACATCGACCAGTATGTGCGCGTCAGCATTTACAAATACTGGATAGACGCCGATGCGAAGACAGAAAAGGGAGAAAAGCCTCCGAAGATGCGCGATCTTGATCCGGGACTTATCGACCTGCATCTGGTGAATACCAATGCCGAAGGCGGAAACGGCGTCTGGCTGGTAGATGAATCAGCTTCTACCAGGGAGCGTACTGTTCTGTACTATTCAAAGGTTCTGAAGACGGAGCAGGTAACGGAACCATTTACAGATACATTGAAGATCAATGAGATGATTGCAAGCAAGGTTACTCAGGAAGTGAGCAAGAACGGGAACTATACGACGATCAAGACAGTTTACGATTACGACGGCGTGAAGTTCTGTGTCGAGGCGAAGGTGGACGCGGTTCAGGACCACAACGCCGAGGATGCCATCTGGAGCGCATGGGGGCGCAGGGTAACAGTTGAGAATGAAATATTGAGTCTGAATTAAGGAGGAAGAGAGCATGAGGAGAAAGAGATGGAAGCTGCTGCCGGTATTAGGTCTGCTTGTGACCATGGCAATGTCTGCCGTAACAGCCAATGCGGAGACTTCCCACGGCAATTCGGACTGGTCGGTGGTATTTTCCAAAGACAAGAAGATGGTGAGCAACTTCAAGACTTCTGACATTAACGATGCCATCTATGGGATCCAGCCGGGCGACAATGTGATCATTACGCTGGCTCTGAAGAATGAGAACGACGAGGCAACAGACTGGTATATGACGAACGAGGTGCTCTATTCTCTGGAGGACCGGAGTGCGAACGCGGGAACCAGCGGCGGCGTCTATACTTATAAGCTGACATATACTGGGCCGGATGGTGAAGTGACGTCTTTGTATGACAGTGACACGGTAGGCGGTGAGGATGCGAACGGCAGCAAGGCGGGCGAAGGTCTCCGTCAGGCAACGAACGCGCTGAGCGATTACTTCTTCCTGGATACCCTCAAGAAGGGACAGAGCGGGAAGGTGACACTGGAGGTTGCCCTTGACGGTGATACACAGGGAAATGATTACCAGAATACACTGGCAGACCTGCAAATGAACTTTGCTGTAGAGATGAATACTTCCGGAACAGATACCCCGAACCCGAATCCGGGCAGACAGGGCGAGGTCGTTAAGACGGGAGACGAGATGAATCTTACGCCCTTTATCATCGCGGCCTGCGTGACAGGCACGCTGTTCCTTCTGCTTGCAGCATATGGACAGCTGGAACGTGAGAAGGAGAAAGCGGCGAAGAGGATAAAAGCAGAGAAGAGAGGGGGAAGGGCAAGACATGACGAGACATTGGAATAATAAGAGAGTATCTACATTTTCATGGATCCTGGTACTTGTCCTGGCATGTACCCTCATGGCGCCCTTAAGCCTGACGGCCCGCGCGGCGTCAAATGAGAAGTATACCTATACGGTGCGTCTTTTTGCCGGAGCCCACGGTACGGTGAACGGCGGGGAGATGATGGTATTCGAGGGCCTGGAGTATGGAAGTCCGCTTCCGTTCAGCCAGAGAGTGGTAAAGCTTGAGGATAACAGTAAGTACTATATCCGTGGAATCCGTGAGAGCGGGAAGGATAACAGCACAACTCCGACCAGCAGTCAGCTCAGCGAGGAGTATAAGGTGACCGAAGATCAGGATTATGTGGTTGCGTATGGCGTGCTTTCAGATGCTGTTGCATACACGGTGGAATATATGGATGCGGACGGGAATGAACTGGCGCCCGCCGAGACATATTATGGAAATATAGGCGATCGTCCGGTCGTTGCATTCCTGTATATTGAGGGATATCTGCCGCAGGCCTATAACCTGACAGGTACGCTGAAGGAAAATCCGGCGGATAATGTATTCAGATTCACGTATGAGCCGATCGGCGAGGGGGCTGTACCGCCTGCACAGGAAGAAACACCGGCGACACCGGCAACACCGGCGACTCCTGCAACAACGCCTGCGGCGCCTGGAGACGCTGACATAGCGGCGGCCAATGCGGCGGCAGAAGCGGCAGGGGTGACGCCTCCGCCTATGGTTGAGGCGATTGACGACGAGGTTCCGCTGGCTCAGGGAGGAGACGGAAACGGCGAGGATGCAGATGGCGGTCTGATGCAGTTGAGCGACGGTGAGACTCCTCTTGGCAGAGGTGATTTTGCAACTCTTCTGCTGGATCTTCCGGCGGCAGCCAAGACAGGGATCATCTCTATCTTGATCTTACTGGGAGTTGGAGCCGGATATCTGTATATGCGCAGAAAGAGAATGCTCAGTGTAAGAGTGGGCAGTATGGGAAACAAAGGAAATGAAGAATAGAGAAAAGACGCAGCCGTCCGGGCAGAGCAGGACAAAGGGAGGGAAATTTGTTCCCGCCCTTTGTAACCTTATAGGGACATTGATCCTGATAAGCGTGATCGCCACCTGTCTGCCGGTTACGGTGCCGCGTTTTATGGGATATGGGATCTACCATGTGGTCAGCGGAAGTATGGCGCCCGAGATACCGGTCGGAAGCGCAATCTACGTGAAGGCCGCCGAGCCGGAGACCATAGCAGAAGGAGACATTATTGCATTTGAGAGCGGGGAGGTTGTGATCACTCACCGCGTAGTACAGAATAAGACGGTTGAAGGAACCTTTACGACGAAAGGTGACGCGAATGAGGGGGAGGACATGAACGATGTGCCGTATGCGGCGGTGATCGGACGGGTGACTGCCCATTTTCCTGTGCTTGGAGAGTTGATGGAAGTGTATACAAGTACCATAGGGAAAGTCTATGCTGTATGCTTTGCCGCCTGCGGAGCCATGTTTAATATCCTTGCGGGAAGGCTCAGGGAGAGAAACCGCTACAGCGAGCAGGAGGTAGAGCTCCATGAATAAGTTGAGCGCTGTATTGCGGGAGTCTTCCCGGGAAATACGCAGGCTGTGGGAAGAGATGGAGAGTGGCAGATGAAAAAGAAAATAAGAAGGATCATCATGGCGGTACTGCTGGTCATATTCATAGGTTCGGTCGGTGTAATTGGTTTCGTAATGAAACAGTACCGCGACAATGACAGGATATATGCGCAGGCATCAGAAGAATTTACGAAGACCAACGAGGCTTCCGGGGGGGAGATCGCGCCGAAGGTGGTAGATTTTGATGCATTGCGCCAGGTCAACGCAGAAGTCGCGGCATGGATTTATTGTGAGGGGACGGTGATCGACTATCCTGTTTTGCAGGGCGGAGATAATAAGTTCTATTTGAGCCATACGTATGAAAAAGACTACAGCGTATCCGGCTCTATTTTTGCAGATTGTCATAACAGGCCGGGATTTGCGGACGCCAATACGATTCTCTATGGGCATCACATGAAGAATGATTCTATGTTTGCCACGCTGGAGAACTGGCAGGATCAGCAATATTACGAGGATCATCCGGTGATGTGGCTGCTGACGCCGGAGCAGGATTACAAGATTGAACTGTTCAGCGGGTATATGACTTCTGCCCGGGCAGATACCTATACCATGATCCAGGAGCCGGGGGAGGAGATGGATGCATATCTTGAGAAAGCCCTGTCGCAGTCTGCATTCCAGACGGATGTGGAATTGGACCGTGAGAGCCGGTATGTGCTTTTGTCTACCTGTGCGTATGTATTTGATAATGCGAGGGCCGTGCTTCACGGGAAACTGGTGCCGGCAGGGAGCGCAGGCGGTACGCCGCTTACCGGGAGCGGGGTGGAAGCAGGGCAAGAAAATTGAAAATTTATGTAGTGATGTATGAACGAAAGATTATGCTGGGAGAGATAAAGTCCGATAAAAAATAAGACGGGATATGAAATAAGACCGGATAAAAAGTAAGACGGGATATGAAACAGGACCGGATATGGAATTAAGAATCGGACCGGAAAGCAGAGAATGAAGGATTATGGGAATGAGTGAAGAAGAAAACGTTCTATATGTGCAGATGTTTGGGAATTTTGCGATGACCTGGAACGGCCGTCTTGTGGCCGGAGGCTCCAGGTCCAGCGAGACACAGTTTGCATATCTGATGCAGCTGCTTCTGCACAGTGGGAAGAACGGGATCGCCCGGGACCAGCTTGAGCGTATCTTATTTGAGGACAGAGATATACAGGATCTCCATCATGCCATGAGGAGCGTTATCTATAATGCGAAGAAGAAGCTTAAGAATGCGGGGCTTCCGGATGTGAATTACATCGAGCAGAAGAAGGGGATCTATTACTGGACGGGGGCTGTTCCGGTGATAGAGGATGCGGCTGAGCTTGACAGGCTGTATCTGGCTGCGGAGGCAGAGGAAGATCCACAGACGAAGCTTAAGCGTTATATAGAGGCGGTCCATTGTTATACGGGTGAATTTCTGGGGCTTCAGGCCGGGACCGTGTGGGTGGCCCAGGAGGCACGGCGTTACAGGGGGATTTTCTGTATGTGCGTGGAGAAGGCTGCGGAGTTGTTGAGGAAGAAGCAGGACTATCTTACGATGGAGAGACTGGGGCTGTATGCGGCCAGGATCAATCCGCTGGCGGACTGGGAGACCATCACGATGGAGGCGCTGGTTGCCCTTGGAAGGGACGAGGACGCGGGGAAGCTGTATGATGATACGGTGGAGCTGTATTTTCAGGAGCAGGGACTGCGCCCGTCAGACCGTCTCATGGAGCTTATGGGACGTCTTGGGACGCAGATGGGACATCACTACGCTGTCCTTGATTCAATACAGGAGAAGCTGTTTGAAGAGCGGGAAGAGCCGTATGGAGGATATCTCTGCTCTTATCCGGTGTTCCGCGGGATCTATCAGATGGTGGAGCGTATCATGGAGCGGGGAGGCCAGTCGGTCTACCTGATGCTGTGTACGGTCGTGGACAGTAAGGGGAATCCGATGAAGGAAGGCCCGGTACTGGAAGAGCTGTCAGAGAGGCTTGGGGAGGCTATCTGTCAGTCGGTGCGCCGCAGTGATGCGGTCAATAAGTATGGCAGGGGGCAGTATCTTGTACTGCTGCTTAACACGACACGGGAGAACTGCCGTGTATTGCAGAAGAGGATCAATGATCACTTCCTGGTGGGCAGGCAGAGGACGGGGATCCACTATCATGTGAACAGTGTGGTGTGCACGTCAGCAGGCGAGAGGATTTTGTAATAGCATAGTATAATATTAGAGAGGAAACAGACGTATGGAGAGATCTCAATGGTACATAGGATCACCAAACGGAGTGGTGTTGTGTGTAGATCAGGTGGAAGACGGCAGTCTGTCGGGCAGGATGTATCATGGGTACAGCACGGAGGCGGTTGAGATCAGAGAGCTGGACCAATTGTTGTTTGAGCTGGAACGCTTCTTTGATTCGATTAATTTTCCATATCCATGGAGACCTGGGGACCTTCATCATCCGTGTACAGCACCGTCAGAACAGCAGCTGGCAGGGGCGGATCACATGGATGGACAAGGATAAGACGATCAGCTTCCGTTCTGTGTGGGAGATGATCAAGCTGATTGCCAGCGCGCTGGATACTGTCAGCGGACAGGAAGAGAACGAGGAAGAGAAGGGCTGGCCGGAAGCATAGGCATGAAATACGGCAGGAATAGCGGGTTTCGGGGCATTTAAAAAGAAATTTAAAAAAAATAAAAAAAATTGAAAAAAAGGGTTGATTTTTGCAGAAAAGCTGTTATAATATAATTTGTTCGCGGGAGATGATGCGGATTGGTGTAACGGCAGCACAGCAGACTCTGACTCTGTTAGTAGAGGTTCAAATCCTCTATCCGTAGTTCCTTGGCAGGGGCGCCGGGTGTCTTGGCGGACAAGACACTCGGACATAATTACATATTATCGGAGTGTGGCTCAGCTTGGTAGAGCGCTACGTTCGGGACGTAGAGGTCGCGTGTTCGAATCACGTCACTCCGATTATCCCCCATTTTATGGGGGTTTTTCATTTTTTAGGTGTTGAAAAAGTTGGTTGGCTTTGGTTGGGATTATCCAGTGTGTGCCAGATTCTTAAATTTGGCATTTCGCTCTTGGATAATCTTTTTCTTTTCGGCAAGGTTTGAAGTGTCATAGGTATAATACTTCTCGTTGACCTCGGTAGTATGTCCTAACATACTTGCGACCACTGATTTCGGTGTGCCTTTAGCTTGTAAGTCGGAACTGGTTGTTTTCCGTAGCTTAGTGATACCACCACCGTTTAATTTGTTTTCCCGGCATAACCGTGTCATGCAGTCAGTTATGTTTCTTGCATGGGTATAACTTCCATTGCCATCCGTGAAAATCCATTCACATAAAATTCCATGTTCTTCTTGTACTCGCTTGATGCGTGCCAATAAGTGATTAATCTGTCCGTCAACCGGATAGGCTCTTGATTTCTTGGTTTTAGTCTTACCAACAGAAAATTCATTTTTTAACCGATTGTGTTTTGCAGATTTATTGATACTGATGCAGATATCATTGATATCAGACCATTTCAAGGTTGATAGCTCACTAACCCTCATACCCGTGTACATTGCTAATTCTATGGCATAAGGCGGCATATATAAAGGGTTCTCCCTATAATATCCATGCAAGGCTTTTAAGATAATAGCAAGTTCAGTATCGGTATAGTATTTATCGCAGTCAGATACTTCAATTTCTCCACAATGTTTTGTAAAGTCTTTAGGCTCAAGAAATTCCACTGGATTATCTGTGATAATTTTTTCAATTCTTGCGTATCTAATCACGTTTTTTATATAGCTGAAAAACTTACGTGTGGTTTCTTTGCACAATTCAAGTCGCTTGATGGTTTCCAACATAAAAACTTTTATTGTGTTCTCATTAATCTGATTAATAGGCATCTCAGCAAAGTCTGTACCAACAAAGAAACGTTTGCAGTCAGTATTAAACTTATAGATTGAGTTATCGTCTAATTCTAAATCCTTAATACTTCGCCACATGTAATAAACTTCTAGGAAAGTAGGGCAAGTCTTTTCCTGCTTTTTTCGGGATTCCTCAATGACATAATACTCTATGATTTTACTATTCAATTTTTCCTCGTTGACACTCTCAATCTGCTTTCCCTTTGGCGGTTCAACCCCCTCTTTCGGTAAATAGCTGTACCACTTACCATTTTTTCCTTGCCAGTAGTTATACATTTTTTTGTGTAAATCAAGAACTTGTTTTTTATTCATATCAACCTGTTCTTGTATATCCGTTAGCGAAAGTATACCAGTTTTTAATTCTTGATACAATATCTTTATTGAATCTGCTCTCGACATAATGGCTTTCTCATATTGCAGGATTTCAAGGGCGTTCAGTTTAGCCAGTACAATCACGCCCCTTTTTAATTTTCAGATATGTAACACTGCTGTCTTTAAGGGGTGAGCCGTTTGTAATGATAGATTTTGTATCATACACCTGTCTGGTATATTCTTTCTGAAAGACGACATTCTCTTGTGTTAAATCCTGTAGAATATCATCTGTAAGCATTAACTTTTGTTCAATTGGCATTTTAAGGTTTTGAGATTTGAAAAATGCCTTTTTTTTGTGTTCCTTTAACTCTAGGTCTTTACCAAAATATTTGCTTAAATAACGTCCTCTGTTCTACATGCTGTCTACATCAATGCGGTTTATTTTGATAAATCCATGCGTCCATAAATCTTGTAGTTTTTCCTTTGCCACAAACGGAAAATCAAAGAAAATAACATGGTAGTGGATTGCTCCACGTTTCTGTTTCTCCCACGTTGCAATATATTTCAATGTCTGGACTTTGGTTTGATACAGATAGTAATTTAATCGTTGTATAAAATACTTAAATTCCTTGTTGGTTATAGTGATGTCTTGAATATTCTCTCGGAATGTCAGCGTTAAAAATTTGGTCTTGTTATCAAAATTGCAGTCAACAATACGGGCAATCTCCCAACGGGTTTGCTCATAGTGTTTTTGCTTGCGCTTTAAACTGTCATATTGCTTATGAGCCGACATTTCATCAAATACTTTACGTTTATGTGCTTGTGTATTACTTGTTTTTGAATCTGAATTTGAATGGCTGTAAATTGGAGTTTCATAGAAATACACTTCTTTCGTAGTAGGAGTTTCAATGATTTTCGTATTGTATACAAAACATTGTTTTGCTTTGCCCACGAAATTCACCTCGTATCCTATTTTGTATGTGCTTGTTTCTACTCCGATTTTTCGGAAGATGTTGTTTTATATATCAAGTAAAGATAGAACGACATCTGTTTCCTTAAATGGTGCAGATAGTCAGCACCTTATGACGTTGTCCGGCACTGACTATCTGCCCCCTTTAGGGAACTATTTTGTTCCGGCTTTTCTGATATTGGCAGCTTCTGCTTTGACGGATAAGCGTCCATTATAAAGACTCGCCCATGTATGTAGTCCCTCAAATGAAACGGTCACTTGTCCTCTTTGCTCCAATTCTTCATTAGACACAAGCTGATTGGCATTTTTAACGCCAACTTTGATTTTCTCAAATTTCAGCTTTGGAAAAAGAACAGTGTAGTAGAAGCCTAGTTTCTCTTTGGTGTTGTAGTCAATCCATTCAGATACTTCGACTAATTGAAATTGTTCCTCCAGTTTGTCCGGGTTTAAAATGAAATCAGTTCCTCTAATCAATAAATATGACCTCCTTAAAATATTTGATTATCTGATATTCAGATATTTATTATAATACAGCACAGAATAAGCGATGTCAAGAGAAATATCTTAATATCCGATAAAAAGATTGACAGAGTGAAAACATTGAAATATAATGAGCATAAACAAGGAGGATTGCGATGAATAAAATAAAAGAATTGAGAAAAGAAAATAACATCACAGTTGCGGAATTGGCAAAAGAGTTGGGAATTTCACAAAGTATGCTGACTAACTATGAAAATGGGAATGGAACTCCAAGGGATGATTCTATATGGGATAGGTTATCACAACTGTTTGGCGTAAGCAAAAGTCATGTTATGGGATTGACTACAGATATTGATGTGGTTCACAGAAAGAAAAAATTTAAAGCGGTTGTGGATATGTCAGAACCCATATCAATACAAGTGGAAAATCAAACAGACATTGATATCTTGACTAAGTTGGACTTACTGGATGATGAAGATACAAACAAGGTATTAGACTTTATTAACAATCTTCTTACTATAAAGAAATATGAGGGAATTGAAGATAGTCCAATCGAATATGTGACGAAATAGCAGAAGTAATCTAAGGCGTCCACTTGCCCAGCCGACCCGCCGCCCTGTTAGGAACCGTCGCTCTGGGCATCCTTCGGAACGTTGGTTTTTGAAAGAACACGAACAAGAAAGAACTAGATGTGGAAAGTATACAGAGAATAGCAGACAGCACGATTGCGAAAGTGTTGTCTGTTATTCTTTTTCTTAGTCATATTCAAAAACAACGGTTTTAAAGGGTTTCTCTCCATAACGAATCAGCCATGCAGAATAATCGAGATTGATTTCAAGGGTAGTAGGAGTGCCGTTAATCTTGTTGTGTTCTGTTTCGATTTTACGAATAGTCTCATCAATTCCCCAATATTTGTAAACAATAACAGTTAGCTCCGTGTCTCGTGTGCCTTGATTACTGAATGACATGCTGTTACGGACATGGTAATCGGGCAGACTGATGTAATAGCAGATTCCGGCAATTAGACAGAGCAATAAAAATGTAGTTATGTCTTTTCTTTTCATGTGTATGTATCTCTCTTTCTTAAATCCCTAAGGGGATAACTATATAGTACCTCACTATATAGTGAATTACTACATAAAGATTTATTAAATATACTTTGTGTAGGGGTGATGCATATGAATTATGGACATTTAGAGTTAAGGATAGAAGAACTGTTGAAAGAACGGGATATCAGTAAGAATACCATTTGCAAAGAGTTGGATATTCCGAGGTCAAATTTTAACAGATATTGCAGAAATGAATTTCAAAGGCTGGACGCAAATTTGATTTGTAAGTTATGTGATTATTTTGATTGTGAAGTTGGCGAATTGATTTGTTATGTAAAAGAATAACGAGCTGTTGCTGTTATTGGCATGGAATGGATAAAAGGGTATGCGGAGGTGTGAAAGTCTCTCATACCTTTTTACTTGTGTATTTTATAAAATCGAATTATACTGTGAGTAGTGAAAGTTAAGCAAATAGAATTTGTAAATCTGGACAAATCCGATTTATTATATGAAAGGAAATTATATTATGAAAATTGATGTATGTTCAAAGAAAGAACAGGATTATATTATTGAAAGACTGGTGGAATATAATCTATCTCAGGTTGAGGCTAAACAGAAAGAAAATTTCATAGATTTAAGCAAGAAAATCGGTAAGGATGATAAGATTGTTGCTGGTATTGTAGCAAGGATGTATTGTTGGAATGTAGTTTATGTTGATACATTGTGGGTCGATTCTAGTTATAGAGGGAAAAAACTTGGTAGCTTACTTTTAGAAGAAGTTGAAAATGATGCTAAATCAAAAGGTGCTAAACTTATTCATCTTGATACATTTGATTTTCAAGCCAAAGAATTTTATGAGAAGCAAGGGTATATTGTATTTGGTATATTAGAAAATTGTCCAGAAAAGCATTATAGATATTATTTGAAAAAAGTCTTATAGTTCTTAAATCAAACTTTTGGTCAATATATAAAACTCGACAACTTCCAGTTTGTCAAAATTAAGTACATAATCTTGCTTGGCACAATGGCGGAAATTAGCCACAGGGAACACCTATGGCTAGTGGTTTTTAGCTAATCTATTGAATTTAATAAACTTTTAGAACAAACGGATATACAAGTTTTCCTTTCTGACCGTTTAGGTCGCTTGTTTATATTTGTCATTGGTTGGCTTTTGGTTGGGATTCTTAAATACCCCTTACAAAGCCCGTAAATACGTTGTTCGTTGACCGTAGAGGTCGCGTGTTCGAATCACGTCACTCCGTTTTTTGGGTTAGATACCTCAAAGCCTTATATTTACTGGCTTTGAGGTATTTTTATATTTTCAAAGTATATCCGAAAACTCTTTAAAATCTTCTATATTTTACCCGGTACTAAAAATGTTACTAAAAATCACCTGGCAATATATTTTCCTTCAAAGTCTTCTTTCATAAGTTCTCTCAATGCCTCACACATAACTTTATCGTTTATTTATTATAGTGAGGAAGATAAACTGAAAAGAAACAATCAGCAGAATTCATGCTTTTTTCACAAAAATACTGTCTGAGTTTATTTTCAGTTTAAAGAACTGTTGTAAGTTGTAAAAACTGAACCCGATAATATGAAGGGACAGATCAAAACAAAATAATTTATGCAGGAGGGTTGCTATGATAGCAGTTGAGCATTTGACGAAATGTTACGGTGATTTTATAGCTGTGAGCGACTTGTCCTTTGAAATTGACGAAGGGCATGTATATGGCTTCCTGGGGCCTAATGGGGCGGGAAAGTCTACGACAATGAACATTATGACAGGCTGTCTGTCAGCGACGGAAGGGCATGTACGGATCAACGGGTATGATATTTTTGAAGAACCAAAACAGGCAAAAAGAAAGATTGGATATCTGCCGGAACAGCCGCCGCTTTATATGAATGAGACGCCCGCCGAATATCTGAAATTCGTAGGCGAAGCGAAGGGACTTAAGGGACTGGAACTGAAAAAGCAGATTGAGGATGTGGCGGGGCAGACAAAGATCGATCATGTAATGGATCGGCTGATATCCAATTTGTCGAAAGGATACCGGCAGAGGGTGGGGATTGCCCAGGCGCTGCTTGGAAGTCCCCAGGTAATTATTCTTGATGAACCGACAGTGGGGCTTGATCCGATTCAGATCATAGAGATCAGGGACCTGATCCGACAGCTCGGGGAGGATCATACGGTTATACTGAGTTCCCATATTTTATCCGAGGTTCAGGCTATCTGTGAAAAGGTTTTGATCATATCGCAGGGAAAGCTGGTTGCTTTCGATAAGCCGGAAAATCTGGAGAAGCTGCTGCTGGCATCCAACGGCATCACTTTTACGGCGGAGGCATCGAAAGAAGAAATTGATGCAATCCTTCCTGAGATCAGCCGGATTACAGAGTGGGATGTGAAAACGCAAGAGGATGGACTGACAGCAGTAAGTGTAAGGACAGGATCTGAGAATGTAAAAGAAATCAGCCGGGAGCTCTTTTTCGCATTTGCGGATAAGAAAAAAGCAATTTTAGAGATGTCGTCTAAAAAAGCGAATCTGGAAGATGTATTTATTGAATTGACGGAGGGAGACGATCGAGCAGTAAGTGACTCGTTAGAGGAAAGCGGGGTGGACGTGGAATGATCGCAGTATTAAAGCATGAATTGTCAGGGTATTTCCATTCCCTGACCGCATATATATTTTCCGCTTTTCTGTTAGCTTTCGTAGGAATCGGCGCTTTGATCTACAATATCCAGTCGGCTGTGGCAAATTTCGAATATGTATTAGGTTATGTATGTCTTGGATTTGTAGTGATCATTCCGATCTTGACCATGCGTGTGATCGCCGAGGAGCGAAAACAGAAAACAGACCAGCTTCTATATTCCCTGCCGATCCGGACATCCCAGATCGTGGTGGGGAAATACCTTGCACTTCTTGTAGTTTATCTGGTCCCATTGTGCATTGTTGCCCTTTACCCGCTTATCTTTGCACAGTTTGGGGAAGTTTATCTGCTGACTTCCTATGGTTCGCTTTTGGCGTTTTTTGTTATGGGAGCGGCGATGATCGCCGTAGGTACATTTATTTCTTCCCTGACGGAGAATCAGGGCTTTGCGGCTGGAATCGCCATACCGGTTATTCTGCTGAACTATTATAGTGTGACATTAGCGGAATATGTATCGGCAACAGCGTCGGGTTCTGCGGCCGCGTTGATCGTGATTGCAGTTCTGTTAGGATTGCTCATACGCCATCTGACGAAAAACCAGAACTTAGCGTATGGGATCAGTTTTCTCATTATGCTGGCTGTGGCAGTTCTGTTTTTTACAGACAGCTCAAAATTCGAAGGATTGCTGCCGGATATTATGACGAAATTGTCGTTGTTTGAGCGGTTCTATACTTTTGTAAATGGTGTCTTTGACCTGACGGCGCTGATATATTATGCAACGGTGATCATATTCTTTTTATTCCTGTCTGTACAGTCCCTTGAGAAAAGGAGGTACAACTAATGAAACAGTTATCTTTTATGAAAGCATCTTTTATGGGAGATCCAGGGAATAAGCGCTATAACAATCATCAGATCGCGATGAAAGGCGGTTCCTATTCTCTGGCAATGACAGGGATCGTGCTGGCGATCCTGGTGGTTGTAAATATATTTGCGTCTGTACTTCCAACCACATTGACGAAGTATGATATCAGTTCTGCGAAGCTTTATTCGGTTACGAGTAATACAAAGGTGGTCGTGAACGCATTGAAAAAAGATGTGACCATTTACTGGATTGTCCAGGCGGATGCGGAGGATGATGTGATTGAGAACCTGCTGGCAAAATATGAAAGCCTGTCGGAGCACATCAGGGTTGTGAAGAAGAATCCGGATGTATACCCGGCCTTCGCAGACCAGTATACTTCAGAGGAAGTACCCAATAACAGCCTGATCGTGGAGTGTGACGACCGCAGCCGGTTTATCAGTTACAACGATATTTATCTCACAGAGGAGAATATGTCCACGTATTCTTATGATACATCCTTTGACGGAGAAGGTGCGGTCACATCTGCCATTGATTATTTGGTGACGGAGGAGCTGCCTCAATTATATATATTAGAAGGCCATGGAGAGGCAGAACTTTCTTCGGTGTTTAGCGAGCAGATCGAAAAGGAAAATATAGAGACGACCACATTTTCACTTTTGAATGAAGATTCTGTGCCGGAAGAAGCGGATTGCATATTGATATATGGACCGACCAGTGATATTTCCGTAAAGGAAAAAGAGATACTGTCGGAATATGCCGCAGGGGGCGGGAAGCTGATGGTTCTTGCAGGACCTTTGGAAGAAGGAAAACTGGAAAATCTGTATAGTCTGCTGGCAGACTATGATGTGGAAGTGACAGAGGGGATCGTGGTGGAGTCGGATCGTGAACATTATGCATTCCAGGCGCCTTATATCCTGCTTCCGGAGATTGGGACCAGTGAGATTACCGAGCCTTTGATCGAGGAGAATTATTATGCGATCATGCCGATCGCCCAGGGATTGACCGTTGGGGATACTTCCGGTGCGGTGACAGAGCTTCTGACGACTTCTGAGACGGCATACAGTAAGACGGCGGGCTATGACATTTCAACTTATGAAAAGGAAGACAAAGATGCTGACGGTCCATTTGCATTGGCTGTATCCATAGATTGCGGCAATGAAGGGCAGATTGTCTGGTTTGCGTCTGCTGATCTGCTGGATGACACGTATAACTCCTATTCTTCCGGCGCCAATCTGGATCTGGGAATGAACACCCTGTCTTCGCTCATGGGAGAACGGGAGGCGGTTGCTATCCGCAGTAAGTCTTTAAGCTATAATTACCTTACCATCAGTGAATCCACATCATCATTCTTAAAATTGCTCATGATCGGAGGATTTCCACTGGCATTTCTTGGAGCAGGGATTTATACGATCGTAAGCAGAAGGAGGCGGCAAAATGAACCGGTCTAAACGATTATCTGTACTTCTTTGTGTCCTGGTGATTTTCTGTGCATTGACACTGGGAGTCAGTAAGTATGAAGAACGCAAGGAGAAGATCAAAAACAGTGATGAGATCATCTTGGAGCTTAACAGTGAGGATGTGACAGAACTTTCCTGGGAATATGGAGCAGAAGCATTTGCCTTTCATAAGGATGAAAACTGGCTGTATGACGAAGATGAGCATTTTCCGGTAAATGAAGAGAAGGTGGATCAGCTGCTTGAGAATTTCCAGTCCTTTGGGGTTTCATTTATTATCGAAGACGCAGAGGATTTAAGCCAGTATGGGCTTGGCGATCCGCTCTGTACGATCCATATCGGTCTGGAAGAGGAAACCTATGAGATCTTGCTGGGCAATTACAGTGAGATGGATGAAGAACGGTATGTTTCGATCGGGGATGGAAATGTGTATCTTGTGAAGGATGATCCGCTGGACTCCTTTGATATTGAATTGAGCGATATGATACAGCATGATGAGATCCCGGAATTTGATTCTGTTACAGAAATTCAGTTTGCAGGCAGTGAAAATTATAAAGCTGTATATAAGGAGGATAATAAGGTTACTTATAGTAAGGAGGACGTATATTTTGTAAAGGAAGGTTCCGGGGAGCTGCCGTTGGATACCGGGAATATTGAGAATTATGTAGAGACGATCCATGAGCTGAATCTGACGAACTATGTGACTTATGATGTGACAGATGAAGAGTTAAAATCTTATGGCATGGACGATCCGGAGTTGACTGTAACCCTGCGGTACAGGGGGCAGGATGAAGAAAGCGGGGAAGAAAAAGAAGAGACGGTTGTGCTTCATATCTCGCGCGATCCGGATGAGAAAGAGAAAGCAGAGTCGGAAGCTGCCAAGTCATCGGATGACGATGAGTCCCAGGAGGATACAGAGACAGATTCAAAAGAAGAGGTTACAGCGTATCTAAGAGTCGGTGAATCGAAGATCATCTATCAGATCAGCGGATTGGACTATGAAGATCTGATGGAGGCTTCGTACAATGATCTTCGTCATCAGGAAGTGATATGGGCGGATTTTGAGGATATCAGCGGGGTAAAGATATCTTTAGAGGAGGTCGAGTACGAACTGACAGTAAAAGAAGAGGGGAAAGAAAAAATCTGGTATTATCAGGATGATGAGATTGAGACGGATGATTTCCGGAATGCACTTAATTCGCTGTCAGCGTCCGGATTTACAGAGGAAGAGCCGGCAGATAAGGAGGAGATCAGCCTGACTTTACAGATTGATAATGAGAATCAGCCCGAAGCAGAGATAGAATTATACCGTTATGATGGAAATAAGTGTCTTGCAGTTGTTGACGGAGAACCGATATCACTGGTTGATAGAAGTCATGTAGTTGATCTGATCGAAGCTGTGAATGCGATCGTATTGAATTAGGGAAATTCTTCTACGGGGGAAGCCGGCTGATGCCGATTTCTCCCGATTTATTTTTTCATTGTAATGTTTTTTGCTGTTGCCTGTGATATAATTGAAGTCAACAAACTGGGAGATGCAGAGACGAATATGAAAAGGAGGTGCTGGTCATGGCGAACCTTTTGATTGTCGAAGATGAAAAGAATATACAGGAAATCATTGCCGAGTATATGCGGCGCGGCGGACATACCTGCTTTATGGCTGACGACGGGATCGACGCGTTAATGCTGTTGAAAAGTAATCCCATGGACCTGATGATCCTGGATCTGATGATGCCGAACCTTGACGGCTTTGCCGTCTGCAAGATGGCGCGGGAGATGAGTGATCTTCCCATCATCATACTGACCGCCAAAGAGAGCGAGGACGATAAGCTGAAAGGTTATCATCTGGGCGCCGACGACTATATGACAAAGCCCTTCAGCCCGAAGGTGCTCCTGGCGAAAGCAAACGCATTATTACGGCGTTCTTCTGCGACGCTGGCTGATGCCGATGCCATGACCGCCGGAAGGATTTCTCTTATTCCGGCTTCTCATAAAGTCTTTGCCGACGGGCAGGAGATTGCACTGACGCATAAGGAGTACGAACTGCTTCACTTCTTTATGGCAAACCCGGGACAGATTTTCAGCCGCGATCAGCTGTTAAACCGGATCTGGGGATACGAATTTGAGGGAACGACCAGGACGGTTGACACCCATATCAAAACCCTGCGCCAGAAATTGGGCGGGGAAGGCAGGCACATTGTTACCCTGATTCGATCCGGCTATAAATTCGAGGTGACAGTATGAATCTAAAAGACATCTTTCATTTGCGGACTGTCCGCAAAAAAATCATTATAGTCTCCAAGATTGCCGGGATCCTTTTGATCGTCTCTTACATCGTGACCACACGCCTGCCGATCGAGCCGGATATTTCTTTCTTAATCTGGCTGTGCTTTGTCACGGCACTGGTTTTGGCGCTTGATTATCTGATGGGGCGGTTTATCTCAGATCCTGTCTCCGAATTAAGCCGTACCGCGCGTCAGATGGCGCGGCTTGATTTCTCGTCTCCTTGCAGGATCCATACGAATGATGAATTGGAGGAGCTTGCGGACAGCCTGAATAAGATGGCTCGGAACCTACAGCAGTCCTTTGCTTCACTGGAAGACGCCAACCTGAAATTAGAACAGGACGTGGAGCAGAAAAAACGCCTGCTGGCGGAACGCAGAGAATTGACAGACAATCTCTCCCACGAGATGAAAACCCCATTGGGTGTGATCCGTGCCTATGCCGAGGGCTTGCAGGACGAGACAGACGAGGAAAAAAGGCAGAGATATTCGGATGTTATCATAACGGAGACAGAACGCATGAGCCGTCTGATCACCACACTGCTTGATCTATCCGCGTTGGAAACCGGGGCTGTCAGGCTTCACCCGGAGCGGTTCGACTTTGTTGCATTTTTAGAAATCATCGCCGGACGTCTGTTGGTCGACACCCCGGACGCTGATTTTGAATTGCAGTATGAACTGCCGGAACATCCGGTATATGTAAGCGCAGATCAAAGCAGAATGGAGCAGGTATTGGACAACCTGATCGTCAATGCGAAGCGCAATGTCCGTCCGGGCGGTATTCTGAAGCTTTCGCTGAAAGAAAATGACGGCAGGCTGGATTTCTCGATTTTTAATCAGGGGGCGCCGATCCCGCAGGAAAGCCTGTCAAAAATCTGGACAAAATTTTATCGTGCCAGAAATTCTAAGTATAGCGGTTCCGGATTGGGGCTTGCGATCGCGGCACAGATTTTGTCCATGCAGGACCTGCCTTATGGGGCGGAGAATCAGACTGGTGGCGTTGTTTTTTACTTTTCTATGCCTTTTATGAAATAAAAATAACTTCTAGTCTTTTAAGAAAAATATAGTACAACATTAATTGATATGTTATAATTCCTATGTTGTCCAACCTACACCCGGCAACGGGAGGAGGTGTTCAAATGGAAATCATCATTACTTTTCTAGTGACTGTCACGGCAGGTGTGGTTTGCCACCTCATCAGCAAATGGTTAGACAGGCATGATAAGGACAGCAGATAGCCTGGTGGGTACTTTGCCACTATAAAAAGAAAAGAAGAATCCCTCGACTGTACTCCACTACGGTCGAGGGATTCGTTCTTTTGTCCAAATGGACTCATCATTACTTTTGCCTATTGGCATTATAGCATATGCGAAAATGCTTTTCAATATGCTTTTATTCAAAAATTATATCTTCTGCCAGCTTTGCTTGCCACGCTTTCTCTCACAGATGATGAACACTTTTTCTATACCGCTGTAATTCTTCTTCACTGACATTTCCTATGATCTCATCGAGAAATGCCAACAGCTTTTCCCTGTCTTTCGGCAGTTTTCCATGAAACTGATACGCATTGGAAGCGCCCATTGCCGCAAAGATGACAGGTATCTTCAGATTTTCAATGAGCGTCCGTATCTCCTTGTATTTTTCGAGTTCACCTTCTTCTTTCCAGTTCCCGCGCTGTATTTCAGTATAAAGCTCAGAATCGGGATAGATCGTGAGCATATTCGCTCCGATGAGCGTGGGGTGTATCTTATTGCATAGATCAGCCGTCAATTTTGCCCCGATTTCTCCACGGCCTGCCCCTGAAATACTTACCAGATAGAAGAAACTGTAATGAATATCCGCCTTATCTAATCTCCGGCACTGCTCTATGATGTCGGTAGAAGTATACCCCTTGTTCATAAACCGCAGGGCTTCATCATCGCCCGTTTCTATTCCTATTGTCAGACCATCATAGCCCATTGCCCGCAGTCTTGCAAGCTCCGCATCGGTTTTCGGCGTAATATCCGTAATCCTTGCAAACGAGCCGATCGACTTTACCGACGGAAGATGTTTGCGGATCAACTCTGCGATCACAGCTAATTTGTCATAGGATAAAACGAATGGGTTTGCTCCGGTCAGAAACACCCGGTCAATACGCCCGGCGTTCCAGCCGTTCTTTGCTCTTTTGACCTCCTGTAGGTCACACACAATATCCTCCAGAGGGGACATCCTGAATTTGAACGGCAGGTCGTTATACAAAGTACAAAACTTACATTTATGATGCGTACAGCCTGCCGTCACCTCTAACAAAAGTGATTCCGCTTCATATGGCGGCCGCCAGATTGTTCCTGTGTAGTGCATGATCACATCTCCTTTCTTTTCTTCTCTTCTGCACTGTTTCCTGTAATCTATACTAATTATACTTTTGTACAATGATTTTACAAGTACTGTACTTTTTTGTAGTACCTCCAAAAACGATACATTTTTTTGAGAATATGATATACTATCTTAGAAGGTCTTAACATTACAGGAAGGAGCGGCAGAAATGAAAAAAAGTAAATTGGCTGTGGAGCGCTGTAAAACAGTTTCAACCATACAAAAAATTCTGGGCGGTAAATGGAAGATTGAAATCATTTATTACATCGCCTTTCGGGATATACACCGCTTTGGAGAGCTTCGCAGGCATATCGGCGACATTACGGAATCAAGCCTGACAAAGCAGCTTCGGGAATTAGAAGCCGACGGCTTCATCACTCGTTATGACTATAAAGAAGTACCTCCCCACGTGGAATATAATCTTACTGACTTAGGTAAAAGTTTCATTCCCGTTTTTGAACATATGAAACAGTGGGGGGATGAAAATCTGGGCGGATAACATTTTCCTAATTCCCACTTTTTCTATTCTCCTCCATTGCAATTTCTGACAAAATATGCTACCCTCTTTCTATAAATACAAGCGGAGGTGCATATGGAATATAATTCCTTAAACAACATAAATGACAGTGACAGGTCTTCACTGACTTCCGTTTTTCAGGGCATCCTTATAAGCCTTAAACACATTTCCGTCAATAAAGCCATATCCTATCTGCGGTACATACCCGAACAGTGCAGGATGCACCATAATTCTAGTGAAAACAGGAAACTGCGGTCTTCCCACGAAAAGAAATTCCATCCCATAAAACCTTATCGCGGAGAAATCTACAATGCATTCATCACGGAAGGCGTGGGCAGCGAACTGTGCGGAAATCACCTTGTTGTCATCATCCAGAACAAAAAGGCCAATATTTACAGCGAAAAAGTAAATGTCCTCCCCATTGAAGGCGACGGTACAAAAATAAACCCTAATTATCAGGTGCGCCTTTCATCCGCCGAACTGGCAGACGGAAAGCTGGATAAAGAGCCTTCTCGTATTATCGTAACCGATATCACCACGATTGACAAAGCCCGTCTCGGCAGACGGATTGGCCGCTTAACGCCGGAATGCCTTGCCATTGTTGATAAACTGCTGAAAAATCACTTGGAACTGTAAATTTTCTTGACTTTCCTATTGCAGATGCTATAATTAAGTCATAGACAAATAAGTTATCTAGTCTCGCAAGGGACATTGGCCGCAAGGCTTTTCTAGGAAAAAGAGTTGTTTCATACAACTCTTTTTTCATATCTGCATATACTATTACTGTGATCTAGTCCGAAAAGCGGGCATTGGCGCACAGCTTTTTCGAAAAGGCTCTCTTTATCTGGGGAGCCTTTACTTTGTTGCTAAATAGACTTCTCCCAATCCGGCTTGATATTCCCCTCCGGATCCGTCCGCACAAAAATATTGTCTATCATCTATCGCAACACCGATTTCACACCAACTTCACCGCAGTCTCACACCAATTTCACCGCATTTTTATAAGATTACCTCAACAAAAGGGCAAGTCTCTCAGATTAAGGAGGTAACGATCATGTTTATGGATTTAGAGTGGTATTGGTGGATTCTTCTTCTGGTATTATTGGCAGTCTTTATCCCGTTCAAGATCAAATTTATGAAATGGTGGAACAGGCGCCAGCAGGAAAAGAAGAAGGAGCAGTATGGGAAGTGGGGGGATGACGAATGATCGAAGCAAGGAATCTGACCTTTTCTTATGGGAAAGAGAAGCAGGCGTTACATGGTTTGGATTTTTCTGTAGAGGATGGGGAGATCTTCGGCTTTTTAGGACCGAATGGCTCCGGCAAGTCTACGACACAAAAGATCCTGACCGGCATATTGAAGGGCTATGGCGGGAGGGTATCTTTGTTCGGAGAAGATATGCAAAGCGGACATACGCAAGCATTTTTTCAGAAGATCGGTGTTCTGTTTGAATTTCCTTATTTGTACACCAACCTGAGCGCCCTTGACAATCTGCACTACTTTGCTTCGTTCTATCCCAGGGAACAACGGCGGGACGCCGAAGAATTGCTCGACGAACTGGAATTCAAGAAGGATTTCCTGAATAAGCCGGTATCGTCTTACTCAAAGGGGATGCGCCAGCGCGTCAGCATGGCGCGGGCATTGATCAGCAACCCCAGACTTCTGTTTCTGGACGAACCCACAAGCGGGCTGGATCCTTCCGGAGCCGTTCTTTTCCGCAAGATCATAGAAAAGGAACGGGAAAAAGGGACGACGGTATTTCTGACGACACACAATATGCTGGACGCCGACCTGCTCTGCGACAGAGTGGCGTTTATCTCGAATGGGACCATCGCGGTCCTGGACACGCCGAGAAATCTAAAGGAGAAAAACAGCAACCACAGTATTGTCATTGATTATCTGTATCAGGGCAGACGGGAAGAACAGACGATTGAGGCGCCGGATATGAAAGCGGGGATCCCGTTCGCGTATGATGAGCTTATCAGCGTTCATTCTCAGGAGCCTACGCTTGAGGATATGTTCATTCAATATACGGGGAGGGGGCTGTCGTAATGTGGAGGGGATTTTCACACTTGCTGAAGAAAGATTTTCGAATGATGATATCCGGCAAATTCTTTCTGCTGGCGCTTCTTTCGCTATGTTTATATTCCGGCTATATCAATTTTGTGTATGCCAAGTTGGATCAGAAAATATTTCCGGTCTGTCTTTATGATCCGCAGGGCAGACTGCCGGACGTCTCGGAATACGTTACAAAACTGGACAGCCGGGAGGCGCTTAAGGCGGCTTGTGCCGACCAATATTCTGTGGGCATTGATCTGTCCCATGCTGAGCCGGAGATCTACATGCTGTCCTGCGGCATGGAAACCACCGATCACTACCGCATGGCATGGGGCGAAGCCATCCTGCATGGAAATGTAGACGGGCAGGCAGAAAGAATCGGCGCCAACACCAGGGAAATGAAAAATCGGCGGGAAATCACTGCGGAATTTTTATTCTTTGAATTGACGGCGGTCGGATTCTTAGGGCTTGCATCTATGCTCTTTAAAGAAAAACAGATGGGTGTGATACGGGTACACGGGATACTCCCGGTCTGCCGGGGTGTATTTATCTTATCCAAACTGCTGTTATTGCTGTGTTCCGATCTGGTGTTTACGATCCTTCTGACAGTCATCAATCTGGGGGTGTCAGAGGCTGTCGAAGCGCTTGTCGGCGTCCTCTTACAGGCAGGCATTTTATCACTCATCATGGCGCTGGTCGGATTTCTCTGCGCTGTCAGGCTGCCGGATTTCAAACAGTTTTCCCTGTTTTATCTAATACTTGCGGTTTTCGTGACAACGCCTGTATTTTTGGCAGGGCAGACAGGCATGAAGTGGAACTGGATCGTATATCACCCGATGTATCATCTGTTTGAAGCAATGAAAGGGGCGTTCTTTTTGACGCCGATGACAAAAGCTCCGTATTATTTGGCTTGTGCCGGAACGATCATTCTATTGTTCCTGCTTTCGTATCAAACCTTAAACCGTGAAATGGCAAAGGAGGGGTAGCGCATGGAAAGACTGAAATATCAGCTCAAAAGCGTCCGACGTGACAAATTGTGTATTTTGACCTTTTTCCTCCCTGTCGTTGTCGGGATCGCCATTCGTCTGCTTTCCGGCGTAAGCCTTCAGTCCATCAGCGAAAACTCATTTGGCGTTCTGGAAAACCGCATGGACGCCGATACCGTCGAATGGCTCGGGGCAAACGGAACGGTCACGCAATATGAATCGCTTACAGAACTGCGTGCCGCGGTAAACGATCCCTCCACACAGATGATCGGCGTTCTGCAAACAGGAAGCGTGATACAGACCTTCATCTCCGGAGATGAATTGGAAATGAACCGCGTGATCGCAGACACACTTCCGCAGATTTATAAAAATCAGGTAGAGACATTATCCGTCACAAAAACCATGATCCCGGCAACGTCAGACAATGACTGGTTAAAATCCCTCCTGATCGTAATGACCTTGGTCGCCGCTATGTTTATGGGCTGTACGTTTAACGCTATGAACATCATAGGCGAGAAAGAGGATGGTATTGAATTTATCAATCAGGTGCTTCCCATGTCTGCAAGCTCCTACATCACACAGAAAACACTTCTGGGATTCATCGGAGGTACGGTATCCACGATCATAACAGCGTTGATCTGCGTGCGGACAGACATAGAACATATATTACCGTTTCTGCTGATCATCTTGCTTTCGGCTTATATCTCAGCCTTAATGGGGCTGTTGATCGGCTGTTTTTCCGATGGATTGATGTCGGGGATTGCTTACATCAAGGTCCTCATGATCCTGTTCCAGGCTCCGCCAATCTTCTTCTATTTGACGGTGCCGGACAGCAGTATCATATTCAAGCTTTCTTACTTACTGCCGTCAAGCGCAACTTTCTATGGTGTCATGGATCTGCTGAACGGACAGACGAAGGCTCTATGCCCTGCACTTGCGGCACTGTCCACCCATGCGGTCTTGTGGAGCCTGGGTTATAGATTACTCCGAAGAAGGTCCGGCCAAAAGCGGAACAGACTTTAAAAGACGAAAGCGGACCGTCACAGGAAAACGCAGGTAAATAACTTAAATTTCAGCAATGCCATTGTCTGTATTACTATTTTTTGCTATAGTAAATATAAAGATAGTTTCTCCGTATTATGCTGTGAAAAGGAGAGATTATATGGGCAGAAGCAGAGGGGCGGATAAAGACAAGGCGAGTATACTTATCGGATCGTGCCCATTATCATGAAGAACAGGAACGCTGATAAGGTGATCGGTGAACTTTGGGAAAAGCTGGCACGGGGCGAATGTTTAACGAGGAAGGATCTAGTCCCATTGACGCTGTGCCTGCTGATGGGCGGAACGATGCCTCTTAAGGAACGGGTAAAGGAAACATTTAAGATTACCAAGAAGGCAGCAGGTATCAGTACAGAAGATATAAGCAAGATAGAAGCGGTGGTGTATGTGATGGCAGATAAATTTCTGGATCAGGTGGATATGGATGAGATTAAGGAGGGAATCAGTATGACACGGTTAGGTCAGATGCTGGTTGAAATGGGCAGAAGTGAAGGCAGAGATGAAATCAATAAATTGAACAACAGGTTGATCAAAGAAGGGAAGTACAAAGAACTGGAGCGCGCAACAGAGGATGTAGAGTATCAGAAGCATCTGATTACTGAGTACGGGATTTCATAAAGGCTGTCTAATGCTGACACTCCCTTTGATTCCGGTATGGAATGGTTATTAGGGAGTGTCAGATTACGTCTATAACTTTTGGGCCATTCCAGTACTGGCCGTATTTAAGGTTCGATGTACAGCTTTTTACAAACAGTTAGAGGAAGGCAGACGCAGCTTGCCGTTTGATGCTTTATGCATCACAGAGCCGTCAGGCGGTCTGCCTTCCCTCAAAATTATCGTCAACAGATTGTACTGTGATTCCCGTCTTTCGGGAGCCGGACGATAAAAACGCTCCCTTTTCCCGTCTGGCTCTTAACAGAAATACTTCCCTTATGTAATTCCAAAATTCTCTTTACGAGAGGCAGGCCGAGGCCGTTGCCTTCCATATGGTGCGAGGTGTCGCCCTGATAGAATTTATCGAAAATATATTTTCTTATCTTGTCATCCATGCCCTCTCCCTGGTCCTTTACTGCAAAAACCGCATCCCCGTTGTCTGAACGCAGAGTGACGGCAATACATCCCGCAGAAGGAGAGAACTTGACGGCGTTGTCCAACAGGTTCATCCAGACCTGCTTTAACAGCGGCCTGCTTGCCGTGATCATGACTTCTTCCATATCAATATCAAAATCAATCTGTTTTTTCGACCATTTACTCTCCAGAAGCAGGATGGCTTCCCGGATCTGTTCACTTAAAGAATAGCTGGTCTTGTCCGCAAGGAGAGTAAGGCTTTCTACTTTTGAAAGATTTAATACAGTCGAGGACAGTTCCGACAGCCGTCTGGATTCTTCGATAATGATGTCTAGATATTCCCGGCTTTGACGGGCATCCAGTTCCTGGCTTTTGAGCAGCTTTGCAAAGCCGAGAATGGAGACGATCGGCGTCTTGAACTCATGGGAAAAATTATTGATAAAATCAGAGCGGAACATCTCTGTTCCAGCCAGTTCTTCGGTCATCTGATTGAAACATTCGGAAAGCTCCTGGAATTCTTTCGGATGCTCCAGGTGGATTTTCACATCATAGTTCCCGGCAGAAACCTCGTGGATTGCACGGATCAGCGTGTGAAGAGGGCGCAGCGGAAAATGGCTCATAAAAAAGGATATGATCGTGCCGATAATAATACTGATGATTCCGCTCTGGAACAGAAGGGGAACCAGATGTGCTCCTGGTTCAGACTTGATCCAGCCGTGTCTCAGGGCGAAGATAATGAGAGTATTGCTGGCAAAAATGGTCAGAACCAGTAAGATAAAAACGAAACCCGTTGTCAGTAAAGTAATCTTGATGCGGACGCCTGTGTGTTCCTTCATACCAGCTCCTCCTCTGCCTGAGCCTTATAGCCAAGACCTCTTACCGTAACGATTGAGAAGTCCGGGCAGTCTTCAAAGCGTTTCCTGAGACGGTTGATGTGGACGCTGACCGTAGCGTCCGTGGAATCCGAGGCAGGCCCCCAGATATCCTCCATAAGCTGCATCCGGGTGAATATCTTGTTGGGATAGGACAGAAGTTTGTATAAAAGCTGAAATTCCTTCTGAGGAAGGAGCTGACAGCTGTCGCCGCTTTTTACGGTCATCGTATCGTAATCCAGGATGGTTGTGCCGATCACAAGCCTGCGGTCGGAAATGATTTTTGCCCTTCTGAGCAGAGCTTTGATACGAAGAAGCATGACGGCTTCGTCCACGGGCTTGGTCATATAGTCGTCTGTTCCTGACAGAAATCCTTTCTTTACGTCCTCCGGAAGCTGTTTTGCGGAGAGCATCAGGATCGGGATATCGTTGTTACAGTCCCGCAGAAGCCTGGCAAAGTCATAGCCGTCCATGCCCGGCATCATGATATCCAGCACGATCAGGTCAATCCTTACATTTGCCATAAGGTTCAGCGCTTTCTGGGCGCAGTCTGCACAGGAAACAGAATATCCGGCCTCCGACAGCACAGCGGACAGATACCGCCGTATATTCTTATCATCATCTACAATTAAAATCTGTAACATAGAAACTCCTCCTTTGATCATTTGGAAATTGTAACATAGAAAGTTAAACTGAGTTTAAATACCCGGATTATTTCACATTTTTTTCACAATTGGATGCGGAGAGTTTATGTTTAGTTTAACAAGTCCTTTTAAGATAAGCCGAAAAGAGAAAAAGGAGAATTTCAGATGGAGAATAATCGAATGGAACCTCATTCGCTGGATATCAGAAAGACGAAGTTTACGGCATTAAAAGATCGGCAATGCTCTCTTAATATGCGGATCCGTCTGGCAATGCAGATTCATGATATGAAGGCACAGGAAGATCTGGAGAAAGAATTGAAAGAAGTGATGGAAGAGATCAGTCATATGGTGTGGTGATTTGATGCAGGAGCATCCCAGGGCAATCGGCGACATCAGGAGGTGATAGAGGCATTTTGAAAATAAAAATTTAATTGTTTTTACTATAATTAGAAGATATAATATAAAATATATGTGAAATGATATGTTTGAGGAGAGGAAAATGCAGTTTATTTCTAAAGAAGTTTTGGATAAAATCTCATATGAGAGTACATTAGGAAAGAGCCTTAAACAAATATCTTTGAGAAAAACAGAGTTGTCGGATGTATTAATGGATATTGATAAATACCGCTCACAGTATACAGATATTGTTGTACAGGAGAACTTGATTGGATCTCGTTTTAAAAGCAATGATTCCATAATGAGAAAGTATGAAAGAACACTACAGAATGGTGGAGGATTTAAGCAGTGTTTCAATGATGTATTAGGGTTTCGGTTATATTTTGAAGAATATCCAGAATTATATCCGGATTATTTCCGTGTAGTTGATCTACGGAAGGGAAAGAGAATAGATGATGGTTATAGAGCAATACATCTGTATTATCAAAAAAATAATCTTGCATATCCGATAGAACTGCAATTATGGTGTGCACAGGATTATCAATTTAATGTATGGAGCCATAAACTGGTTTATAAGTATCATGCGGAATACATCGGGAAACAGTTGTATGAAAAGTACAGGTCTGGTATTATTGATTCAGAAGAAAAATTTAAGTATGAAATGAATAGATTAATGGAAGGATGTTAAAAAATGATGAAAGATAACAATCCATTTTATATATTAGCGAAAAAATTTGATGAAGAAGGGTGTATTGCTTATAAATGCAAGAATATGAATGAGGCCAGAAATGTTCCAAATACATTGGAAGCAATCCGAGGAAAGGATGTGCAGATTGTAATCTTAGATAATCTGGAAATTTATTCAGAGTATGCGCCATACAGATATATAGAAGATCTTAGAGAATTTATGAATCAGGCAGGAAACTTAAATTTAATCGTATAGATGAATATGATATCAGGAGGAAGGAGGAAAGAGAATTATGATAAAAGTGCTATTTGTATGTTTGGGCAACATCTGCCGTTCGCCTATGGCAGAATTTGTATTCCGCGATATGGTACAGAAGAGAGGACTGGCAGACCAGTTCCACATAGCTTCCGCGGCCACCAGCTCTGAGGAGCTTGGCAATCCGGTCCATTATGGAACGACGAATAAGCTTAAGGCTCTTGGCATCAGCACTAAAGGGAAATATGCAGTCCAGCTTAAGAAGAAGGACTATCAGGAATATGATTATATACTGGGGATGGAATACCGGAATATCCGCAATATAGACCGGATCGTCGGCTCTGATCCAAAGCGTAAGGTACACATGCTCCTGGACTTTAGCGGCAATCCGAGAGATATTGCGGATCCGTGGTATACTGGCAATTTTGACAGGACATATGATGATATCCTGGAAGGGTGTGAGGGTTTCCTCAATTATCTGATAAGCACAGGGGCTGTCCGATAAGTACGGAGGTTATCGGACAAGCTGTGGATACTTCTCTTTGTTCCTGCGTTTGCATTCGTACATGATCTCGTCCGCTTTATGAAGGATATCGTCATAAGTCAGATCGTTATCCGCCCCCTCGATATCCACGACGCCATAGCTGAAACTGCATTGATAGCTGGCGTACCCCCCGGTCTGGAATTCACGTAAGATTTCCGCCATCTTAAGTTCTATCAGCTCCCGGATACTTCCGCCAAGCACAAGACAGAATTCGTCGCCGCCGATCCGGGCGAAGGTATCTTCACTGCGGAAATTCGCCTTGATGAGTTCCACAAAATTCTGGATATAGATATCCCCTTCCAGATGTCCGTATGTATCGTTCACGTATTTGAGGCCGTCCAGGTCGAGATAGCAGAGAGTGGTATCCTGTTCCTTAAGGAGGATCATCTCCATGTATTCCTCGAAGAACAGACGGTTCTTGATCCCGGTTCCCGGATCGTGGTATGCCTTGCTTGCAAGATTGTGAGCGGCCCGCTTCTCATCGGTGATATCCACGATAATGTGGACGTAGGAGGCGTGCTCTTTCCATTCGATTGGAAATGAAGTAATACGGTAGTGGGTGTCGGCATCCTCGTCTCCGGACATTTCCCATACCTTGTACTGCTCGTCACTGTTCCATTTTAAGAGTTCCTGCTGAAATGGAAGCCGTTTTTTGCAGGTATTGCAGAAAGCCGGATTTACGGCGGCGCCCTCATTCTTCGTCTTGTTACAGTATAGGATTTCCTTGGTATCCATATCAACGACAAGGAGCCATTCCTTCCGCTTGCTGAGCATCTCGACCATCAGTTCGTTATAGCCTTCGATCATCTCTGCGTGGCTCTGTGCCTTCTGTGCTTCTCCCCGAAGCTGTGCCTCCCGTTCCTTTAACTGCTTTGTCATCTCGTTAAATGCATCGGAGAAATCACCCAGGTAAGAAACGTGTTGGGAGTAATCGCCTCTTGCAACCTGCTGCGCCTGCCAGGTGAGATGATTCAGATTTGCGTGGAGATTCTTGAGATTCTCGCACAGGAAATTACTCTTGTCCGGAAATGCGGCTGACAGATTTCCCTTGGAGAGCTCGGCAGAATATGCGGTCAGCTCATCTATCTCCTTCTGCAAAGACGTAAGGTTCTGTCTTATATTCTGATAAGGTTCGCTCAGCTCGTGGATGTGGAAAGAATCCTTTACGTCTGCCTGGAAACGGCACACCCGGTCTCCGGTGCCCCAGCAGTCGATCTCCACCGCGGTATAGGGATTCCCGGTATAAGTGGTGAGCACTCCGGATAAGAAGCCCTCGTCATAGTTGCAGACGGTCTCGCCCAGTGCCGGCAGTCCCGAACAGCCGGCATCCTCGGAAACGGTGAGGATGATCCTGCCCGTGGCTTCTTCCAGTTTCTCGATACGCAGGACGCCCATCTTGAAAGCTTCCATCTGGTGTTGCAGCTGCGCGGTAAATTCAGGAAATGGCAGCGACAGATCCAGATATCTTTTGGCAAAAAACTGTCCGGCCCGGTATCCTGCGTTCTGGAAGGCTTTGATCTGCGCCTCTTTGCCGAATTGCTCGGTCAGTTCTTCTCGAAGGGAATATTCTAAAAGCCGGTAGACAGCAACGGGAATCTCTTCGCCGAGATTCATGCGCCCGTCGGCTGAGGTCTGTAGATAGTCTGCGAGCTTCAGACCCGTCTGGTCAGCCTGTGTATGGATTAAAGTATTGTCTTCCACGATTAATTGTCCCGCCTCTCTGTAGTTTTTTGTATATTTTAGCATATCTTCCGGGGAGTTACAATTCTTCCGTCTGGTTCCGGGGAAAGAAGTCAGGGCTTTCGGGATAAATTTTAATAAACAGGAAAATACATTGACACGGCCTATACAGAATATTATGATAATGAAAGTAACGATAACAGGCGCAAATCTCATAGATTACCAGGAGGAGAAGAGATGTCAATAAAGATTAATCATGAATTACCGCTTCCGGAGATATTAAAGGAACAGTATCCCGTTTCCGGCAGGATAGAGGAGATAAAGAAGAAGAGAGATGAGGAGATAAGGGATATATTTACCGGGAGATCTGATAAATTCATCGTCCTCGCGGGGCCGTGTTCTGCGGATAATGAAGAGTCTGTGTGTGAGTATGTGAGGAAGCTTAAGGTGCTGGCGGATCAGGTATCGGATAAGCTGATGATCATCCCCAGAGTATATACGAACAAGCCGCGGACCACAGGGGACGGGTATAAGGGGATGCTTCATCAGCCGGACCCGGAGAAGGAACCGGATCTTCTGGCAGGTATCATCGCGATCCGCAAGATGCATATCCGTGTGATGGAAGAGACGGGGCTGTCTGCGGCGGATGAGATGCTGTATCCTGAGAACCGGAGTTATCTGGATGATCTGCTTTCTTACGAAGCGGTAGGGGCCAGGTCGGTGGAGAATCAGCAGCACCGTTTGACGGCGAGCGGTATTGACATCCCGGTGGGAATGAAGAATCCGACCAGCGGGGATCTGTCTGTCATGCTGAATTCTGTCACGGCGGCACAGCATCCGCATCGGTTCATTTACCGCAGGAATGATGTGGAGACCAGCGGGAATGAACTGGCGCACACCATCCTGCGGGGCGGTGTGGACAAGTATGGCAAGAATATCCCGAACTATCATTATGAGGATCTTTCGCGTCTGGCTCAGATGTATGAAGAGTGGGGACTTAAGAATCCGGCGGTGGTCGTGGATGTGAACCACTCGAATTCCAACAAGCAGCACCGGGAGCAGATCCGTATAGTGAGCGAGGTATTGCACAGCAGAAATTACGATCCGAAGCTTAAGAGGCTGGTGAAGGGCGTCATGATTGAAAGTTACCTCGTTGAGGGCCGGCAGGATATCACCGAGAATCTGGTGTATGGACAGTCCATTACGGATCCGTGCATCGGGTGGGAGGATACGGAGAAGCTGATCTTTGATATAGCGGAGAAATGCTAATGCAGACAGTACACTGGATCAGACAGAGGATATAGATAATAGTTTGTCCGGAATCTGATGATGGATAAGAATGTAGAAAGAAAGGAAAGCGTGCAGGTATGAGGCTGTTTCAGCAGAGAACAAAGGTATGCAGATTTGACAGTGCAAGAGCGTTTTCGAAGGAGTATGAGCTTGGGGAAGGAGATTTTATTCTTGCAAGCAGGAGCGTGTATGAGACATTTTTTAAATCTCTTGGAATAAAGGCGCATGTAGAGTATAAGGATAAATACGGAGCAGGAGAGCCGACGGATCTTATGATGGACGCCCTTCTTGCGGATTTCAGGCAGACGGGCTGTGACAGGATCGTTGCGATTGGCGGAGGGGCCGTGATAGATATGGCGAAGCTTCTGGTACTGGAGGGTAATGGGACTACTGAGCAGATATTCAGACGGCAGGTGCCGCTTCGAAAAGCACACACGTTGATTGCTGTGCCGGCCACCTGCGGGGCCGGATCAGAGGTATCCAATGTATCTATTACAGAGCTTACCAGCATCCACAGTAAGATGGGGCTTGCCGACGACAGCATTTATGCGGATGACGCGGTATTGATACCCGGTCTGCTTGCCAATCTGCCGTATCCTTTCTTTGCAACGAGCGCCATTGACGCGTTCATCCATGCCATAGAGTCCTACGTGTCTCCAAGGGCGAATCTGTATACCAGGATGTTTGGAAGGCAGGCGATGGAGATGATTCTGTCCGGTTTTCAGAAGATAGTGGAGTATGGGCCAAAGTACCGGATGGAACTGCTGGAGGAATTTCTGACGGCGAGTAATCTGGCTGGGATTGCGTTTGGCAATGCGGGAACCGGAGCCGTACATGCGATGTCTTATCCCTTAAGCGGTGTGTATCATGTGACGCACGGAGAAGCCAACTATCAATTCCTGACGGCTGTATTCGGCACATATCAGAGGTTGAAGCCTAAGGGAAGCCTAAGGGAGCTGAACATATTTCTGGCGGGGATCCTTGGGTGTGAGGCAGAACAGGTGTATACGGAACTCGGGCATCTGCTCAATCAGATAATTGCACGGAAAAGTCTTCGTGAATATGGCATGAAAGAGCGGGAGATCCATGAATTTGCAAAAAGTGTTGAGGAGAGTCAGCAGAGACTTCTTAATCAGAGTTATGTGAAGCTTGATGCCGGACAGATGGAAGAGATCTACCGGGCGTTATATTAATTTTTACTGCCGGTTTTGGGAAGTATGAAGGAGTGCCATATCCGGTTTGAAGGTGCAAAGGCAGGCATGATAATATCCATTATTGATGATAGATATTAACATGCCATATCCGCAATACGCCTTTCCAAAGCTGGTAATACATACAGTATACTATTTTACAGACTTAATATCAATATCTCCGCTCTCG
Source organism: uncultured Dorea sp. (assembly GCA_910579015.1). Classification (GTDB taxonomy): domain Bacteria; phylum Bacillota; class Clostridia; order Lachnospirales; family Lachnospiraceae; genus Sporofaciens. The sequence continues at coordinate 41,798 of CAJTRO010000006.1, read as the reverse complement.
CAGGTGGCCATGATCATCCGCCTGCCGTCTCCGGGCGCCGTGTAGACGGCGTTGTTTTCGGCGCTGTCGTATCCTTTGCGGTGGTTTTCGAGGCGGATATCTCCGTATTTTGATTTCAGATTGAACCCGTAATTGTCCATTTCCCCAAGAAGTCCCAGACGGATGCCGCCAAAGGAATTCGTAAGCTTTGTATCATTGCAGTCCATCCGGTCGATCTGGCAGCTGCCGGTTTCCATCCGGAGTGACAGGTGTTCTCCGGAAGCTTCTTCGATATCTACATTGCCATAGTCATTCTTGATCTCTGTGTCAGAGTAATTCATCCGGCCGGCCTTAAGATCAGAGGATTCCATCTGGATCATCAGACTTCTGCCCGCGGCTTCGGATATCCCTATTCCGCCATATGTATTGCAGAGAACGGCCTGGGAGGCATCCACCGTGTCAAGGGCAAGTGTACCGCTCTCCATCTGGATATCCAGCGTCTTGAGATTGCAGCTGCCCACGGATACGTCTCCGTATTTGTCGGTAATCTTCAGTGTCTCCGCCTTTATGGAGGATATGTCTAAATCTCCGGTTTCTATGTCAAATACAGCTTCAGACAGCTTTGTACCCTTTGGGATCATGACTTTGATAAAGTACCGGGGCTCATAGAATGTCATACTCGTGAAGGTAAAGGATCCGATATAGTAGTCCCGAAAAGGCTTGGCTTCCTGAAAGATCAGCCTGTTGTTTCTGACTTCGCAGACCGGATCGCCGCTGTTTCCCCTGATGCGGTATTCAACAGCAAATTTATCAGAGTAGACCAGTTCCACGTCCGAATAATCGGCATGGATCTCCATACTGTTGAACTTGTCCAGCTTTACGGAATCCTTTATGGGCGTACTGTGGCTGCTGGTCGTATGGATGCCTGTATTGTCGATGTAGAATCCGGGATATCCGCCCATCAGCCGGCCCAAAGCTATGAAAATGGCGCCCAGTATCACGCAGATGAGCGATGCTGTGATCCAATATTTCCTGTTTTTCATATGAGGTTCTCCTTTATACTGTACTTAAATATTATGAATGTCTGTTTGTGTGGGATTTCCTGTTCTTTGCAATCTTGCCGAACATGCGGGCCGTCAAGTGCATGATGGATTTGCAAAATGCAATGCTGCCCGTGACCAGCCAGTATCCGACACCGAGTCCGATCAGTCCACAGCCTATGGTTGCAATTCCGTCTGCAAATGAGGTGAAGAGCATCCACACACCGATGATGATGCAGGGGATTGAGGATACGGCAGTTATGACTGCCATCGTGAACAATAAGCCTGCCAGCATCAGGATAAGCAGGACAAAAATCAGTGCGAGAACGCCTATGACAAGTGCAAGCGGGATGCCGAGCGGAGCCGCGAAGACGGCAAGTATCCCGATCCACACGGCTGAAACTCCATGTCTTACGTCCCTGACGGGTTCCTTTGCATTCTCCATTGCGATATCCCGGATCAATTGGTCTGCCGCAAGCTCCGGGGAGCCAAGGTCGTGGATGGCCTGTGCTTCATTCTCCGAGCCTGCTTCTTCGAAATATTCGGTAAAATAAGAGACTGCCTTGTCATAGTCCTCCTTGGGGAGCCGTCGAAGCCTGTATTTCAGACATTGCATGTATTCATCTCTGTTCATCTGTCTTCCCTCCTGTCTTTACAATCTGATCTACCGCCTCCTGATAGATGCGCCATTCCTCTGACAGCATCCGGAAGTGCCGCCGGCCTGCTTCCGTTATTCTGTAGTATCTCCGGTTCCGCCCCTGGTAGGACTGGTCATAGACGGTCAGAAAACCCTGCTCCTGTAACCGCTTGAGAACCGGGTAGAGTGTCGAGTCTTTTGTATTAGATACCTGCTTGATGATCTGGCTCAGCTGGTAGCCGTAGGCGTCTGCCTTTTCTGTGATTGATAATACCAGCAGGTCAAACATTGGTGCATTCATCGGAAATATCATCTCTGTTCACCTTCTTAATGTGTTTTTGACTGGGTATATTATATTTTATATAATATATAATGTCAAGGTATATATAAGTGTTATATATATTATATGGAATCTGGTGTGGAGTACACCCATCTCTTTGAGGTGTGAAAGACGTCGAAAGGAAACGGTATAATTTTTGTATAGTTTATGATATAATAAAAAAATTCAGAAGAGGCTTTGTGCGGCATATGACAGCCGGCATGAAATCATAATGGAAGGAAAAGTCAAAGCGGAGGGGTATCATGTCTCAGATATTTATAACAAATTTAGTGATCAATAAGGTCAGGCATCTCAAGGATATTTCAATACCATTAGCGGACAACCAGATCAGACATTTGATTTTGACAGGAAAAAACGGCAGTGGAAAAACCAGCATTGTGGAAGCTCTGGCCGGTTATCTGAATAGTATGTTGACAGGCGGCTTCGGGCAGGACAAAAGAGGATTGGATATACGGTTTAATACGAATGTGGAAGACATTTCTTCGTTAGGCGCAGAGAAGCCTTATATATCAGCATATTACAGCGCTGATAGAATATTCCGGGCAGAACAGCCCAGACATGTGGAGAAAGTACAGTTGAGGGATGAGTATGAGCTGACGGAATTTCCCCGGTATGAGTTCGTAAAGTATTTATTAGATCTGAAGATGACGGAAGCATTGGCAAGAAACAGCCGTAAGATAGAAAAAGCGGATGAAATAAAAAGATGGTTTGAACATTTGGATAACCTTTTGCAGGATATATTTGCAGATAGAACGATTCATCTGGAGTTTGATGAAGAAACCTTTGAGTTTCATATGATCCAGCAGGGAAAGGAGCCTTTTGATTTTAATACATTGTCCAGTGGATACCAGGCGGTATTAGACATTGTGGTGGATATTATGATGCGGATGCAGAAGCGGACAGGGCGTTCTTTTCATTTTAATCTTCCGGGGATTGTATTGGTGGATGAGATTGAAACCCATCTGCATCTGGAATTGCAGAAAAATATCATGCCGTTACTGACATCCATATTTCCTAATATCCAATTTATTGTGACTACGCATTCTCCATTTATATTGAACAGTTTAAAGGATGTTGTAATCTATGATCTGGAGAATCATCTGTTGGTAGAAGGCGGATTAGAGGATGTGCCGTATGATGGTATTGTGGAGGGGTATTTTGGTGCGGATAAATTATCTTATACATTGAAGGATAAGTTTGAGCAATATAAGAATCTTGTCAGAAAGGAAAGCTTATCAGATGATGAGATATGCGAGATTGCAGAGTTAGAGATGTATTTGGATGAGATTCCGGATTATCTTGCCATTGGTGTTGCGGCGGAATATCGAAGGCTGAAGCTGGATTTTATGAACCGGGAGGATATAGATGGTTAAGGTAGAACGTTCGTTTCCTGCGCCTGGATCATTGGCTGAGGAAGCAAAGAAAGTGAACGGAAGATATGACAGGCAGGATGTGGTTGAAAGGCTGAGAGCGGATTTCCATAATAAATGTTATATCTGTGGATTGAAAGAATTGCAGGATCCCAATGTGGAGCATCTGCTTCCGCATAAGAACGGGAAATATCCAGAAAGAAAGTTTGACTGGGAGAATCTGTTCTGGGCATGTGGGCATTGTAATGGAGTTAAGAACAAGGGCAAATATGATGAAGGGATCATAGATTGCTGCCGGCAGGATCCGGAACAATATTTGTATTTTCAGGTTAGGGATAATGATGTAGTGGTGGCAGTGTCAGATTCAGATAATGATATGCAGAATAGGACGGCAATGTTAATACATGAGACCTTTTCTCTGAAAAATACGGGTATGCGGACATACACCAGCGATGAGCGTTTGAGATTGCTTCTGAAAGAAATGAACCTGTTATATAGACAGCTTGAAAAATTGCATAGAAGACCAGACTCTAAAATTATTATGAGGACTGTTCAGAGTTTATTAAGACGGGAATCAGCGTTTGCCGAATTCAAGAGGTGTTATGTGCGTGAACATGCGGATGAGTATCCCCAATTGCAGAAGTACGCGGCAGTAGATACATAGATTATAGGTTTAAAGATTCTATATGGCAGATATCGGCATTTTTCTCCAAAAGATAAAATAATATTTTGATATTCAAAATACTTGACAAGCAAAATAAATTGATATATACTTTGATAGTCAAAATAATTTAACTTCAAAACAAATCAGAGGAATTGATATGACAGCGACAATATGTGGGACGGGTTCATACATACCGTCATATACAATGGACAACAATGATATTGCCAGGCTGGTGGAGACCAGCGACGAGTGGATCCGGGAGCGCACGGGTGTGATAAGAAGACACATCGTGAAGGAGGAGACCACCGTTTCCATGGCGGCCGAAGCATCGAGAAGAGCGCTTGAGGATGCAGGCATGGCGCCAAAGGAGGTGGATCTGATCCTGGTATCGACCATATCTTCCAACGTGATCCTTCCCTGTGCGGCGTGCGAGGTTCAGAAGGAGCTGGGAGCGGTGAACGCAACCTGTTTCGACCTGAGTGCGGCGTGTACCGGATTTGTCCTTGCCTATAATACGGCTGCGGCCTATCTTGCCGGCGGCGTATATCGGACAGCGCTGGTGATCGGAAGCGAGAGCTTATCGAATCTGACCAACTGGAAGGACAGAGGTACCTGTATCCTGTTCGGCGACGGCGCGGGTGCGGCGGTACTAAAGGCAGATGATACAAGGAAGGCGGCTTTACCGGTCACACATTCCGACGGCGGTAAAGGCGCAGCGCTTACCTGCAAGAGCAGACATGATTTCAGCGGTCTTGCAGACGCCGGCCAGAGTGATCCAGAGACGATGCTGGATGACGAGCACTATATGCAGATGGATGGGCAGGCAGTGTTTAAGTTTGCTGTAAAGAGAGTGCCGGAGGTGATCGGCGAAGTGCTGAAGCTTAATCAGACCGGCACAGAGGAGATTGCCTATTATATCCTGCATCAGGCAAATAAGAGGATTGTGGAAGCCGTGGCAAAGCGTCTGGGCGAGCCGATGGAGAAGTTTCCCATGAATCTTCAGGAGTATGGAAATACTTCTTCCGCAAGTATTCCGATCCTGCTGGATGAGATGAACCGGGACGGACGGCTTAAACCGGGACAGAAGCTTGTAATGGCGGGATTCGGCGCAGGACTGACATGGGGAGCCGCGCTCGTTGAGTGGCAGAGATAACAAAGGTCAGTAAAGTTCTGCCGGATGAACGGCAGTGATAAGAAGTTAATAAACCGGGATTCTACTGAAAGCGCCGGTTTATATAGAATCATGTAATATTAAAAATCAAAGGAGAATGGATCATGTTAGAGAAAATCAAAGAAATCGTATCAGAGAACCTGGGAGTTGACAGTGCACAGATTACAGAGGAGTCTTCCTTCAAGGATGACCTGGGAGCAGATTCACTGGATTTGTTCGAGATGGTGATGGCGCTTGAGGATGAGTATGAGATTGAGATCCCGACAGAAGATCTGGAGAAGATCGCAACAGTCGGCGATGTGGTCAGCTATATCAGCGAGCATAAGGAATAAGAACAGCAGGATTGAGAATCAGACAGGAACAGAGCAGAAATTAAAACAAGAAGTGGGGTTATACAATGCAGACAGAAGTAACCAGATTATTAGGAATTGAATATCCGATCATCCAGGGAGGCATGGCATGGGTTGCAGAGTATCATCTGGCAGCGGCCACATCTAACGCAGGCGGCCTGGGACTGATCGGAGCCGCCAGCGCTCCGGCCGAGTGGGTGCGGGAGCAGATCCAGGAAGCGAAGAAGTTAACGGACCGGCCTTTTGGCGTCAATATCATGCTGATGAGCCCATATGCAGACGAGGTTGCGAAGATTGTTGCCGAGGAGGGCGTCAAGGTAGTGACCACCGGTGCGGGGAATCCTGAGAAATATATGAAGATGTGGAAGGAAGCAGGTGTGAAGGTGATTCCTGTGGTTGCTTCTGTCGCACTGGCAAAGCGCATGGAGCGCTGCGGCGCGGATGCGGTAGTTGCCGAAGGATGCGAGGCCGGAGGACACATCGGAGAGAATACCACCATGGTCCTTGTACCGCAGATTGTGGATGCAGTGAAGATACCGGTCATTGCAGCGGGCGGTATCGCAGACGGAAGAGGAATTGCGGCGGCATTTATGCTTGGAGCAAAGGGCGTACAGATGGGGACTCATTTCGTTGTGACGAAGGAATCCCAGGTTCACGAGAACTATAAGGACAGGATCATCAGCGCGAAGGATATTGATTCAAGAGTGACGGGAAGGACCACAGGGCATCCGGTCCGCGCCCTTCGCAACGATATGACGAAGAAATACATTGAATTGGAAAACAAAGGCGCAAGCTTCGAGGAGCTGGAACAGCTGACGCTTGGCGGGCTTCGCAAGGCTGTCGTGGACGGCGACGTGAAGAACGGAAGCGTGATGGCAGGACAGATCGCCGGAATGGTGAAAGAGAAGTTGTCCTGTAAAGAGCTGATCGACAAATTAGTCGGTGAAACAGATGCGTTGATCAAAGGAGCGGGATTTTATGTCTAAGATTGCATTTATCTATCCTGGGCAGGGAGCCCAGAAGGCAGGCATGGGAGCAGATTTCTATGAGAAGAGCAAGACGGCAGGGGCTGTCTTCGACCAGGCAGGCGAGACGCTCGGACTTGATATGAAGGCGCTCTGTTTTGAGGAGAATGATAAGCTTGACCTTACAGAATATACACAGGCGGCGCTGGTTACGACATGTCTTGCCATGACCAGAGTTGTAGAGGAGAGAGGGCTTAAGCCGGACATAACGGCGGGATTAAGCCTTGGAGAATACAGCGCCATCGCTGCGGCAGGCGGGATGGAGGATTTAGACGCCATCCGCCTGGTGCGCAGGCGGGGGATCCTCATGCAGAACACGGTGCCGGCGGGCGAAGGCGGTATGTGCGCGGTGATGGGGATGGAAGCAGAGAAGATAGAAGAGGTGATAAAGGATCTTGACGGCGTGACGATTGCGAATTACAACTGTCCGGGACAGATCGTGATCACCGGTAAGCTTGGGGCGGTGGAAGAGGCGTCTGCGAAGCTTAAGGAAGCAGGGGCAAAGCGTGCGATGATGCTGAACGTCAGCGGGCCGTTCCATTCACCGATGCTCATACCGGCGGGAGAAGAGCTTGCGAAGGAGCTTGATACGGTCAGCCTTCACCCGCTTAAGATTCCATACGTAACGAATGTGACGGCGAAGAAGGTGGAAGACATCAAGGAGACGAAAGCTCTCCTGACAGAGCAGGTCAGCTCTTCGGTACGCTGGATGCAGAGTATGGAATACATGATCCGGGACGGCGTTAATACCTTCGTGGAGATCGGGCCGGGGAAAACTCTTGCAGGATTCATGAAGAAGATCAACAGGGATGTGAAGGTCTGCAATATCGCTTCATGGGAAGACATGGAGAAGGTAACGGAAGACTTTAGATAGATGAAGATGACGAGGTAAAGTATGTTAGAAGGAAAAGTGGCAGTCGTGACAGGCGCATCAAGGGGGATAGGCAGGGCAATTGCCGTGAAGCTGGCCTCCATGGGCGCGTTTGTGGTCATAAATTATAACGGTTCAGAGGAAAGAGCCAGAGAAGTAAAGCAGGAGATCGAAGCAGAGAACGGTACGGCGGCGATCTGCCAGTGCGACGTATCCGACTATGGACAATGTGAGACATTTATCCAGAATGTCATTAAGGAATACGGACACATTGATATCCTGGTAAATAATGCGGGCGTCACCCGCGACGGTCTTCTGATGAAGATGACGGAGGAGGATTTTGACCGGGTGGTTGATACGAACCTTAAGGGAGCCTTTAATACCATACGGTTTGCGAGCCGTCAGATGCTTAAGCAGAAGAGCGGACGGATCATCAACATGTCTTCTGTCGTGGGTGTGACAGGGAATGCGGGACAGGCAAATTACGCGGCATCTAAGGCGGGCATCATCGGGCTTACCAAGGCGGCGGCAAGAGAACTCGCTTCAAGGGGGATCACGGTCAATGCAATTGCGCCGGGCTTCATCGAGACAGATATGACGAGCGTATTGCCGGAGAAGGTAAGAGAAGCATCCGTGGCACAGATCCCGCTCGGCGGTTTCGGAAAGCCCGGGCAGGTGGCGGCGGCCGCGGCGTTTCTGGCGTCAGAGGATGCCGGGTATATTACCGGACAGGTATTGCATGTAGACGGCGGTATGGTGATGTAGTTACATTTTATGAATGACAGGAAGTGCGGCAGTACATGGAATTCAGAAGGAGATAAGTAAAGAGTATGAAGAGAAGAGTTGTAGTGACCGGACTTGGAGCCGTAACACCAATCGGAAATACGGTGGAAGAGTTCTGGAACAACGCGAAAGCAGGAAAAGTAGGAATTGGTGAGATTACTAAGTTCGATACTGCGGATTATAAGGTGAAGGTTGCGGCTGAGGTAAAGGGATTCGTGGCAAAAGAGCACATGGATTTTAAGGCCGCAAAGCGCATGGAACTGTTTTCACAGTATGCAGTGGCGGCGGCGGCGGAAGCGTATAAGGATTCCGGGCTTGACATAGAGAAGGAAGACGCGTTCCGTGCAGGCGTGATCGTCGGTTCAGGGATTGGAAGCCTCCAGGTGATAGAGCGGGAGTATGAGAAGATCCTGACCAAGGGGCCCGGCAGAGTGAATCCGCTGATGGTGCCGCTGATGATCTCCAACATGGCGGCCGGGAATATCTCTATCCAGCTTGGCCTTAAGGGAAAATGTACGAATGTCGTGACAGCATGTGCATCCGGCACAAACTGTATCGGCGACGCACTGCGCGCCATTCAGTATGATGATGCGGACATTATGTTTGCGGGCGGAACAGAGAGCTGTATCTGTCCGACGGGAGTTGCCGGCTTCACCAGCCTGACGGCGCTGTCAACCTCCCAGGATCCTATGCGCGCGTCCATCCCGTTTGACAAGGACAGAGACGGCTTCGTGTTAGGAGAAGGTGCGGGCGTGGTCGTCCTTGAGGAGCTTGAACACGCCAGGGCAAGAGGAGCAAGGATCTACGCAGAGGTCACAGGATACGGCGCGACCGGAGATGCATATCATATCACATCTCCTGCCGAAGACGGGAAGGGTGCGGCGATGGCAATGACGCTTGCGATGAAGGAGGGCGGTATCACGCCGTCTCAGGTGGACTATATCAACGCCCACGGAACAAGCACGCACCACAATGACTTGTTCGAGACGAGAGCGATCAAGGCCGCATTCGGCGATGCGGCAAAGGATGTGGTCATCAATTCGACCAAATCCATGATCGGACACCTTTTAGGTGCGGCAGGCGGAGTAGAGTTCATTACCTGTGTGAAGACCATTCAGGACGGATTTATCCACCAGACCGTGGGTACAAAAGAGGTAGATCCGGACTGCGATCTTTTCTATGCGGTGGGTGCGCCGGTAGAAAAGGAAGTCAATTATGTACTCACGAATTCACTGGGATTTGGCGGACACAATGCGACCTTGCTGCTTAAGAAATACGAGCTGTGATCTTACAGCCCGTATGCGCAGTATTTATCAATTCAAAGAACATTCCGGCGCACGGCAGTTTAGCCGGATGAGAAAAGGGAGACCTGTATAAATATGGAGATAGAGAATCTTATCAAGTTAATAGAAAAGGTATCCGAGTCCAGTCTGACCGGATTGAAATATGAGGAAAACGGCGTAAAACTGCACCTGACGAAGAAGAAGGAGCAGGTACAGGTTGTCGCGGCTCCGGCCGTGAATATACCCGACGGTATGACTGCCGCGGCAGCAGGCTGTGCGGCCGGATACGGAATGGATCAGGCGGGGACAGCAGTTGCTGCTGCAAACGAAGCCGCAGGAAGCTTAGCGGGCGCGGATACGCCGAAGCCTGCCGGCAAGCTTGTAGAATCTCCGCTGGTCGGTACATTCTATGCGGCTCCGGCCGAGGATGCCGCGCCGTTCGTAACCGTAGGAGATACGGTGAAGAAGGGACAGACCTTGGCCATCATCGAGGCCATGAAGCTTATGAACGAGATTGAGAGCGAGTATGACGGAACGATTGCCGAGGTACTGGTAGAAAACGGCCAGCCGGTAGAATACGGCCAGCCATTATTCCGTATTGACTAAGCTATAGCAGGGAAACAGCATATATCAGACATGGAGGGCACGAAGTTGCGTTTAGATATTAATCAGATTAAAGAAATCATTCCTCACCGCCATCCTTTTCTTCTGATCGACTACATCGAGGATTACGAGCCGGGACAGTACGCCGTAGGTTACAAGTGCGTAACCTACCGTGAAGACTTCTTCGCCGGACATTTTCCACAGGAGCCGGTGATGCCGGGGGTACTGACTGTGGAGGCGCTGGCGCAGGTCGGCGCTGTTGCGATCCTTGGTCTTAAGGAGAACAAGGGGAAGACAGCTTATTTTGGAGGCATTAATAAGTGCAAGTTTAAAGGGAAGATCGTACCTGGAGACAAGGTTCGTCTGGAGACAAGGATCATCAAGCGGAAGGGACCGGTAGGTGTCGGCGAGGCAATTGCCAGTGTGGACGGGAAGACGGTTGTGACCGCTGAACTGACATTTATGATTGGATAGGTGAGATACATGATCAAGAAAGTATTAATTGCCAATCGAGGCGAGATTGCGGTGCGGATCATCCGTGCCTGTAGGGAAATGGGGATAGAGACGGTGGCGGTATATTCGGAGGCGGATAAGGAAGCGCTCCACGCGAAGCTTGCGGACGAGGCGGTCTGCATCGGACCGGCTTCATCCTCGGAGAGTTATCTGAGCATGGACCGCATCATCAGCGCCACGATCATAACAGGCGCCGATGCGATCCATCCGGGATTCGGATTCCTGTCGGAGAACAGCAAATTTGCGGAGCTGTGCGAGCAGTGCAATATCACATTTATCGGCCCCGATTCCAAAGTCATCGCGAAGCTTGGGAATAAGCAGGAGGCACGCAATACCATGGTTTCTGCCGGCGTACCGGTGATCCCGGGAAGCACTGAGGCAATCTATGATTCCCGGACGGGCGCACAGGCCGCGCAGGAGATCGGATATCCGGTAATCGTCAAGGCGGCGCTTGGCGGAGGCGGAAAGGGTATGCGTGTCGCCAATACGCCGGAGGAGTTTGAACACAGTTTTCAGACGGCCCAGAAGGAGACGCAGATGGCATTTGGCGATAATACCATGTATATCGAACATTTTGTACAGCGTCCAAGGCATATCGAATTCCAGATCCTGGCAGACAAGTATGGGAATGTGGTCCATCTGGGAGAGCGCGACTGCTCCATCCAGCGCAATCACCAGAAGATGATAGAGGAATCTCCGTCGGCGGCCCTTTCAGAGGAGCTGAGAAAGAAGATGGGGGAAGCGGCGGTGAAGGCCGCTAAGGCGGCAGGCTATCAGAACGCCGGGACCATAGAGTTTCTTCTTGAGAAGAACGGGAACTTCTATTTCATGGAAATGAATACCCGGATCCAGGTGGAGCATCCGGTCACGGAATGGGTGACGGGGATCGATCTCATCAAAGAACAGATCAGGATTGCTTCTGGAAGAAAGCTTCCGTTTACACAGGAGGATATTAAGCTTAACGGCCATGCCATCGAGTGCCGTATCAATGCGGAGAATCCGGCGAAGGGCTTTCGACCGTCTCCGGGAACGATCACGGATATGTATCTCCCCGGAGGCAAGGGGATACGGGTGGATTCAGCCATTTACAGCGGATATACCATACCGCCGTATTATGATTCTATGGTGGCAAAGCTTATCGTGTGGGCGAAGAACCGCCGTGAAGCTGTGCAGAAGATGCAGAGCGCACTGGGCGAAGTGATCATCGAGGGAATTGATACTAATGTGGATTATCAGTATGAGATTCTGAACCGGCCGGATTATCTGTCTGGTGATATAGATATAGAGTTTATTGCGGAAAATGAGGAGGCCCTCAGAGAGGCTCTGCAATGATGCCTCATTAGAGGAAGAAGGGTGTAATTATGAAGCTGGACAATGTATTTAAGAAGACCAGGCTTTCGTCTGGAAGAAAAGGATATATTTCATTAAGCTCTGCAAGGCCGGAGGTGCCGGAGGGGCTTCTGCGGAAATGTAATAAGTGCGGCAGTGCGATCATAGCGGAGGACGTGAAGAACGATCACTACATCTGTCCAAAATGCGGAGGATATTTTCGCGTACATGCATACCGCCGTATCGAAATGGTAACAGACGCAGGCACGTTCGAGGAATGGGATACGGGGCTTGCAACGCCCAATCCGCTGGAATATAAGGGGTATGAAGAGAAGCTTGGCGCACTCCGCGCAAAAACAGGTCTAGACGAGGCAGTTGTTACGGGAAAGGCGCAAATCGACGGGATGGAAGTAGTCATAGGCGTCTGCGACGGACGTTTCCTGATGGCCAGTATGGGAGAGGTGGTAGGCGAGAAGATTGCCAGAGCTGTAGAGCGGGCGTCCAAAGAGCGTCTGCCGGTGATACTCTTCGCCTGTTCCGGAGGAGCAAGGATGCAGGAGGGGATCATTTCCCTGATGCAGATGGCTAAGACTTCGGCGGCTTTAAAGCGTCACAGTGATGCGGGACTTCTGTATATCAGCGTGCTGACGGATCCTACCACCGGAGGGGTGACGGCAAGCTTTGCCATGTTAGGAGACGTGATTCTTGCAGAACCGAAGGCATTGATCGGGTTCGCAGGTCCAAGGGTGATCGAGCAGACCATCGGACAGAAGCTTCCCAAGGGCTTCCAGCGTTCGGAATTTCTCTTAGAGCATGGATTCATAGACGGGATTGTGGAGCGTCCGCAGATGAAGGAGACACTGGCTCAGATTCTGATGCTTCATAAGCAAGGCAATATAGAGGCGGAGCATTCAGACGATAGAGATGATGCAGATGGAAACACGGGAGAAGCCAGGGATCAGAACGAAGGCTTTGGGAAACTGTCTGTCAACAATCAGCTTGCGTCAGGATGGGACCGTGTTCAGCTGTCTCGTATGAATGACCGTCCGGTGGGTAGTGATTATATCCGCGAATTGTTCACTGATTTTATCGAATTTCACGGAGACAGGTACTTTGCAGACGATAAGGCGGTCATCGGAGGCATTGCCTTGTTCCGCGGTATGCCGGTGACTGTGATTGCGCAGGCGAAGGGGACGAATACCAGGGAAAATATCGAGCGCAATTTCGGTATGCCTTCTCCTGACGGATACAGAAAGGCGCTGCGTCTGATGAAGCAGGCGGAAAAATTCCATCGTCCGGTTATCTGTTTCGTGGATACCCCGGGAGCCTTCTGCGGATTAGAAGCAGAGGAACGGGGACAGGGAGAAGCCATTGCAAGAAATATCTATGAGATGTCCGGCCTCAGGGTTCCGGTCCTGTCGGTGATCATCGGAGAGGGCGGGAGCGGAGGAGCCCTTGCCATGGCGACAGCGGACGAGGTGTGGATGTTAGAGAACTCTATATATTCCATTCTGTCTCCGGAAGGGTTCGCGACCATTCTCTGGAAGGACAGCTCAAAAGCGAAAGAAGCGGCAGATGTGATGCGCCTTACGGCAGAGGATCTGTACCGCATGGGAATTGTTGAGGAGGTTCTGGCAGAGCCGTCGCCTTATACGATAGAGAATCTGAAAGAGGTGACGAGGGTGCTTGAGAGTAAGCTTGAGCGTTTCTTAAGCCGGTATGGGAAGATGTCCTGTGATGAGCTTACACAGCGCCGTTACGACAGATTCCGGAAGCTGTAGGCGGGTATCAGTAACTTTTTCAACTCATAGATCAGGAGAATGATAATGAACATACATCCATTAAAAATAGGAAATACAGAGGCACGTGTTCCGGTGATCCAGGGCGGGATGGGAGTAGGTGTAAGCCTTGGCTCCCTTGCCGGAGCTGTTGCAAAAGAGGGCGGCATAGGTGTGATCTCTGCCGCTCAGATTGGTTTTCGGGAGCCGGATTTTGACACCAATACCAAAGAAGCGAATTTAAGAGCCATCAAAAAAGAGTATGAGAAGGCGAGAACAATTGCGCCGGAAGGTGTCATAGGCTTTAATCTCATGGTGGCGATGCGCCATTATGAAGAGTATGTCAGGGCGGCGATTGACGCAGGAGCAGATATTATCATCTCCGGGGCAGGTCTTCCCATGGATCTTCCAAGGATTGCAGGGGAGTCCAAGGTGCTGCTGGCGCCGATCATATCTACAGAGAAATCTGCCAGGGTAATCTTAAAATACTGGGGCAAGAGATATAGGCGTATGCCCGACCTTCTGGTGATCGAGGGGCCCAAAGCGGGAGGGCATCTTGGCTTCACGAAGGAACAGCTTTTGGAATATGGAGAAGAACACGGCACAGACAGAACGTGTGGAGCATATGATGAGGAAGTTATGCGGATCCTTGGTGCGGTCAGAGAGTATGAGGAGATGTTTGACTGCAAGATCCCAACGGCCCTTGGAGGCGGGATTGAGAACAGAAGCCAGGCAGCACATGCATTTTCGCTCGGTGTGGATGCCATACAGGCCGCCACAAGGTTTGTCACAACAGAGGAGTGTGATGCGGATATCCGTTACAAGGAAGCCTATATCCGCGCAGATAAGGAAGATATTGTGATCGTAAAAAGTCCGGTCGGGATGCCGGGACGAGCGATCATGAATCCATTTATGAAAAGAGTGATGGCAGGAGAACAGATCCCCCACACTCCATGCCACAGATGCCTGCATAAATGTAACCCGGCAGAGATTCCCTACTGCATTACGGACGCCCTGATCCATGCGGCAAAGGGAGAGACGGATGACGCGCTGTTATTCTGCGGTGCATATGCATATAAGGCGAAACGTCTGGAAACAGTAAAAGAAGTGATTGATTCTTTGATTGGATAAAGGGTATAATAGTAGAGAGCAGGCAAGGAGGTGAATGGAAATGGAAGAAGCATATACAACAATCAATAATGTTCTGGTGAATCTGATCAATGAAATCTGGGAGCTTGAGGAGAAGGCGATCATCACGGATGAATTCAGGGATTTGAGTAATAATGATATGCATGTGATCGAGGCGGTCGGCACGGGTGACGGAAGGAATATGTCTTCCATTGCCAGGAGGCTGAACATCACGGTCGGATCTCTTACAACTGCCATGAACAGTCTTGTGAATAAGAAGTATGTGGAGCGTCAGAGGAGCGAAGAAGACCGCAGGGTTGTGTTTGTGCGGCTGACGCCAAAGGGAGTAAGGGCGTATAAGCATCATGAGGATTATCACAGGCAGATGACGCAGGCTGTGGTAGATAAGCTGGATGAGAGGGAGATGCCGGTGCTGCTTAAGACTCTGGATGCCCTGTCGGAGTTCTTTGCCGGATATAGCCAGAACAGGAAGAGAGAATCATAGTTATAAGTTATAGCTATAGCATGTAGAATGTAGTATATGGCGTGTAGAATGTAGTGTGCAGAATGCAGTATGTAGTATGCAGAATGCAGTATATGGAGTGGACCGGAAAGGCAGGGGAAGAAGCTGTGTATGAAGAGGAAGTAAGAAGATTGCAGGAGATGATCGACGACAGTGATCATATTGTATTCTTTGGAGGGGCCGGTGTGTCTACAGAGAGCGGCATCCCGGATTTCAGGAGTGCGGACGGACTGTACCAGCAGAAGTATAAGTATTCGCCGGAACAGATTGTGAGCCACAGCTTCTTTGTGAAGAATACGGAAGGATTCTATGAGTTTTATAAGGATAAGATGATGTTTCTTAACGCGAAGCCTAACAAGGCGCATCTGAAGCTTGCAGAACTTGAGAAGGCGGGAAGACTCTCGGCCGTGATCACCCAGAATATCGACGGACTGCATCAGGCCGCGGGCAGTAAGAACGTGTTGGAACTGCATGGAAGCATTCACCGCAATTACTGTCAGAAGTGCGGGAAATTCTATGACGCCGCCTATGTGAAGGAGGCTGACGGGATTCCTGAGTGTACCTGCGGTGGAAGGATCAAGCCGGACGTGGTATTATATGAAGAAGGTCTGGATTCGGATGTGATCCAGAAGAGTATTCAGGCGATCAGCCGGGCGGATACACTGATCATCGGGGGAACGTCCCTTGTGGTTTATCCGGCGGCCGGATTTATTGATTATTTCCAGGGAAAGCATCTGGTGGTGATCAATAAGAGTGCAACAGCAAGGGAAGTAGGAGCAGATCTTTGCATCGCGGCGCCGATCGGAGAAGTATTGGGACAGATCGTGGTGAACGGCCTGTAACTTGAAATTAATTACAAGTTAAAAGATTTTATGGTTTTTTTTCAACAACTGGTATATAATAAGAGCGACATATTAAGAAAGGGACAGGTAATTGAAGATGCAGAAATATGTATGTGAACCATGCGGATATGTATACGATCCTGAAGTCGGCGATCCGGACGGCGGAATCGAGCCGGGAACAGCTTTTGAGGACATTCCGGAGGATTGGGTATGCCCGATCTGTGGAATGGGGAAGGAAGTTTTCGCACCGGAAGAGTAAGACGGGGATTGTGAGAGAAGAACAGGCGGCCGAAAGATTGGTATCTTTGGGGCGCCTGTTCTTTTTGTCTGATCTGCGGCAATCGTATCCGTGTGATTGCCGCAGATCATGATTTTATGATATTAATATCCGTATATGCTGCATCAGTAAAGGGCAGGTTCACCCGTTTTCCGGTGGCGGAAGAGAGGTAGATCCCCTTAATGATCTCCAGTGTTTTGCGTCCTTCTGTTCCGTCTACTACGACAGGTGTATCCTGAAGTACGGAATCATAGAAGTCGCGGAGCTGTATATAGTGGCTGCTGCCCCAGTAGACAGGTCCGACACTTGCAGGTACATATTCATCCTTGATCTCTTCATAAGTATCGCCGATTTCGTAGAAACCGGTATCATGGATCAGGCCGCAGCGTCCCTTCTCGCCGGCAAGCTCTATGTAGATCGGAGAATCCAGACCATAAGTATTGCAGGCGTACAGATTATACAGACAGCCATTCTCAAATCCAATGATCGCATTGGCTGTATCTTCTACCTTAACAAAGTCGTGGACATAATTGTGGATGCTTCCGTCAATCCATGAGACGTCGCTTCCAACCAGGTAACGTACCCGGTCTATACTGTGGATCGCCTGGTCGATAAGAACGCCCCCGCCTTCCTTATCCCAGGTTCCTTTCCAGTCACTCTCGTCATAATAGTTGAATGGACGGTTCCAGGTGAGATAGGAACGGGCGGAAATGATCCTTCCAAAGTCTCCGCGGTCGATCATCGCCTTTAATGCGGTAACGCTCTTTGTATACCTTGTCTGGAAGATCACGCCTAACTTTACCCCCGTCTCCCGTTGGGTGCAGAGCATCAGGTCGGCTTCCTGTAGAGTAATGGCGATCGGCTTCTCTGTGATCACATGGATCCCGGCCTGCATGGCTTTTACCGCCATATGAGGATGAAGATAGTGAGGAAGGCACAGATGCACCACATCAATATCTTCTTTCAGGATCTCGTCATAATTGTCTGTATATTTGCAGGAAGGGAATTTCCCGGCGAATTCCTTCGCCTTATTAATAACCTTGTCAACTGCGAAGACGGGTTCTACAATATCGGGAAAACGCATGAAAGTATCTTCATAACAGACAGCAATACGGCCGCATCCGACAATAGCAACTTTTAGCTTTTTCATAATCCTCCAATCTGCAAGATCATCCAAGAAAAAACTGATTGGTCAGATCCTGCGAAAAATCATAATGTACATCAAAGAAATATTTCATTGCGCCGACAAAATAAGCCATGGCGTCTAACATGCTGTACCGTATCTCGTCCATGGAATCAATCATCTGGCGAAAACCGGCGGAGCCCAGGTTCTTTTTCACCTCGTCAAGAAACAGAGGTCCTAAGTTTCTGCCTTTTCCTCCGATAATAATGATCTTGGGGCGGACAAGGCATATAAGATTCGTAAGGGCATAAGAAAAATCACCGGCTATATCCTGGATCACTTTCTGGGCGGATGTGTCACCATAAAGGGCGGCGGAGCTTAAGTCAGCATATGTGACAGAAGGATTCGAAGCCAGACCAGAATGAGGGTTGAGCCTGAGAATCCTCTTTTTCAGGGAATCTTCACCAATTGTCAATTCCAGGCATCCACGGTTTCCGCATGAACAGAGTTCTCCGGCCGGATCAGTGGAATAATGGCCGAATTGCGTGTAAGAAGCGGTTGCGTGTCCCAGCAGCTGATTGTGTATGAATAAGGCCGCGCCGATTCCGTGCTGGAAGTTAATGTATGCAAAATCTTCCTGTTCCATCTTGGTATAAACTTTCTCTGCGTAGGCCGCACATGCCGTGTCGTTGAGTACAGCAAGAGGATAACCGGAAAAAACATGTCTGAGATCCTGAAAAAGTGTAGATGGATCATATGCTTCAGTGTTCAGCGAGGTAGAAAAAATCCTGTGTTTTTCCGTATCGATCATTGCCGGGATGACAAGACAGATTCCCAGGATCCGTTCTTTTTGAAGTCCCGCTGACAGGAGCTTTTCGAAAAGCCGTACAGAAGTATCAATGTAATCCGCATTTTCAGAGAGATCCTGGCTGGAATGGCCTGTGATCAGCCCGCATATGTCAACCTGTTTAATGCTGACATGATCATAATCCCAGCTTAACACAATTACATAATACTGGCCGCTGCAAAGCTTAAGGCTGTTTGGCTTGCGTCCTACAGATGTTGCCTCCTGCATGGTTCCGGTATCCTGGATAAATTTCCGCTCGATCAGTTCGTCTGCAAGAGAGGAAACAGTTGTTTTGCTTAGATTACACATCTTGGCTAACTGGGCTCTGGACACACCGGGTGACTTCTGGATCAGACTGTATATGTTTTTTAGATTATTGTTCTTGATAATCTGCTGATTTACAAGTTTCATGGAATCAACCTCTTTATTTGAATTATTCTATTTACCATAGCATAAATAGCCAGATAAAGGAAGTTTTTTCCAGAAGCGTGCCGAAATAAGCCGTTTTTCTTTTATGGAATATCTGTAAGCACCTCCTTTGATAAATATAAAGTGACCTTACTAATTGTATTGTACCATATATAGATAAAATATGCAATAATTGAAAAAAGATAGAAAAAATAGAAAAGATTCGAGATATATCAAAAATTTGGAGAAAATAGTAGTGATAGAATGGGTATATTTGGTAATATCATTTTACGAAAATCATATTGTGCAATATTGCTGAAAATAAGGAGTAAAAATTAGGAAATACGTAAAATATGATTGATAAGCGGGCGGAAGTGCGAAAATCACATTGACAAGTTGTTACTCAAATGATATAGTTGAACAAAATTTAAAGAGAAGTAATCTATTTGCCAGTATTTTTTTAATTTAATTAGTAAGGGCAGTGGACAAATAAAAAAGAACGAGGTGTAGATTGTGAAAATTGGAGTGGTTGGTTGTGGAGGAATGGGCACTACGCATTATCTGTCTTTGAAAGCGCTGTCGGAGAAGATGGATATACAGGTTACAGCTCTCGCAGAGTGCAGAAATGAATACTTGGAGAAGGCGGCAGGATATTTCCTGGAAGCAAGAACGTATACGTATGGGATGGATCTTATCGAGCAGGAAGAATTAGATGCTGTACATATCTGTCTGCCAAGCTATCTCCATGTCAGTCATGCGGTAGCGGCGATGGAGAGGGGAATGAACGTATTTGTTGAGAAGCCTGTCTGTCTGACGGAAGAAGAGGGAGAACGGATTTTAGAGGCGGAGAAGAGAACTGGCGTAAAGGTAATGATAGGGCAGGTGGTCCGCTCTTTTGAAGAGTACAGATTCCTGAAAGAAGTGTACGACAGCAAGATCTATGGTGAGTTAAGATCGATCGTGATGCACAGAATCAGCGGGGACGCCACTTGGGGATACAGAGACTGGTTCCACAAAGAGAAGGAAAGTGGCAGCGTTGTGCTGGATCTGCATGTACATGACGTGGATTATCTCCGTTATCTGCTGGGAGAACCGGACAGATTCGATGTCCGTGCCGCAACATTTGAGAATGGTCTTATCAATCAGATAATTACGGTATATGAATTTGGAGATGTGTTTGCCACAGTAGAAGGCGTGTGGGACATCTCGCCGTCACTGCCGTTTGAATCGAATTTCCGCGCCGCCTTTGATGATGCGACCGTTTGCTTTAACAGCGGGGATAAGCCGTCGCTGACAGTGTACAGAAAAGACGGGGAGATAGATGTTCCGGATCTCAGGCCGGAATATGAGGGGGAGAGCAGTGAAGCGGGGATCAATATCTCGAATCTGGGACCTTATTATAAGGAAATAAAATATTTCCTGGAATGTATAAGAGATGACAGGAAGATTGAGCTGGCGCCGTTGGAGGAAGGGGTGAAGACGGTCCGGCTTGCGATACAAGAGATGGAGGCTGCACGAGCCTACGTCAATAAGAAGCGCTTTTTTGCCGTGCGGCAGAAAATAGAAAAAATCAATTAATCAAAAGGAGGAGCAGGAATGAAAAAGAGAACTCTTGCATTGTTGGTATCAACGGTAATGGTATCTTCTCTGATCGCCGGATGTGGCGGCGGTGATGATAAGGAGGAGAAGAAGACAGACAAAGACGGAGGTGGTAAAGAGGAGATCGTGTTAAGTGTTTTTGACGCTCATGCGTATGGCCTGGACGAGTATGACGAGATGAAAAAGAAATTTGAAGAAGATCATCCGGGCGTTAAGGTAGAAGTACAGCATGTATCCAACGATACTCTGACGGTTTTGCAGTCTCGTGTCAATTCAGGGGATATTCCGGATGTGTTCGATATTGAGTCCGGAACGAATGCGAAGATGTATTATGAGTATGCGTATGACTGGACGGATGATACAGATGTGCTGGAATTATTTAACGAAGACGCCCTTGAAACAGGAAGGGATGACGATGGAAAGATTAAGTCTCTGCCGTGGACGTATGAGAATATGGGGATTCTCTACAACAAGGATTGTTTCAGCGAAGCCGGTATCACAGAGCTTCCGGCTAATCTGGAAGAGTTGGAGGCGGCCTGTCAGAAGCTTGAAGAGAAAGGAATTACAGCCTTTGCGGTTCCTGCAAAGGAGACCTGGGTGCTGGGACAGCTTGCGACACATTTTATGATGGATAAATCCCTTGACGGTCCGGGAACTGCGGATGCGCTGAAATCCGGAAAGCTTAAGTTTGCTGATCTGCCGAATTGGGATAATCTCTTCAAATTCCTGGATCTTGCAGTAAAGTACGGGCCGGAGAAGCCTCTTGAGATTGACTGGGAGACCAGCGAAAATATGCTTGCAAACGGCGATGCGGCTATGATCCATATGGGCGACTGGTGTCAGTCTACTCTGGATTCTTTCAATGCGTCCGCGAATCTTGGATTCCTTCCGTGTCCGGTAGGAGCGACAGCCGAGGATGCGACGCTGCTTTCTAATTGTAACTGGACGTATATTGTGAATAAGGATTCCGAGAATCTTGAACTCGCGAAAGAATATTGTCAGTATATCCTTTCTTCGGATGAGGGACAGTCATGGATGTGCGAAGCGGTCGGTGCAGTTCCTGGATGCAAGACAGACAAGGAAGTAACCGGCAAGCTTGCCAATGACGCCAAGACATATATTGATGCGGGCGAGACAAACGGATGGATCCATACGGTCGCCCCGGCAAGCTATGGCGAGACGTGCGGACCGCTTATGCAGTCATATATGCTGGGTGAGCTGAGTGCAGAAGAGATGACCGCACAGTTCCAGTCATTCTGGACATCGGCACAATAAGGATCACGCCAACGAATCAGGATGCCTTACAGGGATATTGGGAGAGGATGATATCCCTGTAAGGCATAAAAAGGAGAAAGAAATGAGACAAAAGAAAATAAAGGATTTTCTGACCTTTGCCTTGTTTGTGTTTCCGACGGTTATTTTTGTATTATTTGCAACAGATATTCCGTTTGTTATGAATCTTTACTATTCCGTGTTTGACTGGAAT
The DNA here is from genome assembly GCA_910579015.1 of uncultured Dorea sp. Lineage (GTDB taxonomy): Bacteria > Bacillota > Clostridia > Lachnospirales > Lachnospiraceae > Sporofaciens. The sequence goes on along the minus strand of CAJTRO010000006.1, from coordinate 19,829 downwards.
GGTGTAGGAAGAAGTATGGAATTTGTCGGGGGTTCGAATTTCGTAAAGATATTTACCCAGGATCCGTTGTTCTGGGATGCGGTGCAATTTACTCTGAAATTCGCTGTGTTCTTTGTCGTGACCGTCAACATCGTATCGCTGACGGTGGCGTTGGTCATGGCGAAGGAAAAGAAGAGCAGCAGTATTGGAAGAGCCTTCTATTATATTCCATATATCATCAGTCTGACAGCGATCAGCCTGATCTGGAAATTTATCTTCGGCCCGGGTTTTGAAGCGTTGTATGAGATTACCGGATGGGAGCTTTTTAACTGGAGCTGGGTGGGAACGCCGAAGCTGGCCTTTTATGTAGTGGTGATCATGGCTGTATGGCAGAACCTTGGCTTCTATATGGTGAATTATATCGCAGGGATTGTCGCGGTGCCAAGAGAACTGATCGAGGCGGCGAAGATTGACGGGGCGAACAGCCCGCAGACGCTTGTCCATATTACACTGCCGCTCATCATGCCTTCAATTTCTATCTGTACGCTTACGTCACTGACCTTTGCGTTTAAATTATTCGATATTGTAATGGTATTCACCAAAGGCGGGCCGGCCAATTCCACGGTTTCCGTTGCATACAATATTTATATGGAAGCATTTACAAGGAATAATTACGGTCTGGCAACCGCGAAATCTTTGATATTCGTTATATTCTGTCTGATTGTTACGGCTGTCCAGCTGAAAGTAACGAAGAGCAGGGAGGTGGAGCAGTGATGAGAAGAATGAAAAATGTAAATATCATTGTGATCATAGTATTTGTCTGTTCTATCTTCTGGCTGATGCCGCTGATACTGATTTTTATCAATTCATTCAAGCCGTATAACGATATGATCCAGAAGTTTCTGGCACTTCCCAAGAGCTGGGATATGGAAATGTATATAGAAACCTGGACGAAGTTTGACTTCCCAAGATTGATCGTGAATACATTGCTCTATACGGTTTCTACAGTGCTGGCAGTGCTCCTGCTTGCGCCTATGACGGCGTATAAGCTGGCAAGGACAAAATCGAAGCTTAGTACCTGTTGCTTTATCATCGTTATTATTCCGATGATGGTGCCGTTCCAGTCCTATATGATATCACTGATCAAGCTGGTGGCGAATCTTAAGCTGACGGGGACGCGCATGGGGTACATACTGGTGAGTATCGGCCTGTGTATGCCTCTTGCGGTATATATGATACATGGATTTATAAAGAGTATTCCGATTGAACTGGAAGAATGTGCCCGGATTGACGGAGCCGGTAAGCTGCGTACTTATTTCAGCATTGTCCTGCCGCTTTTGAAGCCGATTCTGACGACGGTTGTGGTATTGGATACACTGGCGGTCTGGAATGATGTAATTACCAACCAGTTGATCATCGGAGGAAAGGCAAGCGCCATCAATATACAGAATGCACTGTATATGCAGTTCTCAGCGCAGACATCTGACTGGGAACATGCATTGCCGGGGATTGTGATGTCCATGATACCAAGTCTGATCTTCTTTGTGAGTATGCAGAAGCATATTGTGGGCGGAGTGACGTCTGGAGCGGTCAAAGGATAAGGAGATGAGTATGAGAGTTGGAGTTTTAATTGAATTGTTTAAAGATACGGATATAGATAAGAGCTTTGAAAAACTCTTATCTATGGGAATGGAGAGCTGTCAGCTGGTATGCTGGGACAGGGAGATCCTGAACGATGAGCATATGGCCGGGGCTGTCAATGAAGCGGTCAGGAAACATGGCGTTCATATCAGCGCTTTCTGGTGTGGATGGGAGGGAAGAAAAGTCTGGGATTTCTATGAAGGACAGATTACCCTGGGACTGGTTCCGGCCGATTACCGTGCAGAACGTGTGAAGATGCTGATGGAAGGATCTGATTTTGCAAGGAAGATCCATGTGACGGACTTTGTAACGCATGTAGGATATATGCCGGAGAATCCTTACGATCCCAGATATCAGGAGGTGCTGTCGGCATGTAAGGCGGTTGTAGAAAGATGCAGGGAAAACGGACAGGTATTTCTGTTCGAGACCGGACAGGAGACACCGGTCACATTAAGACGTGCGATCCAGGACATAGAAAAGGATATGGGAGAGGGGCATGTGGGGATCAATCTGGATCCGGCGAACCTGATCATGTATGGAAAGGCGAATCCGGTGGATTCCCTGGAGGTATTTGGAGAATATGTCAGGGGGATCCATGGAAAGGATGGTATGTATCCTACGGACGGACATGCACTTGGAATAGAGGTTCCGTTAGGACAGGGCAAGGTTAACTATCCGGCATTTATTGAGAAATTAAGAAGTATTGGATATGAGGGTGATATTACGATTGAACGTGAGATATCAGGAGAAGAACAGATAAGAGATATATTAATGGCGAAGGAGTTACTGTCCAGGCTGATTGGGGCTTAATATCAACAGGGTAAAGGAGAGATCGGACAGACTGGCCGGGGTTAAAAAGAAAGAAGGTAAGTATGAGAAAATTTGTGACATGCAGAAAACGTTTTCTGTGTATGGTTCTGGCTCTTTTGATGTTGACAGTTACCGTCTGGGGAGGCGGTGTCAAGGTAAGAGCAGAAGGAGGATCAGGGGGATCGATAGATTATACATTTGATGCGGGAAGTAAGTCGTGGGGACTGGATTTTGGAAGTGACAAGGATGCGTACAGCCGCTGGCAGACCTTTACAATGCCGGAGGATGGCGTCATCCAGTCTGTGGAGGTATGGCTGATCAAACGGGCAGACGCAGATGGGAATACTGCGGATCTTACGGCATCTGTCTATTCTGTGGCAAACGGATTGCCGGATGCGGAGCTGGGAAAGGTCACGATTCCGGGAGCGGATGTAACGCATAAGGGCATTACTGCGATTGATCTGTCATGTGCGGGAGAACTTAAGTCGGGTACGCAGTATGCGCTGGTTCTGACGACGGATCCGCTTGCAGACAATCTTGAGAGGACAAACGGAAGGTATGACTGGGTAAGCGATCAGGGTGTGGCAGAGAATGCCGCAAAGAACGAGTCAGCCGGACAGGTGGGCGTCAGAGGAACACGTGCTGAATCTGTGGGCGCCATGTACCTTAAGGTAAACTATGCGAAAGCAGGACCGGTAGATAAGAGTATTGATTATACATTTGACGCGGGGCAAAATACATGGGGATTGGATTTCGGGAATGAGAAGGACGCATGGAAACGCTGGCAGAGCTTCACCATGCCGGAGAGCGGGGCGCTTAAGTCAGCAGATATCTGGCTGATTAAAAGAGCGGCAGAAGGCCAGGAAACCAGCGCTTTGGAGGTAAGCGTCTATGAGACGGCAGGCGGCGTTCCGGGTAGTCAGGTCGGCGAGACCATAACCATAGCAGGGGGAGAGGTTACGGATAAAGGGATTACAACCGTTGACCTGTCGTCAATTGGCGCATTGGGAGCGGGGAAACAGTATGCCCTGGTACTTGGCACGGATGAGATGACAGACAGTTTTGAACGGACGAATGGAAAGTATGACTGGGTAAAGAGTAATTCAACGGTCATAACTCCAGGAGATGCCGCGGGGAAATTCAATGGAAATGGATTTGCGGCAGAAAACGTTGGGACCATGTATCTGAAGGTGGATTATATCCCAGGTTCCGGTCCGGAAGAGCCGGATGAACCAGATCTTCCTCCGGCGCCGGATGGAGCGGTTCCTTATGATATCACGCTCGAAGTAAGTAATAAGGAAACTTTGGAGATTGGCGGTACGACAGAGATCACGGCAACGGTGCTTGACCAGAACGGAGCAAAGCTTGCGGATCCGCAGATTTCATTTGCTTCTGATTCAACGGCGGTATCTGTAACGTCCGCAGGAGATAAAGCGACGGTCACCGGGGCGAAAGAAGGCGTTGCAAAGATACGTGTTCAAAGCGGCACGGCCGTATCCAGTGTAGATGTGTATGTTTATGACCAGAACAAGAATTATACGGTTCCCAAGGCCGGAATGACGATCAGCAAGAATACGGCATTAAAGCCGGGAATCTATAACTTCGGCGGGGCAAAGACCGGTATTACCATTGGAGCGGATGATGTGAAGGTAACAGCCGATTATGTGAAGATTGTGAATGCAGATGAAGAGAGTTTTGTATCAGATACCACGACAGGAGCCTACGCTTATCAGTTAAATGCGGCGGCACAGAAGACAGCATATCATATGGACCGGGAGCTGGTACTTTCCAGTGCATCCTCCATACAATTATCTTTTGATGCGAAAGCAAAGCATTTTGGAGGTTCGTTGAAGGTGCTGGTATCTGAAAATGGTACGGACTTTACGGAGCTTTGCGCGGCTTCTCCGTTGGGGGACTGGGAAAAGACAACAGCAGATCTGTCGGCTTATTCAGGAAAGAAAGTCACGGTAAGGCTTCGCTATGAGACGGAGACGCAGATACCAGAGGATATGATCCTTCTGATCGATACGATCGAGCTTTTCGAGGATAATGTCCGCACGTTCAGCGATCTGTGCGAAGCGAAACCATTTTACTATTGGAATATCTCATATGAGGATGGAGTAAAGGTTCCGGATTCTATGCAGAATAAACCGTTTGACAGAACGACGTGCACGATCAATAAGAATGCATTTAAGGGAACCGGGCTTGTGATGGACGGTGTGAAGGGTTCGTCTGTCAGCGGGATTACCCTGAGCGGTTTCTACTGGGCAATGAGCCTTAAGGATTGTTCCGGTGTTACAGTGGAACAATGCGATCTTTCTGATAATTATACGGATCCGCAGGGAGGCTGGGGCGACCAGGAAGGCGGCGCGCTTCTTATGGAAGGCGTAAGCAAGAGCACGATCAAGGAAAACAATGCGAACAATAATGCGAATGCGCTGATCATGCGTAAGAGTAACAACAATACAGTCAAAGGGAATAGTTTTGCTATTGCTTCGGATGTTTGTCTGGAGATGGACAATTCAAGTTATAACACGGTTGAAGACAATGATTTTAGCTGGGGGATCCGGATCGACGCATATGATGAGGTTCATGCAAGGGATTCCACAAGCTCTCTGTTTGAATCAGGTTCAAATTATAACTATATCTGTAATAATGATTTTACCCATGGAGGAGACGGCATCTTTTTAAGGCCGCTGGACGGATTTGCATGTGAGGGCAATATTTTCAAAGGTAATGATACCTCCTATGCGAATAACAATGCGGTTGAAAGCTGGGCAGGGCGTAATTACTATATTGAAAATAAGGCCAACTGGTCCAGCTATGGCTTCTGGATGGGCGGTTCTGACGAATCTGAAATGATCAACAATGAAGTGGCATACAACGGGATCTGTCCGCACAATGCGCCTGAATCCTTCGGAAATGCTGGTATATCGATCGTGAGGTCAAATCCGGGATCTCACATGAAGATTGTGGGAAATGATATCCACCATAACTATGGTCCGGGTATTGCTCTGACACATACACAGAGCTGGCCGGCGTACCACTATCTGATTCAGAACAACCGGATTGCGGATAATGTTACATCTGCTTATAATTCGAATCATGTGGGATATGCAATATGGATGGATTGTATTGAGTGGGCGGATGTATCAGGAAACTTAATGGAAGGAAATTCAGTAAACGAAATCCACACGACGGAGAATTCCAGGCTTGTGACAGTACATAACGGAACATATACTGCTGATATGAAGGAGTATGAAAAGCAGGTTCCAAAGGCTTCGATCTCTTCTGACAAGAATGTATACTATGTCGGTGAGGAGATTACATTTTCCGGCGCCGGATCTGTGGATCCGAATGGGGCTGCGCTTACGTTTCGATGGGACATGGGCGACGGGACATTTGCGGTAGGAGAGACGGTAAAGCATACATTCACCGAAACCGGATATTATGACGTTGCATTTACGGTTACGAACGGAACATGGTCGGATATCATCTGGCTGAATGTCAATGTAGTACAGCCGGGAGACGAGATCGGGACAGAAGAGGATGCGTCTGCATGGGAATTCACGGCAAATGACGGTGCGACAACACTGACGAACCAGAAACCGGCAGAGGGTAAGCAGAGAGAGGATATCCCGTATTATACATATTATACGGTGGAAGGTGATTCTTCTATCAAGATGCACTCTACGGCAGGGAATAATACGATCACTTATCCGGCGTCGAAGGATGCGGCTCTTGATTTTAGCAAAGATAATGCGTTAAGCTTCTCTATGAAGGTACAAAACGGCGCATACGAGGGGACAAATCACAGATCTCCGATCGTGCGTCTGCATACGGATAAGGACAATTATGCACAGTATCAGGCATCCTCTTCACTGCTGGCGCCGTTCTACTACAAAGAAATCTTTGCACAGATGCAGCTGCGTCAGGAATGGGTGGCTGTTACGATCCCTTATGACGGGAGCGCCATGTGGGAGAAATCCGTCGTCGGTAAGCCGGATATGAGCAAAATCAACTATATCAGTATTAATATGGAAAATAATGCGAATAACTTTACCTTCTACATAGATGCAATGAAGTCAGTATCTGTGGAAAAGAGTAAGGCGAACGCATATGTCCGCAGTATTGCAGATAACAGTACAGCGATCTGTTCAACAGCGGTAGATCCGGGCAGTGCAGATGCAATACACGGCAGTGCGCTTAACACCTCTGTAAGGTGGGAGTCCGCGGCAGGAGATGAGGATATCTGGTACGGTGTGGATCTTGGGATGAAACGGTATCTGGACCGCATTGACTATTATCTGTATTACGAACCAGTAGGCAATCCAAGCCTGGATACGCTGGTACTACCGAATTCGGTTGTTGCCGAGTATGAAGAAGAAGGAGTGTGGAAGGAGATCCCTGGTACAAGGATGGGGAAGATCACTCCGAACAGAAATACGATATCATTTAAGCGGATCAAGACGGACAAGATCCGTATCCGGTTCAATACTACGGATCATGCACCGGTTGCCCTGTATGGGTTCCGTGCATATAACACGGAGAACTACATGACAGAACTGAATTATGAGAATCATTCTGTGCCGGTTATCACATCTACCGTTGCAAGCGATGTGGTTTTGGATACAGTAGAAGTATGGGGAACGGTAAATGATGTGAGCCTGTGGGACAGTGATATCCATGATCTTGAGGTCTATATCTATCATACGGACGCAAGCGGAAAGGGACCGGAAGGAGCTTATGTTGCGAAAGGCGTGATTCGGAAGGATTCTGTTACTCCAACGGAACTGCCGAAGCTGTTCCGTGTTGAGATGTGGGATAAAGAGGGAAATAAAGCATCTCTGCGTGCCGGTACTAAGTATGCGCTGCTTCTGGCGACAGAGCGTGATTATAATAATAACGGGCAGGCGCATTGGCGATTTGTAACGAACCGTAATGTGCCGGCGGGAGCCAATGAGACGTTTGGCAAGGTGACAGGACAGAATAACGATTACAGTTCGGTTGACAGTTACAGTGTTGAGGCTCTGGGAACAGGATGGATGAAGATCTATGCAGAGAACTCAGAAGAGCCGGTCATTGACTATAGTTTTGAGACGAATGGAAAAAGCGGGTACGGCGTAGGCGCTTATACAGAAGACAGCCGTTATCAGACATTTACGATTCCGGAATCGACGACCGGCAGTGTTAATAACGGTCTGATCAATGATGGCTGGAACTGGAGCTTTGAGGGTGACACGGGAGCTGTTTTTATAGAACTTAACGAGGAGAAGAGGATCAATCTGGTCAACATCGCATTTGAAGAGGACGGAATACCGTCAAAGATGGTGATCAAGAATGGTGAGAAGGAGATCGCGGCTTTGACGGGCGGACAGCTGGCAGGCGGATTTAATGAGATCGTTCTTGGTGAGAGTGGCGAAGGCGTTCTTGCGAAGAATCTGACATTTGAGTTTACAGCCGGTGATAATGCGGTCAAGGTGGCTGAGATTGAACTGCTTGGCGACGCGGTTGACGAGACAGAGGACGAGAAAGCAGACAAGACAAGACTACAGGCATACTATGACGAGCATAAGAGTAAAAAGCAAGAGGATTATACAGAGAAGAGCTGGGGAATCTTTGCTGCGGCTCTGGCGAATGCGAAGAGTGTCCTTGATAATGCAGATGCGACGCAGACCGAGGTCAATGCGGCCCTGATGGCGCTTGAGAGTGCGGTCAGTGCGCTGGAAGCGGTCGTGCCTCCGGAGGCAGTAGATAAGACAGGTCTTCAGACGCTTTATGATGAGGGGTGCAGTAAGTCAGAAGCGGAGTATACCGAGGACAGCTTTAAGGTATTTGAAGAGGCAATGGCAGCAGCAAAAGCAATCCTTGATAATGCAGATGCCACGCAGGAAGAAGTAGACGCAGGATACCAGAATCTCAAGAATGCCATATATGGATTGGTACGTCTGGCCACATTGACGGAACTTAAGGTTACGCCTCCAGATAAGGTGGAATATATCGTCGGAGAGGAATTTGATAAAACAGGTCTGGTTATCACGGCTGTATATAGCGATGGTGTTTCTTGGGATGTAACCGAGGCGGCAGAGCTTTCGGGATATGATCTGACTCAGGCGGGAGAGCAGATGGTTACGGTCAGCTATCAGGGGATGACGGCAGAATTCAGGATTACCGTCAAGAAATCCGAGGACCAGAAGCCGGGAGATCAGAAACCAGGAGATCAGAAACCAGGGGATCAGAAGCCGGGAGATCAGAAACCAGACGGAAGCGGCAATAATGGTTCCGGTCAGACAGGAACCGGCAATAAAACATCTGGTACGGCAAAAGCACCGTCAACAGGAGATCCGGCCAAGCTTGGAATACTCATTCTGGTATGCACAGCATCCATGTTTACGGCCGCGGTGATCATTATAAGTAAGAAGAAAAGGAAAAGACTTGCGACAGGTAGAAGGACACGAAGAAGATTTTAATGTCCGTTATTCCTTTTTGGCATAGTATTAAACTGTGCGTATAATCTCTCTGCACTGGTGTGACAGACTTGGCACAGATGCCGGAATCCCGTAGAGGCTGAAAGCTTCAACGCAACGGGGTTCCGGCATTTTTGACCTGAAATCTTACTTTTGAACCTGTCTTCCCTGCCGGTACACCTCCGGCGAAGTCCCCGTCTTCTTCTTAAATACCCTGAAGAAATACTTCGTATTCTCATACCCGGTACTTCTGGCAATCGTACAGATATCCTTATCCGTCCCGGCCAGAAGCTCCTTCGCCTTCTCAATCCTGATATTATTCAGGTAATCCACAAATTTCTCCCCTGTCTTCTTCTTAAAAAGCTGGCTCAAATAACTTCGGTTCAGGTAGAACAGGGAGGCTATGAATTCCTGAGACAGATCCTTCTGATAATTCTTGGACAGATAAGTGCAGATCTGGTCGATCGTGTCATGGTTGAGGTAGATACTGTCAGCTCTTATCATGTTAGAGATATTGAGAAAGAACTGTAGATAATATTTTTTCACATCCTCAAGAGAATACAGCGTATTTACGATTGCCTGCATATTAGGCGACGACTTGCCGTCCGGGCTTTTCTGGTTCAGGTAGTAATCCAGTATCTTACGGCAGGAGAAGCTGATCAGTTCGCAGTGTCTCTTGACATCCCCAAGCGTACAGCCGGGAATCTTGGCATAATCATCAAATAGCGCATCCGTCAGGGAGCATACACGTTCCGTCTCGCAGGATTCGATACGGAACAGAAGCTCTTCTTCCTTATCCCAGGAAATCGAGACAGGAGGCAGAGTATCCTGGCAAAAATAATAATGAACGTCCGCCTGGGCGATTTTCTGGGAATCTAACGCCGTCGTTGTCTCGAGGAAGGCCGTGTGCAGTCTGTCAACCCTCTCATGGCATGAACTGATCCCGGCATAGAGCGGATAGCGGTACTGGTCTGTCATAAGAATCAACCGGTTCAGGAAATTCTGGACAAATTCATCCCGTGACTGCTGTGACTCTGGTATGAACAAGATGATAAAACAGAATTGCTCAATATGCGGATGAGGCAGAAAGACAGCAATATCATTGTAATTGTTCTGGCTGATCCATTTCTCAAACTGTATCTCCATAGAGGGCTTCTGGTAAAAATAGAAGGTCAGGAGAACAAAATTACCGGAGTGGTTGATAAAATCCAGCTTCTGAGACAGAATCCGCTGTGGCGGCTGCAAGTCATATCCCATGATCAGGTTCTTAAGAAGAGAGAGGTCGAGCCTGTGGCAGGCATGTTCCTTCTCTTCCTGTATCATAAATATCTCCTCCTTCATCTGGCTTTTATTCTCCAGAGATTCGATGGCGGACAGGACCACCTTCTGGATGCTCTCCCTGCTGAAAGGTTTCAGGATATACTCGATAGCCCGGGAAGAGATCGCCTGCTTTACATAATCAAAGCTCTGAAATCCGCTGATCACGATCAGCACGGTGTCGGGAAAATGGGAGGCAAGATAGGGCAGAAGCTCCATTCCGTCCATCACCGGCATCTGCATATCGGCTATGATAATATCCGGATGCAGTTCTCTGGCAAGCCGGATGCCTTCCTCGCCGTTTCCGGCCTCCCCGCAGCAGCAGACAGTATCCTTAAGAGGTTCTAACTTCTTTATGGTCCCCTTCCGAATCAAATGTTCATCATCAATGATAAGATATGTGTACACTTATATCATCTCCTTCTTCAGGACAGGTATCTTGATGTCAATATCAGTTCCCCTGCCCTCTTCGCTGTAGATTGTAAGACCATAGCCTTTCCCATAATATAACTCGATCCTTGACTGGATATTTTTCAGTCCGATACTCTGCTTTTCGCGGACGCCCAGTTCGGTAAATGAGGCTTCGGAGCGCAGATTATCCCTGAGCCGGTTCAGTTCATCCCTTGGGATGCCGCTGCCGTTGTCGTTTACCCGGATCAGAAGATTGTGATCTGCGATACAGGCAGAGATAGAGATAAGGTCTCCTATACTGCAATAATTCAGCCCGTGCGTCAGGGAATTCTCGATCAAAGGCTGGAGGATAAGCTTTAAAACCTGCTGTTCGTACAGAGTTTCAGGGATATCAATGTCCAGACGGAACCGGTTGTCAAACCGGATCTTCTGAATGGACACATAGTCGTTAACGTGTTCTAACTCCTGACGGAGTGTGACCAGCTCACTCTTTGTCTTGACGGCATACCGGAACATATTTCCAAGGGCAAGGGACATGGTGCTGATTTCCTCGTGTTCCGCTATCTCGGCCATACTGTTGATAGATTCCAGTGTATTAAAGAGAAAATGTGAGTTGATCCTTGCTTCCAATGCCTTCATCTGAGCATCCATGGTGATCAGCTTATTCTGATATTCCGATTTGATCAGCGAATTCTGCTTCTCTATCATGTGATTGTACTCTCGGTAGAGGATCCCGATCTCATCTTTGCGGTAGCTGCAACTCTCAAACGTTGACAGTTGTAAACTCTTCTGATGGAGCATCTGGGTGCTGAGCTGCAAGATCGGTGTGATCATATTGTTCGAGATATAGAAAGAAAGCAGCAGGATGCAGACGATGCAGACGGATGAAAATATCAGCAGGAGGATGGTATTGCTCCTGTATTCTATATAAAGTGACGAATAATCCAGAGTAAGCGACAGTTCAAGAGGCGTATTCTTGATGGAGGTTACACTGGAATGCATGTTGGAGGCATCGGCAGGATCGGTCTGTTTTGTCCTGTTGGTATAATATACGGAACCATTATCAGTGTTGGTCAGCGTGATGGTATTCATATCCCCAAGAATATTGACATTCTCCGGGGTGAAGAGATCAGGGGAGCAGTCAAGCACGATGACGCCGAGGAATTTACGGGTATCAATATCTATGATGGACTGTGCAAAGAAGATGCTCTGGTCCGGTGTCTGGAACATGGGATGGACGTCAAGCGTGCTGGCATAGAGCCGTCCTCCAAGTTTCAGGGTATCCTGATACCAGCCGTCGTCCTGCGGGTTATAATGCTGGTCGACGGAGCCGTTGCCAAAGGTCGTATAGGAGATGAGGTCTTTGGCCGGAGTGAATATGTAAACGCCTTTGAGGAAATCATAGGTGTCAAAGATATTCTGGCTCATGTTCATCAGCTTTAAGGATGCCTGATAGATCTCATAGCCGCTTACAGACTTTTCCGGATCAGAGTAAGGGCGCAGGATATTGACGATGGAATAAGCGCCGTTGTTGGCAAATGTAAGAAGCTTCATAGCCTGTCTGACAGATGCGTAGTCTTCGGAAATCTCCCGGACTATGTTGGCTTCCTGTTCCTGGGAAATATCATTGATCCGCTGTGTTGTCAGACTGATATATTGATGGGTGGAAAAAACGGCCAGTAACACCATCGGGAGAATGGCGATGACAGAAAATATGAGGAACATCTTATTCTTTAACTTCATGATCTCACCTTGTAAAAATATAACAAAAGTATACTCGAACACACAACCAAAGTATACTATTTTTATAGTAAAATGTAAAGTGTTAAAAAGAACGGAGGAAATGTGAGGGGACGACGCCCGTTACTGTTCACACGGCATCTTGCACTGCGCTGTAAGGTGTTAGGCCAAGGAAGTAATGACAGCGGCGCCCTTGCATGGAATCATGAAATCAGACAAGACAAAGGAGGACACGGTTTATGAAAAAGAAGGTATTGGCAGCTCTGCTTGCGGCAAGCATGACAGTGACACTTGGCGCCTGTAGTTCGTCAGGCGGTTCATCAGACGGCGGTTCGGACGGTTCATCAGACGGTTCGGGCGGCGGAACCTTCAGCGGCGTATCCATAGAAGTGGATATCGAGGATTCTATCCAGGGGAGCAAGGAAACACTGGATTATTTCAACAAAGAGGTGGAGGCATTCTGTGAGGAGACCGGAGCCAAGATCGAGGTAGTACAGAACGGAGGCGACCATGAGAATATCCTCAAGACAAGAATGGCGTCCCAGGATATGCCGGATATGTGGATCACACACGGCTGGGCGTCTCTGCGTTACAGTGATTTCTGCGAAGATCTGAGTGGAGAGGAGTGGACAGGCCGTGTAGACGAAGCTGTAAAATCGGTTATCACGGACAAGGACGGAAAGATCTGCACGGCTCCTCTGACGCAGTGGGTATATGGAGTGATCTACAATGCGGATGTGATGGAGGATAACGGGATCGATCCTCAGACGTTCAAGTCCTGGGATGATTTGTTTGCGGCGTGCGAGACATTAAAATCCAATGGGATTACGCCGTGTGTGATCGGAGGAAAGAACGGAGGCGGACTTCCAGGACATATGGAGCAGCTGAATTCTTTCTACAGCGCAGACGGAGCGCCTTATGAAGACCGGGATGCGCTTCTTGACGGAAGCTTTGACTGGACAAAGAATACACAGTTTCTTGATATGTATGCGAAGATATTTGACAATGGATGGCTCAATGACGACATCTTTACGGCGGATACAACGACCGCACAGAAATACCTTGGAACAGGCGAATATGGGTTCATGCTCTGGGGTTCTCCGGATACGATCGCAACGGTCAAATCCTACTCTCCGGACGCGAATTTCGGGATCATCCCTGTACCGGCTGTTGAAGAAGGCGCGAACGCGGCATATACAGTTGGAGAGGGAACCTGCTTTGCCATATCAAATTCTTCCGAGAATAAAGACTGCTGTAAGGCATTTCTGGATTATCTGCTTGACAAGGATCATCTGACAGAATACTGCGAAGTTAACGGCGGAATGCCGGGGCTTACGGATATCAAGCCAGAGAACAGTGAGACGTTGAAATTGTACCAGACATCTGTGGAAAATGCGGGAGACAGCCTTGTCTATACCAATTTCTTTGACCGGGAATATCTGCCGAGCGGTATGTGGAATATCATGCAGGAAACCATGTCTAAGCTGTTTAACGGCGACGTGGGGACAGCAAAAGACAGGGTAAAGGAAGCGGCCGGATATTTCCAGGAGAATTATGAGGCATTATCCGAAGCCAGCGCGTCATAATAGTTGTTGATTATAGGTAAAAGAGCTGTTATATTTTATATAGGATCCGACAGACAGTTCGAGAGCAGCCGGCAGTCTGACAGAGGATAAGGATCCTGACGGAATGTGACAGCTCCTTTTTGTGTAATAAGGAGAACATGTATGTCAAAAAGAAATCGAAGAATGAATCTGCTGTATGTGCCGGCGCTTGTGCTTGTCCTGCTCTTCGTGCTGGTTCCGCTGATTCGTTCTGTCCAGACCTCGTTCTATAACTGGAACGGTTATTCGCCGGTAAAAACATTTATCGGCGTCCAGAATTATCTTGATCTTATAAAGGACGAGAATTTCAAAATGTCCTTTGGCAACACGATATTATACGGATTCGGGAGCACGATTTTGCAGAATGTAATAGGGCTTGGGCTGGCGCTGTTCCTGAATACGAAGTTTGCGGGGCACAAGGCGGTCCGTACCATTGTCTATCTTCCGGTAATGATTTCCGGTCTCATCATGGGATATATCATGTATTTCGTCGTGCAGAATAACGGCGCAGTCAACGAGATCCTTGGCTGGTTCGGCCTGGAAGGAGCCGACTGGATGGCGTCCGGCGCGGTGGGAAGGGTGTTCATTACACTGATCAATTCCTGGCAGTTCTGCGGGATCTGTATGGTCCTTTACATGGCGGGCTTACAGAACATCTCCAGGATGTATTATGAGGCGGCGGCGATCGACGGAGCGAAGCCTTTCGAGAGTTTCCGCTATATTACGCTTCCTCTGTTGATCCCGGCAATGTCATCGGCATTCATCATCAACCTGATCGGCGGACTGAAGCTCTATGATGTCGTAGTATCACTTTCCGGCGGTGGTCCGGGATTTGAGACGTCTTCGCTGTCGTTCTATATTGATAACAGGTATTTCAAGGCAGAGAAAGCGGGGTATGCATCGGCGGTCGGCGTGATCATGTTCTTATTTATTCTGGTATGCTCACTGCTTCTGAACAAATACTTCCGCAAAAAGGAGGTTGAGATGTGATGAGCAGGGAAAAGAAGAACAAGTTTAAGGAAGAAGAACAGCATTTCTATGCAGGACAGAAGAAAGGGTACTTGTGGAAGTATCTGCTTGCGTTTCTGGTTGCTGCCGTGTATATCATTCCGCTGTATGTACTGGTGCTCCAGTCTTTTAAGGGGATCTCAGACGCGTCCAGTGCGCTCGGGATGCCGGAGGTGTTCAGGCTTGAGAATTATACCTCCATCATCAAGGACGGGACCATATTCAGGGCGTTCAAGAATTCGGGGATTGTCGCGGTATGTACGACAGTCATTGAAATCGTGCTTGCCTGTATGGCGGCATATCCTCTGGCGAGGAACGACAGTAAGTTCAACCGGTTTATCAGGACGGTCTTCATGGGTGTCATGATGATCCCGCCTCTGACTATTCTGGTCGGCGTATACAATTTTCTGGTCGGTGCGAAGGCGATCAATACATACTGGGGGCTGATTTCGGTACTGGTTGCGTTTGGACTGCCTATGGCGGTATTTATATTCTCGAATTTTATTTCGTCCATTCCGAAGTCGCTGGATGAGGCCAGCATCATCGACGGGGCGAACATCCTGCAAACGTTTTTCTACATCATCCTGCCGCAGCTCAAGCCGGTTATCGCGACCGTCACGATCCTCCACGGCGTGTCTGCATGGAATGAATATGCGTACTCCATGTATGTTCTGCAAAAACCGGAGATGATGACCATAACACTGACTATTAAGAAGTATTTTTCAAGTGTCGGGAATAATTACGGCGGAGCGGCAGCGGCGGCGGTACTGGCAATCCTGCCGATCACAATAGTGTACCTCGTTCTTCAGGATGCCTTTGTACAGGGACAGGTTGACAGTGCGATAAAATAAGCTGTGGTTAAGTAAGCTGTGGTTAAGTAAGTGATTTTACTGTAATTTGATTCAAATGAAAGAGGGGATTGGGAAATGGCTTTAATCCATGTGGATTTTTTTTCAGAGGTGCTGGGGATGAGCTCACAGCTTGACGTGATACTGCCCCAGAAGACACACAGCGAGATCGGCATCAGCAGTGCGAAGAAGAGGGACAGATATCCGGTCCTGTATCTTCTGCACGGTATGACGGACAATCAGACGACATGGCAGAGGAATACTTCGATCGAGCGGTACGCATCTGAGAAGGGAATTGCGGTTGTCATGCCGACCTGCCATCTTGGCTGGTATACTGATATGGAATGCGGATTCCGCTATTATACTTATATTGCGAAGGAGGTTCCAAGCGTATGCAGACGGTTCTTCCCGTGCATATCGGACAGAAGGGAGGAGACCTTCACGGCGGGGAATTCCATGGGCGGATACGGTGCAATGAAGCTTGCACTGTCAGCGCCGGATTATTTTGGCGCGGCGGCCAGTCTGTCGGGGGGCTTAGACGCCTCCACCTGTGCGAAGCGTAACGGCGATGCGTTCTACCCTTCTCTGTGGGAGGATATTTTCGGGGAGCAGGAAGGGATCAGGGGCAGCAAGAACGATCTCTTCGCCCTGGCGGAAAAGCTTGAACCCAAGAAGCGCCCAAGGATTTATATGTGGTGCGGGACGGAGGATTTCCTGTATGACCAGAATGTGGCGATGAAGGAGCATCTGAGGGGACTTGACTACGACCTTACGTATAGAGAGGGCCCCGGAGACCATAGCTGGAAATACTGGGATGCACAGATCAGGGATATCCTTGACTGGCTGATACCGGATAAGAAGGAGGGTGAATGATATGGCTTTTATGCAGGTTCAGTTTTTCAGTGAGATGTTACATATGGCGGTATCGGCAGACGTCATCATCCCCCAGGCAGTGACGAAGGAGATCGGGCAGGCGTCAAGGGAGAGCCAAAAAGGAGAGCATCCAGTCCTGTGGCTTCTGCATGGCGCCACGGACGACCATACGACATGGCAGAGAAGGACGTCGATCGAGAGATACGCGGCAAGTCTCGGACTTGCAGTTGTCATGCCGGCGGCGCACTTAAGCTCTTATACAGATATGGCGCATGGAGGAGCTTTCTACCATTATATTGCAGAGGAACTGCCCGAGATCATGAGAGGCTTCTTCCCATTATCCGCAAAGAGGGAAGATAATTTTATCGCGGGAAATTCCATGGGCGGATATGGAGCCTTGAAGATCGGCGTGAATTATCCTGACAGGTATGAGGCTGTCGGCTGTTTTTCTTCGGCGGCGAACCGGGGACGTCCGCTTGCCAATAACAGCGGCCTGTTCGATGAAGAGACCTGGAACATGAGAAATTATATGCAGTATGGAGGCAGAGATTTCGCCGGGACATACGAGGACACATTCTTTATGGCCAGGAAGAACAAGGATCTGCCCGTACTGCCAAGGATCTTCCACACTTGCGGAAAGGATGATTTTCTGATTGACCAGGCGAGAGAGACGAGGGATTTCTTCATGGGGCTTGAGGGGAATCCTTACCGGTATGTATATGAAGAGCATGAAGGAGTCCATGGATGGGATTACTGGGATGAGCATATCAGGGATTTCCTGGATTTTCTGAAGCTGGAGAGCCCGGCGGCTGAGATTGCGAATTGAGAAATAAGAAGTTTGACCTGTGTGGCTGGAGGTTATGTTAAAGCTGCACAGGTTTTACGGCTGTAAAGGGTATATTAAAGCTGCACAGGTTTTGTGGCTGTAAAGGTTATGTTAAAGCTGCGCAGGTATTGAAGGGTATGTTAAAGAAAAACAGGTTGAGGGGGATGTTATGGGAGGAAAAGTAGTTAATATGACGGAAGGAAAGATCCTGCCGCAGATGGTCAGATTCGGACTTCCGGTCTTACTTGGGATGTTGTTTCAGAGAATATATAATTTTGTGGACGTGTACATAGTCGGAAAGTATCTTGGGGATCAGGCGCTTGCCTCGGTCAGTATTGCCGGTACGGCCATGTATCTTCTGGCGTCTGTGATGATGGGACTCTCAACCGGCGTCAGTGTTGTGATATCCAGATACTACGGGGCAAAAGAGATGGAAAATGTGGTGGATTCTTATGTGACATCCATCTATGTGTCGATTGTTTCCGTAATACTGATCACGGCGCTTGGGATGACATGTACCAGACCGCTGCTTGGTCTTTTACAGACGTCTGAGGAGCTGATGCCGGGTGCGTCGGAATATCTGTTGTGGATCTTCGCGGGCTGTGGGGGAACAATGCTTTATAACTGGATCTCTTCTGTACTGCGTTCGCTGGGGAACTCGGTCGTGCCATTAATATTCCTGATCGTATCCAGTGTCCTCAACGTGATCCTGGATCTGGCGTTTGTCGTATGGATCCCGATGGGAGTGAAGGGGGCCGCTCTTGCGACGGTGACGGCCCAGGTGCTTTCCGGGATACTTTGCGTGGTATATGCCCTCAAGATTCTTCCGTTTCTCAGGATCAAAAGAGAGCAGTTTCATTGTAGAAAAGATCTGGTCAGGGAGATCTTGATCTATGGAGTGCCGACCGGGCTTCAGATGAGTATCATATCCATATCGGATCTGACGCTGCAAGCGGTGATCAATACTTACGAGACGGCGCTGATCGTGGCCTATGGAGTCTGTCTTAAGGTGGAGGGATTGGGATTTCAGATGGCTGATGCGATCGGAACTTCGCTTGGAACCTTTGTGGGGCAGAATGTAGGTGCCGGGAAATATGACCGTGTGAAAAAGGGTGTCCGCTGTGCGTACCTGATCAACGGGATCTGTTATGGGATTTTCTGCCCGTGTATTTTCTTCTTTGCGGAACCTATTATGCGGGCGTTTACAAAGAATCCGGCGTCTATAGGGTATGGAGCGGAATATATGCATATCATGGCGGTATTCTTTGTGACAGGAGGGCTTCTGGTGATATACCATAATGTCCTCAGACCTTCCGGCGACGTGGCGGTTACGATTCTGATGGGGGTAAGCGAGGTCGTCACAAGGATCAGTTTCGCATTTCTTCTTTCGGCGAGGTTTGGTTACCGCGGACTTTGGTGGGTGTCGCCGATCACATGGGTATGTGCGGCCGGTGTGGGAGCGGTTCGTTACTATTCCGGGAAGTGGGAAGAGAAGGCGAGACGGAGTAATGAGGATTGAGTGTTTTGGATGTCATTGTGAGCGGGCGGATGGAAAGGCCCGCAGACAGGGAGGATGCCGGGCCACCGCATTACGCAGTGCCCGGCATGTATTATGAAAAAGTTTATTCGAATATAGTATGAAACTATCAGTCAATGGTCTGTGTTGTGTATTGTGTATTCTCTGTCTTTCGATAGATTTAGTATAAGACAGACCTGTGAAGAAACCATGTTAAAGTAATGAAGGTTTTTTGAAAGATAAGTGAACAAATTATGAACACATAATATAGGATATTTTAAGAAATATTTTACTCAAACTTCCCACATTAAAAATGGGATTTGCTCCTTGAAAAATCAATACTTTAGCTCATAAAATAGCAATCAGGCAGCCGCTGAACCATACTCCAATG
>CAJTRO010000006.1:0-296 GCA_910579015.1 uncultured Dorea sp. | reverse complement strand
GCATCATAGGACAGACTCCGGCACTCCTTTACCAGATGCAGATAGGATTTACAGGTTTTGAAAAACACCTCTATATCCCAGCGTTTCCCATAAATACGGATGATTTCTTCCGCTGAGATAGCTGTGTCCGTGCTGATGATGGCAAGCCAGTCTTTTCTCTTACCTTTGTTCCGGAAACAGACGATTTTTGCTGGAATTGCTTCATCACCAACGGTTACATCAACCGAAAGCAGGTACTTGGAGCGGCCTCTGCGCTTTTTGCACTGTTTATGGATTTCTTTGATGCTGTATCTGCC
>CAJTRO010000005.1:3671-129428 GCA_910579015.1 uncultured Dorea sp. | reverse complement strand
TGGTATCAACTCCCGCAAACACTTTAAAATCTATGCTTAGTATACCATGTTTTTCCATTTGACAAAAGCTTTATTTCAATTAACTTTGGAAAGATTCGAGAAAATATGAAGGAGATTCGTGCAGGGCCGTAAGGTCCTTATTTTATGCAGATACCTGTTAATCATATCAAAATATAAGGAGGCAGAACATTATGTTAAAACCGATGGAAAGGACAATCGATATCTCAAGCGGGAGCATCGTTAAGAAAGGGAAGGAGGATCTGGAAGCAGCAGGCTTCAGCCTGTCGATCAATTCCATGGATCCTCTCGGCATGGGGATCAATTCATGGGTGAATGACCGTGAAGAATACAACCAGAATCTTGCCCAGTGCTGTGCGGATGAGGATGCTTTTCGTGCTTATGCCCGGCAGATTCAGGACGAGATGCTGGCAGAGGTTTCATCCGACGGGGCAGAAGGCGTTCTGGATGGAGCAGAATAAGAGGGAGGGCTGTGATATGGAGACGATCATTGCATCCTGCATCTCAGCAGGAGTGACACTCATTATCTGCCTGATCAACAATAATGGACAGCAGGCGAAAACGAGGGCGCTCATGGATTATAAGATTGATGAGCTGACCAGAAAAGTAGAGAAGCATAATTCTGTGGTAGAGCGGACATTCCTTCTGGAAGAGAAGCTGAAAGTTGCGAACCACAGGATCGAGGACTTGGAAAGGAAGGTAGAATAAATGGATCTTGCGTATTTATTTGATTATGTAAACTTATTAACACTGGGGATCTGTCTGTGTGTGGGCTATGCCCTTAAGACGGCGTTTGTAGATTTCAAGAATAAATATATCCCATTGACCGCATTATGCCTCGGAACGGCCATCAATATCGTGATCAACTTGGGGACAGGGATCAATGCGGCGGTAGTGCTTGGAGGGATGATCTCGGGGCTTGCAAGTACGGGGCTGTATGAGATGATGCGTAATCTGTTGGATAAAGACGGGAGTTTACCGGGTGTGCAGGATAGAAAATAAAGATTGCCAGAAGAAGGGCAGAATGATAAGATAGATAAAGAGATAACCGTGTTACAAGGTGGACAGCCTCCCGCCTTTCCAAAACGGCAATCGCCGTTGCACTATTCAGTGTTATCCCATCATGGGAAATACGAAAGGGGGAGGTGATGCAGATGAGTACATACGAAGTTTTAAGCCTGTTATTTTTTGGCGGCTCGTTCCTCATAGCATTGCTTGCCTACTTAGATAGTAGGAATAACAAGCGAAAATAAATAAGCCTACCTTGTATCTTTGCCGGAACAGGTAGGCTTATTGCCGTCTTGGGAGGCTAACCACTTTGTGGGCGGTTATCTCTTCCTGTCTGTATTATAGAGTAAATTTAAAGATATTGCAATGAAAATTTGGAGAGCCCGGAAATTGAACGGGCTTTCTTTTTTTGCGCCGGCGCAGCTGCCGGCAGGAAGGAGTAGAATATGGCACATTTATTTATTATTGCAGGACACGGGGCAGGAGACTCCGGAGCGGTAGGAAACGGATACACGGAAGCGGAACGGGTAAGATCACTGGCTTCAAGGATTGCCACATTAGGCGGTGACGGGGTAACGGTAGGCGATACATCCCGGAATTGGTATCGGGACAACGGAATCAGCCGTCTGAATATCCCGAAGGACTGGCAGATCCTTGAGCTCCACATGGACAGCGCGTCTGCATCCGCGCGGGGCGGACATGTCATCATCAAGAGCGGTTTCGCTCCGGATGTTTATGATAATGCGTTGGCCAGTCTGATCGGGGGAATGTTCCCGGGGCGGTCTAAGCTGATCGTCGGCAGGAGCGACCTGGCCAACGTGAACCGGGCGGCAAAGAAGGGCTATGGATACCGCCTGATGGAGTGCGGTTTCATTTCTAATGCAGGAGACGTGCAGACATTCAACAGCCGGATGGATGAGCTTGCCAGGGGGATCCTCGGGACGTTCGGGATCGGATGTGTGCCAGGGACACTGCCGAAGGCAGAAGTAAAGCCGGTTGTGGATCAGACAGCAACAAGCCAGGCATCCGGATCCGGCACCGATGCCGGGATTAAATTCACTTATGCAGTAAAGACCGAAGATGAAAAAGTTCTGCCGGAGGTCACAAACCTTGCCGATTATGCCGGGATTCGCGGGAAAAAGATTATCGGTATTGCTGTTAAGTGTAATAAGGGAAGCCTCTGGTATCAGGCACATGTCTTAGGCGGCGGATGGCTGCCGAAAGTAAACGGGTATGACTGGAATGACCATGACAACGGCTATGCGGGCAACGGAAAGCCGATTGACGCGGTTCGGGTATACTACAATACTCCTGACGATATCGTGAGCAAACATGGATACCAGAAAGCCCAGTACCGCGTAAGTCCTGTTAGCCAGAACTATTACGACTGGCAGTTTGACGATGAGACCGACAACGGCCAGGACGGATATGCCGGATGCTTCGGTAAAGCTATTGATCGGTTCCAGTTATTCTGATTTTATAGAGTTTACTTGTAGAAATAAACACAAATTAGCACAATCAGAATCATGTAAAATCAACCGGTTAGCGACACGTTAGTGACAAAATCAACGGAAATATACACATTTCCGTTGATAAAATTTAAATAATTATTAATTATTATTTAATTGTTTTGATATACCATAATGAGTGAATTTCATGTATAATACTACTTATTATCATTATTTGGGAGATACATATGAACAGACCTGTCTTAGGAATTCCGCAGAATACCATAGATATTCTGCAAAAGTATAACTTTTCATTTCAGAAGAAGTTTGGTCAGAATTTTCTGATTGATACCCACGTATTAGACAAGATTATCCGTGCAGCAGATATCAATAAGGAAGATATGGTGCTTGAGGTCGGGCCGGGGATAGGAACGATGACGCAGTTTCTTGCGGAGGCGGCGGGAAAGGTCGCTGCCGTGGAGATTGACAAGAATCTGATTCCCATATTGAACGATACACTGGCCGGTTATGAGAATGTAAGGATCATTAATGACGACGTACTAAAGCTTGATATCCGCGGCCTTATATCGGAGGAGAATGAGGGGAAGCCCATCAAGGTGGTTGCGAATCTGCCTTACTATATCACGACGCCGATCATCATGGGGCTGTTTGAAGAGCATGTTCCGGTGGAGAGTATTACCGTGATGGTGCAGAAGGAAGTGGCAGACCGGATGCAGACCGGCCCGGGGAACAAGGACTATGGCGCGCTGTCGCTGGCCGTTCAGTATTATGCGAAGCCCTATATCGTGGCGAATGTGCCGCCGAACTGCTTCATGCCGAGACCTAAGGTGGGCTCTGCGGTGATACGGCTGACCTGTCATGAGAGACCGCCTGTGGCGGTGGAGGATGAACGTCTGATGTTCGATATTATCCGGGCATCGTTTAACCAACGGCGCAAGACACTGGCCAACGGCCTGAATAATTCGGACAAGATCGCGTTCCCCAAGGAAGTGATCATGGATGCGATCGAACAGCTGGGGAAGGGCGCAAGCGTGAGGGGAGAATCCCTGACACTTGAGGAATTTGCCAGGCTGAGCAATGCACTGGCACAAAGGCCATGTCCGGACGGAGATTTCTGAGTATGAGAATTTGCCAGGCTGAGTAATGCACTGGCACAAAGGCCATGTCCGGACGGAGATTTCTGAGTATGAGAGTTTGCCGGGCTGAGCAATACACTGGCACAAAGGCGCTGATGGGGGAATCGGGGTATGCCGTTTGAAGAGAGTGCAGGAGAGAACAATAATCCGGCCGCGGTCTGAGCAGACAAGTCTGTGTCAGCACATCGGGGGCCGGTTATGATAGATAGTAACTGATAATGACGCTATGGTATGTGAAGGAGCGGGGTACTGAAAGATCAGCAGTGCATCGTCCGAAGCAGCAGAAAGGGGAAGTGGATATGGAGAATAAAAAGGAGTTTTCATTGTTTGAGGTCACGCCGGAGATTGAGCATTTTGCCGGATTGTGTTCGGATAATAATGCAATTGATAAGGAGTTATATACGAAGTACGAGGTAAAGAGAGGACTGCGAGATCTTAACGGGAAGGGCGTGCTTGCGGGCCTGACGAATATTTCCGACGTATGTGCGAAGAAGCTGGTGAACGGTGAGGAGGTTCCCTGTGAGGGAAATCTGTACTATCGGGGGTATAATATCAAGGATCTGGTGAAGGGATTCCTTGATGATAAGCATTTCGGATTCGAAGAGATTGCGTACCTTCTTCTCTTTGGAGAACTGCCGACGGAGCAGGAACTGGCCGTGTTCCACGATACGCTGGTTGAGAGACGCACGCTGCCTCCTACCTTTGTGAGGGATGTGATCATGAAGGCGCCGAGCCGGGACGTGATGATCATGCTGTCGCGCTCGATCTTGAATCTGTATTCTTATGACGACAAGGCGGATGATACTTCGATCCCGAATGTCCTGCGCCAGTGCCTGAACCTGATCAGTGAATTTCCGATGATGATGGTGTATGGGTATCATGCCTATAATTACCGTCTGGGCGAGGATATGTTCATCTATGCTCCGTCGCCGGAGCTGTCAACGGCTGAGAATATTCTGATGATGCTCCGCGAGGACCGTAAGTACACGGAACTGGAGGCGAAGATCCTTGATATGGCGCTTGTGCTCCATATGGACCACGGCGGTGGTAATAACTCCACATTTACAACGCATGTTGTTACCTCTTCCGGAACAGATACATACTCTACGATCGCGGCCGCTCTTGCGTCATTGAAGGGGCCGAAGCATGGCGGAGCCAATATTAAGGTGACGCAGATGTTCGAGGATATGAAGACGGTAGTAAAGGATTGGAAGGATGAGGATGAGGTGCGCAGGTATCTGTGCGATCTTCTGGAGAAGAAGGCATTTGACCAGAAGGGGCTGATCTATGGAATGGGACATGCGATCTATTCGGTTTCCGATCCTAGAGCAGATATCTTCAAGGGCTTTGTGAAGCAGCTGGCACAGGAGAAGGGCTGTGAGGAAGAGTATGCGCTCTATGAGATGGTTGAGAATATGGCGCCGAAGGTGATCGGCGAGAGGAGGAAGATCTATAAGGGCGTTAATGCCAACGTAGACTTCTACAGCGGTCTCGTGTACAGTATGCTCAATCTTCCGCCTGCATTGTATACGCCGATCTTTGCCGCCGCGCGTATAGTCGGATGGAGCGCGCACCGTCTGGAGGAGCTGCGCAATGTGGATAAGATCATTCGTCCTGCATACAAGCCGCTGGCCGAGCACAGGGATTATGTGAGGATGAAGGACAGGCAGATCTAAGGGCAGACAGATTTAAAGGAAGAGTACAGTGTTAGAGAGTACATAAAGAGAGTACATAAAGAAAGCAGATATATTAAGAAGTTGAAGGACAGGCAGAATGAAGAAAGAGTTTTATTATCGGTCCCGGGACGGGAAGACGCAGATCCATGCTATAGAATGGATCCCGTCTGTGAAGATCAGGGGAGTGTTGCAGATCTGCCATGGTATGGTGGAGTATGCCGAACGTTATCAGGAGTTTGCAGAGTATATGTGCGGGAAGGGGATCTATGTGGTCGGCCATGACCACCTGGGGCACGGCCGGTCGATCAATACTGAGGCGGACTATGGTTACTTCCCGGAGAAGAATGGAAACCGTTATGTCATAGGCGATATCCAGCAGCTGAGAGTGATCACCTCGAAGAAGTATCCGGGGGTTCCATACCTGATGCTGGGGCACAGCATGGGTTCGTTCCTTTTGCGCCAGTATCTGCCTATGTATGGAGACGGGCTTGCCGGAGCAATCGTCATGGGGACGGGGTATCAGCCGGCTTTTGTCCTCTGGGCAGGACAGCTGGTGTGCTGTGTGACGGCGCTGTTCAAGGGCTGGAGATACCGTAGTAAATTCGTCGACAGTCTGAGTTTCGGCGGTTTCAATAAGAAGTTTGAGCCAAGTGAGACGGGAAGAGACTGGATTACGTCAGACAGAGAGCTTCAGAGAAAATACGTAGAAGATCCGCTGTGTATGTTCCGGTTTACTCTTGGCGGTTATTATCAGATGTTTGAAGGGATGAAGACGCTGAACCAGAAGAAGAGCATGGCGAGGATACCAGGGGAGCTTCCGCTGTTGTTTGTTGCCGGGGCGGACGATCCGGTAGGGGCATATGGCAGGAACGTCAGAAAGGTGTATGAGAAGTACAGGGAGGCGGGACTTAAAAATGTATCGCTTAAGCTGTATGACGGATGTCGGCATGAGATCCTGAATGAGTCGATACGCGGCCAGGTATATAAGGAGCTGTACGGCTGGTGTGAAAAGTGCCTGAAGAAGCGGTAAGAGATCAGGAGCTGTTGCAAGATGATCTGCGCAGATTGTGCGGTCGTTTTGTAACAGCTCTTTAAATTTAGATGTACATTGCACGGGGTATTTTTGGAAATAGGGGATAAGAGGTTAGGACATTCTGGAATTCCGCCGATACTTATATAGAATATAGAAGCCGGGCGTGCAAAGCAGATGGATGAAGCTGTGTCCGGCGAAGCGGCAATGCGGGACGGTGAAGCGTCAAAGAAGGTAAGGGTGAGAATGAGATGTCAGGGATAAAGGAAACGGGAGCGAATGCGCTGCCTCCCCAGGCGGCTGTGGCAGTTGACAGCAGGATCGCCAGAAAGTGTGCGCAGATGGAGGCCGGGCAGGTACTGATCACGGAAGCGGCCAGACATGCGGCAGAGGCGAAGGAACAGCTGTTGAAGGAGCATGAGGCGAAGAAGGAAGAGCGGAGCGAGAACAGGGAGGAAGCACAGGAGAAGCGCGACACGCCGGAGCTCTCGCGTCAGAGCAGATGGTTTGGGATTGAGGGAAAGCTCCTGAAGGATGCAGAGATTGAGTGGACGCTTGAGATGGAAGAGGAGTTATGGAACGAACTGCTCATGTGGATGCCGTCTGATGATAAGGGGCTGGCCGTTCAGTTAAAGGAGCTGTCGAGGCTCTATCTGGCGCTTTTAGACGCGATACTGATCCATACGATGGGAGACGCTCAGGCTGTTCAGATAGGGCGTCTTGAAGAAGTTCTGGCTGCGAAGTTGAATCTTATACTGGACAGCGACCTGAATCATCTGTTAGAATTATTAGAAGAGACAGGACAGACAGAGACGGCGAAGCTGGTTAAGAGCAGTGTATATAAGCAGACGACCGGCAAGTCGATCTCTGCCGGGGCTGCGGACAGATTTTATACAAGGGGAAAGATGAATTCTGCGGGGAATTCCCGCTTTTTCATGCCGGATTCACAGGGACAGGCGGCAGGAAGCAGCAGGGGCAATAAAGGTATGTATACTGCATCTGCATCGAATGTCACTGCCGGAGGTCTGTCCGCAGCATCTGAGGAGGAAGGAAGAGTGTATCAGCTGGCGAAGGGCGGGAATGTCCGGATGAGCCGGGAGTTTGATGCTCACAGGCGGTCGGGCGAATTGCAGATGAGCCAGAGGAACAGGGCTTTGAGTGGAACTGTGGGAAGTGACACGGGAAGCAAAGGTATTTCCGGAGGAAAGACGACATTTACCAGTAAGGAACTGGAAGGAGGCAACCGGTTTGCCGCGCATATGAACGGGAGCGGTAATCTGTTCAAGAATCCGGGGATCAGCGCACGTAACGAGGAGGTGGTCGGCCTTCTTGCGGCGATCACGTCTATTAAGAACCAGATGTATTCGGAGAGCGCCGGGAGAGGAAGCGGGATGAAGGCCCCCTTAAAGAGTGCGGTCAATCAGATGATAGATTATTATCTGACGCGGAAGGGCGTTTATAACGTATATAATTACACCACACATGCGTATGAGAAGACGGGCAGTCCGCAGAAGGCTTTTGAGGAAGGTCTGGAATATGCATACAGGATATTTATGGATAAGAAGAATGACGCGGTTTACAGACAGCAGGTGGCGTATTCGGAAGAGGCCGGCTTCTTTCAGTCTCTGCTTAAGGGACAGTCGATACAGGCAGACATGATCAGGGGGATGCGTCTTCTGGAGAGTAACTGGCGGGAATTCCTGAAGACAGCCGGAGAGAGCGAGAAGAAGGGGATCTCCCTGAAGGTGCAGAAGCACAGTCCGTGGGGGTTTTTGATGGAACCGGAGGGCATAGGGAAGGATGGAAGCAAGGACAAGGAGAAGGTATTCCTGACAAGGATTGCCTGTGTGGCGGCGCTTGTGGCCGGATATCTTTGTTACAGGCTGTTTTTCGGATAATTTTAGACAGACGGGGGTATACATGGGGAGGGATATAGAGCGGTTTTTTGAAGAGTTTCTTCCGTGTTCGGATTCCGGGATATTAGAGGAGATCCGGGCATTTATGGAGACGGACGATCTGATCGACGTGTATCATATAGAGGCGGATGAATATAATAAGATATTTGTGAATGTGACATTGAAGAAGTTCTCCTATCTTGCGGCTCAGACTATATTTCTGGGGCTTGCAAGGTTCATGCGGCGCAGTTATTTCAGCGTATATGCAGGTGAAGAGACGGGAGAACGGATGCGGTATCTGTTTGTTACCGGTATGCCGGAAAAAGACGGCTTTAAGATGGAGGTCATGATCGGGTAACGCATGGAAATATACCGGGGAAGGTATGTACAGGAAGTATGAAGGAGGGGTGGAATTGAGCGAGCGGAACGGACAGGACGGCGGATTTGGCGTTCATTCATTGTTGGGGGTTCATGATATACCGGCAGAGGATATGGTAAAGAAGATTACAGAAGAGATGCCGGGAGGCTTCTTCGTCTATCACGCAGACGGGGATGAGGAGCTTATCTATGCGAATAAGGCGATGTTAAGGATGTTTGGATGTGATACGATGGAGGAACTTAGGGAGCTGACCGGCAACTCGTTCCGTGGAATTGTTCATCCGGACGATCTTGACGATGTGGAGGAGAGTATACGGAGACAGATCAGGGACAGTCATTATGATCTCGACTATGTGGAATACCGGATCATCAGGAAGGACGGGCAGGTGCGCTGGGTTGAGGATTACGGGCACTTTATCTGTAGTGAGCTTGCCGGTGATATCTTCTATGTGTTCGTGGCGGATATGACTGAGAAGAAGGAGCGCCGCGAGCAGGAGAAGCAGGCGATGCTGGCCGAAGGGGTTCGGAAGGAACAGAGGCTCAGGGATCGTATTGAGGAGTATGGGCGGGAACTTGAGGCTGTGAACGAAGAGCAGCTGCGCCGATTGATACTGATAGAAGGGCTCAGTATAGATTATGAGTCTATTTTTTATATTGACCTTGAAGAGGACCGGATCTGGACTTACCGGTACAGCGAGCGGATGGAGTACCGTTTCAGTAAGGAACACTGTGAATGCGGATTCGACGGGTTTGCGGAAGAATATATCAGGGAATGGGTATGTCCGGAGGACCGGGAGGCTGTGACGCAGGCTGTCAGTCCGCAGTATATCAGGCAGCGGCTTTTGGCAGACCGGATGTTCTACACGAACTACCGTATTATCAAGGACGGTAAGAAGAAGTATCTACAGCTGCGCATCGTGAATGTGGGAGATGAACAGAATATTTCCAAGTTTGTGATGGGATGCCGCAGTGTAGATGATGAGATACGGCATGAGATGAAGCAGAAGGGCATGATAGAAGACGCACTGGGACACGAGAAGCGTGCGAATGCCGCGAAGGATGCCTTTCTTGCCAATATGTCCCATGATATGAGGACGCCGATGAATGCCATCATAGGCTTTGCATCGCTGGCCAGAAAGTATATGGATGATATAGAGAAGGTCAGTAAGTATCTGGGGAAGATCGAGGAATCCAGCGACCGCCTGCTTATGCTGATCAATGACGTCCTGGAGATATCAAGGATGGATACAAGTGTATTGGAGCTCGATGAGAAGGAGTGTAATCTTCTGGATGTGGTGAAGAAGATACAAGAGCTCATGCTGCCAAAGGCCGAGGCCAAGAGGATCGCGCTGTCTCTGGATGTCTCTGAGCTTAAGCAGAGCAGTGTGTACAGTGACGAGGAGAAGCTTGACCAGATCCTTGAGCGTATCGTGAGCAACGCTGTAGAATATACGGGAGAGGGCGGACGCGTTAAGATCACCGTCAGCCAGTCTCAGGAGACGGAAGACGGGTATGCGGTTTATCGGTTTGTAGTCAGTGACAACGGCATGGGAATGAGTGAGAACTTCCAGGAGCATATGTATGAGCCGTTCGAGAGGCAGAAGAACACGACGATGAGCGGCGTGCCGGGGACCGGGCTTGGACTTACGATCGTCAGACGGACTGTGGAGCTGATGGGCGGAAAGATAGATGTATCCAGTGAAGAAGGCGTCGGCAGCAGTTTTACGGTGACGTTCCGGTTCCGGCAGTACAGTGGGAAGGTTTCGCGTCCTGCGGTCAGAGAGAATGGCGGAGGAATTGTGGATAAGGCCAGGAAGGTCCTGTTAGTGGAAGACAACGAGCTGAATCGGGAGCTTGAGGCAGAGCTTTTGCAGGATGAGGGGTTCATTGTGGATACGGCCTGCGACGGCAGTGTTGCGGTTGAGATGATCAAGAACTCAAAGCCGGGGGAATATGCGCTGATCCTTATGGATATCCAGATGCCCGTCATGGACGGTTATCACGCGTCGAGGATGATCCGGAGGCTGGATAATCCGGCGCTGTCAGGCATACCTATCATTGCCGTGTCGGCCAATACATTCGACGAGGATAAGAAGAGGGCTCTTGAGAGCGGAATGAACGCCCATGTGGCAAAGCCTGTCGATATTGCGCATCTGCTGAGTGTGATCATGCAGGTGTGGTGAATGAGATGATACATAACAAAGGCCGTCAAGAGGCCGTTTCCCCGTGCAGACGGTAAGCGTATGCCTGCGTGTGCACGGGGAAGTATTTTTTAGAAAATATTTTCCCTTATCAGGTCAAACGGTGCCGGACCGATATCCAGCACGGCTTTATGGAATCTTTTCTGGGAGAAATCATCTTTCCAGAGCTTAAGCGCTTCTTTCTTTAGTTCCAGAAATTCCACATATCCAATATAATATTTCAGATAATTGGCAGGATCGGCGATGATCAGGTCATAGATGTCTTCAATAGTGTCGGTGTCTGTGATCCCATAGCTTCGGAAGAAGGATACGGTGTCGAGCAGTGTCCAGCCTTCATAATGGATCCCCATGTCTGCCAGCGCATACAGCCCCAGGATGACAGAAGTATTCTTCTGCATCAGTGCGGCCTGTTCCTTGGAGAGCGGGGCATAGTAGTAACTCATCATCTCGCTGTAGGTGGCCCAGCCCTCGACATATCCGCCGAAATTCAGCAGATTGCGGATAGGGTTCGGGTTTTGGCCTGCATAGTAGGTGGTCTGGTACAGATGGCCGGGATAGCCTTCGTGTGCCAGGGTGGTGAACAGGGACAGGTCGTCACTCAGACGTCCCTGATTGATATAGATCACGTTTTCCGCGGCATTGTCGATGGCAGGAATCATATAGAAGGCAGGACTTAGATATTCTTCCATGGATTTCTGCACATATTTGATCTGAGTGTTGACCTTCAAGGGCTCGGGGAAATTATCAGCAAGCTTCTTTTTAAGGCCGGCAAGAATCGACGCAGGATCTGGATCCTTTAAGACGACGCCCTGCTCCTTGAACAGATCCGAGGAGAGCGAAGGATTGCCGGCCGCCGGCGTCAGGATCTTCTGCATATCGGTCAGATCGCTGATCATCTGCTGCTGTGTCAGACGCTGTAATTCCGGGATATCCCTTGAAGAACCGGTCTCAGAGGCCACAACCAGTTCATAGTATCTGCGTCCGTCAGGCAGATGGCAGAGGCCGTTGTTATTCTTCCCGGTCTCCCGCAGGGCGGTAAGTCCTTCCTTTAGCTCGGCATATGCGGGGAATATGTAATCCCTGATACATTGGGCGTTGGCTTCTTTGTATGTGTTCTTCTCATCGTCGGACAGATCCAGGGTATCCAGCCGTTCCGTGAAAGAGGAGTGGAGGTAATTGCTGTCTCCCATATCTATGAAGGACTGGCATTCTGTTATGATATCGTCGGCGGAGTAAGAAGCCATGAACAGCCCGGCGGCCGATTTGGCCTCTTCGAACCTGAGTATTGAGCGGAAATATTCCGGCGTTTTGGTCAGAAGTTCGAGGTATGTGTCGATATCTGAGCGGTCATAGAACTGATATTCCGACAGGAGTACCGGAAGCTGGGCCTGTGTGCCGGTAAGGGGCGCAAGCGGTTCTTCGTATAGTGCATAGGGAGCCAGACTGCGTGCGGTTATCAGGTAGTCTTTCAGAATATCATAGGTGAGGCGGTTCTCCTTCGACAGCCGGCTTCTGTCGAAGGAGTCAAGAAGAGCCAGCGCATTCTCGGCGGAGGCACAGATGGCCGCAACGTCGTCGGTGCAGGAACCAAAGGTCACAGGCGCGTCGGTGATTCCATAGGATGACGGATCCTTAAGTGTGTAGTGGAGGGAGATGGTGTTCCCGGCGGCCTCCTGACAGAAAAGATCCTTTGTATAGGCTTCAAACTGTTTGTTCTCATTTCCTTTCAGATATCGGAACAGTCCGGCAGATACGAGGAGGGCCGCCAGGAGTAAGGAAGCTGTGATGATTGAGCGTTTTCTTGACATAATGAGCCTTCCGAAGTGTTTTTTATATATGTATATGCAGGAAATGTGTGAGACATGCGGGAAAATGGGACATGTAACGGCGGTCTTTGCCTGTCAGGTCCGTTGAAAATCAGCTTAGAGGGCGGTTTTGTGTACACAAATAATTAAATTTTCATAAAAGAACCGGATGATTATATGTAATAATCGGATGATTCTATGAAGAGAAAAGGGTAAAAATCCTATATAATTTACAATAAATGCAGATGAAATATCATAATAATCTGTAAACTTGCACAATTATTAAGGAGGAAAGCATATGAAAAGAAAAGTTGTTGCGGCGCTGTTAGTGACAGGAATGTTAGCAGGACTGCTCAGTGGATGCGGCTCAAAAGGATCGGATTCAGGCTCAGGCGGATCGGGAGATTCAGGAAAAGGAGAGACACTGAACCTCTGGATGCCTACATTCGCATCTGCGGACGGAGAGGTCACAGACGAGGAGTTCTGGACGGAGAAGGCAGAAGCCTTCGGAAAAGAGAATGACTGTAAGGTCAACATTGAGATTGTTCCGTGGGACAGCTATGAGGAGAAGTATCTGACAGGAACCACGTCAGACAACGGTCCGGATATCGGATACATGTATATGGAGATGTTCTACGATTATATTGATATGGGCGCGCTGGTGGATGTAGACGAGTATTTCACGGATGATGAGAAGAGCAATTATATCTATTACGATCTGGGGAATATACAGGGAGGACAGTATGCGCTTCCGATTGTAGTCGGCAATCCCAGGATCCTTGCCGCCAACATGGATATCCTTAAGGAAGCCGGAGTTGAGAAGGTGCCGGCCACATGGGACGAGCTGGTAAGCGCATGTAAAGCTGTTAAGGATAAGAAGCCGGATGTGATGCCTCTGGTCCAGGATTGGGGCAGCCCACATTATGGTTCATTGAATGATATCTTCTGGCCGTATTTCTGGAGCGCAGGCGGAGAGATCGTGGATGCGGACGGCAATCTTACGATTGATTCCGACGCAGGTCTTGAGGCGGTTGAGTTCTTGCAGAGCCTGAGAAAAGACGGCATCCTGACAGATTCCTGTACATCTAACGACGATACGGTCGAGGCATTCAAGAATCAGTCGGCGGCTATGGTTATGATCGCATCAAGCAACCTGCTCAAGTGTGACACGGTTAACTGGGACTTCGAGCCGGTGCTCCAGGGACCAAAGGATGCTCAGACATTTGTGGCGGCAGATTCACTGGTTATGTTTGAGAAATGCAAGAACAAAGATCTTGCGGCAAAGCTGATGAAGTATATCACAAGCGCGGATGTTATGTCTGATTTCCATAAGAGAGTTACCGAGCAGCCTCCGATCACAGCGGATGAGGACTATACAGGCGATGAGAGATATGCGACGCTGTTCACGGATTATGCAGATAACTTCCAGTCACTTCCGGTATTCAAGGGTGCAAGCTCTATGTATGATACCCTGTTTAAGAACTTGCAGTCTATGATGCTTGGCGAGATGGAGCCGAAGGATGTGCTGAAGGAGACAACGGAGTATTACGATACGAACTTGAAGTAGAAAGCGGTTAGAGATTTCCGGCCATCAGGATTCATCCTGTTTTGCTGTTTATCTGCCCCAAGATCAGGCGGCACAGTCTGCTGTGACGCCCGGTTTTGGGGCAGATTCCCTACAGATCGGGATATGCCTGCGGATTTCCGGAAGAGAAAGGAGTGAGAGTGTGGAAAGGAAGAAGAAAGAAGCCCTTCAGGGGATTATCTATGTACTGCCGAGTTTCATCCTGATAGCATGTTTCAGCATTTTGCCTATCTTCATGTCAGGATATTTTAGTTTCACCAATTATAACGTAATGAATGATCCGACCTTTGCGGCGCTGGAGAATTATGCGAAGATATTAAAGGATGCATATGTGGCGGATGCGATCAAGAATACACTGGCCTATGTGGTAGTGACAGTGCCGATCCAGACGATACTGTCGCTGGTGTTCGCCGCGTTTCTGGCTTACAAGATGCAGAATAAGACGGGAGGCTTCTTAAGAAGTATCATGTTCATCCCGGTTATCGCGTCTGCGGTTACGGCAGGTACGATCTGGAGGATCATCCTGAATACAGACGGAGGGCTTCTGAATAATCTGCTGGGCTTCTTACATATCAGTCCGGTGAACTGGCTTGGAAGCACACAGACCGCGCTTATCAGCATCTGTATTGTGGCGATCTGGAAAAATGTAGGATATTTCCTGGTTATTTACTACGCCGGGATCATGGGCATCTCCAAGAATCTGTATGAGGCGGCGCGTGTGGACGGCGCGACGAACATCCAGCAGTTCTTCAAGATCACGATGCCGATGTTAAGGCCGATCACCTATCTGGTCGTGACACTGGGGATCATCTGGTCCTTCCAGGTATTCGATCTGTCCTACCAGATGACCGGCGGCGGACCGGGAAGATCTACAGTTACGATCGTAATGGCAATCTATAACGCGGCGTTTAAGCAGTATAAGATGGGCTATGCATGTGCGATGGCTATGGTCCTGCTGATCATCGTCCTGGTGATCAATGCGGTAGAGAACCTTGCGTTCAAAGAGAAGGAGGCGAAGTAAGATGAAGAAGACGAGAACCTGGACACCGTTGTCCGTATTAGGGATGCTGGTCATGGTACTTTTTGCCGTTATCTGTATCGCCCCGTTCATCTACATGATGATCATGTCGTTCACCCAGTCTACGACGCTGATGCTGCATTTTGACGAGATTAATTTTACGGATTTTACCAACTACTCTTATGTATTTGGTAAGAGCGGATTCTTAAGGGCGCTGACGAACAGTCTGGTAGTCGTGATCAGTTCATGTCTGTTCAACTGTATCATTTCATCCATGGCGGCGTATGGATTCGAGAAGAAGAATTTCCCGGGGAAGGAGAAGCTCTTCAAGATTTATCTCGCCACCCTGATGATCCCTGGACAGGTTACGATGATCCCGGTATTCATCATCATGAGGAAGATGGGCGTGCTGAATACATATTTCTCACTGGTGGTGCTGATTCTGAATGCCTTTGGTGTGTTCCTGATCCGCCAGTTTATGGAGAGTGTGCCGGATGAGCTTCTGGAAGCGGCGAAGGTGGACGGCTGTCCGGAGTACCGGATATTTATCCAGATCGTAATCCCGCTGATCAAACCGGTACTGATATCTTTGGTTGTATTTACCTTCGTGTCATCCTGGAATGATTTCCTGTGGCCGTTGGTTTCTACAACGGATTCAGATATGTATACGCTGACGGTTGCGCTGTCGCTTCTGAAGACACAGTATCAGACAAATTACGGCCTGATCATGGCCGGCGCGGCGGTGTCCTTCATGTTCCCGTTCGTGCTGTATATCTTCCTTCAGAAGCAGTTCGTGGAAGGTATCGCGCTTAGTGGTGTGAAAGGGTAAGACAGCCGGGGGAGCGGCCGCCGGCAAAGAAGGGACATGTAAGAAGCGGACGTATCCCCGGCAGAGAGTAGAATAATTAAGAGAAAGAGAGAGGTTGTATGGAATTTCAATATAAGATAGTATCTTCCATGTGCAAGGTATTTGCAGATGGGGAAAATGCAAGAGAGCTGGAAGATAAGCGTATGACAGGTCTTAAAGGTGAAACACTGTCATACCAGATCGCGTATTACTGGGGCGGAGAGAGAAAGGAACGGGGCTGTATTGCCGTGGACTCTCCGATCAAAGACAGGGTGCATGTGCGGACAGTGAACCTTGTGCCGTGTGAATATCCCTGCCATATGAAGCGGGACGACGGCTATCTCGCCGTTGATCCGGGGATGTACCCGGACCGTTTAAGCGAGGTGCCGAAGTGGGGATTCCCGCTGGTATCCGGCCAGTGGCGGTGTCTGTGGATTGACGTCGAGTTAGATGAATCGGCAGAGGCAGGAGAGTATCCGGTGAAGGTTGTACTTTCGAAGGACGGTGAGACACTTGGGGAAGCGGAGATGGTATGTGAGGTCTTAGACGCAACGCTTCCGAAGCTTTCCATTCCCTATACAGAATGGTTCCACAGTGATTGTCTGGCGGATTATTACGGGGCGGAGGTGTTCTCTGACCGGTATTGGGAGATTGTGGAGGCGTTCGTAAGAGAGGCGGCAAAGCACCGCTGTAACATGCTTTTGACGCCTGTATTTACACCGCCGCTTGATACGGCCGTCGGAGGGGAACGGCGTACCGTACAGCTTGTGGATGTCACGGCAGAGGAAGGAAAATACAGCTTCGGATTCGAGAATTTCCGCAGATGGGTACGGATGGCTTTGGACTGCGGGATAGTATATTTCGAGATTTCCCACCTGTTCAGCCAGTGGGGCGCGAAGGCGGCTCCTAAGGTGATGGCGGTTAAGGATGGGAAATATCAGCAGATCTTTGGCTGGGATACAGATTCTGCCAAAGAAGAATACAGGGATTTCCTGCATCAGTTCCTTACTGCGCTCAAGCAGGAATTAAAGGAGCTGGGAATCGAAGACAGAGCCTATTTCCATATATCAGACGAGCCAGAGAAGGCGCATATGGAGAGCTTCCGCAAGGCATGGGAAAGCGTGGCAGAGGATCTTGAAGGCTTTCAGGTGATTGATGCGCTGTCGGATTATGGATTCTACAGGGAAGGTCTTGTAAGACAGCCGGTATGTGCGGTGAATCATATGGAGCCGTTCATGGCAGAACGGCCAAAGCGTCTGTGGGGGTACTACTGTACGGCGCAGTGTGTGGACGTAACAAACCGGTTTATCGTACAGCCGGGACAGAGAACACGTATCCTGGGAGTACAGTTGTATAAGTATCAGTTGGATGGTTTTCTTCATTGGGGATATAATTTCTATAATTCAGAGCATTCACTCTACCCGATCGATCCGTACCGGTGTACGGATGCCGGCGGAGCATTTCCGTCCGGGGATCCGTTCCTTGTATATCCGGGGAAGGACGGGAAGCCGGAAAGCTCAATGCGCCAGATGCATATGGACGAGGCGATGACGGATTATTGTGCGTTTAAGGCGTTGGAGAAGCTTGTTGGAAGAGACAAGGTGATGGAGTATATTGATGAGGAGAAGGTTGCATTTGATGAGTTCCCGCAGGATGAGGAGTATCTCATCAGACTTCGTAAGAAGGTGAATCAGGCGATCAAGGATGCGTTGTAAGGATTGAAGAGATAATTTTGAAAAATCTTATGAAGGGATGCCGGGGACAGGAAGTTGTCCGGCATCCTCTTTGTATGTAATAATTGTCTGGAGATACATTTAATTTTCAATATCAGAATGTTGTATCCAGGCGGCTTCTTTATTATCTAAAAGTTTGTTAATGGGCTGTATCAAACTAAAGCATTTAAAATCGTAAGATGGTTTTAAGATGGTCATTCCTTGTACAGGTTCAAATTTTAATTCATTTTTATAATATTCGACAAGCTTATAGGAAGACGCATCTTCGTCTTCTTCATCGGATAGATCGCCATAGATATAGTCAAATAGAGAATTGGACTTAACAGATGATGAAGGATCCGTATTATCCGCAGCAAACAAATAGAGGTATTGGCAACCCAAGAATTCAGAGATTTCTAAAACTTTTTTGGTTATAATTTCCCAGAAAACAAAAAATCCGAGAGGGAATAATAATTTTTCTGGGAAAGTGTAGTTCTGATTTTTACAGAAATGAGTAAGAACAATACCGGGAAAAGTTTTTGAAACTCTCATAATATTGGCTGTTTCATCGGTTAGAATCTGATCTTGCTTTGCATCTAATTTTGCATCGACTTTTTCATTGATAATCTTGAATAAACGGTCTTTGTTAAGCGGGATTTGATCGTCTTCGTACCATCTAAAGACATCATCAGGTGTTAAATCGTTCGATTCATCTAATTGATAATTAATGCAAAGGTCAACAATTTCCCGTTCTTTTTCAGAGAGTATATAATCGTCGTCCTCTATTGCTTTATATAAAAGCCCCGCACTTAATGCAAAAAAGAAGACAATAACACCCTTTCTATCTTTTACAAGATAAACTTTTGTGGAACCGTTAATGTCTTCCTTCCATGCAGAATTTTTAATAAATTGTTCCAATCCTTTTCCGTGTCTGCCAGCAGAAAATTCATGAAGAATCGTTTGGTTTGCCGAATCAGAGGTTAAAAGCTCCAGTGTTAACTGTGATCTTAACCAATCTGCCTGTTTCTGAATGTCGATTTTAACTCACCTTCTTTATAATGTAGTGTTTGCTCTCTTTCTTCTTAAAAGTTCGCGTGCCGCATCAACCCGCATATCGGCTAAACTCAGAACGGTAGTTCCGTTTTCTTTGGCGGCTAATCCTTCGCGGGCACATCTCCAGGATAGTTCGCCATGAGAAAGAGTACTTAGCTTCCAGGAAGACATAGAATTATAACGATGATATACCGATTCTACTAATTCTCTGGCTTTTGTGCTCAGAGTCTCACATGCAGAACGAAACATACCGCCTGTCGCATACTCGCTCCGTACTTCAACCAGAACAGGACCAAACTTCCATCCTTGGAATTCAGAAGCAAAAAGTGGTTCATTATAAAACATAAGCGATTCTCTCTGGACAAGGTACATCATTTTGTGCATTCTCATCTGATCCATGTCGGTTCCATATTCTGCTTTGAATAGATCATTAAACAATCTGGCCACACATAAAGTTTTTTCCATAACAAGCGCCTCCTTTCGTCTGAGTTCTTTTATTATAATTTAGTTTTATTTAACCGTCAATTGATTTTGGAATTAAATAGATATTATTTATTGTAGCACTCTTTGATTTAATATATGCATAGAATTAAGAAGATTAACGTATCTTTCATTCTGCACGGCCTGCTGCTTGACAGCTTCAAGCTCATCCTGCGTCATCTCTAAGCTTTTTACATAGTTTTGAATGGGCAGGCTTTTTCTGTAAACTTCAAATTCATATTCCCAATAAGCATCTTCGCTTTCAAATTGGTTAATGACAGCCATTACTTCATCTCTGTTAGTCGCTGCTTCGACTTCCTTTTTTAATTCTTCAATATAGCTTTTTACTTCATTGTCTGTTACCTGGAAGCCTGCCTGAATGGCCTTGCTATACATAGCTTCGTATTCCATCATATAGGCTTCGGCTTTTGTACGGGCTTCGGTTTCATTTAATCCTTTCAGTATATAAAAATCAGCAGCCCGTTGGACATCTTTCTCCAATACTACTGTATTTTTACCCTTTGCAAATATTTCCGGATCATCAACTTGACTTGTATTGTTTAATAGTATTCCCCATTCTCTCATCAATGCTGTCTTGGAAGAACCAGCAAAGGAAGATAGTGAAAATGCGCCGACAAAAAGCATCAATAATTTCTCACACTATTAAGAGAAAGTCAAAAGAGGCCGATTTATTATAAGATGCTTGCAGGAGATCGACAGCATGGGTGAGGAGGTTGTGTGATGCAGATCAATACCAGTTCTTTATTTGTTAACCTGAATGGAAGACCGCCGGCTCTTCAGAATGGTTTTTTGAAGCTGAGTAATAAAAAGATCCATTCATTTTACGGCGGTAATGAGGAGATCACGAAGGACAGCGCGCTTTTGTACAAGTATCGAATGGCGAATCCTGTGAAGATCTTTGAGAAAGGCCAGAATCACAAACCGATTGACAATGTTTCGGATGTACCGGGAGATTTCCTGGCTCAGTTAAACGAGGAAGGATATTCGTGGGATGAATTCCGGTTTCAGAGTGCATTTGATATTGAATGGGGCGATGACTTAGATTATATCTTAAGCAGGCTTGCGGCCTCTTATGTGACTGTGTACGATCAGCTGAATTCTCATTTCAGCGGAGCCGAGTTAGATGACCATATGGCCAGACTGGATGCGGCAGTATCTAAGGTTATGAGCCAGCGGGCAGACGTTTTCGCCGAGAACGTGGGCGGTTTTTTGGAGGAAAATGGATTCGCTGGTGAAAAGGATAAGATATATGACACCATTGCATCCGAGTATCAGAATAAAGTCCGGCAATACAGAGAATTTCTCAGGAATAACAGTGATTATGCGAAGCTTAAAGGGACGGAGTACGAGTGGCTTGCGGATGATGCGGCCTATATGGCCCAGGAGCTTAGGAAAGCCTGCGATACGACGAATGCGTCGGACACTTTGCAAGGTCAGTACAGCTTAGAGGAGATATCTCTGGCGAATCGTCTGGTGCAGGATATGACGTTTGACGGGCTGTTCGACAGTCTTGGTAATGAAGAGAGCTTTGGCCTGGATGCAGGAATACTGTTATTGAAGACGCAGCTGTTCGCCGAGAACAGCCGTGTGTCGGAACAATTTGCTGATAAGATGACAAGGGCTGTGAATACCAGTATAGATCATATCCTTGACAAGATTAATGACCGGAAGCTTAAGCTGTACGACGATCCTTATTATGATAAGGAGAGGGCTCCGGTGTATGATAAGTCTGAGATCTACGACATCAGCAGGATGATGCTGAAGCTTTATAAAGAAAAAGGAAGTTATTCAGAAGCCATTCTGGCGTGTATCGACTATGCCCGGGATAAAAGCAAGGGTAAGGAAGATATAAACGGAAAAGTCGACCGATATAGGGAGAATTATTACTGGAAAAGATTCTATGATAATTCAGATTGTTTCCGGCAGTTTTATTACTCAGAAGGAGTTGACAGGAGAACGGCGTATCAGAAGCTGGTGGACTCCTGGAATTCTTTTGCTTACGATATTTCGAAACTTAATGACAGCCGGATAAAGACGAATTATATGTCCGTATTGGCGTAACAGGCGGATCTTGATTCTGTGTTGCAGCCTGCACAGTGTACTGGTGCAGACATCACACCAGTGCAGATACCGCACTAGTGCAGACACTGCATCAGACAGCGGCAGGCGCAGGCATATCAAGCGTTCCCTCTGTAAATACTTTGGTAGAAGAACTGTACTCGGATGGAGACATCCGGGTATATTTTTTGAATTGCAGAGAGAAATACTGGTAAGAAGAATAATTCAGGATATTGGAAATCTCCGTAAAGGAATAGCGGTTTTCCCGGATCATTATCTTGGCAGTATCAATCTTCAGCCGTGAGAAATATTCGATTACTCCGCACCCCTCATACATATGGAAGAGGCGTTGCAGCTGGGATTTCCCGATCATATTATCACGGCAGATATCGGAGACGGTCAGACGGTCTCGTACATGCTTGTTCAGATATTGGACAACCTGGCTCATTCTGGTCATATCGCCGTTCTGGGTGTTGATCCGAGAG
Source organism: uncultured Dorea sp. (assembly GCA_910579015.1). Classification (GTDB taxonomy): domain Bacteria; phylum Bacillota; class Clostridia; order Lachnospirales; family Lachnospiraceae; genus Sporofaciens. The sequence continues at coordinate 107,553 of CAJTRO010000005.1, read as the reverse complement.
GGAGACGGTACAAAATGTGTGTTATCCTTTGGAGCCAGGCGCCGGAATATATTGATAAGCATAAGCTCCAGAGAGATCTTTATGATCTGCTCGCTGCCAAAAGAGGTCTGAGTATAGCGGCTCAATTTGCAGATCAGGGGATTGTTAAGCGGTGTATAGAAGGTCTTTCTGGTCTCCGCGATCAGCTGTCCCAGATAGAAATTCTCCGTAGTATCAATCGTGATGATCTGGTCTTCGAAGAAATCCATACAAGGAGCGTCACACTTGAAGGAGATTACAATAAGGTTCGGCGCAACCTTCCCGTCGGCTCTCAGAGCGTGGAATTCATTGGGCTTGTGGAAGATCATCTCGCCCTTTTTCAGAAGGACGGTGCGGGAGCCGGCCGTAACCTCTATATTTCCGAAGTCTACAAAAAGAAGCTCCCAGAAGTCATGAGATTCGCCTTTGTACACAAAGTCCTTGGAATATTCAAAATAGTGGATAGAATAGATATCCTTAATGGACAATTCTTCTCTCAGTGTAATGCTTTCATATTTTTTAATCATAATAGAATCAGTCTCCTCTGTCTGAGTTCACATCAACCTTTAGGTTGATGAGGCGGGGATGAACAACTCGATAAGTTCATTTTATCAGAACATCAATGAAATTGTCAAAGTTTTCTGAGCTGTAAAAATGTGGAGTTCTGTATTACAAGATATAGAAATACCGGCAGGTTTATGGTACAATACAGTCTGTGAGGCGGGTACGTGACAGGGTAAGAGCCCGGTTTGGCAGGTTATGTCATTGATTCAAAAGATAGAGGGGGTATAATGTGAAGTTATTCGATATATTTAAAAAGAAGAACGGAGAGGATACAGCAGGAGAGAGCCGAGGGGCGAGCGATATCATGGCGTTGGAGATGTATTCGGGGATGCGGGTTGTGGTGGAGACGCCGGAGGGACAGATGCTTTTCATCGCGAAGCTTGAGGATCTGCGGGGGAACAAGGCGAGGCTGCGTCAATATTCTGATGCGGATACTAATCAGGATATGGACATCCATCAGGAAACGGAGCATATGTATGTGAAGCTGCGCGGTTATAATGACAGGGAGCGCAAGGCTGTTCTCATAGAGGGGATCATAACACCTGGAGAGAAGCATATCTGGGAGATGGACGAGCTGAAGGTGATAAGAGTTGAGAATGAACGTGCCTTTTTCCGTCTGAGCACAGATCTTGACGCCGCGCTTACCACGGTAGAGAATGAAGAAGACCGGCACCCATGTAAGCTTCTGAATATCAGTGTGGGCGGGGCTGCTGTGGGGGCAGAGCGCCGTTTTTATAAAGGGGACCGGTTCATGCTCAGGGTAAAGCTTCTTGAGGACAGGCCGACTTCGATCATGTATTGCGAGGTACTGCGGGTGATAGAGAAGAAGGATTCCTGGTTTGAGTACGGGTGCCAGTTTATAGATCTTACGGAAGCCGACCAGGAGCAGATTGCACGGAATATCTCGGTTGTCCAGCGAAAGAAGAGGGAAGGAAAATAAATTTTCCCGGATATGATGAATTTCCCAATCTTTTCCTTATGTTTTCCGGTTTTCCGCCGATATAACTAATACAAACATAATTGTTGATGAATATGATTTTCTTGGCGCACTGGTACGATTTTGTACCAGATCATGAGAAGAAGAAAAGGAGGAAATGCTGTGAAAATCGATGACCTTTATTATCAGAATGTCCAGAATGCAACTGGCTATACTTCTGTAAATACGAACTATACGACGGCGGCCGGCAAGGCGGCGGAGGAGCAGAACAAGGATGCGGTTGGCGCTGTGGATAATAAGACATCCCAGAATAACAAGGACCGTGTTGAGTTCAGTAAGGATACCAGGGTAAGCAGTAAGATGAGTGATTCAGAGAGAGCCGCTCTTGTGAAGAGCCTGAAGGCTGATCTGGATAACCAGATGGTTCGTTTTACGAACATGATGACGCAGATGTTCCAGAAGCAGGGGATCACCGGCATGACCGCCCAGGGCGATGACATGTGGAGAAAGATTGCCAGCGGTAACTTCACTGTAGACGCACAGACCAAGGCAGACGCTCAGGAGGCTATCTCAGAGGACGGATACTGGGGTGTAAAGCAGACCTCACAGAGAATCTTTGATTTTGCCTATGCGCTTGCAGGAGATGATCCGGAGAAGATGAAGAAGATGCAGGCGGCTGTTGAGAAGGGATTTGAGCAGGCGACCAAGTCCTGGGGAAGAGAGCTTCCGTCCATCGCACAGGAGACACACAGCGCGATCGGAGATCTGTTCGACAGTTATTATGCGAAGGGCTTAGAAGATTAGGAAAAAGAATAAGTACATGTACGAAAGAGAGGGAAACAGAAGGCTATAGTTCTGTTTCCCTTTTATTTCATCAGGCCGGGGGCCTGTTCTTTCGGATGTGTTGAGGAGGACAGCATGAATATACAGCTGATGGAGTATTACCGGGAAGTAAAAGGCTGTACATATGATAAGATATCGGAATTATCAGGGATTCCGGTGGAGACGGTCAGGGGGATATTAAGCGGAGAGGAGCTTCCGGGAGAGGAAGCGTGGCAGGCCCTTGAGGATGTATTGATGCCAGGTTCTGTCTTTGGACTGAGGGAGGGCGGCAGGTATCCGGAGGGAGACGCGAAAGGCTTCCCGGACATGCTTGGCGAATCAAAAATGGCATATCAGGCGGGGAGCTATACTCTGGAGGATTATTACGCACTGCCGGATGAACGGAGGGTGGAGTTGATAGACGGGGCATTCTATGATATGAGCGCGCCGTCAACCGGGCATCAGAGGATCTTACTGCGTATTGTCTATGCCATTGTCCGGTTTATTGAAGGCAGGAGTGGAGAGTGTGAAGTATTTATGGCGCCGGTGGATGTACAGCTGGACTGCGATGACAGGACGATGGTACAGCCGGATATCTTGATCGTCTGTGATAAAGACAAGATTACGGAGAAGTGTATTGTGGGAGCGCCGGACTTTATCATAGAGATACTGTCAAGATCGACGGAGAAGAAGGACATGTTTCTGAAGTTTCGGAAGTACAAGAATGCGGGAGTCAGAGAGTATTGGATAGTAGATACGAAGAGAAGAAAGGTGATCGTATACTTTTTTGAAAGAGACCAGCAGCCGGCGATATATGGACTTAGTGACAGGATTCCGGTCGGGATCTATAATGGAGAGCTGGTAATAGATTTTGCGCAGATCGAGGGGGAACGTAGAGTAGAATATCAGGATCAGGGGACAGTCGTAGAAGGCTTCCCGGACATGCTTGGCGAATCGGAAACAGCATATCAAGCGGGGAAGGGAATCTATACGCTGGAGGATTATTACGCACTGCCGGATGAGCGGAGGGTGGAGCTGATAGACGGTGTATTCTATGATATGAGCGCGCCGTCAACCGGGCATCAGACTGCGGTGTTGCAGATATCGGTGCAGATCAATGATTTTCTCAGGAGGAAAAAGGGAGGATGCCGGGGATTTGCGGCGCCGGTGGATGTACAGCTGGACTGCGACGACAGGACGATGGTACAGCCGGATATCTTGATCGTCTGTGATAAAGACAAGATTACGGAGAAGTGTATTGTGGGAGCGCCGGACTTTATCATAGAGATACTGTCAAGATCGACGGAGAAGAAGGATCTGTTCCTGAAGTTTCGGAAGTACAAGAACGCGGGAGTCAGAGAGTATTGGATAGTAGATACGAAGAGAAGAAAGGTGATCGTATACTTTTTTGAAAGAGACCAGCAGCCGGCGATATATGGACTTAGTGACAAGGTTCCGGCCGGGATCTATGATGGAGAGCTGATAATAGATTTTGCACAGGTCGAGGAGGAGCTGGAATATATCGGACAATAAATCGGACAATAAATCGGGCGATGATCGTGCAACAAATGAGAAAACCACTCTTGACAAGCAAAGCAGGTGTATGATAGGATTTTGAACATGATCAATAAAGGTGAAAAGCGATGATGAAGAGAGTAAGCTTTTGGAGATCCTACAGAGAATTTCCGGGATGCTGAGAGGGATGGATGGAAGAGGGCTGAAGATGGCTTCTGAGCAGCGCACCGACTATAGAATATCCGCCTTATGCTTAAGGAGCATCTGGAAGGGATATTTTTTACAGGCTGCGATGGGTTCGCCCGTTATAGCGAGAGAGTGCTGTTTTTTTGCACTTGATGAGGTCCTGTCCGCGAGGGCGGGATGAAGCAGAAGTGGTAACACGGTAAGATCCGTCTTCTTGGTATGTTTTGAGGTATACCAGGAGGACGTTTTTTTTGCCGCGGACAGGGAGCGTCCATTTGCAGATTCGCTGACATAAAGAGAAGGGAGAGAAAGAAAATGAGTGAAAAACCAAAGTACTATATTACAACGGCCATTGCCTATACGTCAGGAAAGCCCCATATCGGGAATACCTATGAGATCATTCTGGCAGACGCTGTTGCAAGATATAAGAGGAGCCAGGGATACGATGTATTCTTCCAGACCGGAACCGACGAGCACGGCCAGAAGATAGAGCTGAAAGCAGACGATACGGGCGTTACCCCGAAGGAATATGTAGATAATGTGGCGGGCGAGATCCGGCGGATCTGGGATCTGATGAATACCTCCTATGACAAATTCATCCGCACAACAGACGAAGAGCATGAGCGGCAGGTCCAGAAGATCTTCAGGAAGCTTTATGACCAGGGAGATATCTACAAGGGATATTATGAGGGAATGTACTGTACGCCCTGCGAGTCCTTCTTCACGGAATCACAGCTGGTGGACGGCAAGTGTCCGGACTGCGGGCGGGAGGTTTCGCCGGCGAAGGAGGAGGCATATTTTTTCAAGATGAGTAAATATGCGGACCGCCTGATCGAGCATATCAATGCACATCCGGAGTTTATCCAGCCGGTTTCACGTAAGAACGAGATGATGAATAACTTCCTCCTTCCGGGATTGCAGGATCTGTGTGTATCCAGAACGTCGTTTACGTGGGGGATCCCGGTAGATTTTGATCCGAGACACGTGGTCTATGTGTGGCTGGATGCGCTGACCAACTATATTACCGGAATCGGATATGACTGTGACGGGGAGAGCACGGAACAGTTCCATAAGGACTGGCCGGCTGACCTGCACCTGATCGGAAAGGATATCATCCGTTTCCACACGATTTACTGGCCGATCTTCCTGATGGCTCTTGAACTTCCGCTTCCGAAGCAGATTTTCGGGCATCCGTGGCTTTTGCAGGGCGACGGCAAGATGAGCAAGTCTAAGGGAAATGTGCTGTATGCCGACGAACTGGTGGATTTCTTCGGCGTGGACGCGGTACGTTATTTCGTGCTCCATGAGATGCCGTTTGAGAATGACGGAGTGATCACCTGGGAGCTGATGGTGGAGCGTATGAATTCTGATCTCGCCAACACACTGGGGAATCTGGTGAACCGGACTGTTTCCATGACGAACAAGTATTTCGGCGGTGTGGTGACGGATAAGGGCGCGGCCGATACAGAGGAAGAGCGCAGTGTGGATGCGGACCTGAAAGCTGTTGTGGAGAACACGCCGAAGGTTGTGGATGCGAAGATGAACGACCTTCGGGTTGCGGATGCGATCACGGAGATCTTCAATCTGTTCAAGCGCTGTAACAAGTATATTGATGAGACGCTTCCCTGGGCGCTGGCGAAGGATGAGGCGAAGAAGGACCGTCTGGAGACGGTGCTCTATAACCTGATCGAGAGTATCAGGGCGGGAGCTGTGCTGATCGAGCCGTTTATGCCGGAGACATCAGGGCGGATCTTAAGCCAGCTGGGTGACGGCAAGGTAACGGAGAAGCCAGAGATCCTGTTCGCCAGACTGGATGTGAATGAGGTGATGAAGAAGGTAGAAGAGCTTCATCCACAGGAAGAGGCAGATGAGAGCAAAGCAGACGGCGCCGGGGAATCAGACGCGGCGGTGATCGACATCGAGGCAAAGCCGGAGATTACCTTTGAGGATTTCGGGAAGATGCAGTTCCAGGTGGGCGAGATCATTGCCTGCGAGGAGGTCAAGAAGTCCAAGAAGCTTCTATGCTCCCAGGTAAAGATCGGCAGTCAGGTGAAGCAGATCGTGTCCGGTATCAAGGCGCACTATAAGCCGGAAGAGATGGTCGGAAAGAAGGTCATGGTCCTTGTGAATCTGAAGCCGGCGCGCCTTGCGGGCGTACTGTCTGAGGGAATGCTCCTGTGCGCGGAGGATGCGGACGGAAAGCTTGCCCTTATGACGCCGGAGAAGGAGATGCCGGCAGGAGCCGAGATCTGTTGATCCTGATGCCGGCAGGAGCCAGGAGCTGTTGATCTTGATGCCGGATGCATGTAGATAGAAGAGAAGAAGGAAGGATGGTATTTTATGGAGAAGATCAGAATTGGAATTGCAGGATATGGAAATATCGGCAGGGGCGTGGAGCTTGCCATTGCCCGCAACGAGGATATGGAGCTTAAGGCTGTCTTTACAAGGCGTGATCCGTCTTCAGTGAAGATCCATACGGAGAATGCGGCTGTTATGCATATGGATGATATGCTGTCGATGAAGGACGAGATTGATATTATGATGCTCTGCGGAGGCTCGGCGACGGATCTTCCGGTGCTGGGGCCGAAGATTGCGGCAGATTTTAACACGATCGACAGCTTCGACACTCATGCAAGGATTCCGGAGTATTTTGAAAATGTGGATAAGGCGGCGAAAGCAGGCGGTAAGATCGGGATCATTTCCGTAGGATGGGATCCGGGAATGTTCTCGCTGAACCGCTTGTATGCGGAGGCAGTCCTGCCGCAGGGGAGCACGTATACGTTCTGGGGCAAGGGCGTCAGCCAGGGGCATTCAGATGCGGTCCGCCGGGTTGACGGTGTGAAGAATGCGATCCAGTATACGGTGCCGGTTGAGACGGCTGTGGACCGTGTAAGGAGCGGCAGTGAGCCAAAGCTTTCCACGAGGGAGAAGCATCTGAGGGAATGCTATGTGGTGCCGGAAGAGGGAGCCGATCTGCAAGCGATTGAGAATGCGATCAAGACGATGCCCAATTATTTTGATGAGTATGATACCACGGTGACATTTATCACAGAGGAAGAGTTGAAGGCGGGGCACAGTAAGATGCCTCACGGCGGGTTTGTGATCCGGAGCGGTAATACAGGGGAAGAGGGGAATAAGCATATCATCGAGTATTCTCTGAAGCTGGATTCCAACCCGGAATTTACGGCCAGCGTGCTGATCTGCTATGCAAGGGCGGCATACCGTCTTGCGAAGGCAGGTGAGAGCGGAGCCAGGACTGTATTCGATATCGCGCCGGGACTGTTATCTGCGAAGACGCCGGAAGAACTGAGGGCGGGACTGTTATGATCTTTGACACACATGCCCACTATGACGACGAACAGTTTGATGAGGACAGAAGGGAACTGCTTGGCTCTATGAAGGATAAGGGCGTGGGATGGATCGTCAATGTCAGCGCCTCCTATGCCTCCTGTGAGCGGGTAGTCGATATGGTGCAGGAATATCCCTTTATGTATGCGGCGGTAGGGATCCACCCGGACGAAGCGGGGGACTTAAATGAGGAATCCTTTGCCCGCATGAAGGAATTGTTCAGGAGAGATAAGGTGGCGGCGGTAGGCGAGATCGGCCTGGATTATTACTGGGATAATGAATCGCATACGATACAGAAGAAGTGGTTTATCCGGCAGCTTGAGCTTGCAAGGGAGCTTAAGCTTCCGGTGCTGATCCACAGCCGTGAGGCGGCCGCCGATACCATGGAGATCATGAAGGAGCACGGACAGGGGCTTAAGGGTGTGATCCACTGCTATTCTTATTCCAGGGAGATGGCGAAGGAGTATGTGAAGATGGGCTTCTATATAGGAGTCGGCGGAGTTGTCACGTTCAAGAATGCAAGGAAGCTTAAGGAGACTGTGGAAGAAATTCCATTGGAAGCTATCGTTCTTGAGACGGACTGTCCCTATCTTGCGCCAGTACCTTATCGGGGGAAACGCAACGATTCGTCCTATATCAGATATGTGGCGGAAGAGATTGGAAGGCTGAAAGGAATTCCTTACGAGGAAGTAACGGCACAGACGGAAGAGAATGCAAAGAGGCTGTATGGAATAGCGCGTTGAGCGCTGTTCCATACAGCCTCTTTTCGTTACCCTTATAGTTCGATCTCCGACACGATCTCTCCGTCTCCGTTGCACAGGATGGTATCGTATACAATCTCAAATTGGTAATGAAGCCTTGTCCGGTAGAGCTCCAGTTCATAGTAGGGATTCGGCCGGCCGCCGTTGAGGATCTGGTGGTTTGTCACAATCTCTTTGGCCAGCTTCTCGCGGTCAACAGGCAGCAGGGTGTGGATCGCTATGGTCAGCTTGTTCTCCGTCAGGTTGGGAGCAGACATGACCGTAGAATGAAGGACTTCATAGGGTTTGCGCTCTTCAAGGATGAACACTGCCAGAAGCAGCAATCCAAGAATGGCCGGTAACATTAACAACTTCTTTTTTTTCATAGATAAAACCTCCAGTAAGATGAGTGGTACTCCCTTGTTTATACTCGGCAGACCAGCCAGGATTCTTTGCATATAAAAGGCTGGTAAATGCTGGAAATTACAAGCTCCGGCATATTCTGACGCAATATTGCCTCGGGCGTATCCGGTGTCGAAAAGAAACAGTGTATCTAATTACAGTGTATGCTATTACATCTATTTTTTCAACAAAAATATGGGTATACTAGTCCTATATATAAGGTGTGGGGCAGGATATGAGTAAGATAGTGATTGATATAGAACGGGTGTTGGCTGAAAAAGGAGTCAGCAAGACACAGCTTTGTTATATATGCAGATTACAGCGCACACAGTTGAATAATTATTGCAAGAACAAGGTGGTCCGGGTAGATCTGCATACCCTGGCAAAGATCTGTGATTGTCTGGAGTGTGATGTGAATGATATTCTGAAGCTGGAGAATGAGGAAGGGCAGAACGGCAAGGAGCAGCCGGATGTGTAAGCTGATTCAAAAAAGCGGCCGGAAACAGAGGCGCTCAGGAAGTTTGGGGGGAAAACAGCCGGTAAGAATCAGGGAGAATATAGAAGTATGCTGACAGGGATCTGGGTTATTGCAGGTTCCTGTTTTTTGGCGGTATAAAAAATATGAAAAATATAGTTATCTATATTGCAATTATGTGGTAACATAGAAGAGGAGAATTACACTGAGATATTATAAGTGAGGAAAGACAGATGGGAAAAGTAATTTTTTTAGCTATTGACAACACGCTTCGAGACTTTGACGGTACGATTCCCGCGTCTGGAATAGAGGCAATTAGAATAGCCCAGAGGAACGGGCATGAAGTGTTACTTAATACGGGACGGACACATTTCCGCATAGGAGAACGGATCATGAACATCGGCTTCGACGGAGTGATCGCGAATTCCGGCGGATATGTAGAGTATAAGGGTGAGCATATCGGGCACAGATCTTTTACACAGCTGGCATTTATCGAACTGATGAAGGATCTTCTGGAATGCCAGTGTACGGTGGAGATGGAGAACAGCAAGGCGAGCTACATACTGAGAGAGAGCGTGGAAGCTTACCGCGAGATCGGCAGACGCGTGCGCCAGAGTATGAATCTTAGAGAGGACGAGATGACAGGGCCCATAGCCGTAGAGTCTCTGCTGGATGTTCCGGAGGTACAGAAGCTCATTGTGTTCAGCAATCATGCGTCCAGGGAAGCGATTCTTTCCAAATGGGGCTATTCTTTTCATATCATGAATCTTGCGGTCCCGTATATTGAGAAATGGGCGGGAACGATCACACCGAACTATATAACCAAGGCAGAAGGGATCCGGCTGATCCTCAAGGAGAGGAACGGCCAGAGAGAGGATGCGGTCGCAATAGGGGATAATGACTGTGACATCGAGATGATCCGGTATGCCGGGACGGGGATCGCGATGGGCAATGGCTCTGAGAATATCAAGGCCGCGGCCGATTATGTGACCGCCCCCCTGAAGGAAGACGGCGTGTGGAAAGCTTTTGAGCATCTCGGCCTGCTGGGGTAGAGCTTTATAAGACACGCGCCGGGCTTCCTGCCGCGGTATACGAAGGGCTTCTGCCAGGACGGACGATTCTGTTGTAGAAAAACAACAGATATGCCTCCGAAATTTTGGTGAAATTTTTTTGGATCTTCCTCTTCCCTTTCTTTCAAGTTTAGTGTATGATAGTACATGCCCTATATATTGTGCAAAGATTTGAGATGGTAACAATATTTTGTGTATGAAAGCGAGGATGTGTAATGGGGAGCGAAATAAGGACGAATGTGATCAAGCGTAATGGGGAAGAAGTTCTCTTCGATCTGACGAAGATTGTGAATGCAGTGAGGGCTGCGAATTGCGAGGTGGATAAGATCCATCAGATGAATGACTATCAGATCATGGCAGTTGCGGATAACATCGCGGCACAGGTGGGGGAGCTGCTTCATGCGGTGAATGTGGAAGACATCCAGGATATGGTCGAGCGCGGTATCATGGAGATGCGCGGATATGAGGTGGCACAGAAGTATGTGCGTTACCGCTATAAGAGAGAACTGAAGCGCAAGTCGAATACGACGGATAATGGTATCCTGTCTCTCATTGAGAATATCAATGAAGAGGTTACGCAGGAGAATTCGAATAAGAACCCGGTGATCAATTCAACTCAGCGTGATTATATGGCGGGAGAGGTCAGCAAGGATCTGTCCAAGCGTGTTCTTCTTCCGGCTGATATTGTGAATGCCCACGAGGAAGGGATCATCCATTTTCATGATTCAGATTATTTTGCCCAGAAGGAGCATAACTGCGATCTGATCAATCTGGAAGACATGCTGCAAAACGGGACGGTGATCAGCGAGACGCTGATCGAGAAGCCTCACAGCTTTTTCACGGCATGTAATGTGACGACGCAGATCGTGGCGCAGGTGGCGAGCAACCAGTACGGCGGTCAGTCATTTACTCTGGCGCATCTGGCGCCGTTTGTGGATATCAGCAGGCAGAAGCTCCGTAAGAATGTGATCGCAGAGCGTAAGGAATGCGGCGAGAGCATGGATGAGGAGATCATCAGCAGAGTGACGGAGCGCAGGCTGAGAGAAGAGGTCAAGAGCGGGATCCAGACGATCCAGTATCAGCTCATTACGCTGATGACCTGTAACGGGCAGGCGCCGTTTGTGACGATATTCATGTATCTGGATGAGGCAGAAGAGGGGCAGGTCAGGGATGACCTGGCGCTGATCATAGAAGAGGTTCTTGTACAGAGGATGCAGGGAGTGAAGAATGAGAAGGGCGTGTGGATCACACCGGCATTCCCGAAGCTTATCTATGTACTGGATGAGGATAATATCCGCGAGGGGACGAAGTTCTGGCATCTGACGGAGCTTGCGGCAAAGTGTACGGCGAAGAGGATGGTTCCCGATTATATTTCCGCGAAGGTTATGAAGGAGCTTAAGCAGGGAGAGATCTATCCGTGTATGGGGTGCCGTTCATTCCTTACGGTGGAGGATTCTCAGAAGAATGAGGACGGAAGCCATAAGTTCTACGGGCGTTTCAACCAGGGCGTTGTGACCATTAATCTGGTGGACGTGGCATGTTCAGCCGAGGGAGACATGGACAGATTCTGGGAGATCTTAGATGAGCGTCTGGAATTGTGCCATAAGGGGCTTCGGTGCAGGCATGAGCGTCTTCTCGGTACGGTGTCTGATGTGGCGCCGATCCTGTGGCAGTACGGTGCGCTTGCAAGGCTTAAGAAGGGCGAGGTGATCGACGAACTGCTGTATAACGGTTATTCGACGATCTCTCTTGGATATGCGGGGCTCTATGAGATGTGTATGCGGATGCTTGGGAAGTCCCATACTGATCCGGAGGCAAGACCGTTTGCGCTTGCGGTCATGCAGAGGCTGAACGATAAGTGCAAGGAGTGGAGAGAGGCGGAGCATATCAGCTATTCTGTATATGGGACGCCGATGGAGTCCACGACGTATAAGTTTGCGAAGTGCTTGCAGAAGAGATTCGGCATCATTGAAGGCGTGACAGATAAGAATTATATCACCAACAGCTATCATGTGCATGTATCAGAGGAGATTGATGCATTTAAGAAGCTGAAGTTCGAGGCGGACTTCCAGAAGCTGTCGCCGGGCGGTGCGATCAGTTATATTGAGGTGCCGAATATGCAGAACAATATTCCGGCGGTCCTGTCGGTGATGCAGTTTATCTATGAGAATATTATGTACGCGGAGCTGAACACGAAGAGCGATTTCTGTGAATGCTGCGGCTATGACGGAGAGATCGTCATCAGGGAGGATGAGACAGGGAAGCTGATCTGGGAATGCCCGAATTGCAGTAATCAGGATCAGGACAAGATGTTCGTGGCGCGCAGGACCTGCGGGTATATCGGGACACAGTTCTGGAATCAGGGACGTACCCAGGAGATCAAGGACAGGGTACTGCATCTGTAAGTCCTGCCGAAGATATGTGCCGGTGTCTTTCGGGAAGTCTTTGCCCTGAACGGCGGTGTATGAAGTGTAGGAGAGAGATATGCATTATGGAAATATAAAAGAATGTGATATTGCAGACGGCCCGGGCGTCCGGGTTAGTCTGTTCGTGTCCGGGTGCAGGCACCACTGTAAGGGATGCTTTAACCCGGAGACATGGGATTTTAAGTACGGGAAGCCGTACACGCAGGAGACAGAGGAAGAGCTTCTCGGGCTTCTTGCGCCGGATTATATCAAGGGGCTTACCCTGCTTGGGGGCGAACCCTTCGAGCCGGAGAACCAGGGAGTGCTGACGGCGCTTCTTAAGCGGGTGAGAACGCTGTATCCAGAGAAGGATATCTGGTGTTACACCGGCTATCTGTACGATGTGGATCTTGCAGAAGGCGGGAAGGTTCACACAGAGGTGACAGATGAGATGCTGTCCTGTATAGATGTGCTTGTGGACGGAGAGTTTGTGGAGGAGTTAAAGGATGCGACGCTGGTGTTCCGCGGGAGCAGTAACCAGAGGATCCTGAAGCTTCGGTAAGAGATCTGGACGTGGAACGGAGAGCGGAGCTTGTCGACGCTCTCCGTTATTTATCCTGTTTTTTGTCTATTTTTGGATTTTGGCATGAACGGACAGATCTTCCCGGCGGGCGGCAATAGACGCCCCGGGTACGGAGAAGGAGGGCATACCGTCGCTTCCCCAGAATACCTTGCCCACGTATGCATGACGGCCGGCGTCGTATAACGGCTGGTAATCTCCTTCGCCGAGATACCGTTCCTCCTGACGGCCGTGGTAGATAATGAGGTCCTCGCTGTCATCGGTCGACCTGGTGAAGCTGTTATGGCCCGGACCATAAAAGCCGGTGACAGGACTGCTCTGGAATACCGGATAAGGGCATTTGGTCCATGAAGACGGATTGAGGAGATCGGCGTCCTCGTCGGCATACAGAAGGCCCATGCAGTACAGTGCGTCCGTTCCGCTGGCAGAGAAGGTCAGGAAGATCTTACGGCCGTGTTTGATAACGGCGGGACCTTCGTTGACCGGGAAACCGTGCAGTTCCCAGTTATATTCCGGATGTGTCAGGCGCACGGCCGGAGTGCAGACAGTCCAGGGATCAGACAGTCCGGCGATGAAGATATCGGAGATATTATTGGTCTTCTGTGCCCACAGCAGGTAATCCTTCCCGTTGTGTCTGAGGTATGTGTGATCCAGAGAGAAATCGGTGAATGCGATGTCTCCGTCGATCGTAGTACGGATCGCCCCCTTAGGCGTCCAAGAGTCGAGCATAGGATCGTCCCCGGTGCAGGCAAGGCAGTGAGGACGGATACGCCAGGAGGATTCTTCTGAGATGGTAGTGGTATAATAGATATACCATCCTCCGTGGATATAATGGAGTTCCGGAGCCCACAGGTGGGGGCTCATGGTTCCGTCTTTGACGGGCTTTCTCTCGTAGACGATCTTCTCTGTGTACCGCCCGGAATTATCGGTCAGGTCTTCGAGGGTATCCGCGCACCGGAGGATCAGGTACAGATATTGATATCTTCCGTCCAGATTGTGCCCTGCGTCGGTGTGGGAGGCGATGAAGTAATATTTCCCGTTGGTGTGTCTGTAGATATAAGGATCGGCGCGATGGCTGATGATCGGCGCGGCATAGGCCGGTTCCTGTATCAGTCCATCCAGTCCGTCCCACGTGACCTGTCTGGTCTCCCACATTCCGTTGGTGTAGAAGACGATGATCTTCTGCGGGAGTCCGGCGCCGGGGGAAGAGACCGTGACGTCCTCTACAGCGGATAAGAAGACGGGTTCCGGCGCGCCATATCTGTCCTGGAGCTGTTTCAGGGACTGCAAGGATATGGCACAGCCGTGAGGATCGTGCGAATGCAGTTCGCCGGTCAATGGAAGCACGTCCTGTGGAAGAAGGATTGCATTGCCTCCGTTGAGTGCGAACCAGTCGCGGCGGTTATAGCTGTATTCAAGATAGTATTGATTCGTAACAGGGGCTTCCCACGTTACCGTGCGGGAGCGGATAAAAGCAGTCTCCTGCCTGGCCAGGCAGTCTGCTTCTTGAAGCTTAAGCATTTGTAAAGATTCCATAATCTGTCCTTTGACATTTATTTCAGAAAATTATTTTAGAAAATCAGAGCACTGTTATCGTAACATAGAATAAGAATATTGACAAGTAGGAAAGAGATATCTTAAGATGAATGATATTGGCGGATAACAGAAGTTGAGAGAGGGAAGTTGTATGGCTACGATAAAGGAGATTGCCAGGGCGTGTCATGTATCGGTGGCTACAGTTTCGAATATACTGAACCACAAACCGGGGGCGAGCGACGAGACGCGCAAGATGGTGATGAAGAAGATCAAGGAGATGAATTACACGCCCAATACGGTGGCAAGGAATCTGAAGACGAAGAATTCACGGAGTATCGGGGTTATCGTGGAGGATATGACGATATTCAGCATTCCGGATATTGTAGACGGGATTACGGAGCACTGTGAGGAGAAGAATTACCAGATACTGTTGATCAATCTGAGGCTGTATAAGAAGTATGACGATACTTATTACCACAGAGACGATTATTATGGACTGGTGCGCGATCAGATCTGGAAATTGCTGGCAAAGCAGGTGGAGGGGATCATCTATGTGGCGGCGCATGAACGGACGATCCGGTGTATCCCGGAGGATCTGCCGATCCCGGCGGTGATGGCATACGGATACACAGAGAGCAGTAAGATTCCGTCCGTTGTGGTAAATGACGAGGACGGCGCATATCAGATCACGAAGCATATCATTGACCAGGGGCATCAGAGGATAGGCGTCATAACCGGCAAGAGTGACAGCGCCCATGCACAGGAGAGGCTTGTAGGCTATCAGAGAGCGCTGTATGAGAGCGGGATTTTGTATAATCCTTCGGTGATATGTACAGGGGACTGGACGAGGATCAGCGGCTACCGGTATACGGATCTGCTGCTTGAAAAGAAGGTGACGGCAATCTTCTGTATGAACGATCTGATGGCCGGAGGCGTCTACGACCGGCTGGAAGAGCTAAAGCTTATGCCGGGGGAGGACATCTCGGTGGCGGGATATGATAACCGGGAGTTGTCAGGGTATTATAAGCCTCCGCTGACGACCATAACGCTGCCGCTGCATGATATTGGATATGCGGCAAGCGAAGTGATACTGGAGATGTTGGAGAATCATGAGGATATCTGCCCGGTCCACCGGGTGAGCTGCTATCCGCTGATCCGCCGGTCGGTGAAAAATATCCAACATGAAACAGAAATAAAAGAGGGAAAATAAAAAAAATGAGCGTTTCAGAACCGGATAAGAGGGCTGAAACGCTTATTTTATGCGGTTATTGTGCAAATTGTACAATATTAAACGTTTAATTTGTACTTGCAATTGTGCAGATAAAGTGATATAACAGAATCAACAGGAAAACAAAGAATATAATATGGAAAATGGAAAATAAATGGAAAGGAAAAACATTTATTAAAAGAAATTCAAGAAAAAAAGAGCGCGGTTTAGATTAAACGATTAACAAAAAAGATAGGAAACAGGAGAATGAAAGATATAAAATTTGAAAAAAATCCTTTAAAAACCATCCCCTTGAGGCAGGTGGAGATCCATGACAGGTTTTGGGACCGTTATATCCATCTGGTGAAGGATGTGCTGATCCCGTATCAGTGGGATATCCTTAACGACAGGATTGAGGGGGTTGAGACGAGCCATTGTATTAAGAATTACAGGATTGCGGCCGGAGAGGAAGAAGGAGATTTTGAGGGCGCCGTATTCCAGGATACGGATCTGGCGAAGTGGCTGGAAGCCGCGGCGTATGTACTGGAGATTTCGCCGGATAAGGATTTAGAATGCCTTGTAGATGAAACGATTAAGTTGATTGGGCGGGCACAGTGTGAGGATGGATATCTGAATACATATTTTACGATAAAAGCGCCGTCCCTTCGGTGGACGAATCTGAAGGAAGGGCATGAGCTGTATACGGCGGGACATATGATCGAGGCGGCTGTTGCCTGCTATGAGGCGACGGGTAAAACGGAATTTCTGCATATCATGGAGCGGTTTGCCGATCTGATCGGGCAGGTGTTCGGTCCGGGGGAGGGGCAGTGTCACGGATATCCGGGGCATCAGGAGATAGAGCTGGCGCTGATCCGTCTGTATCATGCCACGGGGAAGAAGGAATACGCAGAGCTTGCGAGATATTTTATAGACCAGAGAGGAACGGGAGAGAATTATTTCTTAGAGGAAGAGAAGCGGGAGACATACAGACAGATATTCCCGGAATTTGCGGATTATGATGCGAAGTATTCTCAGTCCCATCTCCCGGTGAGAGAACAGACGACGGCGGAAGGGCACGCGGTCCGGGCAGTATATATGTACTGTGCCATGGCGGATCTTGCACAGCTGTATCAGGACCGGGAGCTTTTAGAGGCTTGCAGGACGCTGTGGGATGATATGGTAAGGCGCCGGATGTATATAACAGGAGGTATCGGTTCATCCGGGCTTTTAGAGAGGTTCACGACGGATTACGATCTTCCGAACGACAGTAATTATTCAGAGACCTGCGCGTCTATCGGGCTTGCGCTGTTCGGAAGAAGGATGGCTCAGATCACGAAGGATGCCTCTTATATGGATGTTGTTGAGAGAGCGCTTTACAACACGGTATTGTCAGGGATTGCCATGGACGGGAAGAGCTTCTTCTATGTGAATCCGCTGGAGGTGTGGCCGGATAATTGTATAGCACGGACTTCCAGGGAGCATGTAAGGCCGGTGCGGCAGACCTGGTTCGGCGTGGCGTGCTGTCCGCCCAATATTGCAAGGACGCTGGCATCTATGGGGCAGTACATTTATTTTGCGGATGAAGATACTCTGTATGTGAATCTGTATATCTCTAACAGTACGGCGCTTTTACTGGCGGGAGATGAAGTGAGAGTTGAGATGACGAGTGATCTGACGAATTCCGGACACATCGAGATGAAGCTTCTCAGGAAGGAAGGGGCAGGTGCCTTTTGTCTGGCGCTTCGGATACCGGATTATGTGAGTGAGTATTCGGTTCTGGCAGATGGTGAACAAGCTGTGCAGGGGAAGGCATCACGGGTTTTGCAGACCAGGATTGAGAAGGGATATCTGTATATAGAAGGAATAGAAAAAGCAGAGACGGAGCTGGTAATAGATTTTAGCGTACCTCCAAGATTCGTGAGGGCGAATCCCAGGGTAAGAGCGGATGCGGGAAAGACGGCAATCATGAAGGGACCTCTGGTTTATTGTCTGGAAGAGACGGATAACGGGGAGAATCTTTCTGCCATATTTGCCGATACCACTCAGAAAATGGAAGAACGGTATGAGGAAGAACTGCTTGGCGGCATCACGGTCATTACTGTCAAAGGAAAGAGACTTCTGGAGGACGGATGGGAGGACGGCAGTCTGTATGCGCAGCGAAGCCCCTGTTTCGAGGATGTGGAGCTTACGGCCGTGCCGTATCACTGCTGGAATAACCGAAAGCCGGGAGAGATGCTGGTCTGGATGAAGGAACTGGTATGATGCACGCCGGCCGGCGGAAGGATAAGGAACGGCCCGGGGCAGTCATAACTGTATAAGGGAATCTTGCAGGGACATTTCCCTGAAAGAATAAAAAGTAAAAAAAAGGAGGACACAACATGAAAAAGAAACTGGTGGCGGCATTATTATGTGTTGCAATGACAGCGTCCATGCTGCTTGGATGCAGCGCCGGAAGCGAGGGAGGCGGATCTGATGATTCAAAAGGATCGGGCTCGGCAGGAAAGAATGAGATGGAGGTAGAAGGAGAAGCCACAGAGATCGAGGTGTGGACGTTCATTGAGCTTCATCAGCAGTTCTACACAGACATGGCTGAGAAATGGAATGAAGAACACCCGGACAAGAAGGTAAAGCTGGTCTTAAGCAATATGCAGTATGACGATATGCATAATAAGCTGTCTCTTGCGCTGGAATCCGGAGAAGGCGCGCCTGATGTTGTAGATATCGAGCTTGGCAAGTTCCCGGCATTTATGACAGGAGAGATCGGGCTTAGAGATCTGAAGCCGGAGATTGAACCGTACCTTGACAATATCATTGAATCCAGATTGGAGATCTACGGAAAAGATGGTGCATACTATGGTTTCCCGACACATGTAGGAGCGATGGTTGCATTCTATAACACAGAGGCTCTGAAAGCAGGAAATGTAGATTATACGACGATCAAGACATGGGATGACTTCAAGGAAGCAGGGGTGAAATATCACGAGGCTACCGGCAAGTATTTCGCATGTGTGGAGACAACTGCACAGTGGATGATCAATCTGATGTTAAGACAGAAGGGCGGAGATTACCTGGATGCCGACGGCAATATTGATATCACAAACGATAAGATGGTAGAGGTTCTTGAGTACATTAAGGGTATGCAGGAAACAGGTGCATTCGAGACAGTACCGGGAGGACAGCCGGATAATGAAGAGGCATATCCGTCCTATAACAATGGAGACTACGCAGTACAGATCATGCCGTTCTGGCAGACATCCAGATGCGTAAACTATATGTCCGATCTGTCCGGAAACGTGGCGATCGCTCCGACACCAGTCTGGAATGAAAGCGACGAAGTGAAGTCTATCGGTGGCGGCGGTACTGGTACGGCCGTGATCGCAAGCGGTGAGAATGCAGACCTTGCGGCAGAAGTATTTGCATATATCAAGCTGTCAGAGGAAGCAAATGAGGAAGTATGGAATGTCCTGGGCTTTGATCCGGTTAATACGGCGGTATGGACGGACACAGAGCTTACACAGAATCCGGATAACCAGTTTGTAAAATACTTCAATACATATCCGTTTGATGCATTATTAGAGATCCAGGATGGGATCATGGCGCTTGAATCACTGACGAGTGAGAAATTCCCGTCCATTAATAACGAGTTCTGCAACGTGACGCTGAACAATATCTATGAAAATGGAATGGATGTAAAGGAAGCGCTTGAGGAGTCACAGGAGACGTTGAAGAACGAGTTTGGCGAGTAATTCGAAGATCTGCAGCGTAACATAAGTCTGAGGGGTTGTGTGCGTAAGCCGCAGCCCCGTGTTGTTTGTTTCAGGAAAGAGATGAAAGAGTATGAAGAAATTATTCTATTCACAGAAGCTGGCCCCTTATGTATTCGTTCTTCCGTTTGCTCTGACAGTAGTGATATTCTGGCTGTTTCCGATTGGAAACGGCGTACTGTTAAGCTTCCAGGATGTTCTGAAAAAAGAGTGGGTTGGACTGGGGAATTATCAGAGATTATTATCCGATAAGATATTTTTAAAAGCGGTATATAACAGTGCAAAGTATATGGTTGGAACCCTGGTACTGCTGATACCGTTTCCTATGTTGTTTGCGACACTGCTCAACAGTAAGCTGATGAAGAAGCCGGGGCTGTTCAAGTCTGTTTATTTTGTTCCGGCCCTTACGTCGGTCGTTGTTGCGGGTACGATCTTCCGTCTGATGTTCGGGGAAATGGATACTTCACTGGCGAATCAGATCATTGCGGCGTTCGGCATTTCGCCGATCAAATGGCTCAAGGGGGAGTGGACCAGTTATTTTGCACTGCTTCTTCTTGCGTGCTGGCGTTGGACGGGAGTTAATATCCTCTATTTTCTTGCGGGACTACAGAGCATTTCTACGGATATCTATGAGGCGGCGTCTATCGATGGGGCGAGCAAATGGCAGCAGTTTGTCAAGATATCCTTCCCGTTGGTAAAGCCGACGACGGTATACGTGCTGACTATCAGTATCTATGCAGGTCTGTCCATGTTTACAGAGAGCTACATGTTATGGAAAGGAAATAACTCTCCGCAGAATATCGGACTTACCATAGTAGGTTACCTGTACCGGCAGGGGATCGAGAAACGTGCAATGGGATATGCATGTGCAGTAGGGCTGATCCTTCTCATCATCGTTATGGCGGTCAACCTGGTACAGCTTAAGGCTACCGGAACATTTGACAAGGAGGAGAGATAGTATGAAGAGCCAGAAGAGTAAAAATACACTTGCCACAGTGATGTTGATCGTTCTGTTTACCATCCTGGCAATCTTGATCATCATACCGATATATACCATCTTCCTTGCAAGCTTTAAGCCGGGCGGGGATCTGCTCCAGTACGGACTGAACCTGGGGATTGATTGGAGCAGGATGAGCCTTGACAATTATTCTCTGCTTTTTACCGGACAGCATGAGTATTGGAGATGGTTTACGAACAGTATCATATTGACGGTGGTCACGGTAGTGGCAACCTTGCTTGTCAGCGCGTTCGTCGGGTACGGATTTGCGGCATATGAGTTTAAGGGCAAGAATGCGTTATTCGTTGTTGTACTGCTGATTCTTTCAATCCCTCTGGAGGTAGTAATGCTCCCGCTGTATAAACAGATGACGTCATGGGGGCTGATGGACAGTTATATGGCGATCGTGCTTCCGTTCGTGGCTCATGCTTCGACGATATTTTTCTTCCGGCAGTATCTGCTGGGGCTGCCCAAATCACTTCTTGAGGCGGGACGTATCGATGGAGCCACGGAGTACGGCATTTTCTTTCGTCTGATCATACCGATCATGAAACCGGCGTTTGCCGCGATGGCGATCCTGAATGGTATGAATGCGTGGAATAATTATCTGTGGCCGTTGCTGGTTATCCGTTCTTCGGATAAGTATACACTGACGCTGGGATTGAATACGCTGATCAATCCCTATGGGGATAATTACAGTCTGCTGATCGTGGGATCGTTCTTCTCGATCATACCGATCTTCATTCTGTTTGTCTGCTTCCAGCAGTATTTTATTGAAGGTATGACGGCCGGGGCAGTGAAAGAGTAAGAAATCTCTGGGACGGCGCCGGAATCTGTGGTATTGTAAGATTGAAAGTAATTTAATGAGTATGTTTTAGGAGGGATTACATGAGTAAAACAGCAAAAATGGTAATTGACAAGGAGTTTCAGGTTTCGAAGGTGGATGAACGGATCTATGGCTCATTCATCGAACATCTGGGACGCGCCGTGTACGACGGATTGTATCAGCCGGGACATCCGCTCTCTGATGAGGATGGCTTCCGCAAGGATGTAATGGAGCTGGTGAAGGAGCTGGATGTTCCGATCATCCGGTATCCGGGAGGTAACTTCGTATCGAATTTCTTCTGGGAGGACAGTGTAGGACCGGTGGAGAATCGTCCAAAGAGGCTTGAGCTGGCGTGGAGAAGTCTCGAGAAGAATGAGGTGGGCCTGAACGAATTCTCAAAATGGGCCAAAAAGGTGAATTCAGAGATGATGATGGCTGTCAATCTGGGAACACGGGGAATTGCTGACGCATGTAATCTCCTGGAATATTGTAACCACCCAGGCGGTACGAAATACAGTGATATGCGTATCGCTCATGGTGTGAAGGAGCCGCACAAGGTGAAGGTGTGGTGCCTGGGCAATGAGATGGACGGCCCGTGGCAGCTGGGGCACAAGACCATGGAAGAATATGGCCGTCTGGCAGAAGAGACGGCAAAGGCGATGAAATTAATTGATCCGGAGATTGAACTGGTATCCTGCGGAAGCTCGGCTCTTGATATGCCTACGTTTCCGAAGTGGGAGTCGGCGACACTGGAGTGTACCTATGATCATGTGGATTATGTATCTATGCATCAGTATTATGGCAACCGGGACAATGACAGTCTGGATTTTCTTGCGCAGTCTGATGATATGGATGAATTTATCCGCACGGTGATCGCGACCTGTGATTATGTAAAGGCGAAGAAA
Source organism: uncultured Dorea sp. (assembly GCA_910579015.1). Taxonomy (GTDB): domain Bacteria; phylum Bacillota; class Clostridia; order Lachnospirales; family Lachnospiraceae; genus Sporofaciens. The sequence continues at coordinate 85,256 of CAJTRO010000005.1, read as the reverse complement.
CGGGGACGCAAGAATATCAATATCAGCTTCGACGAGTGGAATGTATGGTTCCATTCCAATGCGGCAGATGACGATATCACACAGAATCATCCGTGGCAGACAGCGCCTCCGATGCTGGAGGATATCTATACGTTCGAGGATGCGCTGCTGGTTGGTCTGATGCTGATCACGCTTCTTAAGCACGCGGACAGGGTGAAGATCGCATGTCTTGCCCAGCTGGTGAATGTGATCGCGCCGATCATGACGGAGGCCGGCGGAGGCGCCGCATGGAAGCAGACTATTTTCTATCCATTTATGCATACGTCTATGTATGGAAGAGGCGTTGTGCTTCAGCCGATGGTGTCGACGACGAAGCACGACACGGCCAAACATGAGAATGTTACGGATGTGGAGAGTGTCGCGGTATATAACGAAGAGAAGGAAGAGCTGACGATTTTCGCAGTAAACCGTACTCTGGATGAGGATATTGAGCTTACGACGGATATGCGCGGGATGGAAGGCTATAAGGTTGTGGAGCACATTGTGCTTGAGAAATCGGATCTGAGGGTTGTTAATTGTGCCGGGGAGCAGAGAGTGGTTCCGGAGACTGTAAAGCGTTCCTCGATGGACGGAGGGATCATGACAAGTATGCTTAAGAAAGCATCCTGGAATGTGATCCGGCTGGAGAAGTGATATGAATTTTTTCGTAATTGACAGTCCGGTAATGAAATTTTTGGGAAGGCTTGGGGACATCATAATCCTGAATCTGATATTCGTAGTGACATCTCTGCCGGTCATCACCATCGGTACAGCGCTGAGCGCGCTGTACGCGGTGGCAATGAAGCTGGCCAGGGGAGAGGATCCATCTATATTGAAGGAATATATGAAAGCATTTAAGCAGAATATGAAGCCTGCGACGATAAGCTGGCTGATCATGTCGGCAGCAGGTGCGCTTATATTTGTGGACTTTCGTCTGGCCGGTGTATTTGAAGGTACGGCATATACTGTGATACGTCTGCTTCTTGCTGTGATATTCGGAGTGTGGGTGCTGATATTTCTGTATCTCTTCCCGTATATTGCCAGGTTCGAGAATACGGTATTTCATTCCGTTAAGAATGCGCTGTTTTTAAGCGCCGCGCATGTGCCGTCAACGATCATGATGCTGGTGATCAGCATCGGGATGATCGTGGTGACGTTGTTTACGTCCCGGACCTTTGTGATCGGGACCATTGCATGGTTCTTCGCGGGATTTGCGGTGATGGCGTATGCTCAGGGATTTCTGCTTGGCAGGATATTTTCAAAATATGAATAGCACAGGAAATCATATTCTCAAATCTTTCCTGTATTCACTGGGGAGGACGCCGTATTTCTTCCGAAATGCTTTTGAAAATGCTTTGCTGTCTGAAAAGCCGTGCTTCACCGCGATATCACTTATCATGTGGTCTGTTCGTGTCAGCTCTCTCTTTGCACGCTCAACCCTGATACTTTGTAAATAATCCCTGTAAGTGATCGTCGCGTATTTTGGAAACATTTTCGATAAATATGCAGGAGAATACCCGAACACGGCCGCCAGCTTTTCAAGGGACAGGTCTGATTGATAATTCTCTTCAATGTAGGACGTAATTTCTGAAAGGCGGTTTAACTTCCGGTATCCTCTTGCAAATTCAGGACTGACCTCTGCGATTCGATACTCTGTCACGAGCAGATATAAAAATTTATAAAATATGCTCTGTACTAACAGCTCATATCCGCACTCCTGCGCTGTGTAGATGCGGTACATTTCCCAGATCAGTTCCGTCACCCGCTTATCCTGGACGCTGGGTTCGTGGGAAAACATTATAAACGGCTCATCCAGGTAATAATTCTCAAAAATATTGAGAGGAATCTGGAGTACAACTGTAGTGTTGGATTTGCGGGCGAAAATAGAATGTACTTCATTAGAATTTACGAGTACAAAATCCCCTGATTCTAGACAATATTCTATATCATTCAGAAAAAATCTTAAACTGCCTTCGAAAATTGCGAAAATCTCAATAGAAGGATGCCAGTGCTTTTCTCTGATATAATTTCCATCTTTTCCTTCGAATATAAACATCTTAAACGGCAGATCTTCATTTGGCAGAATAATTTCATAACCGTATTTCATCTGTTATCCCTCAACTAAAATATATGATTTTATTCTCAATTTATCACAATTTCCCACATGTTTCAACACTTTGAGCCTTAAAATACTGGATTATTTTGACTGGAATTTTGAGGATTGATTGAAGTTGGTATATGATTTTAGTATAATAATGAGTGATCAAATAAAAGGAGCCGTTGATCCATGAAACGCATATCTCTGGAAGAATTGCTTTGTGCAAGATGTAATACCGCATACGGACAGCAGTATCAGTATATTATGGAGCAGATAACAAAGGGAAGTATCAAGCCTCTGAAGGCGTCCGGGACGAATGGAAAGCATCCGGCTCTCTATCGTGAATACTGGATCATGGAGAAGGAGAAGGATTACAGCAAATATGAGGATGAGTTGAAGTACCGGATTCATCCGGCAATATCTGTTGACTACTATCTGTCACATCTTAAGAGCTATGAACAGGACAGGCCGTGGATTCTGATGCTGAGTGAATATCTTAAGAAAAACAGGGAAAAACTGGGATATAAAGAGTCAGCCAATGAGCGGAGCTTCGAGATCTGGGGGCATGAGAAGTTCTTGAGCCGCGGGCAGGGGAAACGGATCTTGAAGAACTGCGGCCTGGAGGAAGAATTTCTTAATATATACCAGACGACAGAGCCTCTGGCTTACTATTCCCATACAAGAGAAGTACCGCAGAATATCCTGATCCTGGAGAACAAGGATACGTTTTACAGTATGCGCAGGCATCTGATGGAAAGCGGTTTGAGAGAAGCGGAGTGTACAATCTTCGGCGCAGAGTTTGGGACGCTGGTCTATGGCGCGGGGAAAGGGATCGTGCGTTCATTTCTGGATTTTGATCTGTGTGCGGAGCCTTATATGAAGGATGGCGGAAACAGGATTTATTATTTCGGAGATCTGGATTATGAGGGGATTGGAATCTACGAAAGCCTCGCAAAGACAGCCGGGGGCAGATGGGAGATCCTGCCGTTTACAAAGGCGTATGAGGCGATGGCGGACAAAGCGGAGGGGACGTGCGGGAAGGATCATCTGCCGGATACGAAGGAAGGACAGAACCGGAATATACGGGAGAAGTTTTTCTCACATTTTCATGAGGATATGGTGATGCGGATGAAGGCCGTACTGGAAGCTGGAAAATACATTCCGCAGGAGATCTTGAACATAACTGATTTTTAGACGGATATGGAACCAGATGCCCGTAAGCTTTGGAGCTTAGAGAGAAAGGAACAAAGATGCAATACGAATTTTTGAAGCATTTTCCCAGAAGAATGAAGAATGTGGGGTTATATGCGCTGTTGATCTTAAACAGCGCCCAGAAGACGACCTGGAAACAGTATGGTTTCCTGACGCCAGGGGAACAGATGAACCTGATCTTCGCGGTGTTGCTCTATATCATGGAGCAGTCCTTAAAAGAGGAGCACTGCACGATGGACGATGTGGGAGCCTACATCGACACCATCAATACCCGGCATTTCAGGAAAGCCATGTCTTACGACGAGTGCAGACAGCTGGGGGATTTTGTGGTAAATGTGGTACTGTCCAACGAGGGCAGGGCCATGTATTTTGAAGGGTTTGATTTTGAGGAAAATGAATATCAGGATCTTCATATCAGCTATGTGGCGAACCGGATTATCTACATAGATCAGGAATTCAGGCGCACCTCTTATTATCTGACGGACGACGGGTACAATCTTCTGCTGGCGACGCTGGAGATTGAGAATAATATGAAGCTGACGATCCATGAGATGATCTTTAAGATGCATCTTGAGAAGCAGAGCTATGACAAGGCTGTGGATGAGATCAAGAATGTGTTCAATCTGCTTCGGATCCAGTTGCAGAAGATCCAGGAGGCAATGGGGAAGATCCGGAGGAATGCGCTGAATTATTCTGTGAAGGATTATGAGGAGATTTTGCTTGAGAATCTGGATACCATCAGCGACACGAAGCAGAAGTTCCAGAATTACAGGGAACTGGTGAAAAGCCGGGCGCAGGCGCTGGAGGAGGAGAATATTAACGTGAGGCGTCTCAGCGAGAAGGATGAGGAGAGGCTTTCGCATCTGAGGATCATCGAGACGTATCTGAACCGGACGATTGATGAGCATCAGAAGATACTGAACAGCCATTTTGACCTGAAAGCGCTGTACACGAAGGAATTGGAGATGCTGACGCAGATGTCGCTGATCAGGCGTTTTCCCCTTAGGACCGAGTTGTACGACAAGGTGCTTGCGGATCCGAAGGCACTTGAGAATCTGGATTTTTTTCTGCGTCCGCTGTTTAATCAGGAGCCGGATAAGGTCTATAACCTGAATAAGGCATTCCAGCTGCAACGCCCGGTACGGAAACGCCGGGAGGAGGATCTTGCGGAGGAACTGGATTTTGACGAGGAAGAATGGGTACGGGAGCAGGAGAGGCTTCGCAAGGAGAAGCTCAAGAAATATGAGACAAGTCTCTGCCGGCTGCTCGGTTATGCGGTGAAGACCGGGGAGGTATCGCTACAGGAGATTGGCGCGGCCGTGAAAGAGCGGGAAGAGGAACGAGTGCAGTTGATACCGAATGTGGAGATTTTCAAAGAGATCATGGTGGAGCTTATTAAGAATCAGAAGATTGATATTGAGGTGCTTTTTAAGGAACGCAGTGAGTATATCCAGGATATGCCGGGGGAATTCCAGCTGAATGAGATGCTGCTTCATCTGGTAGAAGAGTATCCTGAGTTTCGGGATGTTCGGAGGGTGGAGACTTACCGGATAGAGGACGGAAGCGTCGTGACGTTTGAGGGGATATTGAATGAGGATAAGGCGAGGAAGACAATACGGTGTTCCAATGTGTTGATTCGCGTGGGGCGCAGGAACTGAGAGCAGAGAAATAAATTAAAAACTACCATGAAAAAGGAGTAAAAATATGGCTTATGAATTAGAAGAAATCCGAACCAGCCAGGAGATTTTCTATTACCTCCTGGAACACCATGAGCTTAGCGAGGACGAGGAGATGCAGCTCTACAGGGCGTATACGGAACAGGAGGAGATCCAGAATCTTGTGAAATCTCAGGGAGAGATTGCTGAGAGCCGGATTGAGCGGTATGGGAATGTGATTTACCTGATCCCCAAAGAGGAGAATCATTTTCTTGGATTTTCCAAGGCCCAGCTTAAGACGGCGCTCTGTAAGTCCTCCGGAACGGATAAGGACTACTACCTCTCGCAGTTCGTGGTGCTGACGCTTCTGGTGGAATTCTTCGACGGACAGGGGAGCAGCAGCAAAGCACGGGAATATATGCGTGTCGGGGAGCTTTTAAACTGTATTTCCAGCCGGCTGAAAGAGGGAGCAGAGAGCATGGACGAGGAACAGGAGGAGCAGTCGGGAATCGCATTTTCTAATATGCTTGAGGCATATGAGGCACTGCGCTCGGACGACAAAGGTTCCCGGGCGAAGACGACGAAGGAGGGCTTCCTGCACTCGATTCTGGTGTTTTTGCAGAAGCAGGGATTGATTGAGTATGTGGAGGCAGACGAGATGATCAAGACCACGAAGAAGCTGGATAATTTTATGGACTGGAATCTGCTGAACCAGAATAATTATCACAGGGTACTGCGCGTATTGGGGCGCGTCTGAAAAGTGTCCCGATAGTTAACGATGTTAAAGGAGTGACATGAAATGATAGATATATATACCGAGAAAAAAGATTCAAAAGACTGGATATTTCAAAATGACTTATATTTTAATCTGAATACAGGTAATGAAGAAATGTCACAAAATGAAATAAATCTCATCCTACAGGTAGATGAGGCAAAATTGACACCGGATAAGCACATTGAAACAAAGTTTGGTCTGGGTACAATCCGCAATTTGTCGTCTGGCTGTAAGACATTGCTTAATATTGTAAAACATCCTGATAAAGTGGTGTGTGTAGAAGAATGCGGTCCCAATGTGCTTAAAATTATATTTTCGATGGATAATATAAAGATTTATATGTCAAGACCGACGCTTACAGATATTCCGGATGATGCGAAAATCCGATTTAATGATTCGGATATAGTGACAGGAAGTAATGGATATCAGGCATGGTGGAGCAAGGAGTATGAAAGGAGAGAAGCTGATGATTTATAAGAATATTACATTTAAAGCAGAGCCCTTTTCATACGATCTTGTTTTTGAGGATAGGATTACTCTTGTAGGTGGAGATAGCGGCACAGGCAAAACTGTTCTTTATGAAATGTTAGAAGATTTAAGACTTACCGAGCAATATAAAATGATTAAACTGTTTAATTACAAGTCAGATACTTTTTTAGAAACAGTCAAACAATGCAGGGGGAATTTTGTTGTAATTGATAACGCAGATATTTTAATTGATGATGATATCAGAAAATTCATTAATTTTGAATTTTCTAATCAATATATGCTTTTTTTGAGAAATTGTGACGGGCTCAATGTGTCAGACAAGAGTTTCAAAGTGCTGCACTTTGATGATAACAAGATAACGCTGGAAGAGGAGTTGTGATATGACATATTTATGGACAGAAGATACCGGCGCAGGATTTCATTTTTGGGAATTGGTTAATCAACTTTTCTTTGGAAATGCACTTATAGTTGAAAGTAAGGGAAGTAATCAGGGGATTTTAGAGGCACTGTCAGGTTTGAATCTGGAAGATGAAGATAAGTATTATATCGCATTTGATCATGTAGTTGATAATCAGGATATTCGTAACAAGTATCGCTTGTTAAAGTTTATAGCCGACAAGTCAGATGGTAAGATTATAATTTTGGATCTAATCTGTTTTGAGCATTTACTTCTTGCTTTTGACAAGCTGGTGTTATGGACAGGAACCGGTAAGGCTGATAAGATCAGAATTCGGAAAGAAGTTTTATCTGCAATTGAAAATCACAGTATTAACCTGTCAAAGATAGAAGACGAGAGAACATTACAGTATTTATATGGATTTAAGCGATACTCTACAGAGCGGGTGATGAAATCACTGGCAGGTGAATTTACACAAAATGAGAAGTGGTCTGTCAAGGGAACGCTTATGGGCGAGTGCTGGTATAAGGATTGTTGTGTATCAGAGCATCCGGATAATCGCAGGTGCGGTAAGCCGGAGGTTGAAGAAGGAAATGGGAAGATGAGGATGCTGATACAATCGGAGGAAGTACAGAGAGTGCTTGGGATAGTTGTTATAAAAGAGAAATGAAACGAGAAATATAGTCACATCAAAACGTGAGAGAAGGAATAAGAGGAATCCATGTATGAGTAAAATTAACGCCGTCAGGCTGATCAACGTAAATTATAACAACAATGCAATCCGCGTCAGCGACGAGTGCTTTCATCTGAACGGGGAGAGCACCCTTCTGTCTCTTCGAAACGGGGGCGGGAAGTCTGTGCTTGTCCAGATGATGACGGCTCCGTTCGTGCATAAGAGATACCGGGACGCAAAAGACCGGCCGTTCGAGAGCTATTTTACCACGAATAAGCCGTCATTTATCCTGGTGGAGTGGGTATTGGACGGCGGGGCGGGTTACGTCCTTACCGGGATGATGGTAAGAAGGAGCCAGGATACCGGAGAGGGCAATGGGGAGAATCTGGAGATGGTCAATATCGTCAGCGAGTACCGTAAGTCCTGCATCCAGGATATTCATCATCTGCCGGTGGTAGAGAAGGGAAGAAAGGAGATCGTCCTTAAGAACTTTGCGGCGTGCAGGCAGATGTTTGAAGCCTATAAGAAGGACAGATCCATGAGCTTCTTCTATTATGATATGACGAATCCGGCACAATCCAGACAGTATTTTGATAAATTGACGGAATACCAGATCCACTACAAGGAGTGGGAGACGATCATCAAGAAGGTGAACCTGAAAGAATCCGGGCTGTCGGAGCTGTTCTCCGACTGCCGGGATGAGAAGGGGCTGGTGGAGAAGTGGTTTCTTGATGCCGTGGAGAGTAAGCTGAATAAGGAACGGAACCGCATGAAGGAATTTCAGACGATTCTGGAGAAATACGTGGGGCAGTACAAGGACAACCAGACGAAGATCAAGAGGCGCGACATCATACGTGAGTTTAAGGCGGAAGCAGATAAGATCCGGGAGAAGGCGGAGGATTATCAGGCGAAGAGTGTGAGTGTCAGTAAACAGGAGAATCTGGTTGCGCACTTTATCGCAGAGCTCACACGGCTTCATGATGTGACCGAGGAGGAGTACCAGAGGATACTTGAGAACATAGAAGCAATCCGCGCGCAGATCTCCAGGGTGGAGTATGAGAAGCTGTCCAGTGAGATACACCGGCTGGAGCAGGAGCTTCGGTTTCATCTGAGCAACCGGGATATGATTGAAATAGAGAAGGAGGAGATTGCGAAGGATGCAGAAGGGATTCTGCGAAAGATTCATCTTCTTGCCTGTGCGAAACAACAGAAGACTGCGCGCCAGGAGAGGAACGAACTGGAACGGATTCGTCAGAGACTTCTTGTATCAAGGCAGAAGGAAGAGGATCTGGAACCGGAACGAAATTTTCTTGGCTATGCGCTGAGATGTTATTATGAAGGGCTTCTTCATGAGAATGAGACGAAGAGAAGGGAAAATGAGGAGGCGTCTGAGGCGGCCGCATCAGAGCTTCTGAAGGTTGAAGAGAAGCTTTCGGGGCTTTCGGAGAGCCTGCTTCTGAATGCATCAAGGTCTGGCGGGCTTAAGAGCGGGGCAGCGTCTTACGACCGGACGGAGGATGCGTTTAACCGGCGTTATGGGGAGGAATTGATCCGTAATATTCTCGGCGTATACGAGCCGGGCGCGCTTGAGATCTGCCGGGAGGCTTATGAGAAGGAGTTAGAGGCGCAAGTCCGGTCACGTCTGGAGCTTAAGAAACAAAAGGAGAAGTCGGTCGAGAGGGAGCGCGGCCTTGAGCGCAGTCTTCAGGATATGCGTTCGGAACTGCTTCAGGGAAAGATGGAGTCAGCCAGGGAGGAGCGCTTGGGACAGGAGTATGAGAAGGAGCTGGAAGCGCGCAAGGTGGTGATGCGGTATCTGGATCTGGATGAGGACCAGCTTTTTGACAGCGGCAGGATACTGAACGCGTCTGAGAGGAAGCTTAAGGAGATCGCGGGGATCCGGAGGAATCTTGAGAAGGAAGAGGACATTTTGCAGAAGGAGTATCAGCGTCTGACACAGGGGAAGGTGCTGGAACTGCCGGCGGAACTGGAACAGGAGCTTGACGGCCTTGGGATCCATGTGGTCTATGGAATGGAGTGGATGGCGAAGAATGGTTACTCGGAACAGCAGAATGTCGAACTGGTGCGCCGTCATCCGTTTCTTCCTTATGCGCTGATCCTGTCGGAAGCCGAACTGCGGAAGCTGTCGCAGAATATGGGAGGCATCTATACTTCATTTCCGATTCCGATCGTGGCAAGGGAGATGCTCGAAGGAAGCTGTAAGGACAGGGAGAGCAGGATTATCCGGCTTGAGGGCGTCAGCTTCTACGTCTGGTTCAACGAGAACCTGCTGAATGAGGAGAAGCTTAAAGATCTGGTACGGGAGAAGGAAGAGCAGATCAGGAAGAAGAAGGAGGCCGCAGCGGTCCGGCAGACGGAGTATACGGAATATTTTGAACGACAGGAGATGATAAGAAACCAGAAGGTCAGCAGGGAGAGGCTGGATGAAAATGAGAAACGCAAAAGACAGCTTGCCGGACAGATTAAGAGGCAGGATCGGGAAATCCGTGAAGGGGAGGAAGAGCTGGCAGAGCTTAAGACGGAGCTTGAACGGCTGGGAAATGAGATTCGAAACGCTGAACGAGAGGCCGGACGCCAGCAGAGACGGCTGGAGGATCTTGAAGGGCTGTGTAAGGAATACGAGGCGTATGAGCAGAATCTTAAGGAGCTTGAGCGGTGTAAGAAGGAGGCCGAGAAGCTTAAGGAGAGACAGAAGCTGTGCCAGAACCAGCAGGAGAAGCTTAAGGAGAGGTTAAAGAGTGGAGAGATCGAGAAGAACAATCTGATCCGTGAAGGGGAGGAAATCCGCAGAGAAGCCCGGAAGTACCAGAGGTATGAGAAGGCAGAGGCGCCAAAGGAGGCGGAAGAAGCCGGCACGGATATCCGCAGGATGGAAGCCCGGTATGCCGCGATTACTTCCCACATGTCCCAGGAAATACAGGAGCTTGAGGAACAGGAACAGCGTGCGGGAAACCGTTATCAGGATGCACAGGAGGAACTTGAGCATTTGCAGAAGAAATACGGGCTTTCTGGCGGGGACTGGGAGCAGGTGCGCTATGACCGCCAGGAGGAATCCCATCAGGAGATACTGCTTGAGGATTGTAACCGGAAGATTGCCGAAAAGCAGAGGCTGTGGAATGACGAGGATAAGCAGATTGCCGTGGTGGATCAGCAGAAGAGGGAGCGCTTAGAACGGATGAAGACTGAATGCGGAGAGGAAGAACCGCTGTCAAAAGAGGAGATCCAGAATCAGGATTTTGACGCGAGGAAGAATCAGTTCCGTTATCAGGAGAAGGAGGCAGAGATCCAGGCGGACGGCTTAAAGGAACGGCTCCGCAGTTATGACGAGAATCTGACAGCTCTCTCTGAGTACAGCGGATTCCCGCTGGGGGATGAGGTTGTATGGGAACAGGACTTTGACAGGATGGATGCAAAGAGCCTTCGTAACTTCAAGGGCATCCTGATCAGGGATTATAACCAGATGCTTCAAGACAGCCGGGAGGCGGGGGACGTACTGACACGCCTGCTGAACCGGATCGTGCGCATGGAACAGTTTCAGGAGGATTTCTACAGGAAACCGCTGGAAGCGATGCTGGAGCTTGCACGGGATGCGTCCGCAGTGTTAAGACAGCTTGCGGCTACGATACAGTCCTACGACAGTCTGATGGAGAAGCTGGAGGTAGACATTTCCCTTGTGGAGAAGGAGAAGCACAAGATCGTGGAGCTCTTGGAGGATTATGTCCGGGAGGTACACCAGAATCTGGGAAGGATCGACCATAATTCTACGATTGCCATCCGAAAGCATCCGGTGAAGATGCTGAAGATCGGTCTCCCGGAGTGGGAAGAGAACGAGAACCTGTACCAGATCCGCCTTCAGGACATGATTGACGAGATCACGCAGAAAGGTCTCCGTCTGTTTGCGCAGAACGAGAATGCACAGGAGTATTTCGGAACCCGGATCACCACGAGAAATCTGTATGATACGGTGGTCGGGATCGGAAATGTGCAGATCCGCCTGTATAAGATCGAGGCGGAGAGAGAGTATCCCATCACCTGGGCAGAAGTGGCGAGAAATTCAGGCGGGGAGGGCTTTTTGTCGGCATTTGTCATACTGTCAAGTCTTCTATATTATATGAGAAAAGACGACACCGACATCTTCGCAGATAAGAATGAAGGAAAGGTCCTGGTCATGGACAATCCCTTCGCCCAGACAAACGCGTCCCATCTGCTTAAGCCTCTGATGGACGTCGCCAAAAAGACAAACACTCAGCTCATATGCCTGACAGGTCTTGGCGGAGATTCCATATACAACCGTTTCGACAACATTTACGTATTAAATCTTATCGCCGCAAGTCTCAGAAATGGAATGCAATACCTGAAAGCAGACCATCTGCGCGGAAATGAACCTGAGACAATGATCGTATCTCAGATAGAGGTCATGGAACAGCAGGAATTCATATTTTAAGAAGCCTGGCGGGGTGGAAATGTCCATTGAAGACGAAAATAGATCTCTTCGCGCAAAATCGAAACAAAATCTCTCGATTTGTGCTATACTGTTGCCAACAAAGGAGGGAGACTTACAGATGAGTTTAGTAGTAAAAAATTTGTCAAAAAAGTACGGGGAGAAAACCGTTGTGGAGAATCTGAACTTCGAGATGAAGGAGCCGGGTGTTTTTGCACTTCTGGGAACCAACGGAGCCGGGAAGACCACTTCGATCCGTATGATGCTGAATATGCTTTCAAGAGACACCGGAGAGGTGTTGTGGAATGGCGCGCCCCTCGATACGGCGACCTGTAACGTGGGCTATCTTGCGGAGGAGAGAGGATTATATCCTAAGTATACATTGATGGACCAGCTGATTTATTTTGCCGGCTTAAGAGGCATTCCCAGAGCGGAGGCAAAGAAGCGCATCCGTTACTGGAGCGAGAGGCTTGAGGTAGAAGAATACCTGTATCCACAGACACCGAAATCAGAAGACGGGAAGAAAAAGAAGGGTGGGAAAGTGCAGGCGCCGAAAAAGGCGGATCAGCTTTCTAAGGGAAATCAGCAGAAGATACAGTTTATGACGGCGCTTCTGCCCGATCCTGATCTGCTGATCCTGGATGAACCGCTTTCCGGCCTGGATCCGGTGAATACGGATCTGTTCAAGGATATCATCCGGGATGAGATCGCCAAGGGGAAGTATCTGATCATGTCCAGCCACCAGATGGCAACCGTGGAAGAATTCTGTACGGACATCATCATCCTGAACCGTTCCAGAACGGTGCTTTCCGGACATTTAAATGATATCAAGAAGAGCTATGGGCGTATCAACCTGATGCTGAAAACAGAGACGGATGTAACGGATCTGATCAGGCGGGAGGGACTTATGCTGGTCTCAGCGAAAGAGACAGAGTACCAGATCAAAGTATCCGGAGACGAGCAGGCGAACAGATTCTTGAAGCTGTTGATCGAGAACGGAATTACCGTTGTCACATTCAGTCTGCGCGAGCCGTCTCTCCATGAGATTTTTGTGGAGAAAGCAGGTGATGCACATGAAGCTTAATAAGAGTGATTTTACCGGGACGGGTAAGGTGTTTGGGTTTACATTGGCGCAGATGCTCAAGGGCAAGGCCAATATTATTTCCCTGATCATCTTCTTACTGCTGGCGGCCGCCAGTATCCCGGTCATGACGCTGGTGATGGGCGGAGAAGCCGCGTCTTCGGATACAGCGGAAGCTTCGGGGCTTAAGGCGGTGTTTGTCCAGAATGATACCGGCTATGAGCTGGATCTTGGAAGTATCCCGCAGAAGAATGAGCTGTTTGCACAGACGGAGTTTGTGGATACGGATGTGATGGATACAGAGTGGTCGGAAGATACATATGAGTCTGTGCTTGGGCCGGCAGAAGCATATGTACATCTTCAGAAAGATACAAAGAAGATGTGTTTTACGATCGGCGCTTTTACACTGGAGGAGAAAGAGTTTGAGGACGGGGAGCTGGATTCCTGCGTAAGCGTGCTGTCGGGGCTTTTGGATGAAGCACGTTATGCCCAGCAGAATGCCGGGCCAGAGCAGATATCTGTTCTGACCAGTCCTTATGCGGTCAGTGTGCAGTCTGTTCCGGAATATCTGGATGAGAAAGAGGAGAATTTTGACGCGCGCTTTGGTGTACAGCTTCTCTATTCTGTTCTGCTTTTGATCCTGTGCACGTTCGTTTCCAGCTTCATTATCCAGAAGGTGATAGAAGAGAAGGCGTCAAAGCTTGCGGAGCTTTTGATGGTCAGTGTCAGCCCTCTTGCAATGCTCGTAGGGAAGATTCTTGCCGTAATGACCTATATATTAGGGCTGGTTGCAAGTATTGCGGCGGTCACAGGCATTTCCTATGCGGTTACCGGGCAGTTTGTGGATACCAAAGTTTTAGGGCAGCAGTTTGCGGCGTGGGGCTTTACGGCGGAGGCGCTTAAGGTATCTCAGGTTACGGCTCTGATCCTGGTGGTCTCTCTGCTGCTTGGTTATCTGCAAGTGTCGCTGATCAGCGGACTGGTGGGAACAGGCTGTTCTTCTACGGAGGATGTAGAGCCGGCGAACCTTACGGTCGTCCTGCTTGTTATGGCGGGGTATATGACCGCAACGATTACGGCAGGCTTCGGAGACAGTCCGGTGCTGACTACGCTTGTGTCCCTGTGTCCGGTTGTTTCGATGTTCTGTGCGCCTGTGCGTTATATTGTCGGTGATATCGGATTCGGAATGCTTGCGGTATCATGGGTGCTCCAATCAGCTGTGATCCTTTTGCTTGCCTATGTCTGTGCGAGGATCTACCGCGCACTGATGATGTACCGCGGAAGCCGTATGAAGCTTGGCGGATGGATCGTGATGTTCCGCCAGAACCGCGCAAAGGAGGCTGAGAGCAGATGAAAAGACTGGGAAATATATTTTCGTTTACATTTATCCAGCATGTGAAGCAGAAAGGCTATCGGAATGGAACGATCATAATTGCTTTTCTGTGCGTGCTGCTTCCGGCGGTGATCCTGCCGGCGATGGAGTATTTTAAAGAGGATGAGTCATATGAGAGCAGGATTGCCAAGGTATATGTGATTGAAAAGGATGACAGAACAAAAGGGAGGACGGATTATGAAGTCCTGAATACGGTGGATCCCAATCGGTTCTCGGATATTGCCTATGAGATGTCAAAGAGTGTGGAGGAGGCCGCCGAAAAGGCCGAAGAGGATGAAACCTCGGTTCTGCTTGTCATCGACTGGAAGGAGAGCGGTTACCAGCTTGACGTGCTTCTTCCGGAGGAGACAGAGCTTAATAAGAAGGATACGGATGCGTATGAAGCGTTTCTGCTGAATAATTTCCGCTATATCCTGATGCAGAAATCAGATCTTGGGGGCACGCAGATTGCGGAATTGACGATGCCGATCGAGACTGTGGTGCGGGACAGCGGTGTACCGGCAGAGGAGAGTGACGAGTACGCGGCGGCGAAGGGAATTCTGGCAAGAGTTCTGCCGTATCTGAATATCATGGTCCTTTACTTTATGATTCTTGCGTATGGACAGGGAACGGCGAATGCCGTGATCACGGAGAAGACGTCGAAGCTTATGGATCTGTTCCTGGTGTCTGTGAAGCCGGGGGAGATGCTGCTTGGCAAGGTGTTTGCAACGGCGGCGAGCGGAATCTTGCAGATATTTGCATGGATCGGCAGTCTGTTCGGCGGGTTTGCGCTGGGCATCCATTTTACGAAAATGGTGAATCCGGGAACGGATATGGTATTGATCCAGCTGGTGGATTCCTTTGGTGAATTTTCGGGAATGTTCACGGCTTCCGGGGTGGTTCTTGCACTTCTGATGCTGGCGTCGGGGCTTTTGCTCTACTGTTCCCTTGCCGCGATCGGCGGTGCGTTAGCGGAGAAGCCGGAGGATCTGTCAAGTACGAATATGCTGTTTGTGATGGTGCTGATCGTCAGCTTCTTTACAACCTTATATGCAGGAGGCACAAGCGCAGACGTGCCGTGGGATGCCATCACATGGCAGGTATGGATGCCGTTTACAGCCATTCTGGTTGCGCCGACGAAGATTCTTCTGGGAGCGATGAGTATTCCAGAAGCGGTTGGTTCCCTTGGGATCGTTGTGGCGTCGGCGACGCTGATCACGATGTTTGCGGGAAAGATATATAAAAGCATGTCGCTCTACAAGGGCAATCCGCCAAGTCCGAAGAAGATCATAGAGATGATGAGAAGATAGAGTGATTTTTAGGTGGGGCTGTTGTGAAATGCAGTTTATACACAATATATGGGTAATATTATCACAAATAGTATCCTATATACGGTGTATAACGGTTATTTTACAACAGCTTCTTATTGTATTTTATTACATTTTGCGTTAATATAATACAAGGATAGATCAGATATGGAACTGCCGGGGAAGTACCGGGCGCAGTTCTGAAGGAAGGAGTAGTAAGATATGGCAAGATATGTGAGGGATCTGGTGCTGAATAAACCGGATGATTTTGTACAGTTCATGATGAATGATTATTTGCAGAAGAATAGTTTCATCATGTCTGAATGGAAAGGTGAGGCGGCATACCGTGCCGGTGATGCGATGATGGAGGGGTATAAGTATCTGAAATGGTACTACAGAGACGGAGTATTCCATTTGGAGGCGTGGTTAAAGGGAACCTTCGGCGGTGAGTGGGACTTAAGTGGTTTTGTGGCGGTTTTGCAGAAGAAGCCGTACAGGGAGAGCCTTGAGCAATTGTTTGCGGTTCTACAGCAGCCTCTTCCTATGCCGCAGAATATGCCGGGACAGGGGATGCCGGGGCCGGGCAGTCCGGGACAGCCATATCAGAATACGGTTCCGGTGCATACGGTGGATAACTCCGGTGCGGCCACGATGGGGCTGGTATTCGGGATCCTCAGTGTGGTATTTGCGTTTATCATCCCGCTTGTGGGCATTATACTGGCGTGTCTGGGATTCTCAAGAGCAAGGATGGGAGCGGGCTCCCGTAAGTCAGGGCAGGCCAAGGCAGGCAAGGTATTCTGTATTATCGGTATAATCGCCGCAATCGTGATGTGGGGACTGAACATATTATTGCTGATGCCGGCGATCGGGGGATTATATTAATATCTGCGATACATGAATAAAAGAAGACTAGATTGGAGAAGATGTAATGGGGAAACGGGCTCAGGCTGTGATAGTGAGTTACAATATAGATAATATGGAGGTGTGTGCCAGTGCGGCAAGGATCTCGACGACAAAGGGTGATGCCGTCGAGATTTTTGAGAAGTCAAAGGGCAATGAAAAGAACCGTCAGCTGGTGCAGAGAGTTTTGCAGTCCGGGCATAGATCAGTCATAGAGCACGCTGTTTTTACGATTGCACTGAAGGATGTATCCGCTTTTGCAGAGCAGTTTTTTATAGAATGCAGGCTGGCATCCTTTACGGTGAAGTCAAGGCGGTATGTAGATTTCGGCAGCAGCGGGTACTATATCCCGGAAGAATTAGAAGGAGAAGCGCTTAAGCTGTACTGCCGGTATATGGACGGCTTGTTTTCGGCATATAATCTGCTGTTGGAAAATGATATTCCAAAGGAAGACGCAAGATTTTTACTGCCATATTCCTTCCACAGCAATTTCTACTGTACGCTGAACGCACGCGAGCTGGCCAGTGTGATACATAATATCAGATGCGGGCGCGGAAAGGGGATTCCTGAATTACAGGATCTGGCAGACCAGATTGCCGTACAGGTTGAGAAGCTCTTCCCGTGTATACGCTTTGACGAAGCTTGCGGGACCGTGGATTCTTCTGAGGGTGTGCTTAAGGTTGATGATGAGGTGTCATTTATCGGGCAGCAGGAGATCGGAGCGGTCGAGCTGTTAAACGGACCGTCGGATCCGGTCAGGATACTGAAGCTTGCGTATAGTATGAAGCATCCGTCCGGCGCAGAGAGGGTGTCAGGAGAGGCGGTTCATCCGTCCGGCTCAGACGGGGCTTTGGAGATGGAGGGGCTTCTTAGGTCTGTCCGCCCAAGAGAGTTAGAGCAGTTGTCGTATTCGTTTTTAATATCGAATGTAACCTTGTCGGGGATTACACATATTGTACGCCACCGTATGCAGTCTATCATCATTCCTTCGATAGAGGGGATTGCGCACAGCAGGGTGATCGTTCCTGAGACCATCGAGAAGAATCCGGATATGCTTAAGGTTTATAAGGATGTACTGAAGGCGTCGAACCAATTGCTTGGGGAGATGTGTAAGAACGATAAGCTGAGACGGTATGGCTATTATTGTGCACTGAGCGGTAATGTGATGGATGTCATGACTACCATGAATGCCAGAGAGCTGGAGCATTTTATGAAATTGCGGACCTGTAACCGTGCACAGTGGGAGATAAGGAAGATCGCCGTTGAGATGTTGAAGGGCTTAAGAGGTTCATTCCCGGAGCTTTTTGATCATTTCGGTCCAAGCTGTTTCATGCTTGGGGTATGCCCGGAGGGAAGGATGACCTGCGGGAGGCTTGAGGAGATGAACGTAAAGTTTAAGAACCTTGATTGTTAAATCCTGTTGTGAATCCAAAGAGAAAAAGCACTGCGGAGAATGTTATGAAGAGAGGCTGTTGTGAAATATCCGTTATACACAACAGCCTCTCTTTTAGAACATGGCAATGCTCCGTTCAAGAATTCCTTTCATATAGGCGATCGCCGTTCCATAGTTTGTCATCGGCACATTTGCGTCTCTGGCACATTTCAGCCGGTATTTCATCTCTCGTTCATTCAGCATACAGCCTCCGCAGTGTATGATCAGCCTAAACGGGCTAAGATCCAGTGGAAATTCTGATCCGCTGGTGAATTCGAATTCCGGTGTTGTGCCGGTATGTTTCCGGATCCACGCAGGAAGCTTCTCTGTGCCGATATCTCCGCATTGCCTGTGGTGGGTACAGCCCTCGCAGATCAGCACGCAGTCTTTATCCGTCAGAGTATCCAGGGTTCTTGCGCCGTCTACCATGTGCCAGAGGTCGCCCTTATATCTCGCGAACAGGATGGAAAATGAGGTCAGAGGGATATCCTCTGGTACATCGGAGGCAGTCTGTTCGAAGGCCTGGCTGTCCGTGATGACGAGGGCGGGTTTCTTGCCAAGGGATGCAAGCGTCTCCTTAAGCTCTGTGTTTCTTGTGACCACGGAAACAGCCCCCGCTTCCAGAATATCCCGGATAGTCTGCTGTTGCGGCAGGATCAGACGGCCTTTTGGGGCCGCCTTGTCAATGGGAATTACCAGTACAACAAGGTCGGAAGGCTTTATCAGTCCGCCGACGATCGGAAGCTTCGTGTCCTTCTTTGGTACGAGGGAAGCAATCCGTTCCTTTAATTCCTGTATATTGGAACGGCAGAACGCACTGCACCACAGGCGGGGTATGCCGGTTTCGGGCAGAGCCTGTGCGCTTTTGGGGACCAGATCGGACTTGTTCATTACAATGATACATGGAATGGATTTGTCCTGTATCCGTATAAGGATGGCGTCATCCTCCTGTGTCATGCCTGTTGTGCCGTCGATTACAAGGATTGCAATATCCGTCTTATTCAGGATCTGGTATGCCTTCTGTACCCGCAGTGCGCCAAGCTCTCCTTCGTCGTCCAGGCCGGGGGTGTCTATCATGACCACCGGGCCAAGGGGCAGAAGCTCCATGGCCTTTAATACCGGATCGGTGGTGGTTCCCTTTATGTCCGAGACGATGGCAAGGTTCTGGCCGGTCAGCGCATTGATAATACTGGATTTTCCGGCATTTCGCTTCCCGAAGATGCCAATGTGTATGCGTTCTCCGGAAGGGGTGTCGTTTATGCTCATTGTGTATGCTCCTTCTTATAAATGATGTCATATCCGTTCCTTATCAGAAACGGAAATCCCGGCGGTTATTTTCCCGTATCAGTTTCAGATTTTCAAGCACGACTTTCCGGGCCTTCTCGTTCGGCACGTTCAAGACCTCCTTGTCGATCAGCCTGTCACCGATGGCTTTGGTCTCAGGAGATGCGTAATCCATCAGATATTCCTCCAAAGTCATGAGGGCATTCGGGTGGCAGCAGTTCTGTATCTGCCCGCTCTTACACAGGGACATGAAACGGTCGCCGGTCCGTCCTTCGCGGTAACATGCGGTGCAGAAGCTTGGGAGATAATCCATCTCCATAAGCCATTTTACTACCTCGTCCAGTGTACGGTTGTCGATGACGTCGAACTGTTCGGACTTCTCGTCTTCTGGTTCCGGCTCACAATAGCCTCCCACGCTGGTCTTGGATCCTCCGCTGATCTGCGAGATGCCAAGGTGCAGAACCCTCTCCCGTGTCTTCTGGCTCTCTCTCGTGGAAATGATCATGCCGGTGTAAGGTACGGCGATCCGGATGCAGGCCACGATCTTGGCAAAGGTATCGTCGTCGATTCCATTTGTAAATGAGTCTGCATCAATATCATCGGCATTTCGAAGTCTTGGCACGCTGATGGTATGCGGGCCTACGCCGAAGGCGGCTTCAAGATGTTCGGCGTGCATCAGAAGCCCCGCAAATTCATAGCGGTACTTGTCAAGCCCGAAGAGAACGCCTACGCCCACGTCGTCGATCCCGCCCTCCATGGCGCGGTCCATGGCCGTAGTGTGATAGTCATAGTCATGCTTCGGACCGGTTGGATGAAGAGCAAGGTAGCTCTCCTTATGGTAGGTCTCCTGGAACAGGATATAGGTGCCGATACCGGCTTCCTTAAGCAGGCGGTAATTATCGACCGTTGTTGCGGCAATGTTGATATTGACACGGCGGATCGCGCCATTCTTATGCTTGATACTGTAGATGGTGTTGATACAGTCCAGATAATAGTCCATGGTGTTGTGGACAGGATCCTCGCCGGCTTCCAGTGCAAGACGCTTGTGCCCCATGTCCTGTAAGGCAATGACTTCCCGTCTGATCTCATCCTGGGTTAATTTCTTTCTG
The DNA here is from genome assembly GCA_910579015.1 of uncultured Dorea sp. Taxonomy (GTDB): domain Bacteria; phylum Bacillota; class Clostridia; order Lachnospirales; family Lachnospiraceae; genus Sporofaciens. Next base: position 64,992 of record CAJTRO010000005.1, on the reverse strand, counting down.
GCAATGTGTTTGTTCTTCAGATGGTATGGACAGTAGGTACATCCGTTGACGCAGTAGTTGGACAGATAAAGGGGGGCAAAGAGCACGATACGGTTGCCGTAGAAATCTTTCTTGATCTGCTCTGCCAGCTGGAAGATCTTCTGGTTCATCGCGTCGTCCTCACAGGCAAGGAGAACGGATGCTTCGCGGTGGGTAAGCCCTTTGCGAAGCGCGGCCTTCTCAATCAGAGATTCGATGAGCGCGGCATTATTCTTATTCTCATCTGCGTAGGCGAGGGTTTCTAAGATCTCCTCATGGTTGATAAAGTCTTCGGGGTGTCTTGATTTTACGTCATACATTGTTAGGTTCCTCCTGGTTTTTTATTATGCCGCTATGACAAGCGGTGTATTCTGCATTGGTAAAGGTAAAAGTAAAGGTATAGGGAAGCTTAAACGTTCAGGGAATCTCCGCGGGCTGTCACAATCCGGTAACCGATGGATTCCATTCGCTTCTCCAGACATTTCCGGCATTCGGCGGCCTCGTCCCCGGTGCAGATCTTGTTGTCATACAGGGAATAATCCTTGCGCACATTGACAGGGGAGAGATTCGGCATTACAACATTGGCGCCGGCCAGTATGCCAAGCTCCCGTCCCTTCGAGTCGATGGTCCCAAGGGCTGTAGTTGCCGGAAGCAGAACCTTTGGGAGCATGAGTCTTAGGAGGCCGAGCATGAACAGGGTAAGTTCCAGTGTGCCGGAGCATTTGTCAGCAAAGGGGGTATCATGATGCACGATAAACGGGCCGATACCGACCATATGGGGATTCAGCTTCTTGATAAAAAGCATATCCTCGGCCAGGTGTTCTGCTGTCTGGTAAGGCGAGCCTGTCATGAATCCGGTTCCGACCTGATATCCAATCTCTTTTAAGTCCCACAGGCATTGCTGTCTTGTGGATGCACGCAGAGAAGGCGGATGGAGCCTGGAATAATGCGAGGCATTACAGGTCTCATGCCGCAGCAGATAGCGGTCGGCTCCGGCGTCAAAAAGCCGTTTGAAGCTGTCGTAAGAGCGTTCGCCGACAGAAAGGGTAATGGCACAGTCCGGATACAGCTTCTTGATAGATCTCAAAATATGCACCAGTTTCTCATCTGTAAAATAAGCATCCTCTCCGCCCTGTAGTACGAAGGTCCGAAATCCAAGCCGGTATCCGTTCTGACAGCAGGACAGGATCTCTTCTTCGTCAAGCCGGTAGCGGACTGCCTTGCCATTACTTTTACGGATACCGCAGTAGAAACAGTCGTTCCGGCAATAGTTCGTGAACTCAATTAATCCCCGGACGTAGACGTCGTGACCGTAATAGCGGTGCCGTTCTTCCCTTGCGAGTAAGAAGAGGTACTCGGCAAGCTCTGGCGTGCGTCCTGAGATCAGTTGGATCCATTCAGGCTTTGTAAGGGATTGCTGTTCTTTTAAGCGGTTGATTAGTTGTCGGTTATCAGTTGTCATTATTCACCTCGGTTGTATGATTGGATCAGCGCGCTCCCTGGAAATGAAAAAAGGACCGCGCACAAGGCGTCAGGTCCAAAAAGGGTAGAATTATCCCTATCCATGTCAATATCAATCGAATCTGTCCGCCTTCTCACGCAGGTATTGCCCTTTGTGATTAGTACGTTATAGCTTCTTTATTATAGCATATAAGAAAATGTGGTACAATGATAGTTTATTATTTCACGGAATTTGCGGGAGCTGGATGGATTTTTGTTGAAGTGGTAATATCCATTGGTATTGGAGAGAGGGATGTCGGAAAAGAGAGGAAGGGAAATGAAAGAAACCATTCCGGATAATGGAATGGTTTCTTCATATCACACACAATAACAGTTATGTCATATCACTTATTTTTTTATTGTAGGATTAAGCTCCCTACAGCTTCACAGTAGATTTAGGAAGGATTAAAGGATTAACTTGTTCCAAAAATCTAAACCATAAATTAACTTGTGAAGAATTAATTCTTATTACTCGCCTGTCTTAGGAGATCTGCCTGTGTTAGAAACTACCTCACCCTTCTTGTCTAACTTAACGATTTTGCCATTAGACATAACCTTTAAGAAAGCAACTGGTGATAAGCTGTCCATTTCTACTTCTGCATATGCAACACCATTTACGAATGTAACCTTTGCAGACTTAACTTCCCACTTTCCATCGCCAAGATAATGCATTACATAAATCTGATCGCCATGCTTTAAACCTTTAGCTTTTTCAACACCAGCTAAACTGAATTTAACTGTAGAGCCTTTTGGAAGTTCAGCCTTGTTGCCATTTTCATCATAGTAATTGTACTCGCCAAGGCCCATTACAACGACGTCCTTGCCTTTTGTGTCATAACCAAGTTTCTCTAACTCAGCTTTTACTTTAGATTCATCAGAAAGAACTTCTGCAGCTTCTTCAAATGCTTTCTTCTCTTCTGGTGTCATGTTATAGTAGTCGTTCTCAACAGTACCCTCAACGCCTTCAACAATTGCACCACCAATAACATCAGTTACACTGTTTGCTGCGAATGCAGTCATGCTCATACCGAGGCAAAGAGCGCCAGCGGTAATTAAAGCAACCATCTTTTTTAATTTCATAATTATTTACTCCTTCCTTATTCTGTTACGTTGTGTGATTTTATATTAAAGCTTTTATAGGCCTTAATATCCTTATTAATGTTTATATTATTTAACAAGCCTACTCTTCGCGTGTCGCATTAACAAGCCATCTGTTGTTAGGTTCATCAGCAATGCAAGTAGATAAAGTAATAATCCCTTTTTGCTGGGTTACTTCCACTTCTAAATTAACATGCCCTTCAAGTGAACCGCGAAGTTCGTCCAGATATTTCTGGAAATCAGCAGGCTCAAGAAAATTATAATTTCCAAGTATGTATCGATCGTCAAATTTTACAGCGGCAAATATTCGATACTTTAGAGCCTGATTATTTGGCAGATAAATGTAAATGTATGGATTGCTATCGAAAAATGCCCGATCCTCATACATATGAAGATTCGCAAACATGCTTCCATTTTTCATATCATGCCCGTAAATAAGATTAACAGGATCTGAAAAGTCGGTTTTATTATACTTTTCAGTATAAATGGAACCTGGAAGACCTGCTTTTCTCTCTATGGTATGATCGAGATAATAGGCATCTTCTTCTGTCTGACTTTGCAGAATAGGATAGTCAACATTAGTCCCTGGAATCCAAATCCATGCGTAAACATCAGGGTTTACTGCTTGAGCGGCGGCAAAATCAATTTTCCGATATATTGGATCGTCCGCATCAATGGTTACCTGTGATTTTAGAGATTCATATCGTTCTTGAGTCTTTTCGGGATCGGCTTCTTTGGCTTGTTGTTCCGCCATGGTTTTCTCTTCTTGATGAGTGTACAGATAAATGCCTCCGCCAAAGCCGATTAGTAACACTAATATGACAGCAAGTATAATGACTATCTTAGTATTACTTTTAGATTTTTTCTTTTGCTTTATTGGTTGTTCATGGTCCATTGGTTCATCCTCCATCGTATTACTGTTTCAGCTATTAAATCTAGCCGACTTCTTTATAAAAGAAGTTAAGTACAACTTCTTTTAACTGGTCTTTATTAACGATATACTGTTCATGCTCATCGGGCTGTATAATTTCACCCGGAATCATCGTCATATCTTCGGCAGTCAGCGAAACATCAAGAAGTTTCGGAACCAGATAGGCGATATCTTCTACAGAAATGTTCGTACACATATTACCTTGTAAGCTTTGATAAATTGTAACAGGAAGTGCCATATCATTTTTGACCGCATTCTTAGCTGTAGCAAAATAATTAGTGATATATTGCTTTTGACGCTCTAAACGTCCCATACTGCTTCCAAAAACGTTCGTATCACGTTCTCTGACATAATCTAACGCCATATTACCGGCCAAATGTATAGTATCGCCAGTACGGTAGTTACCGGTTGCTCCGCTGATATCTTCTAATACCTGCACATCAACTCCGCCGATGGCATCATTTAAAATAGGTATTGCCTGAAAATTAATTGAACAGTATCGCTGGATCGGTACTTTATAAAGAAGATCCGATACAGTATTCAACATTAATTCACAACTGTCTGTGGCAGTTTCCCCATACATATATTGAAGGGTAATCTGTAAGTCTTCATTCTTAAGGAAATATCCTGCTTTGTCAAGAACCTTTACCGGAACAATAGTATCTCGAGGAATGGCAAGTAATTTAATCTGTCCAGTTTCTACATTGATGCTTATTAAAATAATAGCATCTGCCAGTCCTTCACTATAACCGAAACGCTTTTCCTCAATCGGAATATCCTTATCAATCCCCAGACAAAGGAAATTGATCACATCTTCATTATACTGATATTCCTTTCCATTATGTGTAATATAAAGACCTTCTCGTGCAGTCTCAGAATTCCCCGCAGCCGCAACATTAGTCTTAAGATTTTTCTCACCCTGAGCACGCAAATAGAAGAAGCCTCCCGCCAGTCCTGTCGTACCCACTACAATAAACGCCACGACACCTATCAAAACTTTCTTCCACCTTTTCATGGAACGCTTCTTCTTACTATGCTTATGTTTATGCCCACGTCCATGCTCGTGATGGTGGTGCCGATGATGGCGATGGTGTTCATGAGCATTATCTTCCCAAGGTTCATCATCCGGAGGCCTGTCTTCAAAAGAATCCTCTAGAAGGACCTCCATTGAATAATCCGAAGAATGTGCCGGACTTTCCTCTTCCGGGAAAAAATCATTCTCTTTTTTCATTATTGCCTCCATATAATTAATGAAGCTTAATTATAAATAGTTCCAAGCTATTATACTAAGAATTATACTTAATTTCTGATGAATGTCAAGGGGAAAAACAAGGAAATAAATCAAATTGTGCAGATAGTATATACAAATGAGGAAAGCTTTGTGCGATAATATGATTAACATAAAGTGTATATTTGAAAATAATTAAATAATGACGAAGCACCAGGCAGACAAATGGCGGGAAGTGATTTTCTGCTTGTAAATGCAGTGCAACCGTGCTATCATCAATTTAAAGCATAAAGTTTCTAAAATTCTATTCAAGTAGTAATACTTGTCATCTGTCATTTTTCAGAACATCTATGCTTTCCCGATTATTAAAAACAGCATAGGATTTCTGGAAAAGACAAAAGGGAGCAGTCTCTTTTTCAGAAATCCGAGGAAGGAGATTTTATAATGAAAAAGAGCGATATGCCTGTAAACAAAGGACAAGATACGGCAGGGAAGAAAGAGAGGAAACAGCCGTTAGTTGTTGACGAATATAAGGATACTGTATTTCGCATATTATACAGGGATGACAAAGGAAGGCAGTTGGAGCTTTATAATTCAGTCAGCGGGAAGAATTATACGAATGCGGACGATCTACAGGTGGTCACATTAAAACACGCGATATACATGGGTATGAAGAACGATCTGGCATTTCTGATATCGGATGAACTGCATCTGTATGAACATCAATCAACGATCAATCCGAACATGCCGTTACGCTTACTGCATTATATTTCAAAGGAGTATGAAGGACTGGTAGAGAGCCATAGATTATATGGAAGAACACCGATTGAACTGCCGGAGCCGTATTTTGTAGTGTTTTATAACGGGACGGACCAATTCCCGGAGCGGAAGATCCTGAGATTATCAGAGCTGTTTAGAGCGGAGCGAGAGGGCAGAATTGTCAGTATGGATCCAGAAGAGACTGTCGGCGGGGAAGTGGAAGCTGGCAGTGAGAATAGTGGTACGGTTAATGAGATTTTAAATAGGGAGAGGCCGCTATTGGAACTGAAGGTGCTGGTATTGAATATCAATCCGGGGAAGAACGACACCTTTCTGGGACAGTGCAGTACATTGCGGGAATATATGGAATATGTTGCCAGGGTGAGAAAGTATCGTGGTGATATGGAGTTGGGAGAAGCAGTAAGCCGCGCGGTAGATGAATGTATTGAGGAAGGAATACTGGAAGATTTTTTAAGGAAAAATAAGGCGGAGGTAGTGGCAATGAGCATTTTTGAATATGATGAGAAGAAGGTGATGGATTATATTCGAATGGAAGAGAGGGAAGAAGGAAGAAAAGAAGGAAGAGGCGAAGAAGCCCGGAAGTACAATCGTCTGATAATCTGTCTTAATAATGAAGGAAAGGGAGAGATGATTGTAGAGGCGGCGAGAGATGATGAACTGCGGGAGAGGTTATTTGAAGAATATGGTTTATAATTGTTATTAATTATATATATGAGTGCTTTACGGAATTACAGTGAATATTTACAGTAACAAATAAGGGAGGAAATGGAATGAAACACCTGGATATTTATGGAGCAGACAAGAAACGTTATGAGCGGATGACGTACAATCGTGTGGGAAGGAGCGGGCTTAAGTTCCCGGCGGTATCTCTGGGCTTCTGGCACAATTTTGGTTCAAAGGATAATTATGACAATATGAGATTGATGTGCCGGACAGCGTTCGACCACGGGATTACGTTGTTTGATCTGGCAAATAATTACGGGCCTGTATATGGAAGTGCGGAAGAAAGTATGGGAAGACTTATGAAAGATGATTTTGCGCCGTATCGAGATGAGCTTCTGATCACAACTAAGGCAGGATATGATATGTGGGAGGGCCCCTATGGAGATTTCGGGAGCAGGAAATATCTGATGGCAAGTATTGATCAGAGCCTCAGACGTATGAAGCTTGATTATGTGGATGTTTTCTATCATCACCGGATGGATAAAGAGACGCCTCTTGAGGAGACGTTGATGGCGCTTGTGGACATTGTGAGGAGTGGCAAGGCGCTCTACATAGGGGTGTCTAATTATGACAGGGAGTATACCAAGAAGACGGTAGATTTCTTGAAGGAACAGCATTGCCCGGTGCTTGTAAACCAGAGAAAGTATTCCATTTTCGACAGGACTATCGAGGAGGATGGAGTGAAGGGATACTGCAAAGAGGCCGGAACAGGGATCATTGCATTCAGTCCGTTGGCTCAGGGGCTGCTTTCGGATAAATATCTGCATGGTATTCCGGCGGACAGCCGGATTGCGCGGGACGACAGATTCCTTCATGCATCCGATCTGACAGAGGAGAGGCTTGAGCAGATCAGACGGTTGAACGAGCTTGCAGGCCAGAGAGGGCAGACATTGGCGCAGATGGCCCTTTCCTGGGTGCTGAAGGATGATGAGATCTGTTCAGTGCTGATAGGCGCATCGAAGCCAGAGCAGATTATTGAAAATATTTCCTCAATTCATAATGTGAAGTTTACACAGGAAGAGCTGGATATGATAGAAAATATCTGTGTAGATTCTCAGAACGGCTAGTGGCAATTTTTAGGCACGCTTTAGTGTTCCATCCAGTCAGAGATCAAATAATGAGTAACCAGCCGTAGGAATTGTCTGATTTTCCATCTGCCGCGTTGGTCTGCGTTCCGCTTCGGTCCACGCTGAACGTGTGCCGCTGACACGCAGCACTGTTAATTGACGCAGATGCCGGTCTCAGTTCTCCGCTCTGCATATGAAAAATCATTTTGCGCTATATGGCTGGAACTTTTTTTTGAATGTATATGGTAATCAGGCAGTCCAAAGGTAAGTTTCAGCCATCCCGCGCGCACTAAGGACTGCGCGGGGCAGGCTTAACAGATCATCCGCGATACCTGCCTACAGCGGTGCTTAACGAAAACTAAGACTTAAGTCTGTTTCCGGGATGCTCATATATTTTATTTATTGTGCTCAGTGCAAGCCAAAGCGGTGTGATTTGTTATGGCATTTAGCAGGAAATCAATATCTTCCTGATACTGTCTGGCTGATTGGACAAACCCCTGTTTCAGATTGACCAGGATTGCGTGTTGTAAGCCGTTGATAAAATCGAAGCGGTCGTCCAGGTCCCGGCTGTCGTAGAAATCAGAAAAAGGTATTGAGATATCTTTATATTCAGATGAATAACATTGTGTCAACGCATTTATTTCCATACGCGTGGCATTGTAAGGGTTGATCTTGTTCACATCGATCCGCTGTTCAAATACCCTTCCGAGGCTATCGGCTCCTCTTGCGATCAGAATAGGATTCTCGTCTGTGGAATCCGCGGCATGGAAAAAACGGAATTCCAGATCATCATACATTCCAATCCAGGCGATAGCTTTGTCGTCTTTCAGTTCATAGTATCCGGGTACTTCGTCTACTTTGTCCCAGGAATCACAGGATACATCTTTCTCTGTTTCTATCGAATATCCCAGCCATTTTGTCTTGGAAGCACCGCCGGGAGGCTGTGCAGAGAATGAACTTTCAAACTTGCCGGATGCGTCGGATGACCGGGAAGCACCGAATCTGGAAATATTGCTCTCATTTGCTGGTTTGCCGGGTGTTGTCAGGCGGAAGGTTCTGGTTAACTCGGCGATTGCTGAGGAACTGTCTGAGAGCACAGGTCTGGAGGGGAAAGAGGGGGCGGTTTTGGCAGAGATGCATCCGGGTTTGCTGGGGGATGCTGTTTGAAATTTTGACATTGCTGTCTTGTATTTGCCAAGACAGCTGATGTTGTCAGAGTGGTCGTTAGAAGCGTGATTACCATAAAAGTCGTTGTCAGAAGCGTGAGCGCCGTAAGTGCATCCGCCAGAAGCAGATTTCCCATAAGCGGAGTTTCCATAAGAATAATTTCCATAAAAATGATTTTCATAAGAAATCCTTGTCATTTCTAAACCTCCTGTTTTGAAGAATTATGATTGCGCAGGGTTCCGGTTAAGAGCCGGGATATTTGTGCATGGTCAAAGTATACTAGAAAAATATTCCGGCAACAAGGAGTTGCATGGAGCAAGATTGATTAATAAGAATGTGCGTGGCAGTGCAGATCATTGCAAGATGTGAGATCAATGCGCCTGGTGCGCTGACCGCAGTATATCCAGCCAAACTTTCGTGTCTATCCGCTCATCTGCCGCGTTGGATTTTTTATCCGCAGCCACCGCTATGCCGTCGAAAATCCGAAGAATAAATTTTCAGCAGCAAGGCGGAGAAGGGAGGCGATGCGGTGGCTGTTGTCACAAGGAGGGACCCGCTTGCGGGAGGATTCCTTATGACCTAATCGTTGACTGCCGACAACATAGTCTGATGGAAATTTAGGCAAGGAGGATAGCATGAATATAATGCAGACAGTACACTGGTGCGCTGACCGTATTATATTCAGCTAAACCTCCTCGTCTGATTTTCCATTGGACTGCGTTGGAAAATGATACGGTGAATCTTTGCCAGATATAATATGGTCATCACACTAGCTATGTTCTGGAACTGGATGGAAACAGCGTTAAATGTAACGAGGACATCTGTGCTCAATCAGGAGGGGAAGATAGAAGAAGATAAAGTGTGAAGTGGAGATAGATATTGGTATAAGCATGGAAAGGTACAAAAAAATCATCTCTTTGCTGTAATTATTATACCACAAAAATGCGGAAAAATATAGACTGGTACGCGGGAAATTACGGTGCTATAATCATAAATCCAGACAGACTATCCGGGCATAGATCTGGAGAGACGGCACACGACTACATATGTCAGGAGGGATGCATATTGAGTAAGAAAGAGTGTTTGAAAACAGCAGGTGATCAGGTTCGCAGTACAGTTAAGCAGGAAACGGCCAAACAGGAAACGGTTGAACAGGGAACGGCTGTGACCGGAACAGCATTAGAACAGATGCAGTTTGGGAGGATGATGGAGCTGGTGTCTGATCAGATGCAGATTGGAAATGTTCTGGAGATGAACCAGTATACGCAGAAGTACGGACTTGCCCTGAGTGAGGAGGAGGCTCAGATCATTATCGCGGAACGAAGGAATACACTGATGGCGGAGAAACGGGTGGAATTCGGGCAGGGCATACTGCCGCGGCTGATCTATGAGTTCTGTGATTCCAGCTATATTTCTCAGGATAATTATCTGGAAACCATGGTCCGTCTTCAGGAAATCTTCTATTTCTATAAGAATGAGACGATGGATGAGCTTACGGACAATGAGCTGATTCATTTTATGAAGGAACAGTTTGAAACGGTATGCTATGGGGATCTGGAATATCTGGAGGGGACGTGTCTTGACATCTTCTCCCAGGCTGTGCGGAGCGGATACGGCGGATACCGGAGGACGGAAGGAAGGGGAGAATACAGCCGGTTTGATGAGGTAAAAAGATGGGATCCGGAATTATATGTGGAGGCTCTTAAGGGACTGCAATGAGTAAGGCATAGAACAGGAATTGGGAAAACAGCAGGAGAAAATGAGGGAAGACAGGGAAAGCGGACGCGGCAGAGAGAACGAAAGGGGAAGAAAGAGTATGGGAACAGGCGGGTATGAGATGGAAGAACTGGTTCCGATCGTTGCAAAATTGGCAGAACAGTATACAGGGCACGAGAGTACATCTGTCACATATGAGAAGGCGAATCAGTTGATGACGGCGGTGTTGTATTGTATCCATGAATATGAGATGTCCGGTCAGAGCGGCGCAGTGTCTGCCGGTAATATTTCCGCAAAGGAGGCATACGAGCTTGGAGGACGGCTTGTGGATGAGAAGGTCAGAGACATGAAAGAGAGGTATCACAGTCTGCTTGGGGATTTTTGCTCTTATGGAAATACAGCTCTTACGGATACTGTGACGGCAGTTCCAGAATTTCTCAAATGGTACGATATGAAATATGAGCCGCAGAATACAATCCTGACGCTGGATTATCCTCTGCTTGTGGACCTGGCGCAGTATACGGGGATTGATGCTGTGTGGGAATATGTAAGATGCATCGCCATAGAACAGCGTTTCATGAATCAGTTTCCGGAGACGTATGTGGTGAATGTCCTGCGGGCGTATGAGGAGGAATATGAGAAATTATTTGAGAATCTCTGCGGTATCCTGCTCAGGGATGTTGCGGGGCATATATTGTTGAAGAAATCATTTGACAATATGGCTCTTAATGAGAATGATTACGGGAAGATCCAGGCCATACTCTGTATGTATTCGAAAGAAGAGGCAAAAAGGCTTGTTTGGGAGAGTGTGAGGAGCTTTCTTGAAAGGTTTTATAAAGATGACGGGGAAATATGGAGTTATGTGGAGGCGGAATGTGCGAATATTGTGGTCCGTATCCGTCATACTGTGTTATAATGTACCTATACAGTACATGTAATACAGCAGAAAAGTTTAAGTATCAGGAGGTGTTTTAATGCTGCATGAGGTAAATTTTCAATCATTTAACGAGAGAGACGAGGTACACGCGTGGATCTATGTACCGGCCGCAGAGCCAAAGGGGATCGTGCAGGTGGTGCATGGTTTCGGGGAGCATTCCAGAAGGTATTTCCATATGATCGTGAAGTTCATGGACGCGGGCTATATCGTGGCGGCGGACGATCATGTCGGGCACGGCAAGACGGCTATGGAGAATGATACCTGGGGCGACTGGGGCGACAAGGGATTCCATACTATGATGGAGGACGAGCATCGGCTTAAAGAGCTCGTGTGTGAGAAATATCCGGGACTGCCGTATTTCCTCTTCGGACACAGTATGGGATCGTTTATCGTAAGAGATTACGCGGCCAAATACGGCGGTGAACTGGCAGGAATTACAATCTGCGGAACAGCGGGAGTATTCCGCGGGGCCGGTGAAGTGGCAGAGGCGCTTGAGAAGGCTGTTGCTGACGGCAGGGGCAAGGATTCGGATGGCGAGTTTGCCGGACAGCTGATGGGATGGATGTGCGAACGGTGTGGAGAGATCAAGATAGGAAATGAATGGATCTGCGCGGATACGTATGTACAGAAAGACCATGCCGAGGATCCGTTTGATGCATTTACCAAGCCAACAACGAATCAGTCCATGTTCTATTTTACCCAGATGATGAATGCCATCACGGGGGCAGAATGGGCAGAGAAGGTTCCAGCAAAGCTTCCTGTATATAATATCGGAGGAGATCAGGATCCGGTGGGAGAATACGGCAAGGGCATCTATGAGGTGACGAACTGGCTGTGCGAGACAGGGCATACCGTGCGGACGAAGGTATATTCCGGATACCGGCACGAGATACATAATTATGCGGCGATCAAGGATGAAGTTGAGGCGGGGATCATCGGATTTATGGATGAGATCCGGGCCGGGATTCAGACGGCGGCAGAGTAATTTGAGTGAATTGTGATTTTTTGAAAGGAGCCCGCAGAGGAGATGGCAAAGTGTTTTAATGTAAATGGTGCCTGTTATCCGGACATTTTTTCTATTACATGGTTATCTATTATAATGGAGAGCGGGGTATATGCTCAGTTTTAACTTTAATTAGTAAGAAAGAGATCGGTGTAAAGGAGATACGGGTTGGAGATAAGTTATTGATTGAGGCGGTTGTCTGAAGATCTCTGTCAGGATGATCTGATCATCCTGACAGAGATCTGACACATATAGCATGAAACTTCCGCAGGGATTATATTTCAACAGTGTCAGTTTTGCAAATTACTTTGCATTTCTTCTGCCGGCAGGCGATTCCGTATTTTATAATGGTTGTCATCCCATCCTCGATCAACGCAGAGTCATATGACTTATCATCAATCTGCTTCATGGCTTCTATGCATCCTGTTTCAAGATTTTCAGTTTCTACATATTTTATTTCAATAACAATTCCAATGCCATTATTTTCTGTCTCTATCAGAATGTCGCAGAAGCCTGTGCCGGATTCTGTGTTAGAACTGATATCCCAGTCGTCTCGATAAGCGAGCAGTCCCAGAAGAATTCCGTGATAAAAGTTTTCCTTTTTTTCTTTTCTTACCGCTGTGTCCCGGATGCTGATGGTTTTCTTCAGATAAGTGTTCAACTGTGCTTCTACAGTCAGAGCATCCGCCTTGGAGAATGCTTCACAGAAGGCGTTCAGCTTGATCGTGTTTTTTCTTGCTTCTGACTGGAACCATTCCTGGATGTGTTCGATGAATATCTTACGTATCTCCAGATTGGGGATGGCAAGCTTTAAACATCCGTCATCTGTATTGCCGTGGGAAGTCAGGTAACCGGTGGTGAAAAGCACACTCCAAAGATTGTCCGTATTTTCGTAAAGATCACGATATGTCAATTCTTGACGGATATGTTTTGGAATGCTCTTTTCGTCGATTAACTGCTCAATTTCCCGCCGTGTACTTTGCTTTGACATCTGTAAAAATGTCCGTATGATATCATTGCTGCTTGTATTAAGCCAGAAAGCCTGTGGTTCAGCCTGTGGTTCGGAGAGAAGCAGGTCGACATAGTTGATCACATCCCAGGGGCAGTAGACGTCGGTATTTCCGATGCGGTAACCGTCATACCACATTTTTACAGAGGAATATGCCTGCCGGAATCCATAGAATTCCAACATATCCTGTACTTCCTTGTCTGTAAATCCAAAGTATTCGTCAAAACGGATGTTGGTGATGGAATAGGTTTTGAAATTATTCAAGCCGGTAAATATACTTTCTTTCGCAATTCTAAGACAACCGGACAGAACAGCAAATTGAAGGCAGGCATTACCTTTGAGAACCCGGCTGAAAAGACTCCGTATCAAATGTGCCATTTCTTCATAGCAGCCAGCACGGTGCGCCTTGTCCAGGGGGACATCGTATTCATCTATGAGTAAGATTACTTTTTGACCATAGTGCTTATTTAGAAGATATGACAGTGTAAACAGACTGTCCTTCAGAGTTTCATCTGACATGCTGAATTTCTGCTGGTTCTCGGGATCGGCCTTTATCAGCTGTTCATATTGGGCTTTTTCAGTGTCGGTAATCTGACAGCTGTCAGATAAAAAATGAAAACGCAATGCTTCATTTCCGATAGAAGTACACAGCGAGGCTTTGGCACTTTTATAATCAGGAGCATCAATATCCTTTAGAGAAAGGGAAATGACCGGAAACTGCCCCATGTATTTTCTGCACAACTCTTTTTCTGTCGATATTTCAAGTCCGTCAAAAAGTCTGCTGTCACAGCCGTATTCAAAAAAAGTCTTAAGCATGTCCATGTTCAAGGATTTGCCGAATCTTCTGGGACGGGTGAAAAGATTCACTTCGCACCAATGGCACAGCAGATCGCGTATCAGACGGGTTTTATCTACATAGTAAAAACTGTCTGTACGTATTTTTCTGAAATTTTCGATGCCGACAGGCAGTTTTTTAATTATATTCAAATCTGTCCACTCCTTTCTTGCCGGTGGATTTCCAGTATGATTGTGCTGGATTCGTTCGCAAATATTTCCTGTATCTTATCATTATTTGTTTGGAAATTCAATTCTTTTTGGGATTTTCGTACAGGCGGTCAGGCCGATTGTATTTCCGCCTGGAATCATGTATAATGAATAAAAATTTCCGGGCATAGAGACGGGTATCTTGCCCCGGGATCATTTAAAAGCTATATAAAAATAAAGGCGGGGGGACACGAAATGATGGAGGATAACCGGACAAATCAGAACGACAGAAAGAAGACGGCGCGAGTACGCATACCAGTACCGGTGAAGATACTGGCGGGATTGCTTTTGCTCTGCGTCATATGCGCGGCAGGCTATGTGATCTACATGCAGGCGAATTACTACAGGATAGAGGATGAGGCGGTGCTTGAGACGGAGAACAACCAGAAGTCCGCGCTTAAGAGCAAAGAGACGTATACGGCCGTAACCTATAATATTGGTTTCGGAGCATATGGTCCGGATTACAGTTTCTTCATGGACACAGGTGAGATGGAGGACGGGACGCTGACATCAGGGGAATATGGCAAGGCCATAAGCAAAGAATCTGTGGAGGCGAACATAAAAGGTGCGGTGGAAGAGCTTGAGAAGCTGGATGCGGATTTCATGCTGTTGCAGGAGGTGGATGTGGATGCCGACCGGAGTTACCATATTGATCAGATGGAACAGTTGAAGGATCATTTCTCTGATTATGGGAATGTCTTTGCAAATAATTTTCATTCAGCATATTTATTCTATCCCTTCTCGGATCCTCACGGGGCGGTAGATGCAGGGCTTCTGAGTTTCAGCCGTTACCAGATCGGGGAGGCAAAGCGGAGGAGTTATCCGGTGGACAACAGCTTTATCACGAAATTTACGGATCTGGACCGGTGCTTTGCCGTCATGCGCCTGCCGGTAGAGGGCGGACGGGAGCTGGTGCTGATCAACAGCCACATGTCTGCTTATGACAAGGGCGGGCTGATCCGCGCGCAGCAGCTGGAACTGCTGAATTCTGTCATGGAGGAAGAATATCAGGCGGGGAATTATGTGATTGTCGGGGGAGATTTCAACCATGCGCTTGGGGAAGCGGCGGCGGAAGGATTTTCGTCAAAGCAGAAATTCCCGGAGTGGGTGTCTATCCTGACAGAGGAGGAGATGGCTGAGGGGATCTCCATTGTGCAGGCGGAGAATGAGCTTGAGGTGCCGACCTGCCGCGGGGCGGATATCCCGTATACGAAGGGCGTGAACTTTACGACTGTGGTGGATGGATTTCTGGTGTCTGATAATGTGAAGGCGTCGGCCGAGAATATTGATACTGATTTTGGGTACAGTGACCACAATCCGGTATTGTTACGGTTTGAACTGACAGAGTAGACGACGGTGGAGAAGGGGTGCTTGAGGTTAGGCTGGAAGAGTTTCTTCAGATATAATGCAGACAGCACACTGGGATCGGGAAGTACAATAGATGGCTGGGTATCGGCCGGCGAATAAGAAGATGAATAGAAAATGCAAGATAGAATGATTGGAATTGCATTTTAAGATTTAAAAATGCATAAGGTTCGTTTTAGGAGAATAGAAAATGAAAGAAAAAAGAAAATAAAATGCAAAAAACATCTTGACTTTTTCTGGGATAGTACGTAAAATAGCATATAGCAGGGGCATCTTATACTATATGCCCCTTTTGAGCGGGCAAATGAAGGAGTGGTCCGCGGTGAGGGCATGTGACTGTGTTCTGATATGAAAGCAGACGGCGTGAGCGAAAGTTTCATGAGCCGGGACGGTATTATCTGGTTAAGAAAAAGAAAAACAGGAGGTAGTTTTCGATATGGCACCGTACAGTAAGTTGAGTAAAGAGAAGTTGAAGAATCTGAAGAGTGACCTTGAAAAGCAGTTTGAGGAGATCAAGAAGAAGGGACTGCATCTGGATATGTCACGCGGTAAGCCGTCCAAGGCGCAGCTTGATATCGGGATTGGGATGATGGATGTACTGACCAGTGATTCTGACCTGGTGAGCTCTGACGGAGTGGATTGCAGGAATTATGGTGTTCTTGACGGAATCAGTGATGCAAGGAAGCTGTTGGCGGATCTGTCTGAGGTTCCGGAGCGCAGTGTCATTATATACGGGAATTCCAGTCTGAATGTTATGTTTGATACGGTGTCCCGCGCCATGACGCACGGTTTCATGGGCAGTACGCCGTGGGGGAAGCTTGACCGTGTGAAGTTTTTGTGTCCTGTGCCGGGGTATGACCGTCATTTTGCAATCACAGAATTCTTCGGGATTGAGATGATCAATGTACCGCTCCTTGAGACGGGACCGGATATGGATATGGTTGAAGAACTGGTTGCGAAGGATCCGGCCATCAAGGGGATCTGGTGTGTGCCGAAGTATTCGAACCCGACAGGTATATCTTATTCAGACGAGACGGTCAGGAGATTCGCACGCCTTAAGCCGGCGGCGAAGGATTTCCGTATTTTCTGGGATAATGCATATTCCATCCATCATCTGTATGACGATAAGCGGGTGGTTGTGCTGGAACTGCTGAATGAGTGTATCAAGGTCGGGAACCCGGATATCGTGATCAAGTTTATTTCCACGTCAAAGGTATCCTTCCCTGGTTCAGGGATCGCGGCGCTGGCGGCATCTCGGGGGAATCTGGAGGATGCAAGGCGTTATATGAAGTATCAGACGATAGGGCATGATAAGCTGAACCAGCTGCGTCATGTGCGGTATTTTAAGGATATGCTGGGAGTCTATGAGCATATGAGGGAACATGCGGCGATTCTCCGTCCGAAGTTCGAGAAGGTGGACGAGGTTCTGACCAGGGAGCTTGGCGGTCTTGGGATCGGAACCTGGACGAAGCCTCTTGGCGGATATTTTATCTCCTTTGATTCTATGGAGGGATGCGCGAAGGCAATTGTGGCAAAGGCGAAAGAGGCAGGCCTTGTGATGACGGATGCAGGGGCGACCTATCCATACGGAAAGGATCCAAAAGACAGCAATATCCGGATCGCGCCGTCCTTCCCGACGGTGGAAGAATTAGAAGTGGCGGCGAAGATATTTGTACTCAGCGTAAAGCTTGTGAGCGTGGAGAAGCTTCTGAATGCGTAGAAATTTCTGAATGTATAGAAGCTTCTGAATGTATAGAAACTTCTGAATGTATAGAAGCTTCTGAATGCATAGAAACTGATCTGACGGATCAGATGCGGGCACATCATTACAGATCAGCCGGGACGGCGGGTGAAAAATCCCGGACCGGCTGAAAGTAATGGTGTGTTTTTGTGTGTTTCTTTTACTCGAATAAAGGGGTTGAGAAGTAACGCTCGGCTGTATCCGGGAGCACGGTTACGACGGTCTTGCCTTTGCCGAGTTTTTTCGCCAGCTTAATGGCGGCGGCCACATTCGTTCCGCTTGAAATCCCGCACATCAGTCCCTCCAGTCTGGCCAGGTCTTTGGCTGTCTGCAACGCTTCTTCATCGGTGATGATCGCGATATCGTCATAGATATGCCGGTTCAGCACCTTCGGCACTACACCGTCGCCGATCCCCATCTGAATATGGTTCCCGAACGTACCGCCGGCAAGGATGGCTGCATTCTCCGGCTCTACTGCCCAGATTGTAATATCCGGGTTGAGCGCTTTGAGTGTCTCGCCGATCCCGGTGATGGTTCCGCCGGTCCCGATTCCTGAACAGAAGCCGTGGATGGGGGAAGCGGCCTGCTCTAAGAGCTCAAGACCGGTGTGATAGCGGTGGACCATGGGATTCGCCTCGTTTTCAAACTGCTGGGGCACGAATACCTTTGGATTTTCTTTTGCCATGCGGTCTGCGGTGCGGACACATTCTTCGATACAGTCGCCGATATTCCCGGCGTCGTGTACCAGTATCACTCTGGCCCCGTAATGTTCTATGAGGAAACGCCTCTCCTGACTGACGGAATCGGGCATGATGATCACGGTCTCATATCCCTTAACGGCTCCGACCAGTGCAAGACCGATTCCCTGGTTTCCGCTTGTGGGTTCTACGATAATGGAATCCTTCTTTAATATGCCGTCTTCTTCTGCTTTGGTGATCATATTATAGGCGGTCCGGGTTTTGATGGAACCGCCGACGTTCAGTCCTTCGAATTTGACCAGAACTCTGGCTGAATCTGCGTCAACCATGCGGTTCAGCTGTATGACGGGGGTATGTCCTACTGCTTCTAATATATTTTTACAGATCATAAGTGTATTTCCTTCAACGTTCTTTCCTTATTATTATACGAAAGGAGAATTAGAGTGGTTACAATATCAGTGTGAGTGTGAGGAGTAACGAGGCAGATCTGAAAACTTAAAAAAGATAAAAGAAAGACTTGCTTTTTCATACCAATTGTGGTACGCTATCATAGCGAATGGAAGTAGGTCTTTTTTTTATGCCTAAAAAGGGGCAGCCTCGCAAGCTGCCAGGTAACACGTCAATTAAGAAATATAAAGCGAGGTGGAAGTTGTGCGTACAAGAATCACATTGGAATGTACAGAATGCAAGCAGCGTAACTACAACATGACGAAGGATAAGAAGTCGCATCCTGAGCGCATGGAGACGAAGAAGTACTGTAAGTTCTGCAAGTCACACACATTGCACAAGGAGACGAAGTAGTCGTCGTAAAGGAGTGGTTGTTATGGGCGAGAAGACGCAGAAGAACAGCTGGTTCAAGGGTGTCAGCAGAGAATTCAAGAAGATCATTTGGCTGGACAAGATGACAGTGGCAAAACAGACGGCGGCAGTTGTTTCCGTATCCGTAGTGCTGGGGCTGATCATAGCAATCGTTGATTTCGCGGCTCAGTACGGAGTGGATTTTTTAGTAAGATAGCGCTGATAAATCTGCAAGCAGAAAGGTGAGTTTATGTCAGAGGCAAAATGGTACGTTGTGCATACCTATTCCGGGTATGAGAACAAGGTGAAAGCCAACATTGATAAGACGATAGAGAACAGGCATTTGGAAGAGCAGATCCTGGAGGTCCGTGTTCCGATGCAGGATGTCGTTGAGCTGAAGAACGGCGTCCAGAAGGCGGCACAGAAGAAGATGTTCCCCGGATATGTACTGATCCACATGATCATGAATGACGATACGTGGTATGTTGTGCGTAATACGAGGGGAGTTACCGGATTCGTAGGTCCTGGATCAAAGCCGGTTCCGCTCACAGATGCAGAGATGGCGCCGCTTGGGATCAGGCAGGAGAATCTGGTGGTTGATTTCGCAGAAGGCGATACGGTCCAGGTAATTGCCGGTGCATGGGCGGATACCGTAGGTGTTATTCAGGCTATGAACGTGCAGAAGCAGAGCCTTACGATCAATGTTGAGCTGTTTGGCCGTGAGACACCGGTCGAGATTAGTTTCGCAGAAGTTAAGAAGTTGTAATTGCTACAGCAAGAGAATCAAATTCAGTGGGAGGGGACATAAGATTCCCGGCATCACCACAAGGAGGTAATGAAAATGGCAAAAAAAGTAGAAGGTTACATTAAATTGCAGATTCCTGCCGGAAAGGCTACACCGGCACCACCGGTTGGACCAGCGCTTGGTCAGCATGGTGTGAATATCGTTGAATTTACGAAGCAGTTCAATGCAAGGACTGCGGATCAGGGAGACTTGATCATTCCTGTAGTTATCACCGTTTACAATGACAGAAGTTTCAGCTTTATCACAAAGACACCGCCGGCGGCAGTCCTGATCAAGAAGGCGTGCAATATCAAGTCTGGTTCAGGTGTTCCGAACAAGACGAAGGTTGCAACGATCACTCAGGCACAGCTGAGAGAGATTGCTGAGACGAAGATGCCTGACCTGAATGCGGCTACAGTAGAAGCTGCCATGAGCATGGTGGCGGGCACATGCCGTAGTATGGGTGTCAAGGTTGAAGAGGCGTAGAACGTGTTTTGAAGAATGTAAACGAGTAAGTGGGAGGGTTATCCCGGCATTACCACAAGGAGGTTATTCAGATGAAAAGAGGAAAGAAATATGTTGAAGCTGCAAAAGCAATTGACAGAGGAACACTCTATGACGTTGCGGACGCAGTGGCATTAGTTAAGAAGACTGCAACAGCAAAATTCGATGAGACAGTTGAAGCTCATATCAGAACAGGTTGTGACGGACGTCACGCTGACCAGCAGATCCGTGGTGCGGTTGTGCTTCCGCACGGAACAGGTAAGAAGGTCCGTATCCTTGTATTTGCGAAGGATGCCAAGGCTGAGGAGGCAAAGGCAGCAGGAGCAGATTATGTTGGAGGAGACGAACTGATTCCGAAGATCCAGAACGAGAACTGGTTTGAGTTCGATGTAGTGGTTGCAACACCGGATATGATGGGTATCGTTGGACGTCTTGGACGTGTACTTGGACCTAAGGGACTTATGCCGAACCCGAAGGCTGGTACAGTAACGATGGATGTTACGAAGGCTATCCAGGATATCAAGGCCGGTAAGATTGAGTACAGACTTGACAAGACAAACATTATCCATGTGCCGTTAGGAAAGGTTTCCTTTACAGAGGAACAGATTACGGACAACTTCCAGACGCTTATCGACGCAATCGTTAAGGCAAGACCAGCGGCGGTTAAGGGCCAGTTCTTAAAGAGTGTAACACTCACTTCTACGATGGGACCTGGCATCAAGATCAATCCGATGAAGCTGGTTTAGTAATTGATTGAATAAGATATAGAAAAATGGCATACCCGGACAGCTTTGCCCGGGTATACCATAGCCAATATCAATGAAGAATAAAAAATTTAAAATTTTGAAAAAAAGTGCTTGCATTTTTCGATATTATTTGCTATAATAATCAAGTGCGAAACAGAGAAAAGAAAATACGGCTCCATGGTCAAGCGGTCAAGACGCTAGCCTCTCACGCTGGAATCAGGGGTTCGATTCCCCTCGGAGTCACTGGAAAGCCTCTTGAAGAGTAATCTTCAAGAGGTTTTTTCGACGGCAAAAAATATCCTCTGAACAGAGGAATTCAACAGACAGTAAAAGACCGATGGGGGAGCCACCGGTCTTTTGAGGGGAGTATAAATAATTAATAAGGGGTTGTAGAAAGAAAACTTTCTACACAAGTTAGTATAATATATTACCTCATAAAAAGCAAGATAATTTTAAAAAAAATTTAATAAAAATATTATTAGACAGCATGTGCGGCCGGCTTGTTATTTATTTGTGAAAAAGAATACATAATATGCGTCCGAGTGGACATAATAGCCATGTAACCAAAAAGATTAGGAGGAGTTTTAACATGGCAAAGAATTATAGTTCATCAAACAAGAATGCATCAAACCAGAATTCATCTAACAAGAATGCAGGCAGCCAGAATTCAACAAACAAGAATGCAAGCAACCAGAATTCATCCAACAAGAATGCGTCCAACACGTCTTCAAAGAATTCTAACAGCTCCAATTCTAACAGTTCTAACTACAGCGACAATTATTAGTTAGAAAAGAGCACTGTACAGGAAAAGATCTTGTGCAGTGCTCTTTTCCTTTTGCATTTTTATCAATTAATTTGTTTGTGTGAGTTGACAACCTATGGTGAAAGAAAGTAAGATGTATAGGAAAAGCAACAGATACGGGCGTTAAGAAGTAAGTCGGGAGATTGTGTATGAACCGGATTGAATTGATTGCACCCTGCCATTTTGGCCTGGAGGCGGTGCTGAAAAGAGAGGTTATTGATCTTGGATATGAGATCGCAGAAGTTGAGGACGGAAGAGTGACCTTCTATGGGGATGCGGCGGCGGTATGTTATGCCAATATCTTTCTGCGCACGGCAGAGAGAGTGTTATGGAAGGTCGGGAGCTTCCAGGCGGTGACCTTCGAGGAGTTGTTTGAGAAGACGAGAGCGCTGCCGTGGGAGGATTACATACCAAAGGACGGGAAATTCTGGGTGGCGAAGGCGGCGTCGGTGAAGAGTAAGCTGTTCAGCCCGTCGGATATCCAGTCGATCATGAAGAAGGCCATGGTGAGACGGCTTGGGGAGCGCTATCATATGGAATGGTTTGAGGAGGACGGAGCGACCTATCCAATACGGGTATTTCTTATGAAGGATGTGGTTACCATCGGGATTGATACTTCCGGTGTATCGCTTCACAAACGCGGTTACAGGGAGATTGCGGGGAAGGCTCCGATCACGGAGACGCTGGCGGCGGCGCTGATCATGCTGACGCCGTGGAGGAGGGAGCGGATACTTGTAGATCCCTTCTGCGGAAGCGGGACATTTCCTATCGAGGCGGCGATGATGGCGGCAAAGATAGCGCCAGGGATGAATCGTTCGTTTACCGCAGAGGAATGGACGAACCTGATTCCAAGGAAGCTGTGGTATGATGCGGTGAATGAAGCCAATGATATGGTCGAGGATAATGTTGAAGTTGACATCCAGGGATATGATGTGGATGGTTCTGTGATAAAGACAGCCAGAAGGAATGCACGGGAGGCGGGCGTAGACCATCTGATTCATTTTCAGGAAAGAGATGTCAGGGAGCTGAGCCATCCGAAGAAGTACGGATTCATTATTACGAATCCGCCCTACGGAGAGAGGCTTCAGGAGAAGGACGAACTGCCCCAGTTGTACCGGACGTTTGGGGAGAGCTTCAAGAGACTGGATTCGTGGTCGGCTTACATGATCACATCTTATGAGGAGGCGGAGAAGTATTTCGGACGGAAGGCAGATAAGAACCGTAAGATTTATAATGGAATGCTCAAGACCTATTTCTATCAGTTCCAGGGGCCGAAACCGCCGAAGCGTCAGTGAGATCCGGCGGGGAAGAGGATGGATAGTGGAAACGGACATATTAGGCCGGCGGAGTATTTATATAGAAGAATTAATGGAAGGAAAGCAGGGTGAGGCAAGGCTATGGTGGATAAGATAATATTTGCAACAGGAAATGAACACAAGATGGTTGAGATCAGGATGATCCTTAAGGACCTTGGGGCTGAGATCCTGTCACAGCGGGAAGCGGGAATCCGGGCGGACGTTGTGGAGGATGGGGCAACCTTTGAGGAGAATGCGCTGATCAAGGCAAAGGAGATCGCAAGGGAGGCCGGGAAGCTTCCTGGATTTGAGAATGCGGTAGTCCTGGCGGATGATTCCGGGCTGGAGATTGATTATCTGAACAAGGAACCGGGCATTTATTCTGCACGGTACATGGGCGAGGATACGTCGTATGATATCAAGAACCAGAATTTAATTGACCGGCTCGATAATGTTCCGGATGAGAAGCGGACGGCCAGATTTGTGTGCGCCATTGCGGCGGCATTTCCGGACGGGAGCAGTGCGGTGGTCAGGGGGACTATGGAAGGTATCATAGGGCATGAGATCATTGGGGAAAATGGATTCGGCTATGATCCGATCTTTTATCTGCCGGAGTACGGCTGTACGAGCGCGCAGCTTGCTCCTGAGAAGAAGAATGAACTGAGCCACCGGGGAGAAGGTCTGAGGAAGATGCGCAGGATACTGGCGGAGCATTGATCCGGATGGAAGACATTGGTTAGGATATATGGGTGATATGGAAGATTGAGGGTTTTTGTATGAGGATATTGATTGTAAGTGATACGCACAAATCACACAGGAATTTGGAACAGGTGTTAGAGCGGGTCCGCCCCATTGATATGATGCTTCATCTTGGGGATACAGAGGGCGGAGAAGACTACATCACAGCGCTGGCAGACTGCCCGGTACATATAATACGGGGAAATAATGATTTCTTTTCGGATCTTCCACGGGAAGATGAATTCGAAGCGGAGGGACATCATATATTCATGACGCACGGGCATTCTTATTATGTGGCGCTGGGGGAGGAACGGCTGAAGGAGGAGGCCAGACAGCGGGGAGCGGATATTGTGATGTACGGGCATACGCACAGGCCGTCTCTGACGAGGGAGGAAGACCTGATCATATTGAATCCGGGCAGCGTGGCATATCCCCGGCAGGAGGGACGCAGGCCCAGCTATATGATCATGGAGCTCGATAAAGAGGGGAAGATAGATATTTCTCAGGAATTTTTGTAAAAAAATAAAAAAAGATGTTGACAACTGATGGATATTCCTATATAATAACTGTTGTGTCACGGGGGTACAACTTCGAGAGACAGGAGAATATAGTGACGGGGTGTGGCTCAGCTTGGCTAGAGCGCCTGGTTTGGGACCAGGAGGTCGCAGGTTCGAATCCTGTCACCCCGATATCCATGCGGGTGTAGTTCAATGGTAGAACACTAGCCTTCCAAGCTAGATACGTGGGTTCGATTCCCATCACCCGCTTTCCTAAAGCCATAAAGTGCAGAGGTCGATGGTTTTATGGAGAATAGTTCTAAGGACTGGCATTGTGAGTCTGTAGCTCAGCTGGATAGAGCAACGGCCTTCTAAGCCGTAGGTCGAGGGTTCGAATCCCCCCAGGCTCGTTAGGACCACAAAATTGAATAAGGTGATACTTAGTTGGACATGAATAGTTCGATAAGTAATATATATGGTGGGTATGGTGCAGTTGGTTAGCGCGCCAGATTGTGGTTCTGGATATCATGGGTTCGAGTCCCATTACCCACCTTTTTTTCTTTTATTGGGCTATCGCCAAGCGGTAAGGCACAGGACTTTGACTCCTGCATTCGTTGGTTCGAATCCAACTAGCCCAGTTGTTATGGGCGTGTAGCTCAGGTGGTAGAGCACTTGACTTTTAATCAAGTTGTCCGGGGTTCGAATCCCCGCACGCTCAGTAGGAAGAATCCCCGCAACCTTTGTATTTTCGAGGGTTGTGGGGATTTTTTAATATTTGCAAACTTGTCTATTCTTGCAAGAAGTAATAGGTTCTCAATGTCCCATCAGCGTCCCAATGTCCCAGTTTTGTCTGCGTGAAATAAAACCTTTTGGATCGTCGCCGATAAAAAGTTTTTCCTGTAGAGAGATCGTGGGCTTTATTGATAGTTACTTCGCGTCTTGATAAATTAAAATCAAATATGGTCAGTGCACGCTTTTCTTCGGATTCGTATTTTATAAATTCAATTCCCGGAAGTCAATCCAGAAGTCATCATAAATATTGACCTTTATTTTATCCTGGAATGTGTACGTTTCAACTCTAAAATCAAGTTGGTCAAAGAAATATACTAAAATCTTTTCATCCCTGGGATCTACAATCCAATATTCACGTACACCTGCATCCTTATAAAGGTTCAGCTTTCGAATATAATCATGTTCAGGATTACCAGGGGAAATGATTTCAATAATCCAGTCGGGAGCCCCGGCGCATCCCCGATCATTCAGCTTGTCAGGATTACAGATAATACTGATATCAGGTTCTACAATATTCTTCCTGTCTTCAAATAGCTTCACAGCGAATGGGGCGGAAAATACCCTGCATTTTCCTTTTATTGATTTTAAATATAAATTTATTGCGGTGTATAATTCACCTGATATTGCCTGATGCAACAGGCCGGGAGCTGCCTGATAATAAATCTGTCCGTCAATCAGTTCCGCTCGGACATCCTCGGGTATATTATAATAGTCATCTTCTGTGTAAGTTTTTGCTTGCGCTAAAGCCATTGCGCTAACCTCCTTTCATGCCGCTTTTTGACTAAGTCCCAGATCTAATCACAATTTTTTAATCCGGTTATTCATTAGTTCACCTCTTAGAAACTACAATAACATATTAACGACCTTAAGGCAACAAAATTTAAGAGTGAGGTAATTTCTCGGCAAGTAAAAACAGAAGATTTATCCATTGGTAAAATGCATAAACTAAGAATTTGTAATTGACTAATGGAGATTTGTTTGTTATGATAGGAAAAGTGTAAGGATTCTTTTCTTAGATAGTGGTTACACAAGTGATTACACTTGCTCATATAAGTTTGTTATAGAAGAGATATTGTGATTATGCGGATGTGGCGGAATTGGCAGACGCGCCAGACTTAGGATCTGGTGGGCTTCCCGTGCAGGTTCAAGTCCTGTCATCCGCAGTTTACGGCGCCAGATTGAACCACAACGGTTCAATCTGGCGTCGTTTGACGTATTAAAAGAAAATCCCGAAGCCTTGTGTGAATAAAGGACTTCAATAATGTAAAAAAGTGAAATTTAGGTGTACTCAACGTGTTGTGAATCCTCCACTATGATATTATAATGTAAAAAATAACAGCTCGACAATAGAGTATCATAAGGAGGACACGAGTGTGACAAGATGTTACCGCAAGGATTACCCAAGACCACAGTTTGTACGAAACAGCTGGGAGAACCTGAATGGTATCTGGGAGTTTGGGTTTGATGATGAGAATGCAGGGGAAAGGGAGCGGTGGTACGAGGATTTTCCTGGGAAAATGAAGATCCAGGTCCCGTTTACCTGTGAGACGAAAGCCAGCGGGATACAGGATGAACGCGGCCATAACCACATCTGGTACAGACGGAAGATTCAGGTGGATACAGAGCTTCTTGAGCGGAATGATTATATCCTTCATTTCGAGGGCTGTGATTTTCTGACGAAGCTGTGGGTGAACGGACAATATGCAGGAGGCCACAGAGGGGGTTATGCCAGATTTTCATTTGTTATCACGGATCTGCTGAGGGAAGGAGAGAACGAACTGACCGTCAAGGTTGAGGATTCCTGTGATATGCATGATCCCCGAGGGAAACAGCGCTGGATCAATGAGAACTTTGGTTGCTGGTATGTACAGACGACGGGGATCTGGAAGACGGTCTGGGCGGAGTATGCGCCGAAGATCCGGGTTGCGGATGTGAAGATGACGCCGGACCTTGAAGCGCAGGCGCTTAAGCTGGAGATGAATGTCCTGATGCCGGAAGACAGGATGGAACGGGGAGAGGATGAGGAATGGGAAGGACTGACGGCAGAGATCACGGTATCCTTTGGCGGAGTATTCGTGAAACGTGTGACTACAGCCGTAACATCCAGACATTTGCAGACGCAGATTGACATATTTACACAGAAGCCGGGAGATTTTGAATGGGGGATCAAGACGTGGAGCCCGCAGGAGCCGAACCTGTATGACATTCGATTTCGTATTCTTGAGGATGGCGAGACAGTGGATGAAGTGGATTCTTACTTTGCCATGCGCCAGATCCGGATCGACGGGCCTAATGTACTGCTGAACGGACGGCCGTTGTATCAACGGCTGATCCTGGATCAGGGTTACTGGAAGGATACCGGCCTGACGCCGCCGGATGAGGAGGCGCTGATCAGGGATATAGACAGGATCCTGGCGCTTGGATACAATGGGGTGAGGAAGCATCAGAAGACGGAGGATGAGAGATTCCTGTACTGGTGTGATGTGAAGGGCGTGCTGGTATGGAGCGAGATGGCGTCGGCCTATCAGTACAGTGACGATGCGGCGGAAGAATTTACCAGAGAATGGATGGAGATCGTGAAGCAGAATTATAACCATCCCAGCATAATCGTATGGACGCCTTTTAACGAGTCCTGGGGAATTGGACAGGTTAAGACGAAGGCGTGCCAGCAGCATTTTACGGAAGCGGTCTATCATCTGACCAAGAGCGTGGACGAATACCGTCCGGTTATTGTCAATGACGGATGGGAGCATACGGTTTCGGATATTATAACCCTTCATGATTATGAAGAATCGGGGGAGACGCTTCTTAGAAGATATGTGGAATGCAGGGAGGATATTCTGGCGGGCAGAGTGTATCATTGCAGCAGTAAATCGGCATTTGCAGATGGATATGGATACCGGGGACAGCCGGTCATGATCAGCGAGTTCGGCGGGATTGCATTTAATAATGACGATGAGGGATGGGGATATGGAAATAAGGTGGAATCGGAAGAGGATTTTATCCGGAGGTTCGATGAGATTACGACTGCGGTGAAGAGGATTCCCTATGTGTGCGGTTACTGTTATACACAGGTTACGGATGTCCAGCAGGAGATAAACGGATTGATGGATGAAGAGAGGAATTTTAAGGTGGATCCGGACGTGATCAGGGAAATTAACGAGAGGGAGGTTGGTTACTGGAGATCGTATATGTAAGTGCATGGCGGGCATATAAGAAGCGGCACATGAGATAAGAAGAAAAGGTGTCAGGAATGGAGATTTTTTGTCAATTCCCGACAGCTTTTTTTGATGCGGTGATCGAACCGTTTTTTTATTTGCAAAATTTTAGGTCATACTTTACAATTTTACAGTTATTGGAAAGAAATTTTTATAGATAAATTGTAAAATTATGTAAATTATCCTCCTTGTATAAAATAATTGGTATTACATAAAAAGATTGATAATTAATTATCAGAAAATTATATTGGTAATTTTACAGCAGACAGGATATGGAAGGGGTATTTTTTTGAGCGAAATTGCAAAAATAGAACTTATATCCCAGTATAAACTGTAGAAATGTAAAGAATATGAAAAGGATAGATAAGTACATTTGCCCAATAAAAATGTATAATACCCGTATAAAATAACAAAATTACACAAAGGAGGATGTAAGTATGAAAAGAAAATGGAAGATGTTGACGGGATTGTTGATTGTATCAATGCTGCTCGCGGCATGTACGCCAGGTTCAAGCAGTGACGGGAATGCACCGAAAGAGGATACAGCAAAAGAAGAGAAGTCAGATACGGCCGATGGCGGGCAGATCGAACTCAATTTCTGGGATCTGAGGACGGAAGGTGCAGGCGCAGAAATGATTGATAAGCTGATTGAGAATTTTGAGAAGGAGAATCCGGACATCAAGGTGAAGCGTACCGCCTTTAAGGTAGATGATCTGCGTAATACCATAAAGCCTGCGATCAACAGCGGTGAAGGGCCGGATGTATTCAGCTATGACGCGGGAGCCGGTTATCTCGGGGTACTGGCAAAGGCCGGGCTGGCGCTTGATCTGACGAAATACAGGGAAGAATATAACTGGGATGACAGATTCCATGACTGGGCGATAGAGAAGACCGTATATGACGACGGATTCTATGGAATTGCCAATGAGCTGGAAATGCTGGGTGTCTTCTATAATAAAAAGATATTTGCGGACAACAATATTGAGATTCCGACAACCTACGAGGAGTTCCTTTCTGTATGTAAGACCTTTAAGGACAAAGGGATCACACCGCTTATCATGGACGATAAGGAGCAATGGCCGGGCTTCCACTATGAGTCTATCTGGCTCAACAGTTTTGTGGGAGCGGATAAGGTGAAGCAGGCGATTGCCGGAGAGATCCCGTGGACGACGGAAGGATTTGGAAGCGCGCTGGATGAGCTTTATAAGTTATTTGAATCAGGTTACACTTCCGAGAAGCCGTTGAGCCTTGCATATGAAGATGCAAACAAAGCATTTTACGCGGACGGCGGGGCGATGCGTGTTACAGGTACGTGGCAGGTAGGTGCGTTTGCAGAGAAAATGGGCGAAAATGTAGGATTCTTCTATCTGCCGACTGCATCTGATGATGTAGACAATTGTCCTCCGGGCGGGCTTGGAGAAGCTGTCGTAGTCAATTCCAAGACCAAATACGAAGAAGCGGCAGTAAAATTCGTAGATTATATCTTCCAGATGGACAACATGGAATACTGGTATGAGGCAGGACTTATCCCGTCTGTAAAGGATGTTGATTACAGCTCCTATGAGATCAGCGAACTGTTCCAGGATGTAGTAGACGAGATCAATAGTTCAGAGAACCTTGGAGAGAATATTGATGTTATCATGCCGCCGAAGGTAAATGACGTAACGAAGAACTTTATACAACAGCTCATTGCGGGCAAGATTGACGGAGCATCCTGTATGGAGCAGAAACAGAAAGCTTTTGAAGAAGAGATTGAAGCCGGAAATTATTCTGTGGAGTAAATGATCCAGACGGGCTGGTAATATGTAAGATGCGCAGGGGGCATGAGATAAAGAACAGAGGATGGGGGGATACGAATTGGGAGGAAAGAACAAGATAAAAAACTGGGCAGGATGCTTTGCGTTCGCATTGCCGGCAATATTTTTTTACTGCCTGTTTCTGGTCGTGCCGATCTTGTCTACTGTTAAGATTAGTTTTCATGAGTGGAACGGAGCCGCGCCTTATATGAAATGGGTGGGACTTGATAACTATATCCGTGTATTCAAGGATCCGATTTTTTATAAGGCGCTGGGAAATAATATTATCTGGATTCTGTTTACTATTTTTATTCCGGTTATGCTGGGACTGATTTTTGCGGTCATTCTTACCCAGAAATTTGTAAAGGGGAAATTCATATACAGGCTTACTTATTTTATGCCGAATGTGGTCTCGCTGGTGGCGGTAGGCATCGTATGGGGATGGATCTATAACCCGGAGTTCGGTGTGATGGGGAATATGTTCCGCTCGCTGGGGCTTAACGGTCTGGCAGACATTGATTATCTGGGGGATGAGAAGCTGGTCATCTGGTTTCTGCTGATCGCGGGGAGCTGGACCTGCTATGGATTCAATATGGTAGTATTCCTGGCCGGACTACAGGGGATTGATTCGACTTATCTGGAGGTCGCAAGGCTGGAGGGAGCGAATCCGGTGCAGAAGTTTTTCTATGTGATCGTTCCTCTGCTTAAGGGAACGATCGTGATGCTGGTTTCCAATTCCCTGATCGGTTCCTTCAAGGTATTCGATCTGATCTACGTCATGACTAAGGGCGGGCCGTATCATTCTTCGGAGGTGATCGCCACATATATGTATAATTCGGCTTTCGGGATGAATGAGTACGGGTATGGCTCCTCGCTGGCCGTTATACTGGCGGTGATCATTGCCATATGTGCAGGGATTTTCATGAAGCTTACGGATAAGGACAACACCTGATACGAGGAGGAAATAGGATGAATAAGATGAAAAAATATATCAGTTCCGGGATCATCCATGCGGTTTTGATTCTGTTTGTATTCGTATCCATTCTTCCGATCTTCTGGATGTGGCTTGCGGCGATAAAGCCGTTCGATCCATCGGTAAATGATCCGTTTGCATTTCCGACGGCATTTACTCTGGAATACATCAAGGAAGCGTGGACGACAGGACGTATGGGGATCTACATGAAGAACAGTATCATGGTGGCCGTGCCGCGTGTGGCAGTTGTTCTTCTGCTGGCGTCTCTGGCCGGCTATGCTTTCGGCAAGCTTAAGTGGAAGGGGCGGGATGCGGTGTTTAAGTTCCTGCTTCTGGGTATGATGATCCCTATCAATGCTATGATCATTCCGCTGTATTATAATATCCAGCGGCTGGGCATGATCAATTCTCTCCAGGCGATGATCCTGCCGTACTTCGGGCTGTCTATGCCGTTTGCCTGCTTTATGATGCGGTCGTTTTTCCGGGAGCTTCCGGATGAACTGGCGGAGTCGGCCACGATTGACGGAGCGGGGAAGCTTAAGACCTGGCTGTATGTGATGCTGCCGCTTACGAAGCCGGCGCTTACGACGCTTCTGATCTTCGAGTTCATGTGGTCGTGGAATGACTATCTGCTTCCGATGCTGATGGTGTATGACGACAAGTTCAGGACGCTTCCTCTGGGGCTGATGTATTTCCAGGGGGAATATACGATGAACACATCTCTGATCGCGGCAGGTGTTACGATCTGTACGATACCGATACTGATCGTATACAGTATTTTCCAGAGAAGCTTCGTGGAAGGTATCACGGCGGGGGCTGTGAAAGGGTAACAGCTTTTATAGGCAAGAGATAAGAATAAGTAACAGATAAGATTAAATAATCGCTAAGAATAAGAGGAGGTCTGGAAGGATGGGCATAAAAGCGGCGATATTAGGAGCAGGCGGTATGGGAAAGGGACATACCAGAAGGCTGATAGGAGCAGGCGCCAGGGTAGTGTGCGTGTGCGACAAAAGTGAGGCGGCCAGGAAGCAGTATATGGAGGAGTTCCCGGATGAGGACATTAAAGTATATGAGGATTTTGATGAGATGCTCAGTAAAGAGGAGTTTCAGGCATTATTTATCTGTCTTCCGCCTTTTGCCCAGAACGGACAGTTTGAGAAGGCGGCCCAAAAAGGGATTCATATATTTATTGAGAAACCGATTGCCCTCACCACGAAAGCAGGACAAGAGATGGTACGGGCGGCGAAGGAGAATCAGATCATCACGCGGGTGGGATTCCACATGCGTCAGGGAGAGCCGGTAAAGAAGCTGAAGAAAATGATCGCAGACGGGCAGACCGGGAAGCCGGTATTGTTCCATGGACATTATTCCTGTAATTCCTTACATACTCCGTGGTGGATCAATGTGGATCTGTGCGGGGGGCAGATCTTCGAGCAGGCCATCCATGTGTATGATATGTGCCGTTGTCTGATGGGGGATCCGAAGAATGTATCCGGGATCATGAATAATCTGTGCCATAACGGGGTAAATGGTTACACGGTCGAGGATGTAAGCGCGTCGATCGCCAGCTTTTCTAACGGAGCGGCGGCGTCGATCACGGCGAACAACTGTGAGATCCCGGGGCTCTGGGCGGGAAGCTTTAAGGCGGTCTATGAGAAAGTAACCGTAGATTTCAAGGATCAGAACCATGCGGTGTTTACGTATACGGACAGGGAGCCGGTGGAAAATGAGACAGTGGAATCTGAAAATGATCCTTATGTGGATGAGGTGGAGGAGTTTCTTGGGTGTATTCAGGAGGGATGTGATACTTCCTGTAACATTGTAGAAGGTTATAAGAGCCTGTGTTATGTGGAGAGTGTGGTAAGCTCGGCGAGAATGGACGGTGTGAAGACTGCGGTATGCTAAAAAGCAAGGATATACAGACCGCCCGGGTGAGGCCAAAGGATATCTACGATGCATAGGAAGGCAGCAGGCTCAGCCGGGATATGAGAATGTAAGAATATAAAAATAAGAGAGGATACGAATATGAAGCAGTTATTATTAGGCAGAGAAGGAAGACCGGTTTTGGAGGAATACACAGACGCCCCGGTGCCGGAGGGATACGTCAGGGTAAGCTGTGATTTTGGGGCTCCAAAGCACGGGACGGAGTGGCACGGAACCGGAAAGGATCCGTTTGCGGCAAGCTATTATGATGAGGAGACGCATATTTTCCGTAAGAGGGAAAAGGAGCTGGTAAATGAAGGAAAATCAGGTCTGGGAAATATGTTTGTGGGGAAGATCACGGAGCTGGGCGCGGGCGTGGACAGCCTTCAGATCGGGCAGAGAGTTGCCGGGTACGGGAATATTAAGAATACGCACACCGTGAAGGCGTCAGAGGTTCTGGTTATGCCAGAGAGTATGAGCTGGAAGGAAGCGGTATGCTACGATCCCCTGCAATTTGCGATTGGGGGGCTAAGAGACGGCCATGTGCGCGTCGGAGACAGGGTGCTGGTGTCCGGGCTTGGAGCGATCGGGCTGATGGCGGCGCAGGCGGCGAAGCTTGCGGGCGCTTCGTTTGTGGCGGTCAGCGATCCGATTGAGAGAAGGAGGAAGGCGGCGCTTGAGAATGGGGCGGATATTGCCTTTGATCCGGTGAAGGAGGATCTGGGACTGATCCTCAGAGACATGACGGGCGGAATGGGAATGGATGTGGTGATTGAAACCAGCGGAAGTTACCAGGCTGTGGAGCAGGGGATCCGGGCGGCGGCATATGGCGGTAATTTTGCGATGGTCGGCTGGCTTGGTGAGTGCCGTGTCCCGATTAATCTGGGGAGAGAAGGACATTTTAACCAGTGCCATTTCTATTTCTCAAGGGCGTGCAGTGAGCCGAATAATGATCATCCGCGCTGGAGCTTTGACAGGATCTGCGAGACGGCCTGGAAAATGCTGTGCGACGGCCGGTTTCAATGCGAGAATATCGTGGATCCGGTCGTGGAGTTTGAGACCTGCGACCAGAGCTATTATTACTACATAGCCGAGCATCCGTCAGAAAGTGTGAAGATGGGCGTGAAGTTCTAGTGTGCTGTCTGCGTATATTGATCCTGCTCTGTGGGATGATTTTCGGCCGGACTATATGACGGGAGGGAGAAAGGTGGGAGAGTGGTTAAAGCCATTGATCCAGAGGGCATATCTCGAAATTGTCGAGTACGATTATCAGATCCGGACGGAGATGATACAGATGAACAGGGAACTGCCTTACTGCGTCATGTCTTACCTTAAGAGGGGCGAAGCCCTGCTGAGGGTGCAGGGGCAGGAATACTATTGCAAAAAGGGAGATGCCATTTTCCTGCCGCATCATGTGATGCACGATCATATCAAAACGTCGAAGGAGGAGGCGGTATTCCTCTGGTGGCATTTTAATTTCAGGACGGCTTATAATATGGATGTGCTGAGCCTTCTCAAGCTGCCCTACAGGGTGCGGATGGAGAACAGTGCGGATTTTGAAAACCGTTTTTTTGAATATATGGAAGCGATCCGCAATGAGAAGACCATAGCGGATATGATCTATAAGAACGCGAAGGCGCTGGAGGTGCTGGCGAGTCTTTTTGACAGCTTCCTTCATTCTGAGAAGACGCAGATGGCGCCGGATATTCCGGGGAATTTTATAGAGATATTCAACGATATATCGGGGGAGCCGAGAGCGGATATGACATTGAAGAAGCTGGGGGAAAAGTATCATATGAACCCGACCTATATCTCCAACAAATTCAAGGAGTATTTTGGCGTCTCGCCCATCGTTCTGCAAAGGAATATGTTGTTTGAGATGGCGAAGGATTATCTGGTTTCCTCGAGTATCAACATCAATGAGATTGCGGACCGGCTTAAGTTCAGGGATCATGCGGTATTCACACGTTTCTTTTCGGAGAGGGCGGGAATGTCTCCTACGAAATACAGAAATACAAGTTCATAATGGGGAGAAATGCCTGCATCAGCGTGCGGCCATACAGATGGGCTGTCGGTGTGATGCAGGCATTTTATGTTGGATATGTTTTTATACTGTCATGCTCTATGGGAAACAGCAGGGGAGTACGCCTGGTAACGCTTGTTTTCATATATTTTGTATAGTATAATCAAGGAAGTGTATTGGCTTTTTCGGGAAAGGGGTGTGTAATATATGGGAATCTATCTTAATCCGCCGGCAGATGGTTTCCGGGCTGTCTTGAAGAGGGGGATGTATATAGATAAATCCGAGTTGATCGCTTATACAAACAGCGTGTTGGAAAGTGACCGGATGTTGACTTGCTTTAGCCGGCCAAGGCGCTTTGGGAAGTCATTTTCGGTCAGAATGCTTTGCGCCTATTACTCCAGAGAAGCGGATTCACAGGTTTTATTCGAGAATCTCAAGATTGCGCATGACAAAAACGGAAAGTTCCGGGAATACCTGAATCAGTGTGACGTGCTGTTTCTGGATATTACGTCTTTTATCTCAACGGCAGAAGACATTCGTGAGACGGTTAATGATATACAGAAAGATGTGATCGAAGAATTGAGGGATGCGTTTCCCGGCTGTATCAGGGAAGGCGTAAAGGCGTTGTCTAAAGCGCTTTTGCAGATTCATGTTAAGACGGGAAAGAAATTTTTTATTATTATTGATGAGTGGGATGCATTGTTCAGAGAGGCGAAGAATAATGAGGAGGTTCAGCGGGCGTATATCCAGCTGCTTCGTAGTCTGTTCAAGAGCGGACAGACGGCGCAGATGATCAGTGGAGCCTATATGACGGGGATTCTCCCTGTAAAAAAATACGGCACGCAGTCTGCGCTGACAGATTTCTGCGAATTTACGATGCTGGATCCAGGGGCGTTAGCAGAGTTTGCTGGTTTTACAGAAGGCGAGGTAATGGCTTTATGTACAGAGTACGGGCTGGATTTTGAGGAGGCGCGCAGATGGTATGATGGGTATTATTTTGACAGGAGCAGGCATATCTATAATCCCAAATCCATCATGGAAGCTGTGATCAATCAGAAGTTCAGTAATTACTGGACGCAGACAGAAACGTATGAATCATTGAGAACATATATTGACCTTAATTTTGACGGGTTGAGGGATGCACTGGTGGAGATGCTCGGGGGACGGCGGTTTAGGATTGATGCCGGAACCTTCCAGAATGATATGACTTCACTGAACAGTAAAGATGATGTGCTTACACTGCTTGTTCATCTGGGGTATCTGGCATATGACAGTGGGAAAGAGGAAGTTTTTATTCCGAATGAGGAAGTGCGGGAGGAGTTTCTGCGGGCTGTGAAAAATGGGCGGAGGCAGGAGCTTGCGAAAGCGATTGAGCGTTCAGACCGTCTGCTGGATGCGACACTTCGTATGGACGGTGATATGGTTGCGGATATTTTAGAAGAGGTTCATGGGGAACATACGTCTCCTCGGAATTATAATAATGAACAAGCGCTTCGTTCCGTGGTTATCATGGCGTATATAAGTTGTATGGATCATTATAGAAGGTTTGAAGAATTAGCATGTGGAAAGGGATATTCGGACCTGTTGTTTGTACCTGACGTAACTTCTGCAAAGCCGGCATTACTAATTGAATTAAAATGGGATAAAAGTGCAGATGGAGCGCTTATGCAGATGAAGGACAGGAATTATGCAGAATTTGCCCGGCAGTTTGGCTACAGCGGAACGATACTGCTTGCAGGAATCAATTATGACAGCAAGACGAAAAAGCATAGTTGTAAGATTGAAATGCTCTAGTTACAATTACACGTATTGTGCGAGTGCGCCTGCTTTTATCATATGTTTGTTGATAATTTTGTCACAAACTATTATAATAGATTAAGGAAAATAAAAGAGTTAAATAAAGATATAAAGAATGGATATATTTCACAATCAATAGGCAGAGTACGACAGAAAGCGGGGGAAGAAGACAGATGGAAGCGATTATATTTGATGTAGACGGAACATTGTGGGATTCTACGGAGGAAGTGGCGGTCTCCTGGAACCGGGCGATCAGGGAGCAGACGGATCTGAACCGTGTCCTGACCGGCAGTGAACTTAAGAAGGAATTTGGCAAACCGCTTGAAGAGATAGCGGACGACCTGTTCCCGACGCTTAGCCGAAAGGAGAAGGAAGAACTGGCGGTCCACCTGTATCAGTATGAGAACGAGTGGGTGGAGAGCGCGCCGTGCATCCTCTACGATAAGATGCCGGAGACGATCCGGGCTTTAAGCAAGAGATACCGGCTGTTTATCGTCAGCAACTGCCAGTCCGGATATATAGAGGCATTTCTTAAGAATACGGGACTTGGGGACTGTATCACCGATTTCACCTGCCCCGGAGATACGGGAAAGTTGAAGGGAGACAATATTAAGATCATCATGGAGCGTAACGGAATCCGTGAAGCGGTATATGTGGGCGACACGCAGGGAGATGCCGATGCGTGCCGTATGGCGGGGATCCCCATGATCTTTGCGGCGTATGGCTTCGGGGAAGTAGAAGGGGATTATGTGACGATCCATTCCTTTGACGAATTGCTTGGGATTGATTATAGCAAGCTGTAGTGGAAAGAATTGAAGCAGGGGAGAAGGACAGGTTAGAATGAGTACAGAGAAAATAGGCGTCAACGAGATTAAGACGAAGAACAGACAGATTATCTATAATCATATCAGGAAGCGGGGCTCGGTATCCAAGCAGGAGATCGTTGTGGAGATGCAGCTGAGCCTGCCTACGGTAACTACGAATCTGGACTTTCTAAAGAAGCAGGGACTGATTGATACATCCGGTAAGATCAGGAATACAGGGGGGCGGAATGCGACAGCATTTACCTATGTGAAGAATGCGAGGATGGCGATTGGAATAGATATTACGGCGAATCATATTACAGCGGTGGCCGTGAACCTGTCGGGCGATATTGTCAGCATGGACAGACGGAGGATTGATTTTAATCTGGAGGATGACGCGTATCTTCGGGAGATTGGTGAAGTCGTGGAGTGCGTGAAGAAGGATGCGTTTATTGCGGACGAGAATCTGCTGGGAGTGGGCATATCCGTACAAAGCCTGATTTCGGATGACGGAGAAGAGATTACTTATGGCATGGCGCTGAATTTCGCGAAGAAGAGGCGGGAAGAGATTGCTCTGTATGTTCCATATAGAAACAGGCTGATCCATGATTCTTATGCCGCGGGATACCGGGAGACATGGACGAACCGGGATTTCCAGAATGCGTTCTATATCAGTCTGAGCAACAGTGTGGGAGGCTCTGTGGTCATTGATGATGCAATCTACGAGGGAAATACGCACAAGGGCGGAGAGATCGGGCATATGGCAGTGGTGCCGCAGGGTGGAGAGGTCTGTTACTGCGGGAGACGGGGATGTTTCGATACGGTATGCAGGGCAGGCAGGCTGACCTGTTGTACGGACGGAAGCGTGGAAGAATTCTTCCGGATCCTGGAGGAAGGAGACGAGACGGCGGTACGGCTGTGGGACGAATATCTGGATCATCTGTCGATGGCGATCCACAATGTCCGGATGTTGTTTGACGGAATGGTCATACTGGGCGGATACGTAGGGGCACATGCGGGGAAATATATGGACGATATCTGCCGGCGTGTGGATGAGAGGAATCCGTTTGGAGACCGGGCGAAGGATTATCTGGTGGAATGCCAGTATAAGGTGGAGGCTTCGGCGGCGGGAGCGGCATTATTCTATATAGATGAATTTCTGGATAATATCTGAGCCGGCATGGACATAGGTGAAGAGACTGTTGTGAAATGTAATGATTTTGCGGCGGTCTCTTTTTGTTGTGCAATATAGCAGATTTTTCGGTGTAAATATTGTCTATATTTTTTTGATATAAAGATTGACAAAAAATTATCCATCCCTTATTATATAAATAACTTTTATAAAATCATTTTATATAATCAAATATAAGAAGGAGGAAAGGCATGAATTACTTATTGGGAACGGACATTGGCACATCAGGAACGAAGACGATATTGATGGACACGGAAGGGAAATTGATCGCTCAGGATCTCAGGGAGTACGACGTCCTGACGCCGAAGCCGTTGTGGGCGGAGCAGTGGCCGGACGTATGGTATGAGGCGGCGAAGGCTTCCATCCGCAATACCGTTGCGAAGGCAAAGGAAGCGGGCGTTGCGGCAGAGGATATCAAGGGGATTGCCATCAGCGGGCTGTACGGGGGCTCGGGCATCCCTCTTGATAAGGAGATGAAGCCGGTACGTCCGTGCATGATCTGGATGGACAGGAGGGCCAAGGAGGAGACCGCATGGGTGCTTGAGCAGATTGGAGAAGAGAAGCTTCTA
Source organism: uncultured Dorea sp. (assembly GCA_910579015.1). Taxonomy (GTDB): domain Bacteria; phylum Bacillota; class Clostridia; order Lachnospirales; family Lachnospiraceae; genus Sporofaciens. The sequence continues at coordinate 25,717 of CAJTRO010000005.1, read as the reverse complement.
GAGATCACCCATAACGGTGCGGATCCATATTACGGGTATACCAAGATGCTCTGGATGAAGAACCATGAGCCGGAGAACTGGGAGAAGACAGAGCTGTTCCTTCCTCCGAATGACTATGTGATCTATAAACTGACAGGTGAGATCGCAATTGACTATTCCTCTGCGGGGAATATCGGAGGTATTTTCAACATGAATACGCGGACCTGGTCCGGTGAGCTTATGGATGCCATGGGGATTCCGGCCTCTATGATGCCGCAGCGGATTGTGGAATCTACGGATATTGTAGGAGGCATGACAAAAGAGACTGCCAAAGAGCTTGGATTATGCGAGGGGCTTGCGGTGGTTGCCGGCGGGATCGACTGCGGAGCCGCGAATATCGGGTTGGGCGTGTTTGAGTCCGGCGTGTATGCGGCCGCAATCGGGACGTCTATGTGTGCGGCGCTGATCTCGGATAAGCCGGTGAAGGGAGAAGGGCTTATCGTCTGGCCGTATCTCTATGATGCGAAGAAGCTGTCCTATTACTTCGCAGGAGGCAATACTGCCGGTGCGATCGTAAAATGGTTCCGCAATACACTGTGCCAGTGGGAGGTGGAGAACCAGAAGAACGGCGGGGCGGACATGTATGACGTGCTGAACGGGCAGGCACAAAAGATCCCCGCGGGTAGCGAGGGCCTTGTGGTACTGCCGTATTTTATGGGAGAGAGAAGCCCGGTCTGGGATTCTGATGCAAAGGGAACCATCGTCGGACTGTCTCTGACGCACACCAAGGGACATCTGTACCGGGCATTTTTGGAGGCTGTGGCCTATTGCCTGCGCGATGCCATGGAGGCGACGGGGGAAGACCTTGGAGAATATATCCTGATTGCCGGCGGCGTTACGAAGTCGAAGGTGTGGAGACAGATCTTCGCGGATGTCACGGGGTATCCGGTGGTGTGCCCGATCTATGATGTGGAGGCAAACATGGGCGACGTGATGCTCGCGGGTATCGGGACGGGGATCCTGACATATGAAGAAGTAAAGAAGTGGCAGGTGCTCGATGAGAAGATCATGCCGGATGAGGAGAACCATAAGAAATACAATGAATATTTCAGGCTGTATAAGAATATTTACCGGCATTTGAAGGAAGACATGAAAGAACTGACGGACATCCGGTAGACAGGATGCAGAACAAGGGATTGGCGGGAGTGAAAAAAGTTTCCGGCAATCCCTTTTGTAAAAAGCAAAATTTCTGTTGAAGTTATGGACAACTTATGATACTATATATTTAACAAAATACTTGATTAAACTAATTAATAAAGTGGAAAGGAGGAGAGATGAGAAAAGGTACGAATAGCCTGGAAGTGAAGAGACTGAACAGGAACCGGGTGTTCCGCTATGTAAATGGACAGAGCGAGACGAGTATGCCGGATATATCTGCCGCGCTGGACATCAGCGGACCTACGGTACTTACGATCGTGAAGGAACTCAAAGAGGCCGGGGTTGTGGCGGAAGTAGGCGAACTCAAGTCTACAGGGGGACGCAAAGCGAAGGCGATCGCGGCAGTCAAGGATATCAGGTATGCGATTGGGCTTGATATTACGGCGAACCATGTCGGGCTGGCCTATACGGATCTTGCCAGAAAGGTATTGAAGCATGAGCGTATACGCAAGCCTTTTTCTTATACAGACGTGTATTTTCAGGAGATTGCGGGGATTCTTGAAAGATTCGTAGAAGAGAACAAGATAGCAAGGGAGAAGATAGAGGGAGTCGGTATTTCTCTGCCGGGAATTGTGAACAGGCAGGATAATATCCTTACGCAGTCGAATATATTGAAGCTTAAGAATATTTCCCGGGAAAAATGGGAGGAGTACATCCCGTACCCCTGCGAATTGCTGAACGATGCCAACGCGGCGGCCATCACGGAGGACGTATGCTTAAAGAGGCCGGAGAGCAGCATGGTCTACCTGTCGCTTAGTAATTCTGTCGGAGGCGCCGTGATCTTTGCTGACGAGATGAAGAGTAATGACGGGATCCACAGTGATTACGACGGGGGAGCCATGTATATGGGCGATAACTGGCGCAGCGGTGAATTCGGACATATGGTGATTCATCCGGAGGGGAAGACGTGCTATTGCGGTAAGAAGGGATGTGTGGACGCATACTGTTCAGCTCTGAATCTGGCCGGACTGGAGAACGGGGATCTGAGGGCGTTCTTCGAGAAGCTTAAGGCGGGACATGAGGAGTACGGGCGGATTTGGGATGAATATCTGGACAATCTGGCGATTGTAGTTGACAATCTCCGTATGTGCCTGGACTGTGAGGTGGTGCTTGGCGGATATGTGGGAAGTTATATGGAGCCGTATATCGGGCGGCTCAGGTCAGCGGCCGCGTCGAGGGATCTCTTTGGCGGAAACGGAGAATATGTCAGGGTATGCCGGTGTCGTGAGGAGGCGTCCGCATACGGTGCGGCGCTGTATCAGATAGAGCGGTATATCTCGAAGATCTGATGTGTGCGCAGAGTGTTTGATTTAGTCAGTAATAAAGAAAATATCATATAAGGAGGAGCATTAAAAATGGAAGGAACAATGAAAGTGGCAGTGATGAATGGAATCGGCGAGATGGGATATACGAATAGACCTATTCCGGCGCCGAAGGCAGGCGAGGTGCTGGTGAAGCTTGAGTACGTGGGAATCTGCGGAAGCGACATGCATTATTATGAGACAGGAAGGATCGGAGATTATGTGGTGGAACCGCCGTTCGTACTGGGACACGAGCCGGGAGGCGTTGTCGTGGAAGTCGGAGAAGGAGTAACTCATCTGAAGGCTGGCGACAGGGTTGCACTGGAGCCGGGGAAGACCTGCGGTAAGTGTAAGTTCTGCCGTGAAGGGAAGTATAATCTCTGTCCGGATGTAATCTTCTTTGCAACTCCTCCGGTGGACGGTGTGTTCCAGGAATATGTGGCGCACGAAGCTGATCTGTGCTTCAAGCTGCCGGACAATGTAAGTACGCTGGAGGGCGCGCTGATCGAGCCTCTTGCGGTTGGATTCCATGCCGCGAAGCAGGGCGGTGCCAAGGCAGGCCAGACTGCGGTTGTGTTCGGCGCGGGCTGTATCGGGCTGGTATCTATGATGGCGCTTAAGGCATGTGGAGTGTCCCGGGTTTACGTGGTGGATATCATGGAGAAGCGCCTTGAGAAGGCATTAGAGCTTGGCGCGGACGGTGTGATCAACGGGAAGGAAGTTGATATCATAGAGAAGGCGAAGGAGCTTACAGGCGGGGAAGGATTCGATCTGGCTGTTGAGACAGCCGGTACGGAGATTACAACCAATCAGGCGATCCAGGTTGTACGGAAAGGCTCCAATATCGTGCTTGTGGGTTATGGAAAGACGGGCATGATGAATCTGATGATGAGCCTTGCGCTGGATAAAGAGGTTACTTTTAAGACCGTATTCCGCTATCGTCATATCTACCCAATGGCGATTGACGCGGTAGAGCAGGGAAAGGTGAACCTGAAAGGCATCGCAACCCATATCTTTGATTTTGACGATATCCAGACTGCGATGGACCGGAGCGTCAATGAGAAGGCGGAGATTGTGAAGGCGGTTGTGAAGATCGCCAAATAAGTCTGCCGTCATGAAGGAAAGGGAGGGCATGGCATTGAAACTTATGGGAATTGACATAGGGACGACCACTATCAGCATGATCCTTATGGATGAGGAGAGTAAGGAGATCACCGCATACGAGACTGTAAGCCATGATTCATTTCTTGCAGGGGAACTGCTGGAGGAGAAGATCCAGGATCCGGAACGGATCTGGAGGATCACGAAAGAGAAGATGGATTCGATGATTCGCGCCTGCGGAAAGCCTGACGGGATCGGACTGACCGGACAGATGCACGGAATGCTCTATGTGGACGACAGGGGGAATGCGGTGAGCCCTCTGTATACATGGCAGGACGGCAGCGGAAACCGCCCCTTGAAGGAAGGAAAAAGCAGTGCGGACATCCTGGCCAAAAAGGCGGGAGATTCGTCGGCCGGATACGGACTTGCGACGCACTACTGCCTTCAGTTAGAGGGCAGAGTGCCCCAGAACGCCCGGAAGATGACTACGATCAGCGATTATATCGCTATGAAGCTGTGTGGTCATCCTTCGCCGGTGATCGGCGCGGATATGGCGGCAAGCTGGGGGTGTTTCGACCTCAGAGAGAAGGACTTCAGGTACGACGCGCTTAAGCAGGCAGGGGTGGATATATCGTATCTGCCCAAGGTTTGCAGGGGACATTTTACAGCCGGAAGGACGGAGGAAGGAATCCCCGTCATGGCGGCGATCGGAGATAATCAGGCGAGCTTCTTCGGATCGGTTGACAGTCTCTACGACACGGTGCTTATCAATGTGGGAACCGGAAGCCAGGTGTCCTTTGCTTCTCGGGAGTACGTTCCTTGTTCGGGGACAGTGGAGCTTCGGCCGTTTACGGAGGACGGATATATCCTGGCGGGTTCGCCGCTTTGCGGAGGGAGAGCCTATGCGATGCTGGAACAGTTTTACCGGGAGGTGTCCGGCGGCGGCAGTTATTATGATACCATGTATGAACAGGCGCAAGACTTCATCAGGCAGTATGGGGCGGATGCGGCGTGGAAGGTTGAGACCGTTTTTTCGGGAACCAGAAGCAATCCCGGTAAGAGAGGTGCAATCACCGGGATCGGCGTGGAGAATTTTCACCCCGGGGCGATGACCGTGGGCGTGATCCGTGGGATTTTAGAAGAGCTGTATCAGCAATATGCGAAAATGTGTGAGCTGACAGGCAGGAAGGCGAAGAGGCTGGCCGGTTCGGGAAATGGGCTCCGCCAGAATCCGCTGATGCAGGAAATGGCGCAGGAGATGTTCGGCTTAAAGCTTGAGATTCCGGGATACAGGGAAGAAGCGGCGCGGGGTGCGGCGCTTTGCATGGCGGACCTCCTTAAGAAGAGGGCATGAGTCTGCCTCTGAAAACGATACGATAGGACAGGAAAAACAGATTCTTTTTGGATCGTTTTTTCCTGTCCTGTTTTGTTGTTTTCATTTCTGCATCCGCGCGAAGAATAAAAAGTATAAAAATATGTTGAAATATTACAGCAGATGTGCTAACATATAAACAATTTAATAAAGACTTAAGTAAATACATTAATAAAGCTTAAAACAAATGAATGATATCCGAAGGCAATTTTTAGAATTACATGAAGTTTGCCCTATCCGTGAAATTCGCCTGCCTGTTGAAAAAAAAGATTTTGTGCAATATATATAAAAAGAAATGATCGTTTTTGTTTGATATTACATCTTGTGCTAAATAAAGGAAAGATATATAATAAAAACAACTTTTATGAAATGATTTTATAAAATACATAGATAAAATTATATCGAAAATTATGTGTGGCGTAGGATCAAAATATTGAGGAGGAAAACAAGATGGGAATTATTGAGAAGATGAGACTGGACGGCAAGGCAATTTACGTGACAGGAGGAGCAAGCGGAATCGGCAAGTCTGTGGCAATGGCGCTTGCAGAGGCCGGTGCGGATGTAGCGATTGTTGATATCAATCTTGAGGGGGCCGAGGCCGCGGCGAAGGAGATCGCGGATGCGACGGGATCAAAGACCATAGCGATCCAGTGTAATGTAACGGATAAGGATGAAGTCGAAGCCATGGTGGCAAAGGTTGTGGATACATACGGGAAGCTTGACGCCGCGTTCAACAACGCAGGAATCTGCCTGAATGTTCCGGCGGAAGAGATGACATACGAGCAGTGGAGCAAGGTTATCAATATCAACCTGAACGGAGTTTTCCTCTGCGCGACAGCGGCGGGAAGAGTGATGCTCAAGCAGGGCTATGGTTCCATCATCAATACGGCGTCCATGTCCGGCCACATCGTCAACGTACCTCAGCCGCAGTGCGCATACAATGCGTCGAAGGCGGGTGTGAGTATGCTCACCAAGTCACTGGCGGTCGAGTGGGCGAAGAAGGGCGTGCGTGTGAACTGCATCAGTCCTGGATACATCGGAACCGACCTGACACTTAACTCAGAGGCATTGAAGCCGTTGATCGAGAAGTGGAATGCCATGGCGCCGATGGGAAGGCTTGGAAGACCGGAAGAATTGCAGTCCATCGTTGTTTACCTGGCGGGCGATACCAGCAGCTTTACCACAGGATCGGATATCATTGTGGATGGAGCATTTACCTGTTTCTAATAATATGGGTATGCAATAATATACAATAAAAAGGAGGATGAGGTATGAAGAAAAGGATTGTGGCAGCGGTTCTGTGCGTGTCAATGACCGGGCTTGCGCTGATGGGTTGTGCGGATACGCGCGACGACGGAACCATCAAGGTTGGTATCACGATCCAGTCTCTGTCCAATGCTTACTGGGCGGGCGTCATGGGTAAGCTTGAGCAGCAGATGGATGCGAAGGGCTGGGAGTACACGATTGTTGACTGCGAGAACAACGCCGGGACACAGGTAGGGCAGGTTGAGAACTTCATCATCTCGGGCTGTGACCTGATCATGGTACATCCCGCAGATGCGAAGTCTCTGGAAGGAATCTGTAGTGAAGCGATGGAAGCGGACATCAAGGTGATGTGCTGGGACGATCCGATGGAGAATACCACAGCGAACTGGGTTCTCGACAACACGGAGCTTGGAAGAGAGATCGGCAAGACGGCGGCAGAATTCATCAACGAAAACTACTCAGAGGATGAGAAGGCGCAGGTGACAGTCATTGGTTATCCGTCCACGAAGGTTCTTCTGGAGAGAGCGGACGGGATCAAGGAAGGTCTTGAGGAGAATTGCGAGGACAACTATGAGATCATTGCCGAGGTGGATGGTCTTGAAGCGCCGGAAGCACAGACCAATGTGGAGACGGTAATGTCCGCCCATCCGGATGCGAATGTGTTCGTGGGCGTAGGCGCGGGAGCGATGATTGGTGCGAACGAGGCGCTTCTTGCAGAGTTCGGCAAGGGTAAGATCCCGGAGAATTACGGTGTGATCACGACAGACGTCACACAGCAGCAGCTGGATTCCCTGAAGTCAGGAAAAGAGGCAGTCAGGGCGATCGTAGGCTTTGAAGGTTCGAATGAAGATACGGCCAAAGCCTGTGCAGAGATGTTCGAACGGATTCTGTCCGGAGAGGATTTCTCTTCTGAGAGGAATGTTTACCGTACCATAGGTCCGATCACGCCTGAGAACGTCGATGAGATACAAAAGGGTATGTAGGAGTGACAGGGGGAACGAATATGAGCCAAGAATATGTATTGCAGTTACAGCATATAAGAAAAGAATACCCGGGTGTTGTCGCGCTTAAGGATGTTACGCTGGAATTGGGGCCTGGAGAGATCCTAGCCCTGATCGGAGAAAATGGCGCCGGCAAATCTACGCTGATCAAGTGCTGTTCGGGAGCGGTCATTCCGACTTCCGGCAAGATTATCGTAAATGGCAGAGAATTTTCCAGCATGACGCCTCAGCTTGCGGCAGAGAATGGAATTGCAATTATTTATCAAGAATTTAATAATGTAAAGGAATTATCGGCGGCGGAGAACTTATTCCTGGGGCGCCCGATCCGCAAAGGGATCATCGTAGACAAGAAGGCGATGGAGGAAGAGGCCGCGAAGGCGTTTGACCAGTTACATATCAAGATCGATCCGAAGGCAATGATGAAGGATCTGACGGTAGGTTATCAGCAGATGGTTGAGATCGCCAAGGCGATCCAGCAGAATGCAAGGATCCTGATCATGGATGAGCCGTCTGCACCGCTGACCAGCGCGGAGGTAGAGAGCATGTTTGAGGTGGTAGAGCTCTTGAGAAAGAAGGGTGTGTCCATCATCTACATCTCACACAGACTGGAGGAGATCTACCGGCTGTCAGACCGTATCGTGGTCATCCGGGACGGCGAGTATGTGAAGACGCTGATCACGAAGGAGAGCCAGGTGGAGGAGCTGATCCAGCTCATGGTCGGACGAGAGCTTACCGAGACTTATCCGCCAAGGGGCGACTGTATTGATAAGAACGAGGTCGTTCTGGAGCTTAAGAATGTGAACGGCAATGGAGACAAGAACATCAACCTGAAGCTCCACAAAGGAGAGATACTGGGGCTTGGAGGACTTGTCGGCGCCGGGCGGACGGAGCTTGCGGAGATGATATTCGGGGCCGTGCCGAAGAAGTCCGGGCAGATGATCTATAAAGGGAAAGAGATAGATCCTAAGAGCCCGCGGGAAGCCATCGACCTCGGAATCGCGCTGGTGCCGGAAGACAGAAAGCGCCACGGCGCCATGCTCGGCGTTTCTATCAAGAATAATATCAATATGCCGATCTACGAGCGGAATTCTCATCTCAGTGTCATAGATGAGAAGAAGGAGCTGGAGATCGCGGAGAAATACCGCGAGAACATGGCGATCAAGACGCCGAATCTGAACCAGCTGATCAAGAACTTAAGCGGCGGTAACCAGCAGAAGGTTATCCTTGGAAGATGGATGGCGGCGAATTCGGAGCTGATCATCTTTGACGAGCCGACCAGAGGTATTGATATCGGTGCGAAGTATGAGATATATAAGTTAATGAACGATCTGGTAGAGAAGGAAGGAAAGTCAATTCTGATGATCTCTTCCGAGATGGAAGAACTGATGGGCATGTCTGACAGGATTCTTGTGCTGGCTGAGGGCAATATGACCGGAGAACTTCAGAAGGAAGAATTCAGCCAGGAGACGATCATGACGTTTGCGTCGGCAGCGGCGAATGAGCAGGAGGGTGACTAATGAAGGAGAATAAAATAGGAAATATAATCAGGAGTCAGGGAATTTGGGTAGTATTTTTCGTGCTTTGTATCGGGTTCACAATCGCAAATCCAAGATTTATTACGGGAACAAATTTGTTGATCATGCTTCGTCAGGTGGCGGTATGGGGAATTGCATCCGTAGGCATGACGTTTGTCATCCTGCTTGGAGACATTGACCTGGCAACAGGTTCTATTATTACATTTGTAAATGTATTATGTGCATATCTGATGGTAAATATGGGGATGCCCATGGTGCTGGCGATCATCATCACGTTGGCTGCGGCAACGCTGATTGGTCTGTTGAACGGCTTTATGGTATCCACGATAGGGATCCCTGCGCTGATCGCGACTTTTGCGACGCAGACGGCATTTTCGGGTATTGCGCTGATCATCTGCGACGGACAACCGATCAACGGTTTTACGGAGTCCTTCAAGGTATTCGGCCAGGGTAAGATTGGTCCGGTGCCGGTTCCGGTTATTATCATGATCCTTTGCTTCGCACTTGGTGCATTTATCTTAAATAAGACGTATTTCGGACGTTATTTCTATGCGGTGGGCGGAAATATCGAGGCGGCGAGGCTCTCTGGTATCCGCACGGGAAGAGTAAAATACCTTGTATTCGCATTATCAGGATTCTTCGCAGGTCTGGCAGGTCTGGTGTTGCTGTCACGTGTGAATTCCGGTATGGGTAATGCGGGACTTGGATATGAGTTCAAGGTGATTACCTGCGTGGTATTGGGCGGCGTGTCCGTATCCGGCGGTTCCGGAAGAATGTCAGGAGTTGTGGCGGGTACATTCATCATCAGTGCGCTTAACAATGGTATGGTACTGATCAATCTGAATACCTGGATCCAGAATATCGTGCTGGGTATCGTACTGGTACTGGCGGTTGGATTCGACTGCTGGCAGAAGAAGAAACAGGCGAATTAATTCTTTCGTCTGTGCATTGGGGAGGTTGTTCAGGGGACGGCAGTTTGGAGCGGTTCTTCCCCACGCAGACTGGGCAACACTCCGGTGAACTAACACCTAACTACGACTAAGACACTCGGGAGAGCCCTCGTGCCTAAGTCTCCGTAAGGTGTGGATTTCACCTCCGTTAAGGACGCCCTTGAATGTCTGCTTAGGGGAAGAACCGCTCCGAACTGCCTGTGTCCTGGTAATGGATATCTAATGCGCAGGTGGAAGAGTTTTGGTGAGAATAGGAGTGTCTGGTGTAAGAACTTGATGGAAAGATTGGTTTGGAGGTTTGGTTTATGAAAGCAGCGGTATATCATGGTCCGCAGGATCTGCGGGTGGAGGAAGTGCCTGTACGAAAGCTTAAGGATAATGAAGTGATGATTCAGGTGAAGTACTGTGGAGTATGCGGTACGGATATGCACATCTTTAACGGGGACGGGGGTTCATTTGAAGTGAATCCCCCGCTGATCCCGGGACATGAGTTCTCCGGAGTTGTGGCGGAGGTTGGTTCGGCGGTCACTATGGTAAAGGTTGGGGACAGAGTAAGCGGAGATCCCAACGATATGTGCGGAGAGTGTTATTTCTGTAAGAATGCGATGCAGCAGTTCTGTACGAATAACGTCGGCGTAGGAACGACGGTTGACGGCGGATTTGCGGAATATGTGATCATGCGTGAGAAGCAGGTGTATAAGTTCGGTGACAACTTAAGCTTTATGGAGGCGGCGATGGCTGAGCCGATCTCCTGTTGTCTTCATGGAATCGACCTGTGTAATATCCGGCCGGGATGCACGGTTCTTGTGATGGGCGGCGGTCCCATCGGTATGATCATGATGCAGCTTGCGAAGAACGCGGGAGCGGCAAGGGTGATCATGTCCGAGCCGGTGGAAGAGAAACGTAAACAGGCGATGCTGCTTGGGGCGACGAAGGTGATCGATCCCATGGAAGAGGATGTGCAGGCGGTGCTTGACGAATACTGCGAGAATGTGGACGTGGTGATCGAGTGTGTCGGGAATATCCACACACAGGCGGATGCCGTGAAGTTCGCGGGAAAGGGCGCAACGGTGATGTATTTCGGTCTTGCTTCACCGGAGGATGCGTATCCGCTGAAGCCGGATGATGTGTTCAAGAAAGAGCTTACGATTACGTCTTCCTTCATCAATCCTTATACCTTCGAGCGTGCGATCCGCGTGCTGGAGTCCGGGATGCTGGAGCTTGAGAGCCTGATCACGAATGTGGTGCCGCTTGATGATATTGTGGATGTGTTTACGAAGCCGGAGTTTAGAAGAGCCGGGAAGGCTATGATCAAGATATCGGATTAGGATGATTAAAATACCCCTGGTGTGCAGGAAGAGAGGGAAAGCTCTTACATACCAGGAGTATTTATTATGCATATTTTTCACAGAATGCTTCAGGAGTAATGGCTTTGATCATAGATTCTGAAAAATCTTTTGTGTTACTGGTAATAATATATTGTGCCTGAATGGCGACGGCGCTCCGATCCTGAAGGCAGTCCTCAAAATCTTTGAATGAATCCATGGCAATTGCTTCTAAAACTTCGTCATGTGTTATGCTGACGACTTTCAGGATATTTAAGATGCGTTTCATCCATTCTCTTCGTTCGGCATCAGGTATTCTTCGAAGAACATACCATATAATGGAGACAGAATGCAACGCAATAAATCCGGAGTTCTCTTTTTGTGAGCATATTTTCATGACTTTTCCAGCGCTTTTACAAGAAGGTTCTCTGTTTAAAATATAATCAATTACAACATTTGCATCAACCAATATTACCATATTTTTCTTCCATTGCCTCCATATATTCTTCCTTTGGATTAAAATCGAGCGGAAAATAAGAGGATAATGTTGCTTTATTTTGCTCCATTTCATAGAAAGCCTGTGCTTTTACATCGGCTGAGAAATCCATTTTCTCTGTTGGGTTCTTGGGTAACATAAATCTTTTCATAAAATCTATCAGATAATTTAGATTATCATCGGATAATGTGCTTATCATTTGTATAGCTTCTTTTTGTAATCCTGACATAGAGTATCACCTTCCTTTTATTTATCCTATCATTAAAATTTAATTTGTTCAAGACAGTTTGGATATCGTGTTGAAAATTTTATCGATACAGCAGTTCTGTACGAATAACGTCGGCGTAGGAACGATTGTTGACGGCGGATTTGCGGAATATGTGATCATAGATGTGAATTGTAACCGGGACTGCCCATTTAGAGCTGCATTTGGCGAAGGGGCAGTCCCTTTGTCTGTGCGTATATCAAAGGTACTTTTGTAAAGATGATGTGTTGAATTTGTCTTTATTATGTGATAGCGTATAGATAAGATGAAAGGAAGGAGCATAACTATGGCACAGGCACTGGTAAATATCCGCATGGATGAAGAAGTATCTGTTGATCCGTTTTACTCCGAAAGTAATATGGCACATTTGTGCAGAGCCCTTTGCTTATAATATAGCGTCTTGCAGGGTGCTTGAAAAAGCAGGGGTTCAGTATGAGGGTACATTGAGAAACAATGCTGTGAAGAATAGCAAGGTGATTGATATGAAAATGTACTCTTTGTTAAAATCAGAAATAAAGGAGTGAATTTGGTGCTAAAAGAATATAAGTTTGGTTTCAATATTTATGGACTGTTATTGTTTTTGATTATAATGATACCTAACTTTATTTGGTTTGCTGTTCCAGCACCTAATGATGTATTAAGGACGGAATCGGTTACTGAAGTGATTGACACCATAGCTTCTGTCTGTCAAGTTTTGATGGTTATAGCTTTGTGTATTTTTGTAAACATAAAGAACCATAAATTCCATATTACTCCTTTGATTATTTTTGTGATAATTTGTTGCTTAATATATTTTGCAAGTTGGGTAAGCTATTATGTAGGTGTTGTGAATACAGGTGTTATATTGGGATTGACAATTTCCCCGTGTTTGGCATTTATGTTTTTTGCTATTGATAGAAAAAATATGATAGCAGTTGTGCCAATTTCCATTTTTCTAATTTGTCATTTAATATATGGTATCGCTAATTTTGTTGTTTGATTTTTTGAGGTTATATAAGTATGGATTATCGGATTAGAGAAATCAGAGAAAATGAATATTACGTATTATCTGAGTTTCTGTATGAAGCGATTTTTATTCCAGAGGGAATGGAAAAGCCGCCAAAAGCTATTATTGAACAGCCAGGACTTCAGGTATATATTGCTGATTTTGGAAAATCAGACGATTGGTGTTTGGTTGCGGAAGTAAAAGAAAAGATTGTAGGCGCAGTATGGGTGCGTGTTATGGATGATTACGGGCATATTGATGATGATACACCCTCATTTGCTGTGTCACTGTATGAGGAATATAGGAATATGGGCATTGGTACAGCACTTATGAGGGATATGCTTGAATTTTTAAAGAATAAAGGCTGTAAGCAGACCTCTCTTTCTGTGCAAAAGGCAAATTATGCGGTTCGTATGTATCAGAAAGTAGGTTTTGAAGTCATTGACGAAAATGAAGAAGAATACATCATGGTTTGTCGGTTGTAATGTGATAAAGATTATTGAAATTAAAGAACTAATATAACAAATGCTTCCGATAAAGATATTACAGAATATTTTAGATATCTTCAAAACCAAGAACGATTGAGAGCGGGAGAAATTATAAATTCTGTGTCAGATACTGAGTTGGACAAATATTTTAAATGATTAATCAGCATTCAGCCAAGGCTGATAGTGTGAAAGGGGCTTTTCATGGATATTCAGACGCTGTAGTTGAAGAGTATCGATTGTTGGCGCTTATTTCAAAAGGAGGTCATTCATTTAAAAGAGTAGAAAATAGAATGAAAATATTAGCGTATTATGTCAATGGTTTTGATAATAAAATTCAACCATCGGGAATAATACCTGTTTAGAAAAGTGAAATAATATTTGTATTGTTATAAGAATACAGTCTTAAAACTGTATGAAAGTACAAGGTACGAGTGTTTTTATGTATTCTTATATTAATGGTTAATTCGCTAAATAAAATTGTTTATGATTAAAACCATAACATATAGCTATTATCCGCAGTTACAGAGCCAGTGTTATCAACAGCGATAACAAAATGATAACATTAGCTCATATAGGCAGGATAATATGGATATATCAAATAATCAAAAGATTTACATACTCGACAGAGAATAATTATTAAACAAAATTGGTTAAGAAAAGTCGAGTTCGTATTACACCGTCAGGTTTTCGAAAGAAAGAAACCTGGCGGTTTTTTGTGTCCGAAACGTGTAAGCTGTATCTGTGGCAGGGGACTTTCATACGACAGTTCCCGGCAAAGAGCAGGCAAGATTGTTAAAAGAAAAACAATATAAAACCACATGAAATAAAGTTGACTTATGTGGCTTTATCTGCTATTATAATCGTAGAAACAACATAAAACAAAGAAAAACCACTAAAATGCTGAAAAGAGGTGTCGCAATGCTTGCCATAGAGAGGCGCAACAGTATCCTTGAGAAATTGCAGAAGGAGAAGCGGGTTGTAGTGAGTGAATTAAGCCAGCTTTATCAGGTGACGGAGGAGACGATCCGACGTGATCTGGAGAAGATGGAGAATGACGGGCTTGTGGTGAAGAGTTATGGAGGCGCTGTTCTGAATGAACAGAACATAGTCGGGCTTCCCTTCGATATCCGGAAGAACCAGTGTGTCTCAGAGAAGCAGACGATCGCAGGACTGATCGCCGATATGGTGAAGGACAAAGAGACCGTCATGCTGGATGTCAGCTCTACAGCCGTCTATATTGCGAAGGAACTGAAGAAGAAGGAAGAATTGACGGTGATCACCAATTCTGTGGAGATTATTGTGGAGCTTTATGATATGCCGAAGTGGACGGTGATCTCTACTGGCGGCACGGTCAGGGCGAGATCCTTTGCCCTGGGAGGACCGCACACGGACGAGATCTTAAGCTCCTATCATGTGGATAAGGCGATCGTCTCCTGCAAGGGACTGGATCTTGTGAGCGGGATCACGGATTATGTGGAGCAGGATGCGAGCAGTAAGCGGATGATGCTTAGGGCGGCAAGGGAGAGGATCCTGGCCGTGGACCATACCAAGTTCGATACGACCGCATTTACGAAGGTCACGGACTGGTCGTCATTTACGAAGCTTGTGACGGACAGGAAGCCCAGGCAGAAGTGGCTTGATGAATTTGAGAGACAGCAGATAGAGTGTATCTATCCGGAATAGAGGTCGGTACACCAGTACACCGAAAAATAAGCTATATGGCTGGTTATTTATTGGAATAAAAGATGCGGATTAAGAGAGGTAAGAAAGGTCATGAAGGATATATTGAGAGGTATGATTGCGAAGCGCAGGGCAGGTATCATGTGCGGGATTCCGTCTTATTGTACGGCAAACAGGCTGGCAATTGAGGCAATCCTTGAACAGGCGAAGAGGTTTGACGATCATATCTTGATTGAAGCAACGGCGAATCAGGTCAACCAGTTTGGCGGATATACGGGGATGAGACCGGCGGATTTTACGAAGTTTGTATATGAGATCGCAGATACGACAGGATTTCCAAGGGAGCAGATTGTGCTTGGCGGAGACCATCTCGGACCGCTGACCTGGGCGGAGCTTGCGGAGGCTGAGGCGATGGCGAACGCAGTCCGGCTGGTGAAGGAGTTTGTGCTGGCGGGATTCAAGAAGATTCATCTGGATACCAGCATGAAGCTCGCAGACGATCCGGCGGACGAGATCTTAAGCGATGAGGTGATCGCGGAGCGTGGCGTGGTTCTTTATGAGGCATGTGAAGAGGCATACCAGGAATTACTGGAGAAGAATCCCGGGGAATCGCGTCCCGTATTTATCATAGGAAGCGAGGTGCCGATCCCGGGAGGCGCCCAGGAGGAGGAAGATTCGGTTGCGGTCACGAAGCCGGAGGCATTCGAACGGACGGTACGGGTGTATGAAGAGACATTTGCCCGTCACGGGATCAAGGATGCTTTCGAGAATATTATCGGCGTTGTAGTACAGCCGGGAGTTGAGTTTGCAGATGCTGATGTATTTCAGTATGATCATGCGGATGCCCGCGAATTGTGCGAGGCATTGAAACGGCACGACGGGATCGTATTCGAGGGACATTCCACAGATTACCAGACGCCGGAGAGCTTAAAGCAGATGGTGGAAGACGGGATTGCGATCCTGAAGGTGGGGCCGGCCCTTACTTACGGGCTCAGGGAAGGACTTTTCGCGCTCAGCCTTATGGAGAAGGAACTGGTGCCGGAAGAGAAGCGGGCTGATTTCATCAATACGATGGAGAAAGTCATGCTGGAAGAGCCGGGCAACTGGAAGAAGCATTACCATGGTACGGACGAGGAGAAGAGACAGGCGAGAAAGTACAGCTTCTCGGACCGCTGTAGGTATTATATGAATGACGAGCGGATAGAAGCCTCGATACGGAAGCTGTTTTGGAATCTTGATACGGCGGGGATTCCCATGAATATGCTCCATCAGTATATGCCGCAGCAATACAGCAAGGTTCTGGCAGGCGGGCTTAAGAAGAAGGCTTCGGCCCTTGCCAAGGACTGTGTTGTGACTTTTGTGGAGGATTATAATTACGCGACGAAGCATAATTATATGATCAGTAACGTATTTGCACGATAGGGAACGGAACTATTTACAGAGAAGGAGGAGAAGAATATGTCATTAGTTACTTCAAGGGAGATGTTATTGGACGCGCAGAAGGGTGGATACGCAGTAGGCGCATTTAACGTGGAGAATATGGAGATGGTCAAGGCTGTGATCGCGGCAGCGGAGGAGCTGAGGGCGCCTGTGATGCTCCAGACAACGCCGTCTACCATCAAGTACGGCACGCTTGAGACGTATGTGGGGATCGTCCGGGCGGAGGCGGCGCGGGCTTCGGTTCCGGTGGCGCTTCATCTGGATCATGGAAGCAGCTTTGAGCTGGCGGTACGGGCGGTCAAGGAGGGCTATACGTCCATCATGATAGACGGTTCCGGATTGAGCTTTGAAGATAATATTGACGTGACACGCCGGGTTGTCGCGGTGGCGGAGCCGAACGACATACCGGTGGAAGCGGAGCTTGGAAAGGTCGGAGGAAAAGAGGACGATCTGGAGGCAGAAGCAGACACAAACACAGATCCCGCACAGGCGGCGGAATTCGTGGAGCGCACGGGAGTATCCTCTCTTGCCGTAGCGATCGGGACGGCGCACGGGTTCTATGTAGGGACGCCGGTACTGGATAAAGAGAGATTGTCTGAGATCCGCAAGGTGGTCGACATCCCGTTAGTCCTTCATGGCGCGTCGGGGCTGTCTGAGGAGGATGTATCGGATTGTGTGAAACGGGGAATCTGCAAGGTGAATTTCGCGACGGAGCTTCGTGCGGCATACACAGATGCGGTAAAGGCTCTGCTGAAAGAGAAGCCGGAGACCTTTGATCCCAAGGCGTTCGGCAAGGTTGGAATCCCTGCCGTTACCAAGCTTGTCATGGAACGGATGAAGGTGTGCGGGTGTGACGGCAAGATCTGATGTGTTGGAATCTCTGCTGTTACCAAGCTCGTCATGGACCGGATGAAGGTGTGCGGGTGTGACGGCAAGATCTGGGGGTTGAATCTCTGCCGTTACAGAAGTTGTCATGGGCTAGATGAGAGTAGTACGGGTGTGACGGCAAGATCTGATGCGGCGTATGATGTATGAAGTGTTAGACATACGGCATTAAGCATAAGACGTAAGACAATGACAAAAGGCATAAGACATATGGCTAAAGATACTTGGAGTGTCAGGATATCGTGCTGTATGTGAGAGTATATAGGAGAACGAGATGAAGGAATTACTACTTGGGATTGATATAGGGACCAGCGCCTGTAAGGTTGCCATATTCAGGAAGAACGGTGAAGTAGTGGCGGCGGCGAACGGGGATTACAAGGTGTATTATCCGAAGCCGGGTTACGCAGAGCAGGATCCGGACGAGTGGTGGAGAGCCGTCTGCAAGGCGACGAAGGAGTGTATCACGAAGGGAGCGGTGGATCCGTCCGATATTGCCGGGATCGGAGTAGACGGGCAGAGCTGGTCGGCGATTGCGGTCGATAAGTGTGGAAATGTCCTGGCAAGAACGCCGATCTGGATGGACAATCGTTCATCTGATATCTGCGGCCGGTTGAACCGCAAGATCGGGGAGGATGAGATATTCAGGGTAAGCGGAAATCCTCTGACCGCGCAGTATACGACGGGCAAGGTATTGTGGTATCAGGAGAACCTGCCAAAGGTATATCAGGAGACGGATAAGATCCTGCAATCAAATGCATTTATCGTCTACAGGCTGACAGGGAAGATCTCACAGGATATCTGCCAGAGCTATGGATGGCATTGCTTTGATATGGAACGCGGGACATGGAATGAAGATATGCGAAAAGCAATGGGGATCCCGGAGGGATTTCTCCCTGAGATCAGTCCGTGCCACGCGGTTGTGGGGACGGTGACGAAGACGGCGGCAAAAGAGAGCGGACTGGTGGAAGGGATCCCGGTCGTGGCGGGCGGGCTGGATGCGGCCTGCGGTACGCTGGGGGCGGGCGTCCTTAACAATGGCGAGACACAGGAGCAGGGAGGCCAGGCGGGCGGGATCAGTATCTGTACGGATACCTATAAGGCTGATCCAAGGCTGATCTTAAGCCATTATGTGGTTCCCGGGTATTGGATCTTACAGGGCGGAACGACCGGCGGCGGCGGTGTGATGCGCTGGATGGAGCGTGAATTTGGAGATTACGAGCGCATGATGGCGGATGAGCTTGGGAAGAGCTCTCTGGTACAGTTCAATGAGATTGCCGGAAAGGTTGCGCCGGGTTCGGACGGCGTTGTATTTCTTCCGTATATGTCGGGGGAGCGGACGCCGATCTGGGATCCTTATGCCAAGGGAGTGTTCTATGGACTGGATTTCAGTAAGACCAAGGGACATATGGTGCGCGCCGCCATGGAAGGCGTGGCGTATTCGGTCAGACACAATCTTGAGACCGCGAAGGAAGCAGGGGCGTCTGTGGAGGTATTAAGGGGCATGGGCGGAAGCGCGAATTCTCTGTTGTGGACGCAGATCAAGTCCGATATCACAGGCAAGCCGATCGAGGTGCCCGATTCGGACACGGCGACGACTCTGGGGGCGGTGATACTGGCAGGCGTGGGAGTCGGGCTGTACCGTGATTTTAAAGAAGCGGTGGAGCTGACGGTAACGGTGAAGCGGAAGCATCAGCCCAACCCGGAAGTGAAGGAGGTCTATGACAGGAATTATGAGATCTATCTGGAGCTTTACAAGAATCTGAAAGAGACTATGAAGAAGCATGAAAACAGGAGGTAATGGAGCAGTGAAAGCAGCAGTTGTTGTGGAAAATGAGGTCGTTAAGTACCAGGAAATAGAAGAACCAAAGGCAGGGCCGGGTACTGTCAAGGTGAAGGTAAAGGCGTCCGGTATCTGCGGTTCGGATGTGCCAAGAGTTCTTAATAACGGAGTGCATTTCTACCCCATCGTACTGGGACATGAATTCTCAGGAGACGTAGTGGAAGCGGGAGAGGGCGTGGAACATATCCGCGTCGGAGACCGCGTGTCCGGAGCTCCGCTGATCCCATGCATGAAGTGTGAGGACTGCCAGAAGGGAAATTATTCTCTGTGTAAGCACTACAGCTTTATCGGCTCCAGACAGCAGGGCAGTAATGCCGAATATGTTGTGATCCCGGCGGCAAATGCGGTGGTGTTTGACAAGAGCATTTCCTATGAGCAGGGGGCGATGTTCGAGCCTTCTACGGTCGCGCTTCACGGTGTACTGTGCAATGATTACAAGGGCGGGGAATCTGTTGCCGTGCTTGGCGGCGGGACTATCGGGATGTTCACGATGCAGTGGGCGAAGATCTTCGGGAGTAAGAAGGTCGTGGTATTCGATATCAGCGAAGAACGCCTGGAGATGGCAAAGCGTCTCGGCGCGGATGAAGTGGTGAATACGCTTGAGGATGGATTCATGGAGAAGGCGATGGCTGTTACGGGCGGTAAGGGCTATGCATACGTGTTCGAGACAGCCGGCCAGTCTGTGACCATGCGGATGGGATTTGAACTGGCGGCGAATAAGGCGCACGTCTGCTTTATCGGAACGCCTCATGTGGAGCTTTCCTTTACGCCGGCGATGTGGGAGAATATGAACCGAAAGGAATTTAAGCTCACCGGTTCCTGGATGTCCTACAGCGCGCCGTTCCCGGGGAAGGAATGGGAGTTGACCGCGCATTATTTTGCGACGGGGCAGTTGAAGTTCGATCCGGCGTTTGTGTTCCGGAAGTTCCCGATGAGCCAGGCGCAGGAGGCGTTCGATCTGTACAGGAATCCGGCGGATGTGAAAGGGAAGATACTGCTTGTAAATGAGGAGTAAGACGGATAGACCGGTCTGTTATAAATATTTGTCTTTAAATGGCTGAAATACTTGACAATCTCAGAAGTTTGTTCTAAGATACTAAGGACAAAAGACAAATAACAGAGAAGGAGAGACAGGTATGAAGACGACATTTCATCAGAATATGAATCAGAATATGATGATGAACAGCTGTGTTGACATGTGCATGATGTGCATGATGAACATGGCTTATTAGTGTATACGTCTGATTATCTGATTTTTTAGCATACTATATGTTTTTTGGTAGAATGTAGGGAACAGGTACGGCGTGTATTTGTTCCTTTTTTATTTCCACCAGTATGAGAGACGGTCGGATATGCCGGGAGTGAGATCTGGCGGCGGCCTGAAAGAACAGAGAGGAGAGGGACTATGGCACAGATTGAAGTAAGGCATCTTTCGAAGACATTTACTTCAAAGGATGCGAAGGTGAATGCCTTGAAGGACATTAACCTGGAAATCGAGCGGGGAGACATCTATGGGATCATAGGAATGTCCGGTGCGGGAAAGAGCACGCTGGTACGATGTCTGAATTATCTGGAGAAGCCGACGAATGGGGAAGTGCTGATTGACGGCAGTGATCTTGGGGGGATGACAGAGAAGGAGCTTTTAAAGCAGAGGAAGGATATCGCGATGATCTTCCAGCATTTTAATCTGCTGATGCAGAAGAATGTGGTAGATAACGTAAGCTTTCCGCTTCTGATCCAGGGAGTGAAGAAGAAGGAAGCACGCAAGAGAGCCAAGGAACTGCTTGGGATTGTGGGCTTAGAAGAGAAGGAACTTGCATATCCTGCACAACTTTCCGGAGGGCAGAAGCAGAGGGTGGCGATTGCGAGGGCGCTGGCATCGGATCCGAGGATCCTGCTCTGTGACGAGGCGACCAGCGCATTGGATCCGCAGACAACAGCGTCTATCCTGGAGCTTCTTAAGGACATCAATATGCGGTTTGGGATCACCATCGTGATCATTACGCACCAGATGTCGGTTATCCGTAAGATATGCAGCCATGTGGCGATCATGGCGTCAGGAGAGATCAAGGAGCACGGCCTGGTGGACGAGATATTCAGCCATCCAAAGACCAGGGAGGCGAGAGAACTGATTCTAAAGGATGTGGACGGAGAAGGAGCGGCCCGTCCTGCCAGGCCTCAGGACCGGCTGATGGAGGCGAAGAAGATCCGGATCGTATTCTCAGAGAATTCATCCTTTGAGCCGGTGATCGCCAATATGGTCTTAAAGACCGGCAGACCGGTCAATATCCTGAGGGCAGATACCAAGAATGTGGGCGGTATCGCAAAGGGAGAGATGATCTTAGGGCTTCCGGACGACCAAAAGCTGCAAAAAGAGATTGAGGACTATATCCGGGAGAGAGGATTAGAGATTGAGGAGGTGACAGGAGATGTTTAGCAGTGAAGTAATACAGATGTTGATAAAGGGGATTGGAGAGACGCTCTATATGACGCTGGTGTCTACCGTGTTCGGTTATCTGTTCGGACTTCCCATGGGGATTCTGCTGACCATATCCGATAAGGAAGGGATCAAGCCGAATCCGTTACTGTATAAGATATTGGATGTGATCGCGAATATTGTCAGGAGCGTGCCGTTTCTGATCCTGCTGATCGTGCTGATCCCATTTACCAGGCTGATCGTGGGGAAGAGCTATGGCTCTACGGCGACGATCGTGCCCCTTGTGGCGGCGGCAGTGCCTTATATAGCCCGTATGGTGGAGTCATCCCTGCGGGAGGTGGATGCAGGAGTGATCGAGGCGGCAAGGTCCATGGGTGCGTCTACATATACGATCGTGACGAAGGTCCTGCTGGTGGAGGCGAGGACGTCCCTGATCGTGGGTGTGACGATCACGCTGGGGACGATACTGGGATATTCTGCCA